>CANPYW010000001.1 GCA_947588745.1 Candidatus Gastranaerophilales bacterium
GTTGCAGACGGTCATGTTCTTAATTTTCAAGTTCTAAATCCCTTTACAGGTTCAGCCGTTCGTGCAACTCTTGTAGGTTTCTTTGAATGGAAATCGGGAACACTTCTAATTCTGATTCTTTACTATCAAAAAGGTTAATAGCCCATTCAGGTTCACTTTGTAAACCCTCATAATTTCTTTCAACAAAAATATTAGAATCTTTATTGTTCCATTCAGTTGAAGGAACTAAATAAATTGTTTCAGGTTTTCCTCTGTTAAACCAAACAATTGCAACATAAATATCTTCTCTTAATTCAGGCAAGCATGAGATTAGCTTCTCCTAAATTGGAAAAAATGATTGATGATTCCATTCGAGATTGTATCCAATATAAAAACTATCAAAATATTGCCTGTTTTTCAGAAACTCAAACTTCGCCGACAATGTGGGCATATTATGCAGACTCACATAAAGGCTTTGTTGTTGAGTATGATTTTAAAAATTATCGCACTCCTTGTTTAAATTGTTTACATAAATGCACCTATCAACACTATGAAACGTTGTTTCCCGTTATCTACTCGGATGAAAGATTTGATGCGAAAGATTTCGTTGCCGCATTTTGGTCAAACCAAATGCTGATAAATAGTCCCGTTAAAGTTTTTATACCAAATTCTTCTATTTCCTGTTGTGTAGCACAAAAATAATCAATCACAACGGCTATGTTATAAACAGCTTCTGCTTTTCTGCTTAATAACTTAAATTCTTTATCGGTAATATTAAAACCCGTAACCTCTTTCATAATCTATCCTCCTTTTTGACACACAACACATTAGCTTGAAAGCAGGCAAAAAGCATCCAAATCTTTACATAGCAACATATTCGGTTGATTTTAAATGGGAAGTAATCGATTAATGTATATGATCGAAAGGTGCATATTATGACTGAAAAAGACTACAAACTTTATGGAACAAAGATTTTGAATTTAAAAACACAAGAAATTGGTTTATTAATTTGCATTTGGAAAAATCAGTTTGCTGATAAAACAGTTGATTTTGCAACCTATGTAGACAAAACCGGTAAATAATACAACATCGAACTTGATAACATCAGAGGCTTTGAAGATGATTTTGAGAAATAAATTAACTAAAGAGAAATTGGATATTCCTTATTCTGAATTTAGAAAAAAGTTTGCAAAGGATATTCAGGATGCGTTTGAAAGTTACCGAAAAACCCAGTTAAATAAATATTCTTATAATTTCAAAGACGATAATTCAATGGAATTCAACTTTTACTTTGAACTATATTGGAACTTCAACCACCATGCCTGTTCGGATTGGTATATAGAGAAATTTAACTAAACTATTTTACGAATAAATTCATCTCGCCAATTTAAATCAAAATTATTTTTTTCAACTTCAAACAAGTTATGTACATTATTTATAATTTCATCATATTTATCTGACTTACCAGTTAATGCAGACAATTCAGCTGAATTTATCGGCATAATTACAACATTATCAGTAAAACTTTCTCTATCTGCTGAAGATTGCATTGGAACAGCGGCTACAGCCTTCCATATATTAATTGTATTCAAATCAAATTCATCCGCAATAAAAAATGTGGTTACTTGTCGCTGTGTACCATTCATTTCTTCTTCAACTTTTAAATTAACAGAATGTCTTAATACAGGTTCCCATTCTCCTCGCTTTTGACTACTTGAATTCATTAGTGTAGCTTCCAACATAACAACTTTGCTATCTTCGTAAATAACAATATCACCCTGTCCACCACCGGCATGTACCAATGGCTCAAAATTAGCTGATAATGTAAGATTATAGCTACTTAAAAGATCAATTCTTTTTCCTGCAAAGTAATACCAAGCAATGCCTACAACAAATTCATATATTGTTGGAACAGTAGCATCTGAACTTACATATTCCTTGAGTTGTGAATCATTACTGCGATCACTAAATAAACCTAATAGTTCTTTAACTTTTTCAAGAGGATATCTATTTCTAATAAATTCAGCAAATTCACGTTTCCTGTTCGCGACTACTTTTTCAGCTATTTGTCCCACATCAGAAACGCCAAATTCTTCTTTAACAGAATTTGTTATACTAAATATTTCTTCGTTTGAATATGATAAAATTTCTGCCAAAGAAGTTATTGAGCAAAAATAACTATCATATTCAGTTTCATATTCAACATAATCATTAGATTTATCACAAATATTTTGACGTAATAATTGTCCCTTAAAAATATGCTTGCAGAGCTCTTTATAGGCTAATTCTACATAACCATTGTCAAAACTGATTACACCAGTTGCTCTAAATATTCTTTTTGTTGTATCAGAGTACTCTCTAATTTGGTCTAAACGTTTTGAGAGTTCAAACTGTGTATATAGATATTTATTTAAAGATAATTCAAATATTTTTTTATTTTTTCTTACAAACTCTTCTGGTGCGGGTCTTTCTCCATTTCTTGCAATAAATATATTTTTACCACATCCAAAAGCCTTGTTGAGCATTGGCTTATTATCTTCATAATATTGTAATAGCTCATTTAACCTTGCAGAATTTCTTTCATTATTAAATTTATATAACATATTATAAAATGCCATATAAACATCGACTGTAGTAGAACTTTTCTGATTTTTGAAATATTTTCTGAAAGTGGACTCATTTATAATAGAGTCTTCTATATCATCAGGAATATTGATATGTATATTTTCAACAACATTTCCTTCTTCATAATTGTCAACATAACGATCTATTTCTGTAAAATCACAATACGGATTTAATCCCTGTACTAATTCAAAAAATTCATTTTCAGAAATTCTATTCCTATGAATTAGAATATATAGAGCAAACAAAAAAGGAGCATAAAAATTTTGTCCTTGAGCATCATATATACGCAATTTCAATAACTGTCGTAAGTATATGATATTAATATTATCCACAGGAAGCAGACTTTCCAATTCATCTTTATTTAACTTTATTTTATCTAATAAAAGTTGCCCAACACTTGTAATTTCTCTTTTTTGTGTGGCAAAGCCTAATTTTACCAAATTACTTGTATAATGTCTTGCTCTATCCTCTATTCCTTGATCAAATTTCCCTAAAAGTTCCCTATACGAATCTTGATTATTTTGAATCCAAGTTAAATCATTGTTTTCAATAGCATTTTTAAATTCCGAATTTCTATTTATCTCTGCTTGCAAATTATCATACGGAGTATGTATAGAAAACACATCAGGAGACAATTCTATTGCTTTTTTATAAAATAAATATTGCGATAAGCTATTTGGTAGATTATCCCATTCCCCATTCAAATTTGACAAAATTGATAGATAGCCCTGCAAGGCATTTATAACATCATTACGTCTGCCGTTTGTATCCATTAGATTGAATATTTGCTTTTCGTTATTTAATTTCATAGCAATTCCTTAATAATTTATAATTAAAACTTCTTCAGTAATAGAATCTTTATCCTTAACTTGATAATTTGAATTATTATAATCATAATTCAAGTTAATAACTCTGTATTTATTATAATTTTTATTAGCCCAATTTATAAGTATTAAATTTTCTTTTCCTTTGCACCTCAAAACATTTGATAGTGCAAATTTAATATTATTTGAGTGCAATTTATCAAGGAATTCTAACAGATCTCTTTCATCTTGTTCATTCCAACCACCTTGTTCATTGTAAGTAGCACAAGTAATTAAGTATGGTGGATCAGCATAAACAAAACTGTTTGAATTCAGCTGGGATATATCAAAATTTCTAAAATCATAATTCGAAAATTCGTATTTTTTTGAAGCCAGTCTTGTTATAAATTTATTCAATTTATCCTGCATTTTTTCATTAAAATCTCTTTTCCCAACAGGTAAATTAAATTGCCCTTGTCTGTTAAAACGAATTTGATTATTAAATGAATAAATTATTAGCACATATAACATCGCATAGTGGTAGTAGCCGAGATCTGGACTATTGTTGTAATCTTCTCTTAATTTTAAGAACTTGGCTTTATTATACGGTGCTAATCCGTTTCCGCTATCACAACCATAATATCCATATCCATATTTTGCACTTTGAGATAATCCATATTTTTCAATGATTTCATCAAGTAAAGGTAAACAATCTGCACCTAGATTTTTAAACATATTAAAAAGGTATGTTAGGTTATCATCAGTATCGTTTAGTATCGCCCTATTACTTTTTACATTAACACCTACATTTGCTCCTCCGCAGAACAAATCAACAAATATATCAATGTTTTTTGGAAATAATGGTAATAACTGCGGAAGCAATTTAAACTTTCCCCCTGTATAATTCAAGGGAGATTGTATAATTTCTAAGTCTGAATCTTTATCTAAAAGCATTGACATACAAAAAGTCTTTCTGCATTTTCTTCAATATTTGACTTCCCTGTTGAAAATGCTTTGTAATCTTGTGAAAATTGCTGAACATTACCTTTTGCACTTAAAATTCGTATAATATCTTCATCTGATAATTTAGCATTTGAACGATCATTACCCTTATTTGCCATATTGTTATATGAAAGAACAATATATTTTGCTTTTATATTTTTAACCAAATCTTCAAATGCATTTGTAGCACTAATAGTACAATAATCGCTTTTTAGTGCTGTTCTATCCATTTTTTTTGCAACACCCATAACCTTTGGTTTTTCCCAACGGGCAACATTTTCTAATAAATGATATGCATCGCAATATTGTCTTGAATTATAAGGCGGGTCAAGATATACAATATCAGCAGAAATAACCTTTACCAGTTTGTTTATATCCTCGTTGTATATTTTGTTTTTAATATTAGATTTCTCAATTTTAGGCATTTGTAATTCCAGATTTTTATTTAATTCACCATTTTTTCTATATGCATCATAATGTCCACAAGTATTTGCAATCTTATCCATAGCATACAATAACGATGTGATTAAAATACATTTTTCTCTGTTATTTAATGTCCCATTATTATAATTTTTCTCAATATCTTCTCTAATATAGCCGATTTTACGACAATTTTTCTTGCTAAAATAAGTATCACCATAATTTTTAGACATATAATTATCTGATGATACAGAAATTGTATTGTATCTCTTTATAAAACTGGCAATTTTTGTTTTGGAGTATTTTTCAGTTCCAAACCAAGTCTGATGGCATACATAATTGCTATACAAAATATCATTAACAATAAGGTGTTTATCCTGGTAAATAGAAGCAACTGAGCCTGTTCCTGCAAACAAATCCGCAAAAGATTCAAAATCCCCGCAAACTTTTGATATTGTTGATTCAATAAAATTATTCAACTTGTATTTATTGCCTAAATAACGACGGTTATTTATTGAAAAATAATCTATAGAATAAATTGCATTGTCAACAACAAGCTCTAAATCCATATTTTCGGAACTTATCCTAATTCTTTTATTTTGCCCTTCTATAGTTTGAACAGACAAAGCAATACTCCTTTAGCTGTCTACATTGTAATATAAACAGGTTCTGTATGTCTAATTTATTGAGAACTCTTAAGTAAAATATCAAATATATTAAGTTTTGTTGATTTAAAAGTAAATAAAAATATTCATAGATAATTAACATAGGAATGAGATGTACTTATCAAAATAATTAAAGAATCTGAATGAGGAAAAAGATTATCTGAATGAAGAACTAGTATAATTATGAAAAAGAGTTACTCAAAAAATAACTGAAAAATATAGAAACAATTTTATGTTGTTTTTTCCTAATATTGTTTTATAACCAAATTTTCTGATATTTCTTTCTTCTTTGTTAAAATAAGGAGAAGGCTTTGATGTCTTATACATTGATACAAATGATAATTGTATTAGGTATGGAAAGGTAAAATCTGGGGAGTTACATGTGGGAAAAACAATAACTCAAACGAACAATGATTTACGTTTATCAATGCATTGGTTTAGCTTTTACCGTCAAAAAAAATTTAAATTTATCAACAATAGATTTTATTAAAACATACCGTGATATTTTATCCCCAAGTGCATTTTCAATCGGAAAGTCCATTTCGCTTACGAAACATATATTAAAAGAGCGTGGTTATGACATACTTCCCAAAGATGTAACATTTAGAAGATACGCAGAATGGTTCAGGGACAACAACTTTGACAAGTGGACACTTGCACGACATGGAGAAAAAGCATTAAAAGATAAAGTTTCGCCATATATCGTAAGAAACGCATCATTACTTAAGCCGGCACAAGTTTTAATTGCCGATGGTCATAATCTCAACTTCCAAGTTTAACCCCATTTACAGGCCAAGAATGCAGAGCAACTTTAATCGGATTTTTGGATTGGAAGTCGGAGGCTCTTGTCGGATTTGAAATAATGCTTGAAGAAAATACTCAATGCATAGCCAGTGCATTAAGAAATTCAATAATAAATTTAGGTAAAGTACAAAAATTTGTTTATCAAGATAACGGCAGAGCATTCAAAGCAAAATACTTTTTGAAAACGGCTTAACAGTTTTATTTGCAAATCTTTATAAATATCCTTCAATATCTTGATAAAATCTTTTAATTGCTCTATTTTATCGTTTAACCTTATGTACAAATAACATTCAAATTTTTCCTCGCATTCAAAAGGTATCCGAACAAATTCGTTTGTGTAATCTTGAAAAAATCCTGGGGTTAGGCAAATTCCTTTATCCGCTAAAATATTTGTCATTGTGGTTTCGTGGGTTTCAGAGTTAAAATAATCAATATTAATACTGTTTATTATTCTTTTTTGTAATGCTTATAATTACACAGGCGAGCCGCCGCCTACCATTAAAGTAAAATTAATTAAAATCAAATATTTGTTCGTAATTTTTTATTTTAAAAAATATATTATGACGTGCATTTTTTATATAATGCAATCTGTTTTGATAATATTCTTTTTGAGAGGATACATTGAAAATAGGGTCGTCATCGCCAAATATTGCCTCATTATATATATCTTTAATATTTTGTTTATTTGTTTTATAAAGTTCTTTTAAATTGCTGAATTCTTTTTTGCAGCTTTCGATTGTTCTTTTTGAATGGTGAAATTTTTCCCATTCTTCGTCTGTTTTTATCAAATAGTTTCTTGCGAATTCATCCGCATTGTTTTCATTTACGCTATAAAGCAGTTCTTGTATTTTTTTTGAAAGTCCTAAGTGTTCATCAAATAAATAAGGGTTTCCGGATATTGCTATTTTTTTATCAATTTTATGTATCTTAAAACTGCTAAAATTGAAAATTGATGCAACAAAAACGCCCGCAGAAAACGCAGTTAAATTGATTTTTTTGTATTTGGAAAAATCAAAATTAAAACTTAAATCCGAATAATCATACAAAAGTAAAACATCACATTCGGATTCAAGATGCTCAAATTCATATTCATCACAGCCCCAGCCTGTAAAAAACAGTAATAATTCATCTGAATTTTTATTTATTAAATATTGTTTCATATAAGTCCTTAATTTATTATCGCAATTTTTATAACATTGTCAAGCTTATTTTTAAATATCAAATAAGGCAAATATTAATAAAATATTAATTTATAATCCCTGATATGTTTAATCACCGGATTATAATTTATGACACATATTTTATTGCTTAAAAATTTTTAATGGCATATCAATTTTTTTGTTTTAAAACCATTTATATATAAAGAAGGTTGAAGGAGTGGTGTGTATGACATTAAATGCAGTCAATTTACCAAATTATAATTTGGTGACAGAAGTTAACAAACACAATACCGTCAAAAAAGATAATGATAAAATTATCAAGACTGACCCAAAATATGATAAATTTACAAGTATTTCAAAGAGTAATTCGGAACAAAAAGTAAGCTATTAAAAAAGACATCAAATTAAGTTCGTGATATTTCAAGCTAAAATCATTAGTAGCGATGTAATCAAGTAAAATTCGGGGCGGGGCGAAAAATTCGCCCCGCCCCGAATATTTTTTCATTATTTTGCCTTTTATTTATTCAGACTTAATTTTATTTGTGTTTTCGGTAATTCGGGAGTATGAGCTTTTGTAATTGCACTTTCATCTTTACCAAGGGTTATTCTTAATCCTGCTTGAAGCCCGATACCGTTTCTTCCGCCATTTGTGATATAAGTTTGGAAAAATCCGGTGAGTCTTTCGCCTATGGTCTTACGAACGCCAATGCCGTATTTTACAAACGGTTTAACGCTTAACTCGGGAAGTGTTGCATCGGATGCCCGGAATTGAGTTTTATCCATAACGTTCCAAACAACGCTTACGCCCGCATAAGGCTGCCATCCGTTATTTAAGTTACCGATAAACTTTAATCCGGGTTCGAAAGTAATAGCATTAAGAGGATCGGAATTTACTCTTATTCCTGCAGCATTTGTATAATCAAAAGTATTAACAAAAGAATAAGACATCATATAATTTGGTTGGATAATAAATTTTCCGTCGGCAAGTTCCCAATTGTAGCCCGTTTTAGCTGCGATACCCGACATTAAAAGAGTAAAATCATCAGAACCGTACATAGTATCAGCATTAGCTATGTTAGAGCCGACGTTAGCGGTTAAACCCGCAAAGTAATTATCTTTATAAGCCATACCGACTACACCCAGCGTAGCACCGTTTTGATAGATATCAATTCCGTTATAAGCCTGATGAGAGCCGTTATAACCCAAGTAAGCCCCGAACATACCGTCCCATCCGTGTCCTAAATCAATAAGTTCGGAGTCAGCACCGAAGAAAGAACCCCAAGCCACGTTAGAAACTTCAGTTCCACCTTTTAATCGGACATTTTCAAACGTTCCGTAAGGTCTAAACCAGGCCGAGGTATTATCATAAGGAGTATTAGTCGGGTCAAATACCAAGTTAGAATCAGCAGCCGCATATTTGTTTTTGTTTTTCAATGTTTGACGTTGAGATTTAGTCATTAACATATACATATCCATATTACGGAATGCTTCATCGTATGAATTTAACTGATTTAAGTAGCCTCCGATTTGAGCCGCTATCGGAGCCGCCATAACGGCAGGGTTAAAGTCATTATAGCTGTTACCCGTAGGTGCAAAGCTGATACCGTTTGTGCTGCTTGTCGCATTTAACCATCTTAAAGGCGATAAAGCTTTATGTGATACCCCGTCTTTAATATTCAACTGACTTGAGTATAATCCCATATTCTTCGCCAATTGTTCTTTTGAAATATTACCGTAGCTTAAAAGAGTATCGGGAATAAAGTTAAAGTCCTCTAACGTAACACCTCTTATTGCCCATAATTTATCAGTTTGACCGGTAGCGGAACTTATATCTACGGATACGGAAGTTCCGGGACGCATCAAGCCAAGATTAGCCCTGAAATCATCAAAATGGTCGTTCATTAAATCCAAATGACCACCCATGTTTACCTTAGCATCTTTATCAAATTGTGTATTAGCACCAAGGTGAAGATAGCTATTGTTATCAACGGTGATAATTCCCGAAATAAGACCGTCGTTATATACGCTGCTGCCTTGTGTAAGATTTGTATTACCCGTAATTTTACCGTCAATATTGTTATTAACGATTGCACCGCCCTGTATATTTGTGTTTTCCATTGTGCCGCTGTTATTAACGGTTGTTTCGCCTTTAACTGTTCCTGAAATTTTTCCGTCTTTACGGTTATTAACGGTTAATCCGCCGCCTTCTGCAGCTTCTACGGTTCCCGAAACGACACTCGAATTGTTCACCGTTGAGCTGCTTCCCGTAATTGAACCTAATTTACCTTCGGCATTATTATTAACAACCGCTCCGTTGCTCAATGAGACAGACTCTATCTCTCCGCTGTTATTTACGGTAGCGTTGTCATTGTCAATTTCGCCCGATACTTTATTTTTTGAAGTGTTATTGAAAACACCGCCGTTTTTATTTGTAAATTTTTTACCTAACTTGCCGTTATCCGTATTATTAAAGATGGCGTTATCGTTTGTAACTTCTCCGGTAACTTCACCCGAATTGGTAAAATTACCGCCTGATGAGTTAGTAACGTTACCGGATACTATTCCCGTGTTTTTAAAAGTCGAGCCGTCTTTATTTTCTGCGGTAGTCAATTGGGAATTTTCCGAGTTAACAAAAAGTCCGCCATTTTGGTTGACAACTTTATCCATTGTACCGCCTATGTTTGATGCAGTACCTCCGTCATTTATAAGCCCGCCGGTATAACTTCCGTCATTTGTAAATGTACCGGTGTTTATCATTTCCGTTTCGCTTTTATAGGTACCGGAGTTATGGAATTGTCCCGAATTGGAAATATCGGCTTCTCCCTTATTTGTAAATTCGGTTCCTTTACTTATAAAGAAAAGTCCGTCTGTTTCTATATCTTTATTATTGGTTGTATTTTCAGTAAGAAACATAGTAGCTTCTTTAAGATTTTTAAGCAATCCATCGTTTGTAAAACTGCCGTTAAAGAAGCCTGAATTAGTAAAATTACCTTTATTTGTAAGACTTCCGCTACTTACAAAATTTCCGTCGTTAACTAAAGCTCCGCCTTCATTGACGGTAATATTTCCATTGTTAACAAATCCGTCTTTGTTATCTATGCTCCCGCCTTCATTAACTGTAATATTTCCATTGTTCAAAAATTTGCCCTTGCTGTTTTCTATTTTATCATTTTCGCCTTTAGCGTTTTTGCCGACAACAACATTTCCCGAGTTTGTAAAATTACCATTGCCCGAGTTCTTTAATGAACCTGTGAATGTATTTCCATTAGTAGTATTTACGGAAACATTTCCATTCCCCGAATTTGTAACTGAACCTGTACTTTGTCCTGAGAATGACACGTTTTTGTCACCATGGTCAAAATTTATATTATATTCCCTAGACATTGCAGCTTGGCTTATCATGCATGAAAGCAACACGACAGCAAGAACTCTTTTTCTTTTCATACTTCTCCTTTATTTTTAATCTATTCTTAATCCCGGTTGTTTGACTATCTCATAAGACAAATAAATTATAAGGGGGGGGGGAAAATGTCAAGATATGATTTTTGACAAAGACTTCAAGTTAAATTTAAATAAACGAAAATATCATCAAAATACCCGAGGACAGGTGCCTTGGGGTATTTTTGATATTCGATTTTATTATTTTATCGTATCATCTTTCATTCGAAAAGTGCGTACCATGGTAAATTTAGGCTTATCACCCCGGGGTGATAATTTTGCAACCCGGCCGACTATTTCGCCGTTGCCATCCGCCAAGTCATAAACATCGTCGGAATTGTTGTCGTTATATTTTATTCGATAGGCACAGGGATAATTTACGGGTAAATCAACGGAATTTTTTAATATATTATCCGTATCATCCCGCATGTCGGCTGTCCAATTTATTGCGAAATGAGGTTTTTCATCTCCCGTATTTTCTATAACACCCACATCATAGTGCCTGCCCGGTTCTAAATCGTTAAATTCGATTTGTTCGTTGTTTCCTTTCACAAAATCGCTGACTTGAGTACCCGTTACGGTATCAAAAAGCCCGTAAGCTCTTTGCGAAAGTGTACAATCTATTACAATTCTTCTCGGTTGCGGAACTAACACAACTTCAGGCATTTCATCAGTAAATTTTTCTTGTTTCATAACTTCTCCTTTTTGTTATTTTTTGCTTAACCGACACAAAGTTTAATAATCGTTATTTTATTATCACTCATCTTCAATGGAACTAAATGCATAAATAAATCTTTCCAAACTTTAACTTGTTGAGAGTTAATTTAATTGCGGTATTTAAAATATTTTCCGGCATAGTTTATTATGCAATAAAATGACTACGGGCAATGACTTTTGGTCATTATATTTTTTAATTATTAAATCGGACATAAACTTTATAAACAGCAATTTCTTGACAACAATCTAATTCCGATTATAATGCTTTTATAAAAAATCTGTTGTCATTAATCTTTAAAATTTACAAAAAAGGAAACGGATATGAATTTAATCGAGCGCAATAAAGAATTAATGAAAAAATTTGAAAAAATGATAAATACGGCTGATGATAAATTAGCACGGGAATTGGTTGCACCGGAAGCGGCATTTTATACCCCGGCAAGCCCCGAGCCTCTTTATGGCGGCAAAGGTTATTTATCCGTAGTTCATTGGATGCGTGAGGGTTTTAGTGACGTGCAGTGGCATATAAAAGATATGGTAGCGGATGAGGATAAAGTTGCGGTTAAATGGGATTTAACGGGTACACACGATGGCGAATTTATGGGAATAAAACCGACAAACAAAAAAATTTCCGTTTGCGTCATGAATTTTTATTATTTTAATAAAGACGGTCAAGTTATAAATGATATTGCAGCAGAAGGAATGATAGGAATTCTTCGTAGAATTGGAGCAATGTAGTATACGAATTACAAAAAATTCGACAATTCCGCATATATAAAT
Source organism: Candidatus Gastranaerophilales bacterium (assembly GCA_947588745.1). Lineage (GTDB taxonomy): Bacteria > Cyanobacteriota > Vampirovibrionia > Gastranaerophilales > Gastranaerophilaceae > Avigastranaerophilus. Next base: position 12,394 of record CANPYW010000001.1, read on the forward strand.
TACCGTTTGGGATTTATAAAATGATTATAAATACAGGCGGAAGAAGGACACCGTTTAATATTACGGCGAATGGCTTTTAAACAGATTTAAAGAGGGGTTTGTGTATTCAAGAAACCCTTTTTACCCTGCAAAAATTACAAGATACGAATTAAAATAAAAGGCTTTGCTGACTTTTGCAACGGAATTTCCAAATGTGATATAATAATTTCAAAGCAGAATCAAAAGAAGTATAAAAAATTTTTCAGATGAATTTGAGAAAAATTTAAGCAGATTTTAAAACTAATGTTGCCCAAAATTCCTAAACTGTCTGATTAAAATTCCTAAACCGTCTGCTCATTTACAACAATGTTGTACTTATTAAGAGAAAACTTTGAACAAACAAAAAAAGAATTTTAAAAAAATAATTTAACATTTGAATATGTTATATACACTTATATGTTTGACCATCAAAGAAGATTATATGTCAATATTAACCCGAATAATATACCATACTATAAAATCAGAATACAAATTATTAGATAATCATCCAAACGCAAAGGCTTGGCAGGTTATTGTTCCTGCTTTGGCTAAAGAATTAAATTTATAAAACTTAATTTTTAAATTTAAAGGATTTTATTTATGATTAATAAAAAAATACGAAATAGAATAATTAAAATAATTGTAACTAACATTTCACTTATAATTCTGGTTGTAATAGGAACAGAATTATTAGCTTCAAGTATATTTGACCATTTTAATTATTATTATCCTCCTGAATATTTTAGCATTAATAATGATTTTAGATATCCGGCAATATACCCTGAGAGTGAAGGGAAAAAAGATATTGTTATCGCAGGATGTTCATTTACTTATGGTGATAAATTAAATACTAATGAAATTTTTTCGAGTATATTATCAAACTTCACGCATAGAAATGTATATAATATAGGACTTTCAGGCGGTTCTCCCAGAGACATTTTATATATTCTTAATAATACTGAAATATTAAACAAATTAATTATTAATAAAACTAATATTGAATATTTTATTTATACATATATTTATGATCATAAAAGACGTTTATACAGTAATACAAGACCAACCGTTCCATTTTTTATTCCAATAAAAAATTATAAGAAATTACAATATATTTATTTGCCACTTTTAATAAATCATTCTTATATAATTAATTATATAAATTATTTTTTATATAACAAAGGTTTTTTTGTAAATAAAAATAAATTATTCAAACTTTATATGCAAGAAATAAAAAATAAAATTAAAAGTGTATGTAAAAGTTCTGAATTTATAATATTAGTTTACGATTATGAAGTTTCAGATATTCAAATGTTTACAGAACTAGAAAAAGCTGGATTCAAAGTAATATATCTTGATAAAATTTTAAATTTTAATATCAATGATGACCAATACCAAGTGCCGGATAAATTTCATCCAAACGCAAAGGCTTGGCAGGTTATTGTTCCTGCTTTGGCTAAAGAATTAAATTTATAAAATTTATTTTTTTGTTATAATAAAATACGATATAAATTTTAAACTTAAATAGGCCAATATAGTGTAGTTGGATTGGTAGCAGGTTTTTAATTAATCCTTTGTAATAATATAAGCAATTCTTTTTTTAGCTTAGTTTTATAATAAACAGAGCTAAAAATATGAATATAAATTTTTCAAAATCCGTTCAAATTCCCCAAATTATAAATAAATTCTGCACCAATCCGATAAATTTTAAAGGCAGAAGCAAACAAGATTGTCTTGAATTACAAAAATTAACCCCCGAGGCTGAAGCTCAATATCAAGAACAAAAAGCACAAACAAATGCGGAAATAAAAGCATATCTGGAAAGAAAATCTTATCTTGAAGCTCGTAAATCAGCTTGTGAAGAAGAAAAAGTCTTTTACGAAGATATTATAAATCCGGATAAACCCTATTATCAACAACTAAACGATTTAATTGAAACGCTGAAACCGTTTGAGGCACAGGAAGAAGAATACAAAGCCAAAAGACAAGAAGTTCACGATTGTATAACATACAATGCATTTATGGAGCCTAATTGGAGGGAAAATATTATCAGGATATTAAACAAATACAAACCTGATTATCAAACTTCTAAAGATTCAAAAAGTACATCTAAAACATTTTTAAAAGCTTTGGTTCTTGAAACAATGAAAGAACTTGATAATGATTACAATGATAAAAGGGAAAAAGAATTATCAAGATTCTCGCAAAGTTGTAATCGAATTTTAATTTCGTATTTTTCGGATAAACAAAAAGACACTGAAGATATTTATTCTTCTTGGAGAAATCATGTAATAACAACTGCGTTTGATTCCGGAAATATTAATTCTCTAAATGAAAGAATAACAAACTGTAACAAAGAAATAAATTATTATAATTCTGACATTTCCGATTTAAATAAAGGAATAGAAAGATTAAAAGAAAAATTATTATTATATAGAAAATATTTGGTATCCAATCCTCAAACCGCTCCTTTTTACAAACCTTTTCAAAATGAGGATCAAACCTATCAGGAATTAATTCGTTCGGGGTTCTGTATCGACGCTGAAGATATATTAGATGAACACTTTGATAATTCATATTTAAAAGAACTGAAAAATATGGGATTAATAAAACTGTTACCAACTTGGAATTACACTTTAGTTGATTTAACAGATGAAACCTCAATACAAACAACTCAAACCTTAAAAGCAAAAAAAGGCAAATTAAGAAGCCTAAAACAAATTAAAAAAGAATATAATCTTCCTGAAAGTTATATTATTAATGCTAATTTGCCAATGATTGAGTTTGTATCACGTAATAAGGATTATAACAAGAGCTTAACTTTTTTCGAAATAGATGATACAAGCGAAAAATCACTGGAAGAACAAATAGCAAGATATCAAAGAACCAAATGCGTTCCTATGGATAAATATTATTGCAAAGGATTTTCTACACCTCCGAAAGAAAGGTTTATTTCTGCAACATTATTAAAGAAGTTAGGCTTTTTCAGTGCGAACGGACTTATACAACTGGTAAAAAACGGGAAATTAGAAGGTTATATCAAACAAGTTGAAACAAAGCAAGGTCCAAAAACTCAAGCATATATAGATTTAAGCGTCCCCGAAAATATAGATAAATTAACAGAATTAAGAGATAAAAATAAAACCACTCTTTCTTTAAGTGAATTTGCAAAAGCCTCAGGCATCTCCCAAAAAAATCTTATGGAAAATATTAAAGACGGAAATGTCGATATAATAAAAGATATTATTTTAAATATGGATTTAGACCATATTTATATTGATTTAAATGTTGAAAAAAACCGTCAATTTTTATTTGAAAAAGAATTTGAACAGCAATTAAAAAGGGAACAAACACAACAAGAAAGACAAGAAAAAGAACTACAAAGAATAAATAACAAAGATTTAAGAGAAAAATATGCTTCCCTAAGAATGAAACTTGTATGGTATTTTTGTCCAAAAACAAAACAAATAGCCTCACAAATGGCTTCAAAAGACGGTTATTTATGTAAACTGCTTGAAAAAGATACTAATGATGAAGAATTAACTCAACATGAAAAAATAAAAATAAATTCATACCGAAAAAATTTATGGTTAACAGCCGGCAATGATGAATTAAAAGAAGGATTTAAAAAAGCTAATGAAATTCTTAAACAATTAAACAACTCAGGTGTTGACTCCATTGATGATGAAGAAATAAGAAATATTATTAAAATGTATTCTTAAGTTGTAAAGAGTAATTTGATATTTACGGTTAGTTTTATAAAGCAAATTATTGAGCTGAAGGCGAAATCAATGAGCCTGTATGCGTTAGTTGATTATTTCGGAAAAGACCGTTTTGTAGATTCTGAACAACTTTTTACTTGTTTATCCGGAAAATTGCAGTACCTGATTAAATTATATACAAAGCAGACTTGCTTTTCTATTTTCCTGAATGATTTGAGCACATATTTTATCCGTTTTATCTCTTATTTCGCTGCATGGTATCTCATTATTAAAGAAATAAAGATACAGCTGATTAAACAAATCATTAAAATTATAAGATCTACCCTGAATTTTTAATTTCTTAACACCAATATTTATAACTTGTTCAATTTGTTCTTGTGACAAAAAAACAGAACGAGATTCCTTGTTATTTACATTATTTTTAGGACATAAACTAAAAATATCATTTGATTCAGAATTGTTTGCAAACTTTTGTTGTACTTCTTTCGGTAATTCAACATTATTATATTTATAATTTTCAATTTGTGAAAGAAAGTTATAATGCTCTTTATGCATTTCACAATTATACTTACAATATTGATTTATTAATACCTCAACTCTTGATATATCTTTAATTAATTTATCAAGTTTATTTATATTTTCCATTGTATATTCGGGTCTGATTATAACTATTTCATATTTATCAAGCATTTTGTTGTAAAATCTTGTTTCATCAAAACTTTTTTCATCTATTCTTTTTATACTTGGAACAATTACGGAACAATGCATTTTTGCCTCGTGATAACGTGATTTGATATGATTATACAATTCTTCCGTTGCAACAATAAAATGAGCACCATTATCATAGGCAATATCAAGCAGATTGTTTGAATATTCGTCATTAAGCTTGTCTTTTACACATAAATTTGTAAATGTAAAAGTCGGAATTACTTTATATTTTTTTAATTGTTCCAAATAATTATTTACTCGATGCAAATTTGATAACTTAAAATTACAAATTCTCCCGCCTCCCCAGGCACAAAATAAACTGCCATATACATATCTTATTGGGTTAACCTCATCTTTCAGCAGTTTATTTAAGACAGGAATATAAATATCATTACAAAATAAAAAAGGCATAAAATATTCAATATTATTATATTTTATTAACTGACTCATATTTACCTTAATAAGGATTAAAAACGTATAATTAATTTTATTTTTATAAAAAAGATTGCCATGATTTAACATATTTGTCAATAATAATCTTCCATAATTTAACATTAATGTATCCATAAATAAAAGCTATCCTTATATTATCATTCCTTTGCTTTATGACTTGACAAATGAACAAATAAATTATATCTTTTCAGTATCTAAAAAGTTTTTTTAAAGAGAGATTTGAGTAGATGAACAGAACATTAATATCAGTAGTTTCACCAATATATGGTGATAAAAGGAATGTAAAATTATTATATGATGCAATATGTAATACATTAAATAACAAAGATTTTGATTATGAAATTATAATGGTAAATGATTGCTGCCCTTATGGTTCTGGTGAAGAGATAGAAAAGATAGCTGAAACCGATAAAAGAGTAAAATTTATTGACTTAAGCAGAAATTTTGGTCAGCATAATGCTATAAAAGCAGGTGTTGATTTTTCAAAAGGCGATTTTGTAGTTGTTATGGATTGTGACTTGCAGGATAATCCAGATGACATATTGGCTATGTACCAAAAAATTCAAGAAGGATATGATATAGTTTTTGGAATAAGAAAAGAAAGAGTTGATAAATTATCTAAAAAACTCATTTCAAAAAGTTTTCGTTTCGTTGAAAGATATTTATCCGAATATGTATCAAAATATGACCACGGGAATTTCAGTATAATAACGAAACAAGTTGCTGATGAATTTAAAAAAATAAATAATGTTAATTTTAATTACAGAACAATACTTTATTATCTTGGATTTAAAACTGGGTATGTTGATATTATAAAAAATAAACGTGCGGAAGGCAAAAGCACATATAATATTATAAAAGGCTTTAAGCTTGCAGTAAGAAGGATTATAGCTAATTCAAACAAGCCGTTGTTATTTGGATTGCCTATTATTATCATACTGTTTTTTGCTTCAGCATTTTTTGGAATAAGAATAATTATAGATTTGATATTAAAATTATCATCACATTTCGATTTGATGATGTTTTCAATATACTTTTCTGCGTTATTGATAATAAGTTATTTAACGGTGATAAGTATATATATTGGCGGGATATTCAGTGAAGTAAAGCAAAAACCTCTGTATGTTGTTAAAAGAACTATGAATATAAAAGAGTAACCCAAATAATACAAAAAATTATTAATAAAAAAAATTTAATCGTATTTGTTAATATATGCATTATTTTTTTAACCTTTTTAATAATTTTAAATTATCAAAAATATAGTTTTTTATATAAACACGATAATTATTTATTCTGGGAAAATCAAATACCGGATTTAAACAAAGAATTATCAATACACTAGGTTATTACTTCATTAACATAAAGTTTAAAAACAATCTTTTTGAACTTTTCGATTTATCCTGGATAGTTATAATAACCAAAGTTTTATAAATCAGGATACATTTCCTTAAGTTTTGGAATTAATAATTTCCATAATTTTCCATTAGGATGAGGACTATTTTCAGGCTCAAAAAGACCCAATTTTAAATCATCTAAACCATAAATATTTATAGTATCAGCTATATCAATAATCTTTATTCCATCCTTCTCAAGTTCAGAAGCCCAATATTGCGGCTGATTTTCTTCAAAATTTAATATTACTAATTGAGGATATTTTCCATCTACACCCCATCTAGCTTTTATAAACTCATTAATTTTTTTAAAATGCAAAATAATATAATTATAATAATTTTTATTTGGCTTTTTATATAAATTATAATCTACATATTTATCAATTAATTTATTCTGTATATGCCTAAAAATTGCGAAATTATAATATAAATTAAGAAGAGGTTTTCTTACTATCAGTTTATTTTCTCTTTTTTTGTATGAAAGATAATAATTGTCATTGGCTATTGAAGGAAAACAAGTATAAAATAACCTCTTAAAATGATCGCAATTAGGCATTAAAACATAAAAAATATATTTAGGTTTTGTTTTTATATCGGTAAGTAAGTTTTTATTTTCTAACTGATATAAAGCATGCTGAATACCCCAACCGTTTATCGCTCTATTATATATTGGTCGTTTCGAATATTTTGATAAAATATAAGAAATTGTTTGTTCATTATTAAAAACATAACCATAAGCATAAGAACAACCTAAAATTAATATTGAATCCATTTTGCTTTTAGGGTTCATTACAGGTCTAAAGTCATTAACAGATTCTTGATATGTAACTTCAATCGGTTTTAATTTTATAAAATAATTTGGAAAATGTATTTCACTATTCTTATATTCTGTTGCCGATAAAACGACTTTAAAATCTTTTTTTTCTATAAAATAAAAGAATCCAATATCACAGCATATAAAAACAACTAATGATATGAATATTATTAGAAAAAGTTTTCGGAATTCTTTCATAGACTTATTATACTACAAAGTTTTGAAATATCAATTTTCGAAAAAAGTTAAAATAAATATAATAACAAATATCCGACTGTTCCAAATGATGAACTGGTTTCAGAATTAGAAGAAATGTCCTACAATAAACTGATTAAAAACTACAAAAATAGCTTGAAATTAACTAAAAATATCAAGCATTAATAAAACGCTTAAACTATTTTTATGATAAAATCAAATCAGGGTATATATGGGTTACAGGTTTAGAAAAAGCATAAATTTAGGCGGCGGATTTAAAATAAATTTAAGTAAATCCGGCATTGGCTATAGTTGGGGAATTCCGGGCATTCGATATTCTAAATTAGCGAATGGGAAAGAAAGGCATACTTATTCTATTCCCGGAACCGGAATATCCTATGTGAAAGATATTTCGTCAGGTAAAAAGCAGCAGAAACAAACTTATGAAGCCCCATCTTCTGTTAGAGTAATTGAAGAAAAAGTTAGTAATACAGATTTTGAAGTAAATTCAGATTATGATGAATTTATAAATAGAATTAATGAATTTAGGAAAAAGGATACAGGTATTAAAATAACCATAATACTTTTATCTGTAATATTACTGTTAATATCAGCAAAACCAATTGTTATTATTATCGGAATACTTACTTTAGTAATTTATTTAATTTACCGAAACAAAAAAATGTACAAATTGTGGGAAAAAGATATCTATTGATGCAAATTTTTGTAAATATTGCGGTACAAAACAATAACGGAGTAATGATAAATGCAATGTGTATTTTGTAAAAGAGAAATAAGCGAAGATTCAAAATTTTGTGAATACTGTGGAACAAAAGTTGAGATAGAGGAAAAAAACGAAAAACAAGCCATTGAGGAAATGCAACACAATACACATGAATCAACAGAAACAGTTGAAGCCGCTAAATCGGATGAAAATTTAAAAATTGAAAAAAGTATTGATAAAAGAATTTATAAATGGAAAGAAAAGCTTATTGACTTATCTAAGAGAAATCGATTGTTAAGTTTTAAAACTGCAAAATATTCAACACTGCGTATTATTGACGAACAACCTCCGGAAATATATAGATCTTTAGTACAAAATACACAAACAATGGAATTTTTACCGGTTAATGTCAACGAAGAAGATATTCCGGAGGAAGAGAAAAAGTCATTAGAAGAATTAAATGAAGGAATAGAATTTAAAGCACAAGAATTCAAAGAATATGAAGTGGAAAATCTTGCAAAAAAACATGTTGATAAATATTTGCAAACAAAACTTTCATTACAAGACTTGAATAAAACTTTAAACAAAATCAGTACTACAGCAAAGTCTACAAACGATGATCTTGGATATAATGTATTATTTTTATCTTTAGGAAGTGTCATTTGGTACGAAACTGATAATAGTGATGAGAAAATGGAAGCTCCGGTAATACTGGTTCCTGTTGAAATTAAAAGAAAAAGTATTGGGCAGCCATATACAATAAAATACAATGAAGATTCCGTAATTTTAAATCCGGCATTAACACTAAAACTCAAAAGAGATTTTGGTATTAATTTAGCAGATATTGGTTTTGATGAAGATGGCATAAATCCCATCGAAGTATTTGCAAAAGTCCAAGAAAAAATTAAAGATAAATCACGTTGGAAACTCTTAAATAACATATATATCGGATTATTTTCATTTGCGAAATTTGTAATGTATAAAGATTTGGATGAATATCAAAGCCTGATTAAGAGCAGTAAACTGGTTGAAACAATTTGTGGCTTGAACGATGAAAAACAAGTTTCAACAGACAGTATATGTCCGTTATCTGAATTGGATAAACGAGTTCAACCTAAATCTACATATCAAATATTAGATTCTGATTCTTCGCAGCAACAAGCTATACAAGTTGTTAAATCCGGCAATAATCTGGTAATAGAAGGTCCTCCGGGGACAGGAAAAAGTCAAACCATTGCAAACATCATTGCTGAATTATTATCACAAAATAAAAAAGTTTTATTTGTAAGTCAAAAAATTGCGGCATTAGATGTTGTTAAAAGCCGTTTGGATATGAATGGACTTGCTCCATATTGCCTTGAATTACATAGTAATAAGACCAATAAGAAACGTGTTGTCGATGAATTGATTAATACTCTCGAATACAATTTTATAGGAAACTATGATGCAGATAGTTTATCTAAATTATATGATGACATTAAAACTTTGAAAACATATTCAAAAGAATTGCATAATCCGATTGGTACATTACAATATTCACCATTTAAGGCATTGGGCATTGTTTTAAATAATAATCAAATTCCGGATTTAAGATATATTTTTGACAATTATGACAAATGGACAAAAGAACAATTATATGCAAACAAAGCATTATTTACAAATGCAAAAGAAATCCTTAAAAAATTAGGAAATCCAAAAGATTTTGCCTTGTACGGGGCAGAAATAAGAGAATTAGGATATGAAGAAAAAAGCCAATTACAAGATAAAATAGACTCTTTTGTTAAAAGCATTGATAATCTTAACCATTGTATCAAAGATTTATCAAGTGAAATTTTATTTAAACAAATATTAAAACCTTCTGAAATAAATACATTGCTTGATATAACGGATACTATATTAAATATACCGGCAACGGCTGTACCGACTATTGTATATGACGATACAAAATTGGAAAATGATATTAAAACCGTTTGTGATAATGTAAAGCAATTTAATTTATTCAATAACAGAATTAAAAATAAATATAATTTAGGTATTTTAAACGAAGATATAGATAATTTAATTTTTAAATTCGGATTATACAAAGAAAAATTCTTTTCAAGAATATTCTTTAAATTTTATAAAGACTACAAGTATGTAAGTCAATATTTCAGTGGCACTTACAGGGCTAATTTGGATGAACTTGTTAATGATTTTCAAAATCTAAAAGAACTGAACTTATCAATTGCGAAATTAGAAGAATGTAATAATATAGCAACGGAATTATATGATAAAATTTGGAATAAAAAAGAGCCGGATGAATTCGCTATACAAACACAAAGTAATTATTTGCTTAAATTTAAAGAACTTGTAAATACAGGTAAATATTTTACAAACAATATATTAGATAAAATCAATTCTCATAGTATAGATTATGAAAAAATAAAACAGCTTGTTAATAAAATTAATAAATTACAAGTTGATGTAAAAAATGAATTTGACTCAATTTCAAATATATTACAATTAGATTGCAATAAGGCATTTTCAACTGATTATAATAATATTGAATTTCAGCAATTGAAAAGTAAATTTGTAGCCATATCGGAAAATGCAGATGATTTAACTTTGTGGTTTAAATATTTACAATCTGTTGATGCTATTAAAAATGCAAATTTGAATAAATTTTGGGATAAATGTGTTGAAAACAATATTGAGCTAAATAACTATGATACAGCTTTAGAAACCCAATTTCTCCGTATATGGTTAAATGGTTATGTCTTAAAGAATAATAATGTTTTGAAATCATTCAATTCTTTAGATCAAGATGATTTAGTAAAAGAATTTAAATACCTTGATAAAAATCAGATATATTCAGCAAAAGAGCGACTATTGACAATATTATCTTCAAATGCAATGCTGGCGAAAGAAAAATATTCAAAAGAAGCAACCGAATTAAAAAGACAGGGCAAATTACAACGAATGCGAAAATCATTAAGACAAATAATTCGCAGTATTCCAAATCTATTCTTATCTTTAAAGCCTTGTTTAATGATGAGTCCGTCAACTGTTGCACAATTATTAGATCCGGAAGTTTTTCATTTTGATGTGGTAATTTTTGACGAAGCCAGCCAGTTAACAACAGAAGATTGTATCGGTTCGGTCATTCGAGGTGATAAATTGGTTGTTGCAGGCGATACAAAGCAATTGCCGCCCACTTCATTCTTTAAAACCGTTGTAGAAGAAGATGAAATGGAAGATGAAAACGAAGATAGTACTGATGAATATGAAAGAACTGATTTAAGTAGTATCTTAGATGAATGTACTACATCCGGATTTCCGCAATGTATGCTTAAATGGCATTATAGAAGTAAACATGAATACTTAATTGCTTTTTCTAATAAGCATTTATATCAAGAGTTGTATACTTTCCCAAGTTGTATAGAGGATAGCGAAACTCTGGGTATAAAATTTTTATACCACCAACCATCAGATACCACTAAAGAAAATAAACGATTAGAAGAAGCACAAATTGTTGCACGTGCAGTTATGCAACACGCAAAAAAACATCCTGATATGTCTTTAGGGGTTGCAACTTTAAATATTAAACAAAAAGGTTTAATAGAATCTGAAATAGAAAAATTAAGAGAAGAAGATCCATCTTGCGAAGATTTCTTTAATGATAATAATCAGGAATATTTCTTTGTTAAAAATTTGGAATCTATACAGGGTGATGAACGAGATGTAATAATGATTAGTGTAGGATACTTTAAAAACCAAAACGGTGTTCTGCCTATGAACTTTGGGCCTATTAATAAGGACGGTGGAGAAAGAAGATTAAATGTTTTAATTACCAGAGCAAGATATATGGTAGAAGTATTTAGTGGTATAAAAGCAATTGATTTTAATATGGATAAATCAAAGAGCAGAGGAGTTCAATTACTTCAATGGTATTTGGATTTTGCGGAAAGAGGAGAAGCGGCACTCAATCAAACAGCAAAAGCAGGATATGATGATTGTTTTGACTCTCCTTTTGAAGAAGCTGTTTGTAAAGCATTAAGGCACAAAGGTTATTCTGTAAAAACTCAAGTCGGTTGTTCAGGTTATAAAATTGATTTAGCAATCAGGGATAAAAATAATCCGGGGCAATTCTTATTAGGTATAGAATGTGACGGAGCGGCATATCATGCCTGTGCTACAGCAAGAGATCGTGATAGATTAAGACAAGAAGTATTAGAAAAACTCGGTTGGAAAATTTACCGAATATGGTCTGCTGATTGGTTTAAAAATCCGCAAAAGCAATTAGATAAACTCGTTAATTATATCAATAATATAAGCGGAAATAAGGAACTTGTATCAAGTTCCGAAAACATTATGGAATAATATAATGAATTTACTAATTGGGGTTATTGGTGCTGCCTTTATTGATATAACAAAAAATCTGATTAATTACTTTTAAGTTATTTGTCACCCTTTTTTTAATTTTGTCCAATTATATCAGCTGCCGTTGTTGATAGAGAAATATTGATGATTGCCTCCATTGGTATTTTTTCTTTTACAGTATATGTTGAATATTCATGTGTAGAATTATTTAATTCTATTTCGGACTGAACTTTGCTCAGTTCGTTTTGCATTGTCTTTAGCTGATTTGCCAACTCTTCATTTTCAGGATGATTAAAGAGCTGTATCTTCTTTTTTAAATAAAAATCTAACATCTTCTTTTTCTCTTTGAGCTATATTAGAAGGTTTAAATTAATTTGCGATAGCTTTTAATCCCGATTTTAATAGCAATTTTAGCAATGTCATGTTAAAATCTTATTAAGGCAACAAAAACTAACTGTTATAAATAATTAAACTATCTGTATTAAGCCGAATGCAACATGGAATTCATAAATGATTATAAATACGGGTGGAAGAACAGACACTGTTCAATATTACAGCGAATGGCTTTTAAATAGATTTAAAGAGGGTTTTGTTTATTCAAGAAATCCGTTTTATCCATCTATTATTACACAATATGAATTAAAACCCGAAATTGTTGATTGTGTTGTTTTTTGTTCTAAAAATTATGAGCCGATTTTAGACAGATTAAAAGAAATAACGGATAAATTCAATACTTATTTTTTCTATACAATAACAGCTTATGAAAATGACATTGAACCCAAAGTACCATGTATTGAAAAAAGTATAGAAACTCTTTTAAAATTAGAAAGTATTATAGGTAAAAACCGCATTGCGTGGCGATATGACCCTATTTTATTAACGCAAAAATATAATATAGATTATCATATAAACACTTTTGAAAATATGTCTAAACAACTGTCAAATCATATTAATAGGTGCATTTTCAGTTTTGTTGAAATGTATAAAAAATTATCTATAAATATGCCGGAACTAAAGCCCATGCAAGAAAAAGATAAAATTATAATTGCCAAAAGTATAGGCGAAATTGCACAAAAATATAATATCTATCTTCAAACCTGTGCAGCTCAATACGACTTTGAAAAATACGGTATTCACACATCCGGTTGTATAACATTAGATATTTTAGGAGAAGCTAATCATATAAAATTCAAGAAGCTAAAACACCATGGTATGAGAAAAAATTGCAATTGCATAGAATCAAGAGATATCGGATTTTATGACACATGCCCGAACGGGTGCAAATATTGTTATGCTAATTCAACACCTAAAAAAGCAGAAGAAAACTATCAATTGCACAACCCGAATTCACCCATTTTATTTGGTACAATAAAAGAAGGTGATATTATTCAAAAAGGAAATCAAAAAAGTTTTATTAATAAAAAAGTTTCGTTTGAGAACTTGAAACTATTCTAAACACTAAATGATAGATAAATAAAGGAAATGAAGATGCAATCACAAGAAAAAGAGATAACAATAGACAAATTCAGGAAATTAATGGCAGAAGGAGTACACGTTGAATTAGGTTCAGACTTATTTTTGTCTTTTCATAAATTCAGCCAAAATGCACTTAGGATAACACATGAATTAAATAATCAATATCATACTCCGGATGAAATCAGAAAACTATTCTCAAAACTAATCCAAAACGATGTTCCTGATAGTTTTGGATTGTTTCCGCCATTTTATACTGATTGCGGTATCAATATTAAAGTAGGAAAAAATGTCTTTATAAACGCTTGCTGTCGTTTTCAAGACCAGGGAGGAATTGAAATTGGTGATGGTGTACTAATAGGGCATAATGTAACTATCGCAACCTTAAACCACGATTTTCATCCGGAGAAAAGGCAAAATATCACTCCAAAATCCGTCAAAATTGGAAAAAATGCCTGGATAGGTTCAGACAGCACAATTCTGCCCGGGGTTAAAATAGGTAACGGGGCAATCGTCGGAGCAGGAAGTGTTGTTACGAAATCAATACCTGAAAACACAATAGTAGCAGGAAATCCGGCAAGAATTATAAGAAAAATAGAGCTAAATAGCAAATAAAAAATTAAAAATTAAATTACATAATCATTGATAAATAGTTCATGTTTTTTATCAATAATATCTTTGAGTGTAATAGAGTCAAGATATTCATTAATAACTTTGTTTAAACCACGCCAAATAATTTCCGTTGCACAATCTTTACTTTTGTTACAGAAATCGGAATTATTAATACAATCTATATTTAAAAGATTTCCTTCCGCACACCTTAAAACATCACCGATTGTATATTCATCAAGAGAACGCAGCAACTTATATCCGCCTTGAGAACCCCGGCTTGTAATCAAAAAATTAGCATTATTTAACAGAGCAACAATTTGTTCCAAATACTTTTTTGATATACTTTGCCGTTTTGCAATATCTTTAAGCGGAACAAAACCATCTTCCTGATGTTCTGCAAGGTCAATAAGCATTCTAAGAGCGTATTCGCCTTTTGTTGAAATCTTCATACAAAGATAATACTATGATTATATATTATATTCAAGAATATTAAAATTCGGGATATTTTAATTCCATATCCATTATTTCTTCAATATCTTCTATTTTCTTGTTATTAAAAATCTTATTCAGCTCAACATCAATTCTTGGTGATATTTTTTTCGCAGCTTCAATTGTTTCTTTTGCCTCTTCATTTCTTCCTAAATGAACCAATATATTAGCTTTATTTAAATGCATTGCATACATTTTATTATTAACATCCAACATTTTATTTACCAAATCAAGTGATTTTTCATAATCATTATAATTATCAAAATAAATAGAAATTAAATTATAATAAAATTTTAAATTTGCATTATCTATTTTTAAAAGTCTTAAATATATATTTTCTTCATCTTTTATCTTTTTTTCATTATGAAAAATATCAGCTAATTTCATAAGCGAATCCAAATCGTCGGGATTATATTTTTCCAAATACTCTGTATACAACTTTTTTGCTTCATCAAAATTTTTATTCTTATAGTTAATAAATGCCCTGGCCTTCAACTCAACATCGGATAAATCCATATTTATTGAAGTGTGTATATCTTTATCTGAAAGCTTTATATTATGAAATTTCTTATACAGAGATTTAAAATTTATTTTTTTATGTTTCGTTGAAGCTTTATAATTCAATAAAACCAGCCTTTTAACTAATTCTTTTTGTGCTTTTTCATCAGATACCCACATTATACCGACTAAATCCATTCCATAAGTACTTTTAAAATAATTCATATAAGGTGCATAGAAGAAATAATCATAAACTCTATTATTCTCAAAAGTATATGGTCTTATATTCGGATTAAAAGGGAAAATAGAGCCATTAGATAACTCGCCATTATTTTTATAAGACTCAGGTAAAAGCGTAATTTCGCCAAGTGAATTAAAGACTGCACATCTTAAATCTATGTTATATGACAAATTCCTTAGTTCAAACATTTTTTTAGCCGAAACGTTATAGAAATTAACGTAAAAAAACAATAAAGGAATCATGCCGGCAATAAGAAATAAGTATAAATATTTACATTTATCTTTATAATTATAATATAGAGTACCTGCCAACATCAATATAATAAATTCAAAAACATTTACATTTAGCACTTCAATCTCGGCTTTTTCAAACAAGAAAGAACTTCCTTCATATATACTTGTATACATAATCGTCGAAACATTGGCTAAAAACAACCCCGTTAATATAGACATTGAATATAATAAAATATACTTATTGTATTTATTTTTACCTATTAATAGTAATACCGCTAAAACTATCATAGTAATAACAAATGCAATTTTTTTCATAAATAAATTATTAATTAAAACCTTAATAAAAGGTATGATATCTTTTAAATTGTGATTAATTTTTTCCATCATGGAATATTTATCAAAAAATAAATAAAAACATACAGTTCCGATTATAAACGGTATAATCAAATATAATAAATTTTTATTACGCAGAAGCTTTCTGTCGAAAATTAACAATAACAGAAATAAAGCAGCTAAAGAGAATAATATATTTGTTTGAAAATACTCATTATATGAAGAAATAATAAATGAATTTATGCCGCATAAAATTAACTGAAAATAATTTAATTTTTCATTATTAAAAACAATATAATAAAGCATTATAAAGAATGAAAAAAAGAAAATACAAGGAAAAAAATACTCTGATGAAATTGCCGAATCTAAAATTCTGGTTGCATTATGATAATTGCTGACATGATAAAAAGGTATACCTATAAATAAAAAAGATATTGTAAAAATTATAGAAAATTCTTTAATTTTGATTAAACTAACTTTCTCTTTTAAATTAAAGAAAAATGATTTTGAAAAAATCCAGCATATAAGAAAATATATCAAAGGGAAAATAACGACACCGCCAAAACCAATAGATTTAAAATCATTGGGATTAGAGTGGAACAACTTAGGCAAATAGTTTATGAATAAATAACTTCCTGCTTGAGTAGGAAATAATCCTTGTCTTGACGTAAAATAAGGATATACAAAATCCAAAACAGATAAAAATGCAAATTTTACCAAATTTATAAGCACAAAATACAATATAAAAACAGTAAATAAATTTATTATAACAGCCCATAAACCATTATTAAATTTACCCTTTTCAGACGTTGAATTGTCTAATACAGAATTATCTTCACTCATAATTTAATATCCTTTATTCAAAACAATAAAATTGCAAATGATGTATTATAAACAATCGATTTCTTCTTTTATTTTATGAGTATGTTCTACCTGATTATTCAATTCAAGTGCTTTATTTATATCATCCAAAGCCGATTGTTTATCTCCAAGAGCTTTATATGCCAATGCTCTTGTTACATAATACATATCATTATCCGGTTCCAGTTCAATAGCTTTAGTCATATTTTCTATAGCTTGTTTAAAATTCCCGCTCTGACGGTCTGTTTCACCATCCAAAGCATAAAAAATAGCCGTTTTATTACCAATTTCATTGTTAGAAACCAAACTGACCATTTTTTCTTTTTGAAATATATTTTTGAAAAAATCCCACATAATATTAAATTATAAAGCTAAAATATAAAATTACAATTATTTGCATTAAAAAAATTTTATTTGTATTATATCAATTAGACTGGAGTTTTTAATGGTAAACAAATGCTGCGAGTTTATGCTTCATCAAATTGCATTTTATAAAGATACAATAAGACCTTGCTGCTCATTTTCCATTCAAGGTGATATTACGCCGTTTATTAATAATTATAACGGAGAAATTAATGAGATTAAAAACTACCTTGAAAAAAGACAGAACTTTATTAAAATATTTCAAGACGGCGGTAAACCGGAATGTTATAATGGCTGCACAACATATCAAGAATGCAAAGATAATGATGAAATTAGTTTTAAACTAAATAACATCATTATTTCAAATCATACAAAATGTTCATGTAATTGTATGTACTGCGAGCAAGCCGAATTCGGACAGAATAAAAAATTAAAAACTTATTTGAATACCAGGATACCTTATGATATTAAGCCAATTTTATTACACTTAAGAGCAAATAATTACATTGAAGAAAATTGCAGATATATCATCTGCGGCGGTGAATGCAGTGAGTATCCAAAAGGTGAGCTTGAATGGCTTATATACTTTTGTATGCATACAAAAGGAAATTTACTTCTTTTAAGTTCCGGAATTAATTATTCTAATGCGATTGAGAAGGCATTAAAATCTTCAGAATCAATTTTAAAGATTTCCGTTGATTCAGGTACAAAACCGACCTATGAACGCATTAAAAGAGTAAAAGCTTATGACAGAGTGTGGAAAAATATTAAAAATTATATAAAAAGTTCTGAAAATAATTCCAAATCAAGAGTGGAATTAAAATATATTTTGCTTAAAGATATTAATGATAATAAAAATGAAATTGATAAATTTTTAAAGAAGTGTGAAGATGTTAATTGCAGGTTTATTATTCTTGATGTTGAACATCAATACATAAAAGCCAATAAATATAACGAAACAGCAAAAAAAGAAATATCCGAATTATTGAACTATTTCTTTTCTGAAGTTTCAAAATATCCCAATCATCCGTTTATCAGCTTAGAAGGTGTTGAAGAGGACTGGCTTTGGTCATTAGTAGATGATAAATACAACTATAAAAATGGTAAACAGAAATGAAATTCAATTGTTGTGATTATTTATTACACGAACTAGTTTTCGCCCAAGATACAATTATTCCATGCTGCTGTGCCCCACGACATGAGTATGAAACAAGATTTATCCGGAATTTTAACGGTATAGATTTTGATGCGGAAGAATATATCACAACAAGAAACAAATACGTTGAGTTATTCAAATCAGGCAGTGCTCCGGACTGCTGTAAAGGGTGTTCTTTTATAAAAAACAGCGAATGGGATGAAAGTCTTTATATTAAAAGAATTATTATAACGAACAGAACAAAATGCTCTTGTAATTGCATTTATTGCTCGCTTATAACAACAAGCACGCAAACAAAACAAGAATTAAATACAAGAAAGACTTATAATATAATCGAAGTTCTAAAAAATTTAAGGGAAAAAAATCTTATAAATAAGAACTGCGAATTAGTTATAGCCGGTGGAGAATGCTGTGAATATCCTAATGGCGAGCTGGAATTTATAATTTATTTTGCATTGCTTATAAACTGTAAATTAGAAATTTTAAGTTCAGGAATTATATACTCTAAAGCCATAGAGAATGCACTTAAAACAGGTGAATGTGTCCTAAAAATTTCAGTTGATTCCGGAAGAAAATCAACTTATGAAAAAATAAAAAGAGTAAAAGCCTACGAAAAAGTATGGAAAAATCTTGGCGATTATATTAATGTTTCCCAAAATAATCTACTAGCCAAAGTAAAAATTAAATATATACTTTTACCGGGCATTAATGATAATATAAAAGAAGCAAAGGTCTTTGTAAAAAAATGCAAAGAAATAAACTGTAAATATATTGAACTTGCAGTCGAATATTTATGGTTTGATAAGAATAAAGATTATCCTATTCCTGATTCAATCAGACGAACCGTAAAATGCATAAAGCAATCCGGAATGAATATATCCTATGAAGGTCAGTGTATAGAATATCTTGAAAAAATATAAAGAGATACAAAATGAGATATAAATGCTGTGATTATTTACTTCACCAAATAGTTTTTGACCAAACAGATATCAAGCCTTGTTGTGCAACATCAATGAATAAAGAATCCGCAAAATTCATTGATAATTTCAACGGTGGAGATTTTGATATAGATGAATATATAAAACAAAGAAATCAGTATATAGAAATGTTCAAACAAGGCAACATTCCTAACTGCTGTAAAGATTGTCCTATGATTAGAGAAGATGATTGGGATGAAAAAAATCTTTATTTTGACAGAATAATAATGGCTAATATAGCGAAATGCTCTTGTAATTGCATTTATTGCGTATATACATACAATAATCCTGAATTAAAACAGTATTATAATACAAAAAAATCTTATGATATTAAGCCTATCTTAAAAAAGTTAAGAGATAGCAACCTGTTAAACAACAATATATTGCTGATAATAGGCGGCGGAGAATGCAGCGAATTTCCGAAAGGTGAGCTTGAATGGCTTATTTATTTTACTTCTTTTAACAACGGTAGAATACAAATTTTAAGTTCAGGAATAAAATATTCAAAAGCAATAGAACAAATATTACGCTATGGAAAAGCAGAATTATCAATTTCACCTGATTCAGGAACAAAAAAGACTTTTGAAAAAATCAAACGAGTAAAAGCATTTGAACAAGTATGGGAAAATCTAACACGATATATTAACGCTGCCAATACAAATAAAAACGCAATGGCTGAAATTAAGTATATTATAATTCCAAACATTAATGATAATATTTCAGAAGTAAAAAGCTTTTTAAACAAATGTAAAAAAATCAACTGCAAAAATCTGCACATAGATGTAGAACATCACTGGTATGCCGAAAATAAAAACAAACCCGTACCTGAAAAAATAAAGACTATCATTAAATATATAAACCAAAATAAACAGGATATGTATGTTTCATATTCGGTTGAAACTAATAATTGGCTAAATCAGTGCAACGGAGATTAATAACTTATGAAATATATGAGCTGCGGATTTATTCAATACGGAATTGAATTTAGATTTGAAAATGAAATTAGACTTTGTTCTCAAGTAAGCCACATAGGCGGAGGGAAAATATATTTATTAAAAAATTTTGACCCCCAAAAACCTGACATAGATAAAATTATAAAAACCAGAGAAGAGATAATTAACAGTTTTAAGCAGGGCATTATATATCCTAATTGTAAAGGATGTATGGACTTAAAAGAAATGGACATGCCCGAAGATATTCCTAAAATTAAAATATTAGTGCTTCAATATTGGACAAAATGCAATTCAAAATGCAGCTATTGTTATACAAATCAGGATAAAGAATATTTTAATTCACTCAAAAACTATGAAATTTATCCTATTTTAAAAGAAATGCATAAAAAGGGTATTTTAGATAACAACGGAATAGCTAACTTTTCAGGAGGCGAAGTTTCCTGTTTAAAGGAGTTTTCTAAAGTAGTTAAATTTTTAGATAAACTTAATTATTACATTATAATTAATACATCAGGCGTAAAATACGAAAGAATAATAGAAAAAAGATTGAAAAAAGGCAATGGCTGCATAGTTATTTCCGTTGATGCGGGGTCAAAGAAAGTTCACGAGAAAATAAAGCAAGTAAAAAGTTATGATAAAGTTTGGTCAAACATTAAAAATTATGCAAAACACCAAAAACTATCTCATCTTGTGAATATCAAATATATAATAGTTCCGGGAATAAATGATAATGAAGAAGAAATCAATCTATGGCTTGCTAAATGCAAAGAAGCAGGAGTTCATAATGTTGTTTTAGGTATTGATGCCAACTATTTTGAACCAAACAGAAACAATATTTTCCCTCATATATTTGATTTATTTCACAAAGCAAGAGAACACGCAGAACAAATAGGACTTCGTTTTTACATAGCAAACAGAGCAACTACAATGCTGACAAAGGGTAAATACGCAGATTCATTCTGGGAAAAATACAGATATGATGAAGGACCTTATACCGATATTTATTTTAAAGATTGCAGGATATAATTATGTTTAAATACTTTAATAATCTAAAAATAAAACAAAATAGCGATAATTCAGCAGATAAACAATTTGTTTCCTGCGAAGCATTAAATTCAAGACTTGTTTTTTTCGGTAAAAAAATAGCATTTTGTTCAAATGGAAATCCGGCACAAAACAGAGCCTATCCAATTATTTATGATAATATTAATCCTAATAATTTTGAAAAGACTTTTGATATTAATAAAATAATAAACTTTATAAGAACAAACAGAAAAAACCTTGAAAACGGTATAATTCCAGCAAGCTGTGAAGGCTGTAATAATCTTGATTCTTATCATTATCATAGTGATATAACGAACTTAAAAAATTTTATTGAATATATCCAATTTTCAGATTGGGGATTATGTAATTCAAAATGCATATATTGTAATGCCTGGACAAACACAAAACAACTTCCCTCCGGTGAATATACAACAAAAAATGCAGAAAAAGATACGTATTTAATCCTTCCGATAATAAAACAGCTTGTTAATAATGAAGTAATAACAAAAGATACCACAATTGATTTTGCCGGCGGTGAACCTACTTTATACTGCCAGTTTGAAGAAGCATTAAAATATTTTATTAAATTCGGAATAAAAAATATACTGGTTTTTTCAAATATTATCAAATATTCGCCCATTATAGCGGAAGGAATAAAAAAAGGCATTATAACATTAATAGTATCTGTTGATGCGGGTACAAAAGAAGTTCATCAAAAAGTAAAAGGTGTTGAAAGTTATGACATTGTTTATAAAAATTTAAAACAATATGTACTTTGCGAGAAAAATAAAGGACAGGTAGAATCTAAATACGTAATTGTACCTGAAATTAACGATTCTATAGAAGAAATATCTTTCTGGATAGATAAATCAAAAGAAACAGGCATAAACAAATTAATACTAAACTTAGATAACAGAGTATTTGAACATGGGACGCCAAACATAGAATTAGTTAAGAAAATAAAAACTTTAACCGATTTTTTTATTGAAAAAACTTCTAAACTCAATATTGAAAACGCACTCTATTCAAATATAAAGTTTATTAATCAAATAAAATAACAGATTATTTTGAAAAAGCCTCTGCAATCAAAGAATAATAGATAGGAAAAGCATCAAGATTTATCGTCTTTCTTGTTTTTAAGAAATCACGTGCGAGATTTGCTTCTGTAGTATAAGCTTCAACTTCTTTTTTAGCTGCAAGGCTGATTAATTTTCTTATATTTTGTTTAAGCTCATCTGTTTTACCTTGTTCATCCATAAAACTAAAAAATTTTCCGCAATATTCTTCTTCTTTAGATTGCGGATGTGTAATCAATTGTTGTTTGATTTTATTAAACTCACTATCAAACTTTTCATTCACAACATTGTTAAAATTTTCTTCCGTTTTAAGAGGAGAACCAGCAATTAAATCCTCTTTTGTAATATTCCTTTTTGAAGGAACAATTCTATTATATTTTTCAAAAGCTTTCTTATCATGATAATTATTAAAAACATGAAGTACGGTATTTGCTTGTAATTCATTATCATAATATTTGAACATCATATTTGACATATAGCACAATGGGTATGTATAAAGCGGATTATCAGACATCTGAGATAATAATTCTATTTCGCTGCATTCATTATCCTGTAAAAAGTGAGTGTATTCATGAGCTATTTCCATAGTTCTAAGCATTGCGGAAAGATTATCATTAATATCCGATGTATCATTATTTATGTACATTTTCTGATTTACGGAAGTTCCGTCATTTAATACATCTTTTGTATAATATGCACAATATGAGTTTTCTCCAAGTTCCGATAAAGGTAAAACAGTCAATTTAGATGAATTTTGAGATACAAATGATATTAAATCAGTATTTTCAGGATTAAGACTAAGCTGTTCATATAACTTCCTACCAAATTCAGAAGCCGTTTTAACATTTTCGGGCAATTCATCAGCAAATTTAGCCCTTGCACTAAAACTTACGGTATCCCGGCTTAAAGGTTTCAGATAATTAACTGTATTTGCACTTATACCCGAATTAGGATTTTTTCCTTTTATATTGTTTAAAACACAACCAAAATTTCCGCTTATACGATTTATATTCATTAATCCATTTACCTTTCGTACAAAAGAAAACACATAATAAAATTTTTTGCTATGTTTTAATACAAAAATAAAGCGATATTCTTATTAAAAGATATCGCTTAAGAGATAGCAAATTAAATTACATATAAGACTTAATGAGTTTTTTTACTTCATTGGCGGGAACGGCAAAACCTATACCGATATTTGATTTGTTATTATCGGGGTTAAATATGGATTGGCTTATACCTATCACTTCACCATTGGCATTCAAAATAGGGCCGCCCGAAGACCCCGGATTAATTGCCGCATCCGTTTGAATTTTATTTCTTTCATAATCAATCCTTGAAACTATGCCCGTTGTTAAAGTACCGTTAAACCCAAAAGGATTACCGATTGCAAGGACTTTTTGCCCCACTTTAACCATTGAAGAATCACCAAGCCTTATTGTAGGCAAAGGTTTTGAAGGTTTTATTTTTAGCAGAGTCAAATCGCTGTTAACATTTTCTGATTTAACTATTTCCGCTTTATAAGTTTCTCCTTTTGATGTTGTAACTTCTATAAAAGAAGCATTGTCTACAACGTGGGAACTTGTTAAAATAATTCCACTCTTATTAATAACGCAGCCCGTTCCGCTGGAAACTCCATCGGGTAATTGAGCTTCAACAAGAACTATTGCCGGATTAATCCGCTCATAAACTGTGACATTAATGAGTTCATCGCCTATATAATCATTGTCTTTAGAATATACATAATTGTAAAAAGATGAACATGATACGGCAGAAATAATTATTAATGACGTGATAATCAATGTTTTCATCTGTTTAAACATAAATTTAACCTAATCTTTCATACCATTCAAATATATTAAACATTTCTTTTTAATTTTTCGCATTGGCATAAAAGCATATAACTTTGTTAATTAAATAAGTTATTATAACTTCAAATTAAGTATAAAATATTGTTATAAAAATTTGTTTTATCTTATAATTTTTTTAGAGGAAATATGATAAAAACTACCGGAACAAAAGAAAAAAATCTAAGAAAAGATATGGAATTAATTGTCGGAAAATACAATATATTATTTTCTTATGACGAATTATACACATACTCGACCGATTCCACAAATATTACCAATCCAAACGAACTTGCAGATGCGGTTGTATTTCCTCAAACAACCGAACAGGTAAGCAAAATAATGAAATACGCCAATGATAATTCAATTCCGGTTGTGGCAAGAAGTGCGGGTACAAACTTATGCGGAGCTTGTCTGCCAAAAAGAGGCGGGATTATTTTAAATTTTGCCAAAATGAACAGAATTTTGGAAATTAATAAAAATAATCTTATATGCAGAGTTGAACCCGGCGTTGTGATTGAAGATTTACAAAAAGCGGTTGAAAAATATGATTTATTTTATCCGCCTGATCCTTCAAATCTTAAAGTTTCGATGATTGGAGGAAGTATAGGACTCTCATCCGGAGGCCCTCACACATTCAAATACGGTTCGACTAAAGATTACGTAATTGACCTGGAGATTGTCTTAGCCGACGGAAAAATTATGCATACGGGTTCATCATGTTCAAAAGATGTAACAGGTTACAATTTAACCCAATTATTTGTAGGTTCTGAAGGTACACTCGGGATTGTAACACAGGCTGTTATAAGATTAATTCCAAAGCCCGAGGCTAAAAGAGTAATGCTTGCTTATTTTGATACACTGGAAGATACATCAAAAACGGCAAATGACATTATTTCCAATTTAATCACCCCGTCTGTCATAGATTTAATGGATAATAACACTCTGAAAACAGTGGAAAGTTTTTATCCGTCAGGTTTAAAAACAGATAAAACAGCTGCACTTTTAATAGAAATAGACGGTTTTAAATCAAATTTAGACAGTCAATACACAAAAATAATTGAAATCTGCAAAAAAAATAATTCATCTTATATTCAAACAGCAAGCACAAAAGAAGAAGAAGAAAGAATTTGGATATCAAGACGTTCTTCATTTGGTGCTACGGCAAAACTTGCCCCCAACGTATTAACAGAAGATGTTGTTGTTCCAAGAGAAAACATTGTACCTCTCGTTAAAGGAATAAGAGAAATTTGCAATAAATACGAAATAAAAACATGCATAATGGGACATATCGGGGACGGAAACATTCATCCTAACATGGCAATTGACTTGAGAAATCCCAATGAAGTGAACAATTTCAACATCGTAAAAACTAAATTATTTGAACTTGCACTTTCTTTAAACGGAACATTATCGGGTGAACACGGTATAGGCTGCGAAAAATCATATTTTATTGCAAAAGCTGTTGACCCTATAAAATTAGAGTTAATGAAACAATTTAAGTATATACTTGACCCTAAAAATATATTAAATCCGGGTAAAATATTTAAGGACTGAATATGGAATTTTGTATTATAAACTGTACAATTGAAACAAAAGAACAGGCGGAAAAAATAGCAAAAGAGCTTGTAAATGATAAGCTTATCGCTTGCTGCAACATAATCGAAAATATCACCTCCGTTTATAATTGGAATAACAAACTTAATTGCGACAGTGAAGTTTTAATGGTCATGAAAACAAAAAAGAGTTTATATAAAAAAACGGAATCTAAAATAAAATCACTTCACCCGTACGAAGTTCCCGAAATTATATGTACTCCCGTTATTGACGGAAGTTCTGATTATTTGAATTGGGTAAACGAGCAAACGCAGAATTGTACTGAGGAAAAAAATGATTAAAGGTTTTATTGAAGATACAATTAGTGCAATAGCCACCCCAATCGGAAACGGAGGAGTAAGCATAGTAAGAATTTCCGGTTCAAAAGCATTTGAAATTTCGGATAAAATATTTTCGCATAAAAATTTAACGTCAGGGAAAATTTATCACGGCTGGATAACAGAAGAAGATAAAAAGATTGATGAAGTAATAGTTTTGCCGTTTAAAAACCCCAACAGTTATACGGGCGAGGATGTTATAGAAATTCAATGCCACGGAGGTATTTACATTACAAATAAAATACTTGATTTGACGGTTAAAAACGGGGCAAGACTTGCTGAAAAAGGGGAGTTTACAAAAAGAGCTTTTTTGAACGGGAAAATGGATTTATCTCAAGCTGAATCGGTGCTTGATTTAATAGAAGCACGCAGCGAAAAATTTGCACTTGAGGGTGCAAAAAATTTATCGGGAAAGTTATCTTGCGAGATAAAGGAAATAAGACGGCAAATTATGGATTTATTATCACGCATTGTGGCGGCAATAGATTTTCCCGAGGATGTAATAGAGCCTGAATATTCATTTATAGAACAAACTATAGAAACCATAATTGAAAAAATCAATTATATATTAAGTTTTTCGAGATGTTCAAATATTTTCAGACAGGGGATTAAAATTGTGCTGGCGGGGCGTCCTAATGTAGGGAAATCATCATTGTTTAATGAACTTTTACATAATGAACGGGCGATAGTAACAGATATAGCAGGAACAACAAGAGATATAATACAAGAAACAATTGATATTGAAGGTGTTGCTGCAACAATTACTGATACTGCGGGAATAAGGGACAGTGAAAATGTTAACAAAGTAGAAGCAATCGGTATTGATTTTTCAAAGAAATATATGCATGAGGCCGATATAATCTTATTTTTATACGATTTAAAATCGGGATTTAATAATGAGGATAAAGAAATTTTCGACTTTATTAAAGATAAAACGTATATAAAAATAGCCACAAAATCCGATTTAACGGACAAAACGGATGAAAGTTCAATATGTATTTCATTAAAAACGGGGCAAAATATCGATAAATTAAAATCCGAAATAAAAAAAGTTATTCAAAGTCAAAATTTAACCGAAGTAGAATTTGTTACGAATAAAAGACAGCAAAAATGTTTGGAACAAACAAAAGAAGCATTAATTAATGCATTGATTGCAACACAAAATAAAGAAATTCAAGATTTGATATCAATAGATATAAAGTCAGCTTTAATGTATATTTCAGAGGTTTCGGGGGAAGTAATAACAGATGATATACTGAATAACATTTTTGATAACTTCTGTATAGGGAAATAACTACTCGTCAATTGTAAAAACCTCTTGTCCCGCTTCTTCTTTCATTGCGGTTTCAAGCAAAATATAGGTCATATAAGCACCAAGAGCAACGGCTTTAGGGTCTAAATCGGTATTTTGAGCAGCTTCTATAATTGCGGAATTGATTTCGGGATTTTCATCCTTAATATAATGAATCATTTTTTTTCGCCACGAATGTACATCCTGAAAAATTTCGGCAAAGCATAAAGTTGATTGTTCTTGCGTTACAATTGGAAGCATTTTTATTATCCTTATTATTCAAATTAGATTATAAATAAAAAAGAATTTAGTTTCATCATATAATAAGCTGAAAAATTAGGAATTTTTAAGTTTCTTGACTATATACCTTGTAGGAACTAAAATAAAATAAGTCTTAATGTTAAAAGGGATTGTATGAAAGAATTTGAAGCAGATTATATCGAAAAATTAATAGATATAATGAAAAAAAACGAGCTTACGGAAGTAACGCTTGAAGATGATAATAAATCAATAGTCATAAAAACAAACGGATTTACACCTGTTATAAAAGAAACACCGAAAACGGAAGAAGCGGAAGTACAAGAAGTGAGTGCGGATGAGCCTGAAGAAAAACAGGAAGAAAAGAAAAACCTTGTACCGATTATTTCCAATATGATAGGGCTTTATTATTCAAGACCAAAACCAAATGCCGAGCCTTTTGTAAAGGTCGGAGATGAAGTCAAAGAAGGACAGGATATCTGTATTATTGAAACAATTAAACTTGTTAACAAAATAACTTCGGATGTTGCGGGCAAAGTGGCCGAAATATGTATTGAGGACGGAAAACCCGTTGAATACGGACAGGTTATAATGTATATAGAAAAGAATTAATGGTAAATAAATATGTTTAAAAAAGTATTAATAGCAAACAGAGGTGAAGTTGCAGTCAGAATAATAAGAGCATGCCGGGAAATAGGCATACCCACTGTAGCGGTATATTCACAGGCAGATGCAAATTCACTGCACGTAAGTCTTGCAACGGAAGCATATTGTATAGGTGCAAACGAGAGTTCAAAAAGTTACCTTAATATACCAGCAATAATATCAGCCGCACTAATTTCCGGTGCCGATGCAATTCATCCGGGCTATGGTTTTATGTCGGAGCGTGCCGATTTTGCCGAAATATGTAAAGAACATAATATTAAATTTATAGGCCCGTCGCCTGAATCTATGCAATTAATGGGAGATAAAGCCACGGCAAGAAGAACAATGATATCAAAAGACGTACCGGTTACCCCCGGTATAGGAATAATTACAGATATTAATGAAGCGAAAGCGGCAGCAAAAAAATTCGGATACCCCGTTATAGTAAAAGCAACAGCAGGCGGAGGCGGTAAAGGTATGCGTGTTGCAAATAACGAGCAGGAATTAGAGCAGAATATAGTTTTATGCAGGCAAGAAGCCGAAAAATTCTTCGGTAATCCGGATGTATATTTAGAAAAATATCTTGTAAATCCACGCCATATTGAAGTACAAATAATTGCGGACAGCTTTGGAAATGTTGTATATTTGGGCGAAAGGGACTGTTCAATTCAAAGAAGACACCAAAAACTTGTGGAAGAGGCACCTTCACCGGCAGTTGATGAATTTACAAGAAAAAAATTAGGCGAAGCAGCGGTTCGTGCGGCAAAAGCAGCTAATTATGAAGGCGTTGGTACAATAGAGTTCCTGCTTGATAAAGATAAAAATTTCTATTTTATGGAAATGAATACAAGGCTTCAAGTTGAACATGGTATAACCGAGATGATTACAAATATTGATATTGTAAGAGAACAAATCAATATTGCTGCGGGAAATCCGCTATCATTCAAACAGGAGGATATAAAAATAAGCGGGCATGCCATAGAATGCAGAATTAATGCGGAAGATCCCGATAGAAACTTCCTGCCTGCACCGGGGGAAATAAACGGGTATATTACCCCGGGCGGTTTTGGAGTAAGGGTTGATTCTCACGTTTATTCCGGGTACAAAATTCCGCCGTATTATGATTCTTTAATAAGCAAATTAATGTGCTGGGCACCTACAAGGGAAGAAGCAAGAAGAAGGATGTACAGGGCATTAAAGGAGTATGTTATAACGGGAGTTAAAACAACACTGCCTTTCTATCAGGAACTTATTGAAGATGAAGTATTTATAAGCGGTAAGTTTGATACAGGTTTTATGAATAACTACAAGATGAAAAAAAATCCATAAAACATGCCAAAAGAACACATAAGATTGCCCCAATATCTAAAAAAGGGTTTAATAGATACCGAACAAACAAAAATAATAAGACACATTTTAAAGTCCAATTGCTTAAATACTGTATGTGAAGCAGCAAGATGTCCAAACAAGGCAGAGTGTTATTCACATAAAACGGCAACGTTTTTAATATTAGGCAATAACTGTACAAGGGATTGCAGATTTTGTAATATTAAATGTGCTACTCCAGAACCGATTAACAATAATGAGCCTTTAAAAATAGCTGAGGCTGTTAAGGAACTCGGCTTGGAATATTTAGTAATTACGTCTGTAACAAGGGATGATTTAAAAGATGGAGGGGCAAATCACTTTGCAAGAGTAATACGGGAAGTAAAAAGAAATACATCAAACGTAAAAGTAGAGGTTTTAACACCTGATTTTAAGGGCAATACCTCAAACATAGACATAATAATACAGGCAAAACCGGATGTATTTAATCATAATATAGAAACAGTTCCGTCTTTATACGCAAAAGCAAGACCGCAAGCTGATTACAAGCGTTCACTTAATTTTCTTAAATATATAAAAAATAACTCTCAAATATTAACCAAAACAGGCTTAATGGTTGGACTGGGCGAAACAAAAGAAGAACTAATAAAAGTTTTTCAAGACTTGAATAAAATTCAATGTGATATAGTAACAATAGGTCAATATATTGCACCGTCAAAAGAACATCTTCCGGTCATTAAATATTATGAACCGCAAGAGTATGAGGAACTAAGCAAACTTGCCCAAGAAATCGGAATTAAACATACATTCTTTTCTCCTTTAGCAAGAAGCTCATATAAAGCATTTGAAGTATTTAATCACAATTAAATTTGTTTTTCTCGTCTGTAATTTTCAATATATAGTATAATTTTATTTCTAAATGCGATAAAAAATACGCCGACAAGAACAAGCATAATTGAATTAACAAAAGCAAATAATACAACTTTATCTCCGGCTATCAAAAGAGGCATATTAAAATATAATACACTAAATAACATAGCTAAAGATAGTAATATAAATATTACAGAAAAACATGCTGCAAACCTATGCATACAAGACCGCCTTTTCTTCTTATAAAAAACTAAAATCTAACAACAAAAAGTAAACACTCACTTCAGGTGTCAGATGAATAAGATGATAAACAGTCTAATAATATTTTTCTCATACTGATATTATAACATTATTTTTTTAAGAAATAAAGCCCCCCGTTTTAGAAAATTAAACAAACAGAAAATATAGGCATCAAAACCAATATTCAAATTCCAAATGACCTATTTTTACAATATCACCTTCCTGTATTCCGGAAGCCTTTAATGCATCAAACACACCCATTGATTTTAATATATTTTCAAACCTGTATAATTGTTCCGTATTAGTACCGTCTGTAACATTAGCAAGCCTGAATATTTTTCCACCCTCGACTGCATAAGTACGTTTATCAAGCTTGTAAATACTGTATGCACTATCATCATTATCAAAAGCACCGTCATCTTCTTCCACTTCAACATTAATAAGAGGTTTAGGAATTTCATCTACTTTTTTAGAAATAAAGTGCATAAATTCATCAAGATTTTCGTGAGTGGCAGCAGATATCAAAAAAACATCATCAGAATATTTTTTAAATTCATTATAATATTTAGCTCTAATTTCTTCATTAACTGAATCAATTTTATTTAAAGCAATAATTTGATATACATTGGCTAATTGCTCGGAATGTTTTTTTAATTCCTGATTTATCAATAAATAATTTTGAACTGGGTTATCGAGGGTTAAATCGACAATATGAACAAGAAAACGACATCTTTCAACATGACGTAAAAATTCATGTCCTAATCCGATACCATCGGAAGCACCTTCAATCAAACCCGGAATATCAGCAATAACATAAGCATCACCGTTATCTTTTTTTACAACACCTAAATGAGGAACGAGAGTAGTAAAAGGATAATCTGCAATTTTGGGTTTTGCTGAACTTACGGCACTGATGAAGGTAGACTTTCCGGCATTAGGCATGCCAAGCAAGCCAACATCTGCAATTAGTTTTAATTCAAGTTCTAAAGTACGTTCAATACCATTTTCTCCTGGTTCGCAGAACTGAGGAGCACGTTTTTGTGCTGTGGCAAAGCAGGCATTACCTCTGCCGCCTCTCCCGCCTTTTGCAACCATAACTGTTTTATCCGGCTGGTTTAAGTCAGCAATAATTTTGCCGGTTTCAAAATCTTTAACTATAGTACCTACAGGAACTTTTATATGGCAATCTTTACCACATTTGCCATGCTGAGTTTTTATATATCCGTTTTCACCGTTTTGAGCCTTAAAAACAGATTGAAATTTAAAATCCATTAACGTAGTTAAATCTTCTGTTGCAACAAGGTAAACATCCCCGCCTTTACCGCCGTTACCGCCGGCAGGCCCGCCTTTATCCACATATTTTTCCCTACGCCAGGCAACAATACCATTACCGCCTTTGCCGGAAAGAACCTTAATTTTCGCTTTATCTAAAAACATATTTTGCCCTTTTACCCAATGTTTCAATTATAAAATAAAAACAAAACTTTTTTTATTTGTTAATTTTAAACAAATATATATAATTTTGTAAAAAATATTAATAAGTAATACAATTTTTATTTTTATTGTATAATAATACCAACAGGTTTGGTAGAATTTATTTATAATCTGAAAGGAGATTAATAATGAAAAGAACTTTAGTTTTAACAGCAATGGCTTTATTGCTTTGTGGTTGTGCATTTGTATGTACAGCTTGTGGTGGTGAAAATGCAGAACCACAAGATCAAGCACAAGTTGAAGAACAAGCACAAACACCTGATGAAGGACAACCTGCACCTGAAGAAGGACAGCCTGCACCTGAAGAAGGTCAACCTCAAGAATAATAGGTTCACAGAAATAGAAAAGGGTGACATAAAGTCATCCTTTTTTATTTTTTAACTTAAAGGCAAAAGCCACTAAGGGGATATAAAAAAATAAATAAACTTATTTATTGCTACAATATCCGTCATAATAAGTATAATATGAAGGATCAGAGGGATAGCAATTGCAATTATTTCCATATTTTGCATAAGAATAATCGGTATGACAACATTCCCAGATATTCCCCTCACACATGCATCTATCAAATGCTAAAAACGAGGTGGAACTATCTTCAAGCACATCATCATAAATTTTTACGATATCGAGTTCTTCTAATCCTTCTATTTCAAAATCTTCCATGTTAATTTCTTTTCTTTCTTATTTTCTATTTTAAATTCAGCATATTACCTAACTTTAAATTCAAAGATTTATCTTCAAATTCATAAAAGCCGGAAAAAGGTGTAAAAGTCATTTCATTAAAATACAAACAATTTTTATAAACCATCCAGTCAACTCTAACTAATTTAAACTCACGGCACAATCTATCAGATAAAGCAGCAGCAAGTTTTAAATTGTCATCACTTGGTTGAAAAACTATGTTATAATCAGCTTTAAATTTTATATCAAGCAGATTATAATGTTCATCATATACACAAACTTCTCTGGGATGAGAATACTTTATTTTTTGTAATATTTTCGGGCTGCCATTGAAACAATAAATTTCTATTTCATAGTCTTTTTCATTAACTTCATCCCGCAATAGGGGTTCAATTAATATTTGAGGTTCTATATTTTTATATTGTAATTCAAAACCGGCAAATGGGAAAAAGCTTTGCACCATCCAACCATTAAATCTGGAGCGTACAATCTCTTTCAATATTTTTTTTTCTAAAAAAACATCCTTATTTTTTATTATAAATTGCCACTTACAACCATTATTTGCTTTTATGATAAATCTATTGGGAAGTTCATCAAAAGGAATATCATCAAAATTTTTACCAATCCAAAGCACAGGCTTTAAATACTCATCGCCAATTTTTTTCTTAATCCAATCCCGAACTAAAACCTTATCAGTTAATTGTGTCTTTAAAAGAGTAGAATCATATAACTTTAACCACTGAATTTTCTCATTAAAACTTTTGGGATTTTTCAAATTCAAATTTTCTTTCGTTATCTTCTTATATATTTTTTTTAAATACTTAGGATAATCTTTTTCATCTAATCGTATTATTTCATCATAAGAATATGGTGGATCACCTATATTCTTAAATATATTCAATTTGCTTAATAAATCACTTACCATATCTTAATTCTCAGTTTAATAATTATATTATAAAGATATTATAATTATAATATCTATGTCATGTCTAAGTATATTATGTTTCCTTGATTTTGTAAAGTAAAAATAAGTATAAAATCAAGGAGACTTACTAATATATGAAGAAGAAATTATCACGTTCTGGGAGCGGCTGGGCTTTATTTATGCCAAAAACATTGCTAGAACTTATTGATGTAGATCCTGAAAAAGATTTACTCCAAGTTAAAGTAGAAAACGATATTATAAAAATAACCAAAGCACAAAACAATAAAGAAAACTAAAAATTTGTAAATTTCATCTTTCGAGTCGGCTTTTGTTAATAATATTTTCAACCATAAGAACTTAAATAATAAAAATTTTGGCAATATTCCAATAAAATTCCCGCTAACTCGAATACTGCTTTATATCATAATTTTTGTCAAATTTTACCCGCATTATTTTATACTTAACAGTGTTTTCTTATCATACTAATGTTTAAACCTTCTTTCCGTTTTTCGTATTTTATATTACTTTTCGAAATAAATGTTATGTTTTGTAAAGATTTATTCCACAAACACTTTAATATCGACGAGAAATATATCATACTAATAGATAGATACTTGTTAAAAAGAAAAGAAAGGAATAGAAAATGAAAGATGAAAAACTAACATTATACGGAAGAATAGAAAAAAATGACACTCCGTTGTTTAAATTACACGCAGAGGAAAACGTATCCTTGCCAAAAAGAAAACTATCTAATTATGAAAGTGAACCATTTGAGATTGATAATCAAATTATTGATGAAATAGAAAAAGAAAAAGCAATCAGAAACTTTCAAAAGAACATCCAAAAACTTCAATTTGAAGATCTGCCGTATGTACAAACTTTGAATGATAATTATAAACAAAAAAAATTGTATAACGACACGAAAACGGATATAAGCAAAATTAATGTAAAAAGAAATAACAAAACAAATTTGTATGACAATCAGGATAATAGTGAGCAACAGGAAGTAACCTACATATATGATGACATGCAAAAATTGGAAAAAAGAGCAAATATTTTTTATGAAGATTATAAAACACTTGATAAAGAATACGAAGAGGAACAAAAACACAAAGAAGAACAGAAAGAAAAAAGAAAATCCATGTATGTTCCCGACAAAAATGCCCAAACCTATTATTTTGATATTTCGAAATATAAAAAAGTGAACCGATTAGGCAATGAAAAGAATAAAAATAACAACAATTCTTGGCAGAACATTATAAATACTACCTTTAATAAAGTAAAACAACCGATAATTCATGCCGGAAGCCAAATTGGTATCGAGCATATTAATAATCCTTTGATCAGGTTGGGTGCAAAGTCCATAATGGGCACGGAAGCCACAGAACAATATTACATGGCACAAGCAGATCATTACCTGAATACCAAATTTGCAAAAAAACATCTAATTTTGGATAATTACAAAGATGTACCAAGCGAACTTCAACCACAACTAAAAAATAAAATAATAGAACAAATCGGAGAAGATAAACTCTCAACCACAAAAGGAATATATATTGATTCAGATAGCTCTACCGCAAAAAATCTGGTGAAAACTTTATTAGCAAACAACGATTTTAATCTTATTCTTGCAAAAAATAAAGATAAACTAAAGCGAAATATACACATTAACAGCAGTATGGAATTTACTGACTTGAATTTCAACAATGCAATACATTATGCCGATATTATTGATTTACACTACAACAAAAACGGAGAATTGGAATGTCTGATTGCAGATACATACGACTTTAACAAAAAGTCACTATCCGAAAAGGTTAAACAAGCAAGAAAGCTACAGGAAGAAGGTAAACTTATTCCGTATTTTTCATATTATCATGTTATATTTCCCAAAGAGGCCTTAATACAATGAAAAAATATCTTATTTATTTAAAAATATTACTTTTTGTGCTTTTCTATGAGAAATATTTACCGTTATTTTAACAAAAGTTTTCTGCTATTTTTGTTGTATATATTATTTTCAAATGCTGCTAATATATAATGGAAAATATGATAAAAGGCTTCTTTTAAAAGAAGCCTTTTTAGTTGTTATTATTCCTACAATAATTCACTTTTCGATTTGTTTCAACAAACAGAAAAGCTACAAAAAAGTAAAACTTTTTCTTATTTTTGTTATTATCATGCTATAATTCCAAAAGGAGCTGAGATAATGAAAAAAATACCACACTTGTTTAGAAATATTACTTTTTGCACTTTTCTCATGGGATTATTAACTTTTATTATAATGAGATTTGTTTATAATTTCACTTTGCTTGACGACACATTACTTGAAATGTGGTATACGTTCATTTGGGTATGCATCCTTTTTTCCTTTTGGATTTTAGCACGCATAATTCTGTTTATTAAATCAAAACAAAAAAGTGAAAAAGTCCAAAAAATCTTGCAAGTTATAATTGTTATTCTTTGTTTTTTGCAATTCATTGTACATATGTTTTTACTATTTAGTTGCGAATTAGATTTTACAGAGGATTAAAAAACAAAAAACTACAGACATAAAGTAAGAATTTTTCTTGTTTTTGTTATTATCATGCTATAATTGCAAGAGGAGCAGAGATAATGAAAAAAATAAAATATTTATTTAAAGATATTACTTTTTGCACTTTATTCGCAGGAATATTAACTTTTATTATAATGCAATTTACTTATCAAAAGGATTTTTTCCAATCTATCATAGAGGAAATTAAAAAATATTCACTATTTTTTTCACTATTTTTTGGACCTTTAATTCTTTCATGTATAATTCTGTTTATTAAATCACAACTAAAAAATGAAAAAATTCAAAAGATTTTGAACGTTATAAATGTCATTATTTGTTTTTTGCAATTTCTGATATATATGTTCATTTTAGCTTATTGCGAAGGGGTTTTTTAGATAAAATACCATAAATTTTATATATTGTTTCGTAATCTTATTCTCTTAAACTTTATCTGATTAAGGAATGAAAAAAGACTTTTATATATGAACTTTTTCGTAGCCGATGAGATAATTGCAAATTTTATCCTTCGATATTAAATTGAAATCAAAACACAATGAAAAAGGCTTCTTTTGAAAGAAGCCTTTTTGATATAAATATTGAAAAAATATTAACGTTTTGAAAACTGAAATCTTTTTCTTGCTCTTTTTCTACCGTATTTTTTACGTTCTTTAACACGAGCATCTCTTGTTAATAATCCTTCAGTCTTTAATACCGATTTATATTCTTCATTGTATTTTAACAAAGCTCTCGAAATAGCATGTCTGATTGCACCTGCCTGTGAGCTGACACCGCCGCCTACAGCCTTAACTCTTACATCAAAATTTTCCTGATTATCAGTTAATGCTAATGGTCTGTATACATTCATTTCCAATGCGGGTCTGTTACCGAAATAATCTTCAAAAGTTCTGCCGTTAACAAATACACGACCTTTTCCTTTAACAAGCTTTACAACGGCAATAGCGGTCTTTCTTCTTCCGGTTGCCATAATTTCTTTTTCAGCCATTATTTGACCTCCGTTTCATTGTATAAAATAGGCTTTTGAGCAGCATGAGGATGTTCACTGCCCGCATATATCTTTAATTTATTGAATTGCTCCTGTCCTAAAGTATTATGCGGCAACATTCCCTTTATAGCCTTTTCCAGAGGTAATACCGGATTTTTCTCCATCAATTCGTTAAATGATGCAGATTTTAATCCGCCCGGAAACCCCGTATGATGATAATAAATTTTTCCTGTTTCTTTTTTACCCGAAACGCAGATTTTTGCAGCATTGATAATTATTACAAAATCACCGGTATCTACGTTTGGAGTATATTGAGGTTTATGCTTTCCTCTCAATAGATTAGCGGCTAAAACTGCCAATCGTCCTAAAGTTTTACCTTCAGCATCGATTACATACCACTTTCTCTCTACTTCAAGAGGTTTAGCCGAATATGTTTTCATAAGCTTTCTCCATCTATATTGTTATTGTATATTACTTCCATTAATGTTAAACCCATTGGGCTTATCGTCGGTCCTGCTTTTGTATTATCCCTTGCTTCCAATATATCTTTAAGTGTTTCGGGGGCTAAAGATTTTCTCTGAATCAAAAGGAGAGTCCCAACTATTGACCTTATCATATTATACAAAAATCTGTCCGCCACAAAATCTATATACACATAATCTCCTTGTTTTGAAGCTTCTGCTTTATACATTTTACATATCTTCGCCGGATTTGATGTCCTCACTTTCTTAAATGAGCTGAAATCATGAACTCCAATTAAGTATCTTAACGCTTCATTCATTTTTTCAATGTCCAGCGGATATTTTATCAGCAGACAATTCGCATCCCATGCACTCCTTTGTTCTCTGTTCACAATTGTATATCTGTAATATCTTGCAACAGCACTCCTTTGAGCATGGAATGTATTTTCAACTTTCCTTAAACTCTTTACACTGATTGTATCAGGTAATATTCCGTTTAAAGAATTAACAAATTTCCTCGGTTCTATCTCCAAATTACAGTCAAAATGGACTGTTTGACCCTTTGAATGAACTCCGGCATCTGTTCTGCCTGAAAATATTGTTTTGATTTTTGTCTTTGTCAATGTACTGATTGCGTCTTCCAATTCATCCTGTACTGTATTAATGTACTTTGATGTGTTAGACAATGTATGCGGTTGTGTCTGGCTTCCTGAATACATAGTGCCTATATATTCAACTACCAATAAGTATCTTTGCATTATACCAGTTGGATTAATGCCATTTCTACACCATCACCGCGTCTTGGCGGCAAGTGATATATCCTTGTATATCCGCCGTTTCGGTTTTCATATTCTTTGCCGATTTGTGCAAACAATTTTCTTAATACTGTTAAAGGTATTAATTTTTTACCTTCTTTTTGTTCTGTAAGAATTTCGCCTGACTCCCTGTCAAAGAAATTTGGCGTTTTTACGTCATATATATACTTAGCAGCTTGTCTTCTTGAATGTAAATCACCTTTTTTTGCAAGTGTAATAATTTCTTCAGCATAAGGCTTTAATGCTTTAGCTTTTGAAATCGTTGTAGTGATTTCGCCATGTAAGAATAACTCGGTTGCCAAAGATCTCAATAATGCTTTTCTTTGGTCTTGAGGTCTGCCAAGTCTGTTTCTGTTGCATTGGTGTCTCATTTCATTTGTCCTTTTGTATTATTTTTTAGTCTGTTTTGTAAATTATACTTCTTCAAATTCTACACCTTCAGGATTCGGCTGTAATTCCAATCCTACTTGATGTAATTTTTCAATTACTTCATCTGAAGATTTTTTACCGAAATTTTTAATGCTGAGTAAATCATGTTCCGATTTCTTCAACAATTCGGGTAATGAATTTATACTTGCTCTTTTTAAACAATTATAAGCTCTTACTGATAATTCCAAATCTTCAATTGAAATACTTGGTGCTTGTACTTCTTCTTGAACTTCTTCAACAACATGTTGTACGGGTATTACTGCAGGTTGTCCGGAAATAGCGGCTATCTGCATAAAATGTTCAATTAATAAGTTTGCAGCCTGGCTTAATGCACTATTAACATCAATACTTCCGTTAGACCAAATTTCAAGAGTTAACTTATCATAATCAATTACATCACCAACACGTGTGTTTTCAACATTGTATGATACTCTCTTTATAGGCATAAACGAAGCATCTATAGGCAATAAGTCAATAGGAATATTACCCTTATTTTCTTTTAAAACATCAACTGTTCTATAGCCTTTGCCGGTTTCAATTGTAATATCAGCAGATATACTTCCACCGTCTGAAATTGTACAAATCAACCAATCAGGATTTACTACTTTAACACCTGCCGGTAATTGCAAATCACTTGCAAGTACTGGCCCCGGTCTGTCTACTTCAAGTTTTAAATGTTGAGGCTCTTTATCTTCCGTTTTAACAGTCAAACCTTTTAAGTTCAACATTATATCAATTGCATCTTCAACAATTCCCGGAATTGATGTGTATTCATGCGTAATACCGTCAATTCTTATTGAAGTAGCAGCAGCACCCTCTAATGACGATAATAATACTCGTCTTAAAGCGTTACCGATTGTCATACCAAACCCTTTTTCAAGCGGTTCAACCACAAATTTACCGTATTGTGAACCATCTGAACTGGTTGTTGTATTTATACATTTAATTTTCAATTCCATTATAATTAATCTCCTACAATTATTTAGAATAATACTCGATTACAAGTTGTTCCTTAAATTCGGGGTCTAATTCATCTCTTTCGGGAATTCTATCGAATGTTAATTTTTGTGCTTCTTTATCGATAGTTATCCAAGCAGGAGCTAATGCCAAATCGATTGATTCAGCAACTGATTTTAAATATTCGCTGCTGCCTGACTTAAATGTGATAACGTCTCCGGGTTTTACTATATATGACGGAATGTCAACTCTTTTTCCGTTTACAAGCACATGCCCGTGATTTACAATTTGTCTTGCCTGTCTTCTTGTGATTGCAAAACCTGTTTTAAAAACAATATTGTCTAATCTTGATTCTAATAACTGTAAAAGAATAGTACCTGTAACACCTTTTCTTCTACTTGCTTCGTTGTAATACCTAACAAATTGCTTTTCGCTAAGTAGATATGTTAAACGAATTTTTTGTTTTTCATTTAAGTGAATAGCATATTCAGAAAGTTTTTTTCTTGCTGCACCATGCTGACCAGAAGCATTTTGTCTTAATGAAGAAACCAACTTTCTGTTTGATAAATCCGTAACACCATAGTTACGAAATAATTTATTTGATGGTCCTGTATATTTAGCCAATTTTGACTCCTTACGTTTCTTAATTATACTCTGCGTCTTTTGGGCGGACGACAACCGTTATGAGGGATTGGCGTTACGTCCTTTATTAATGTAATTTCAAGTCCGGCAGCCTGAATTGCTCTTATTGCTGTTTCTCTGCCTGAACCCGGTCCTTTTATATATACTTCAACCTTTTTCATTCCTTGGTCGATTGATTGCTTTGCTACTTTTTCTGCTGCCGATTGAGCTGCGAATGGTGTTCCTTTTCTTGCACCCTTAAACCCGCATCCGCCGGCAGAAGCCCACGCAATAGCATTACCCTGGGTGTCTGTTGAAGTTACGATTGTATTATTAAATGTTGATTGTATATGAACAACACCTTGTAATACATTCTTTTTTTCTTTCTTTTTAGTTTTTACCGGTCTAGCCATTGTTTATATTACTCCTTCAATTATTTCTTTTTGGCGATTGGGCCTGTTTTCTTACCGCGTCTTGTTCTTGCATTCGTCTTTGTTCTCTGTCCTCTGACAGGCAACTTTCTTCTGTGACGCATGCCTCTGTATGAGTTTATTTCACTTAATCTTTTGATGTTTAATGATTCTTCTCTTCTTAAATCACCTTCGATTGTATAGTGTGAAATTTCTTCTCTTAATTTTTTTATGTTCTCATCGGTTAAGTCGTCAGTTCTTAAATCTTCGGATATTCCGCAAGCTGCCAATATCTTTGCACTGCGAACCGGACCTATTCCGTATATATAGGTCAATGCGACTACCATTCTTTTATTACGAGGTAAATCTACCCCCGCAAGTCTTGCCATAATTTCTCCTTTTGTCTTATATTATTTTACTTTGTCGGATTTTATATTTTGCGAAATCATTTCGCTTTTTTATTTCAGTTTCGGTTCAAATTTTATCTTTTTGTCAAAACCTTACAGATTTTTCCGTTTCGATTAATTTTAACCGTTAAGGGTTCGTTCGGTTACCCTCGCTCACCCGTCCGCAATTTCGCTATCCCTGTCTTTGTTTATGCTTCGGGTTTTCGCATATAATTGCTACTCTCCCTTTTCTCTTTATAACTTTGCATTTATCGCAAAGCGGTTTTACTGATGTTCTTACTTTCATTTCTTTTCCTTTATTTTAATCTGTATGTTATTCTTCCTCTGGTTAAATCATAAGGTGTCATCTCTACTTTTACCTTATCTCCGGGCAGTATTTTGATAAAATTCTTCCTTATCTTTCCGGATATATGAGCCAATATCTCATGCCCGTTTTCTAAGCCTACTCGAAACATTGCATTCGGCAATGATTCGATTATTGTTCCTTCAAATTCTATTACGTCTTTTGACATTTTTTCCTCTTTTTACAAACCATTAATAATATCCTACATGTTAAATTTTTCAAATCAACCCCTTTTATCCCGTATTTACTATTTTTTTACCTTATTAAAAACTTTTTCTCATCAATTGTTTTTTAAAACTTAAGATACATGCTTCTTTTATGCCACTTCCTCCAACTTCCCATTTTACACGTAAATTAGCCATTTTGTAAATTTTTCTTAACATTATAAAATGTTTTATATTTTTTTAAACAATCATAAGTGCTGTTTTTTATCTGTGGTATCATATTTGTTATGAGAAAGTTTTTTAAAATTTTGCTTATAAATCTATGCCTTTT
This sequence comes from Candidatus Gastranaerophilales bacterium, assembly GCA_947588745.1. GTDB lineage: Bacteria > Cyanobacteriota > Vampirovibrionia > Gastranaerophilales > Gastranaerophilaceae > Avigastranaerophilus. The sequence continues at coordinate 55,072 of CANPYW010000001.1, forward strand.
GGCATTTTTTATTCTGACTATCGAATTCGTTATTTGGAGCTGTGAAAATCTGCGTGTACTTTTATCAAAAGAAGAACATATCGGCAAGCTTCCTTTTCCTTTTCATCCGGGTGTTCGTCGTTTTGAACTCGTTGATTTACAAATGTTCAACAATCCAAAAGCATATTGGGTCAGAAGACCAGAAGGTTTAAATTATAAAAAAGGTTCAATTGTTATTTTCGGATGTTCTTTTGCTTTTGGTTTTGATTTAGAAAATAAACAATCTTTCTCATACAAACTATCACATCTGACAAAACGCCCCGTATACAATCGGGCTCAAGCTGGATGGAGCATTCAACACATGCTTAACCAAGTCAGGCAATCCGATTTTTTCAAGGATGTTCCGGAACCGGAATATGTTATTTATGTTATGATCAACGACCATTTCAGAAGATTATATGTTCCCACTTTTATGGCTTCTCATCTTATAAGAGAAGAACAAAATTTAAGATATAAATACCAAAATGGCGAATTAATTCAAAAAAAGGAGTATAATGAATTCATAAAGTTTATTCAGAGGCTATATTTATCTCAAAAAACCGAACATTTTTATATTAATAATATCCTTCTCAGAAAAAACAATTATCCGCAATACTTCAATTTTGCTCTTGAACATTTTATCGAAAGTAAAAAGGAAATGCAAAAACACTGGAAAAACACTAAATATATAGTTTTGTTATACCAATCATTCGATAATGATGAATTATTCATTAAAAAGCTGCAAGAAAACGGATTTATGGTAATTTCCTTGCGATATAATTATTTACTTAATCTTTCAAAACCTGAATATGAATTACCCAATTTTCATCCGAATGAAAAAGCCTGGGATTTAGTTACATCCAAAATAATAGGAACTCTTAATTTATGATTAAAAAGTTTGCAAAAATTGTATTAATAAATATTTTTCTGTTTTTATTTTTGATTTTTATCTCAGATGTTGTTATATATTGCTATTATTCATACATATATTACAAATTACATAATGAAGCATTTAAAAGACCAAAATTTTCTTACATACTAAAACCATATTACGGCATTAATTTTGAAACCTATTTTGACGGAAGTGACAATGTTTTTAGAGGAAGAAAACCTGAAGGTATAGAGTATAGCGACAAACCTCCGATTGTTGTTTTCGGTTGTTCCTATGCTCATGGTCAATTTTTAAATAATAATCAGACCTTCGGCTACTTATTAGCACATATTCTTAAACGACCCGTTTACAACAGAGCTTTTCCGGGAAGAGGTATAGGGCTTATGTACTGGCAAAGCACAGATGACGGTTTTTATAAAACAGTCCCGCCTTGCGATTCCGCAATCTATATTTTTATTCCCGACCATTACAGACGGCTTTTAATTAATTTTATTGATGTTTTAGATTTACACTTAACAGGTCATTTCAATAAAAAGGGGAATAATCTTTATTTAGACGGAGATAATTATTTAAAAAATTTAATGATTTCTTCATACTCATACAAAGTTTTAAACAATAAATATGTCAATTGGTATATTAATAATCCAAAACACGAAGAGGAACTTACGGATACTGTACTTTTATATTTTATTAAAACAAGAGAAAATTTGCAAAAACATTGGAAGCACCCTGTTGATTTTACTATAGTTTACTATAATAATGCAATGCTTTTATACAAAGATACTCTATTTAAGAAACTAAAAGAAAATAATTTTAAAATAATTGAAACAGATGAACTTACCAATGTCGACTTAAATTCACCTGAATTCTACAGCGTTGAAACATCTCATCCGACAGCAAAAGCCTGGGAGTTTTTAACGCCACTTATTGCTAAAGAATTTCAAAAACAAAGTAATTAAACATCAAATTTTTTATATATAAAATCAATATTTTTCAAATAATCATTTACATCAAAACACTCGTCAATTTCGGTATTTGAAAGATATTGTTTTACATCTTCATCTTTCAATAAATTTTCTTTAAAACTGCCTTTATTATTAAACGCATCTAGTGCATTCCTCTGTGTCAGTTTATATGCTTCTTCTCTTAAAAGTCCTTTTGAACACAATTTCAACATAACTTTTTGTGAAAATACTATCCCGCCAAACAAAAAACTGTTTTTTAACATATTATCTTTATGAATAACTATATTTTCTATTGTTGTTTTAAGCCTCATGAGCATATAATCGACAAGTATTGACGAATCCGGCAAAATAATTCTTTCGGCACTGCTATGTGATATATCTCTTTCGTGCCACAAAGGGATATCTTCCATCCCCGCAATAGAATTTGAACGAACCACCCTTGCCAAACCCGATAAATTTTCACCCGATATCGGATTTTTCTTATGCGGCATTGCCGATGACCCCTTTTGCCCGCTAGAAAATCCTTCTTCAACCTCCAACACTTCTGTTCTTTGTAAATGTCTTAATTCAACTGCAATTTGCTCTATAATGCTTGCTATTAATGCCAGTGCCTGTAAATATTGTGCGTGTATATCCCTCGCAATTACCTGTGTTGAAAACTTAGCCGGATTTAAATTTAAATATTCGCAAGCCAAATGTTCCACTTCGGGGTTTATATTACTATATGTTCCCACAGGCCCCGATATTTGCCCCACATTTGCTTCTTCCAATGCTTTTTTTAGATTTCTCGCATTTCTTTCCAATAAATCTATCCAACCACACAATTTAACTCCAAATGTCATAGGCTCGGCATGCACACCATGTGAACGACCTATACAAATTGTATGTTTATGTTCTTTTGCCTTTTCTCTTATTACTTTTATTAAAGAGTCAATATCGTTTAAAATTATATTACCCGCATCTTTTATTTGAAGAGCCAATGCAGTATCAATCACATCGCTGCTTGTCATTCCCATGTGGATATATCTTGAATTTTCACCCACATTTTCATTTACGTTTGTTAAAAATGCAATAACATCATGATGAACTTCTTTTTCAATCTCATCTATTCTTTCTACGGAAAAATCAGCTTTATTTATAATATCATTTAATGCTTCATCCGGAATTTGCCCTAATTTATTATATGCCCTGCAAACGGCAAGCTCTACATCCAAATAATAACGAAATTTAGAGTTTAATTCCCATATACGTTTCATGTCTTGACGTGAATATCTGTCTATCATAACCTAATTCCTCCGTTATTTTAGTTTACTATAAACTTAAATCTTTTACTATTACGACAAAAAACCGCAATTAATTGCGGTCTTTTGTTAATTTTTTTAATTATATTTTTTATTCTGCCGGCTCAAAAACAATTTTTTGATCTTTTAATCTCAGAACTATTTTATCACCTGGTTTATATTTACCCGATAATATTTCTTCTGCTAGACCATCTTCTATACGTTTTTGTATTAACCTTCTTAGTGGTCTTGCTCCGTAAGCTTCAGAATATCCTGCTTCGCCTAAATAATCTTTAACTTCATCAGTTACCTCAATATTCAAGTTTTGAGATTCTAAACGCTTAAATAAATCATTTAGCATTAAATCTACAATCTGACGAATTTCAGGTTTTTGCAGGTGAGCAAATACGATAATATCATCTATTCTGTTCAAAAATTCGGGTCTGAAAGACTTTTTCATTTCTTCCATGACCGTTTCTTTTAAACGTTCATATTTATCTTTCTTTTCATCATCTGCTACGGCAAAACCAAGCTTACTGTTGGTTGTAATCATACTTGCACCAACGTTACTAGTCATAATGATAATTGTATTTTTAAAGTTAATATGTCTGCCTTTTGAATCGGTTAAACGTCCGTCATCCAGTATTTGAAGCATTATATTAAACACATCCGGATGAGCCTTTTCGATTTCATCAAACAGAATTACACTGTAAGGTTTTTTCCTGATAATTTCGGTTAAATGACCGCCGTCATCATAACCGACATACCCCGGAGGTGAACCAATCAATTTTGCTGTTGAATGCTTTTCCATATACTCAGACATATCAACACGAATCATATTATCTTCACTGCCAAATACAGCTTCCGCAAGTGCTTTTGCAAGTTCAGTTTTACCAACACCGGTAGGCCCTGAGAATATGAAACTTCCTATTGGACGGTTAGGTGATTTTAACCCGACTCTTGCTCTTCTTATTGCTTTAGATAAGGCTACAACTGCCTGTTCTTGACCAATTACACGTTTATGAAGTGTTTCTTCTAATTTTAGTAAGCGTTCACTCTCACCTTCAGTAATCTTTGTTGTAGGTATTCCGGTCATCATACTGACAACTTGTGCAACCTGCTCGGCTGTAACTGCCGGTTTATTTTCTTCATTATCTTCACGCCATTTTTGAGATAATTCTCTGATTTTTTCTTTCAAATCAGCCTCATCATCTCTAAGGTTTGAAGCGGTTTCAAACTCTTGATTTCTTATGGCTTCTTCTTTCTGCTTTATTATTTCTTTTAACTGTTTTTCAAGCTCTTTACCTTCAGGAGGAAGTGCACTTGTTTGTATTCTTAATTTAGAAGCAGCTTCATCAATTATATCGATAGCCTTATCGGGTAAAAATCTATCGGTAATGTACTTATATGAAAGCTCTGTTGCCGCAACAATCGCCTCATCGGATATTTTTAATTTATGATGTTCTTCATATTTAGGCTTTAACCCTTTAATAATTTCAATTGTATCATCAACAGATGGTTCTTCTATTATAATAGATTGAAATCTGCGTTCTAAGGCAGGGTCTTTTTCTACGTATTTTCTGTATTCATCTAATGTAGTAGCACCTATTACTTGAATTTCACCTCTTGAAAGTGCCGGTTTCAAAATATTTGCAGCATCTATTGCACCTTCGGCAGCTCCGGCTCCTATTAATGTGTGCATTTCATCAATTATGAGAATTATATTTCCAGCCTGACGAATTTCATCCATGATTTTTTTCAGACGTTCTTCAAATTCGCCTCTATATTTTGTACCTGCAACAAGCAAGCCCATATCAAGCTGTATTACTTTCTTTCCTTCAAGAATATCCGGAACTTCAGAATTAACAATTCTTGCTGCAAGCCCTTCAACGACTGCTGTTTTACCAACACCTGGTTCACCTAAAAGAACAGGATTATTCTTTGTTCTCCTTGCAAGAATTTGTATTACTCGCTCAATTTCTTTTTCACGACCTACTACAGGATCTAACCTCTGTTCCTGAGCCGCTAATGTTAAATCTGTTCCAAACTCATCCAAACTTGGTGTTTTAGTCTTGCCTGACGAACTTCCGCCGGAAGTGGATGTTTGTGCCGGTTTTGTTTCACCCAGCATCTTTATTACATTACTCCTAACTTTATTTAAGTCAACCCCAAGATTTTCAAGCACACGTGCAGCAACGCCTTCACCTTCTCTTATCAATCCCAAAAGAAGATGTTCCGTTCCTATATAATTATGTCCTAACTGTCTTGCTTCATCCCAGGATAATTCCAATACTCTTTTTGCTCTAGGCGTAAAAGGAATTTCTACTGCAACAAACCCCGAACCACGACCTATAATTTTTTCAACTTCTACTCTGGCATCTTTTAAAGTTACACCCATTGCTTTCAATGTTTTTGCAGCAACTCCCGTACCTTCACCGATTAAACCTAGCAGAACTTGCTCTGTACCTACAAAATTATGCCCCAGTCGTCTTGCTTCTTCTTGTGCAAGCATTATTACTTTTATAGCCTTTTCCGTAAAACGTTCAAACATTGCTTTACTTCTCCTAATAAGACTCTATAATAATATTTTACACAATAATCGAAATTATACAATCAATTTATAGCTATATGATTTTACGAAATTTTCTTATAACTTATTATATCTTTAATTTTTTGTTCCGCAGGGTAATATCCGCTATTTACCTTTATTGCAGTTTCATATTGATATAAAGCTTCCTGCCTGTTTCCTTTTGCAAGATTTACTTCTCCCATTAAGTAATGTGTTTCGGGATCGTTATAACATATACTCAAACTATCTCTTAACATTATTTCAGATTGTTTATTATACCCGTTATTCAATAGGACTCTTGCACAATATTTATACACTTCTCTGTTAAAATTTGCTATATATTCCGTATTCTGTATTATTTTTTCAATCTTATCATTCTGTTCATAAAAAAATAATAACTCTAAATCCTGCTCGTAAAAATTTCTTACCTGAAAATATGTTGTATTTGTATAATTGCCTTCAACTAAATTAGTTAAGAAAATTAACCAATTTATATACGGACTTGCATTTTGTACCAAATTTAACAATATTTTGGCATTTTCAATATTCCCGCTCAAAAACTCGCAATACGCACACCCCGCTATATTATTTGCTTTTTCAAAACTTTCAAATGCATTATCTATTGATTTTTCATACAGTAATATTTTTCCGAGCATATTAAAACTCCAAGATTCTGTTGATGTTTGTAACATTTTCTTTATCTCGGAGTATTCCTTATCCTTGTAAAATATTTGATTTATCTGTCTTTTATCCATTTTAAAAATTTGGCAGCATATTCTGCATCATAGAATAATTTATCATTTCGGGCGTTATTTGCCTATTCCCGTTTTGATATGATTCAAGCAAATCCATATATCTGTTTGTGTCATTATAATTATTATCATTCAAGAACATAGCCATTGCAGATATATCTTGATTTTGACGTTGTTTCATTAATAAAATTTCCTGTGCAAGCTTTTCATTCCTTTGGACATGTGCCTTACTCGGTGCTGTATTCATCTCAGATTGTCTTGATTGAGTCTTTTGCTGCATGATAAAATCCTGTGCATCAGGATGTATACTTGTACCATACCCGCCTTTTATAAGCTTTTCTATTTCAACTACATCCTTACCTTTAATTTCTCCTGCTTTTAATTTATCAAAATACTGAGTAAGAAATTCAGACGGATTTGCTCTCAATTCTCTTATTTCTTCGTTTGTAAAATCTTGATATTTACATTGCTGTTTATTTTCCATACACATTTTTGCTTGTATAGAATATGATGTGAGTTTTGGAACAGAATTTATTTGTACCACCTTATCAAATGCCTCATGTGCTTCTGTTTTCATTGAAATTTTCATATAGGCATTACCTAAATAATACCATGCAACAACATTCGACGGATCTTCTTCCAAATATATTCTTAAATCCGATATGCAACCTAAATAATTTCCTTCTTTATACTCGCTAATTGCGTCCTTTATCATGCTCACATCTTGAGAGGAGGCTGCAGCCGCATATTGCATCGTCATTAAAGATACCATCACAGCTATCACAAAACTGAATTTTACAAACCTTTTCATCTTTTATCCTCTGATTATTTCTTAAATCTATCTTTATATAATTTGCATTATATAAATTATATACCCAAATTTATAAAAATATCTATACTATAAATATTATAGCAAACTTTTTTATAATTTTGCTCCTAATACTCATTTTATACTAAATTAATATTTTTTTTCATTCATTAAAATGAATTATTGCACAAATATTATGTTAACTTTTGTAACATGTGTATAATATAATATATATTTGTTGAACAATTTTTGCGGAGGATTTATGAAAATTAAAATTAAAGAAACTGCTAAATTAAAAAAAGGCTGGAGTTTATATAAACTTGCAAAAGTTTTAAATCTTCCGCAGCAAACTGTTTATTCGTGGGCAAACGGACGCACTCAGCCTTCTTATGAAAATATGGACAGACTCTGCGAAACATTATCCTGTTCTATCGGAGAATTATTTGAAGCCGAACCGGTTCAGCAGAAATTAAATCTGGCAGTTAACCAATAATTAACTAACTGTTTCGTAAAAATGTTTGTACTTTGGTATTCATTGATTCTTCTTTGATTTTCCATTCCCCTTTACTATCTTTGCCTACTATAAAATAAGCCGGTACTTTATAATCACTTGTAGACGGTGTTCTCATTGCAACAATTTTATAGTCTTTACCATGCGGAAATATCTTTATATTTGAATAATAGTTCTTATACTTTCTTAATTTCATCAATTTTGTTGAACGCTTAGCTTCCGATTTATACCTTTCTAACGGTATATTTACAGCTTGCTGTGTTCCGTCGTCTTTTTCAACCACCCTTATTATCTTCGCATCATCAGTATAATAATTAAAATACCCGTTGTCATAACTGTTTGCGGCTGTTACGTATTGATTAAAAAACTGTTCCACATCATCAGTTTCACTAGCTTTCACGCCTAACCCTATTACAATCAGCAACATTAATATAAATAAATTCCTTTTCATAATTTCTCCATATCAATAATTCTTAAACACAAATCACTGATATTTTTATCGAAATTATTATCTCTTTCATCCGTTAACAGATTAATACTTCGTTACATATTATCAATTTTTATCTCTGATTTTTCTTTTTTTAATAGCAACTACAAAAAAAGGAGTCCGCATGAATAATATCCCCAATGAAACCCTTCCTGCAATCAGAAACAAACAGGAACTTACTGTACTTCCAAAAAGAAGTAAAGCTGTCGTTATAAGCCAATCGACGGATACTTTTAATCCTAAACCTAAAATCACTGTTCAAGGATATGCCGCAGCAGGACTGGGTGCAGCAGGATTTGCCGGCTCCGTTTATAAACTATCAAAAGGGGTTATTGAAAAAGGTACAAATTGGATTGAAAAAGAAATCACCAATTATTTTCGTGAAATGGGTAAAAATTACAAAGGACTTCCTAACGGTTTAAAAGTTAATTCAAAATATTTTGGTGCGGGAATTGCCGCAATCGCAGCTGGTCTTTTATTCTTTAAAGATTCCGATAAAGACGGACAACTGGATATTTTAGAAGCCGGCAACAAATTTGCCAATCCAGATTCTGGCAATTAATAATTTTATAAATAAAAACAGCTTGCAGATTTGCAAGCTGTTTTTTTATTGAAGTTGATTTTCTACTCGATTGTATAATCGGTTAATTCAGGTGTGCCAAACATACCCTCGATTTCTTCAAGAATTGCAGACGGCTTTCTTGCATTATTTTTTTCAGCTGCTCTTTTCTGTGCTTCTCTGTCTTTTTCTTCCGATGCATTTGTTAAATGATAGAAACCTGTACCGGCAGGTATTAATCTACCGATTATAACATTTTCTTTCAATCCTCTTAACAAATCACGTTTTCCTTCAACAGCCGCTTCAGTTAGAATTCTGGTTGTTTCCTGGAATGATGCTGCGGATATAAAACTTTCAGTATTCAAACTTGCTTTTGTTATACCTAACAATACAGGTTCAAAAGTAGCTTCCTGTCCGCCTGCTTCTTTAACAGCAGCATTTTCTTGTTCTACAATCTTATATTCCAAAAATTCTCCGGGTAATAACTTTGTATCACCAGATTCTATAATCTTAACTTTCTTTGTCATCTGACGTACAATAACTTCAACGTGTTTATCAGCAATATCAACACCCTGTGAACGATATACTCTCTGTACTTCATCCACTAAATATTGTTGAGCAGCCTCAACACCGTTTAATCTTATAACATCATGCGGATTTAAAGGCCCACCCGTTAAAGGTTGTCCTACTTTTATTTCTTGTCCGTCAGCTACTATTAGATTTGAATCTATAGAATATTTAACTTCTTGACGACCCAAATCACCATTCAAGAATAAACGGGGAACATCATCTTCAATTTCTATTTCAGCCTTGCCCGCATACTCTGCAACTACTGCAGAATCTTTGGATTTTCTTGCTTCTAGCAATTCTTCAACACGAGGCAAACCTTGTACGATATCACCTGTTTTTTGTCTTTCGAATACCAATGTAGCAATCATATCACCTCTGTTTACAAGCGAACCGTTTGCTACTTGAAGCATTGTTCCAGGGCTAATTAAGTACGGACGTCCGACTCTTAATGTAATTGCATCTTTATCGACTTTAACTACCAGCCCTGAAATAGGAGAAGTTTCTCCGCTTTGCGAAATTACAGTATCCATTTTGACCAATTGTGCTTCTTTTACTATCGGTTTTGATTTTAAAGGAATTTTGGTTTCGCAATTTTCTGATACCAACAATAATCTTCTTACATCCTGATTATTATCTTTTATACTTGCTACAGCATCATTTATTGCAAGCACTTGAGTTTTAGCAACAGGTGTTTTCGGGTCAATAATCTGACCTTCCGTTACAAGAAGCTCTGTTTGCATGGAAGCTGCAGACGTATTTTCATTATCTCTTCTTACTATCAATGTTTCAAGAACAACAATTTTTAAATTGTTATTATCGTCAAGCTCTACCAGACCCTTTAAATGACTTAGGTATCCATCCATCTGAAGAACTAAACTTGTTCTTGTTAACACACTGCCGTCTAAATTTCTGACTCTTGCACCATCTTTAAATTGAAGCTGTGTTACCGGAACTAATTCAATTGCTTCATCTGTTGAATTAAATTTAATTGAAACATCTTTAGTATCGATTTTGAATTTCTGAATAGGTCTTACAAGTATTTGCACCGGCTGATTAGAAATAGATTTTTCATCTAATGAAACAACACCTAAATCTGCTTCTAAGTCATCGATATCTTCTTCTATTGTATCTTTCTCATTATCTAAAATTGTTACAATAGAATCCTCTTTAACTGTAATTTTTGGTGCGATTTCAGTACCCGCAGATACAACCTCGCCTTCATATACTTTTAATTCACTAATACTGCTTAAGTTGTATATAGCCCCCGGTCTGATTATAACCTCGTGTATCATATCATTAAATTCTTTAATCTCTACAATACCGTCTATATGAGCATATAAGTCTTTAACTACCTCAGTTCCTGCGGTTACAAAAGTACCAGACTCAACCATTTTTAAGGAAGAATCCTTATTTACTTGATGAATTTCATCAGGAATAAATATAACTTCACCAGGTTTTGTTATAATTTGATTTTCATCAACTTCAACACCGTTATATCTTATTTCTCCGCTTGACGGAACAGTATATTCTTCATCTATCAATTCGGCAATAATCATACCGCTTTCAACTACAGTATCGATAGGAGCTTTTACAATATATTTTTCCCCTGTTTCATCAACCGTCCAAATTTGTTCTTTTTTAGTCTGTTCAAAAGAAGCATTGGCTGCGGTAATTGAAGCTATAACAATTGTTAACTCTTTACCTTGTACTATTTTTTTGATTTTTTTACCGTCGAATTTTACATCCTCGACTTGTAAATTGTCACCAATTCTTACTTCACCGCCGTGTTCTGAAATAATATGAATTTCAGCAAGTTTATCACCCTGCTTAACAGCTTTTCCGTTTTGAACTAGTATTGTAGAACCTCCGGGAAGGTTATATACATCACCGCCCAATACCCATACAATACCGTTTTTATTTGCGGTTCTTGAAATATTACCTTGTCTGTCTTTCTTTTCGTCCGCAATGAAATCTTCAAATACAATTTCACCCGATAAATCAGACGTAATATCTTTTGTAGCTTTTTCTGTCAAACGGCTGCCGTCACCGCCCGAAGCAGGTTCATAAACGGCAATTTTATCACCTTTTTTAATTTCCTGCCCCTCATGAACATATAATATTGCACCTGACGGTATATGATATTTCTTTGATTTATTGCCTTTAATTTCCAAATCAGATTCTTGAAGAGTAATAGCTACATTATCACCATGTCTTGTTCTTTGATCTCTTGTAAATACTTTATTTGCAACTTTACCGTCAATATCTGCAATAATTTCTTTCATAGCACCGGCACCTTTAAATACACCGCCCGTATGGAAAGTTCTCATTGTTAATTGTGTACCCGGTTCACCGATTGACTGAGCGGCAATAATACCAATAGCTTCACCGATATCTACAAGCTTTTGCGTAGTCATTGCCCAGCCGTAACATTTTTGGCATATACCGTATTCCAATTCACAAGTCAATGGTGAACGAACGAGCAATTTATGCAAATCTAAAGGTTTAATTTTTCTTATATCGTTTCTGTCAATTGTCGTATTAGCCGGAATTACAACATTGCCTTCTTTATCTTGAATATCCTCGGCAATCGTTCTTCCAAGCAATCTTTCCGTTAACGGAGCAACTATTTTTTCACCGTCAGAAATATCAGTCATAACAATACCTTTATGCGTACCGCAATCATGATCTCTGATTATTACATCTTGAGCTACGTCAACCAAACGCCTTGTTAAATATCCGGAGTCTGCTGTTTTTAAAGCAGTATCAACAAGTCCTTTTCTTGCACCGTATGAAGAAATGATATATTCCGTTACAGACAAACCTTCTTTGAAGTTTGACTTAATAGGTAAGTCGATAATCTGACCTTGTGCATCAGCCATCAAACCTCTCATACCAACCAGCTGTGATACCTGCGAAACATTACCTCTTGCACCTGAAAATGCCATCATATATACAGGATTTAATCTGTCAAAATTTTCGATAACCCTTGCTGTGAGTTTGGATGTTGTTTCAGACCAAGTATCTATAACTTTAGTATATCTTTCTACTTCGGTTATATCACCTTTTAAATATCTGTGAGTTGATTTTTCAATTTCCTTCTCAGCTTCATTTAAAAGCTCTTTTTTATCTTCCGGTACGGATAAATCTGCAATAGATATTGTAGTACCGGATTTTGTAGCATATTTATATCCTAAATTTTTAAGATTATCAGCTAAATTTGCAGTCTTAGCTCCGCCAAATTCCAGATATACTTGAGCCAATAATTTATTAATAGACTTTTTATTCACCTGTTCATTGATGAAATCAAAAGACTTTTTTGTATTTTTATGTGCTATTGTATCCATGTTATTCTCATCCTTAATTTTATTATGATGCTAATATTGCATTTCTAACAGTTTCATTGAAGATTATTCTTCCGACGGTAGTTATAAATCTTTCACCATGTTCATCACGAACCGTTATTCTGTCGTGTAGCTTAATTACACCTGTTTCGTGAGCGGCTATAGCATCTTCAAAACTGTAGAAGTATTTCATTTTTTCATCATCTGATTCTTCATCCATCAATGTTAGGTAATACATACCTAAAACCATATCTTGTGAAGCAGCTATAATCGGCTTACCTGTTGCAGGAGCCAATATGTTATTTGTTGCTAACATCAACATTCTGGCTTCTGTTTGAGCTTCTATTGATAGAGGTACATGCACTGCCATCTGGTCACCATCGAAGTCGGCATTAAATGCTGTACATACCAACGGATGAAGCTGAATAGCTCTACCTTCAACCAAAACTGGTTCAAAAGCTTGAATACCTAATCTATGAAGCGTTGGAGCACGATTTAATAATACAGGATGTCCTTGAATTACTTCTTCCAATATATCCCATACAACCGCTTCCGACCTTTCGATTTTTTTCTTGGCAGATTTTATATTTTGTACAAAACCACGTTCAATTAACTTGTTAACAACAAACGGTTTAAACAATTCAATAGCCATTTCTTTTGGCAAACCACACTGATTTAATTTCAGCATAGGGCCTACAACAATTACTGAACGACCAGAATAATCAACACGTTTACCTAACAAGTTTTGTCTGAAACGTCCTTGTTTACCTTCAATTATATTACTTAAAGATTTCAACGGTCTGTTACTTGGCCCAACAACTGTGCGTCCTCTTCTGCCGTTATCTATTAAAGAATCGACAGCTTCTTGAAGCATTCTTTTTTCATTTCTTACAATAATCTCAGGTGCACCCATTTCTAACAATCTTAATAAACGATTGTTTCTGTTAATTACACGTCTGTATAAATCGTTCAAATCTGAAGTTGCAAATCTTCCGCCGTCCAATTGAACCATAGGTCTTAAATCGGGCGGTGTAACGGGTAATACATCCATTATCATCCAAGTAGGTTCTGTATTACTTTCAATTAAGGACTCAACTAATCTCAATCTTTTTATTAATTTCGCCTTTCTTTGAACAGACCCCGGTAAACCAGACAATTCACCTCTTATTGATTCAGCCATTTCTTGAAGTGATATTTCACCCAATAATTCTTTGATTGCCTCAGCACCTATTCCCACTTTCAGTTGAGAATCTTCATGTTCCATTACATAATCATCGTACTCTTCTTCCGATAATAACTGGTATTTTTTGAATTCACTATCAGCAGGATCAATAACTACGTAATTATTAAAATATATAACTTGTTCTAAATCTTTTAACGTCATGTCCAAAAGAAGTCCCAAATAACTTGGTATTCCCTTTAAAAACCATATATGACTAACAGGAGCAGCTAACTTTATATGCCCCATTCTGTGGCGTCTTACTTTTGAGTCAGTAACTTCAACACCGCAGCGTTCACAGATTATACCTTTATGTCTTACTCTTTTATACTTACCGCAGTAACATTCCCAGTCTTTTGTAGGCCCGAATATTCTCTCGCAAAATAAACCGTCCCTCTCCGGTTTTAAAGTACGATAGTTTATTGTTTCAGGTTTTGTTACTTCTCCATACGACCATTTAAGCACACGTTCGGGGGAAGCTATGCTTATTCGTATATAATCAAAATAATCTATACTTGTAGACAATTTATTATCTCCTTAATATTTTCTTTAAAGTTTATGCTCAAGCTTAATTTTTCATACAGCTATTGCAAATTATTCCTTGAATGAGCTTTGCGTATCTAAAAAGTTAATATTTAACAGCTCTGAATCGATATCAGAAAGAATTCTCTTTGGAGCAGTCTTTCTTAAATCATCTGTATCTGACATTAAATCAACTTCTTCACCGCTCTTTTTCGCTACAGATATATCCAAACCAATACTTTGTAACTCTCTTACAAGTACTTTAAATGATTCGGGAATACCCGGACGAGGTATATTATCACCTTTAACGATTGCTTCATAAGCTCTTGAACGACCGTTAACATCATCAGATTTTATTGTTAACATTTCTTGCAGAGTATAAGCTGCACCGTAAGCTTCCAACGCCCAAACTTCCATTTCGCCAAATCTCTGACCGCCGAATTGAGCTTTTCCACCCAACGGTTGTTGAGTTACCAATGAGTATGGGCCTGTGCTTCTTGCGTGGATTTTATCGTCTACTAAGTGAACTAATTTTAAGAAGTATGTAATACCGACAGATACAGGTCTATCAAACGGTTCACCGGTTCTACCGTCGTAAAGTTGAACTTTACCGTCTTCGCCAACCCAATCACATCCGGATTCTTTTATACCTCTTAATAACTCATATTTTGTAGATATTTCAGATTTATTTTCACCGTACATCTCATCAAAAGAAGGTGCTTCGTAATAATTTCCGGTCAAATACGAAGCTAAACCAAGCAAACATTCGTAAGTTTGACCGACATTCATACGAGAAGGTACGCCCAGAGGGTTCAATACAATATCAACAGGAGTTCCGTCAGGTAAAAACGGCATATCTTCTTTAGGTAATATTCTTGAAACTATACCTTTGTTGCCGTGACGTCCTGCGAGTTTATCACCTACAGAAACCTTACGTTTTTGAGCTATATAAACCTTAATTAATGTATTAGCTCCGGGTAAAAGTTCATCACCTTTCTCTCGGTCGAATACTTTTACATCGACTACACGACCGCCTTCACCATGAGGAACTCTTAATGAATTATCTTTTACATCTCTTGCTTTTTCAGCAAATATTGCTCTTAATAATTTTTCTTCGGGAGGATGTTCAGACTCACCTTTTGGTGTAACTTTTCCTACCAATATATCATCTGCATAAACTCTTGCACCAATTCTTACAATTCCTCTTTCATCCAAATGTCTTAAAGAATCTTCAGATACATTAGGAACTTCCCTTGTAATTTCTTCAGGGCCAAGCTTTGTTTGTCTTGCTTCTATTTCTAATTTTTCTATATGCAAAGAAGTAAATACATCATCATATACACATCTTTCACTTAAAAGGATGGCATCTTCAAAGTTATATCCTTCCCAGGGCATATAAGCAACCAATACATTCTTACCTAATGAAAGCTCACCGTAATGAGTTGAAGCACCATCGGCAATAACATCGCCAGCCTTAACTTCATCTCCTTCTGATACAATCGGCTTCTGGTCTATACAAGTATCCTGATTACTTCTTACATACTTCATCAACGGATATTTATAAAGCTTGCCGGATTTATCTTTTATCCATATTTCTTCACCGACAACTTTTACAACCGTACCGTCAACATCTGATACAACAACCATACAAGAGTCTTTTGCTGCTCTTTTTTCAAGTCCGGTAGCAACCACAGGTCTATCAGTAATTAAAAGAGGTACAGCCTGACGTTGCATGTTTGAACCCATTAATGCTCGGTTGGCATCATCATGTTCAATGAACGGAATAACAGATGTAGCAACAGAGATAACCTGTATAGGTGATACACCCATATAGTCAACCCTTTTGGATTCACCCATTGTAAATTCAGATTTATAACGGATTGGTACGTATTGAGCTTTTATACTTCTGTCTTCATTTAGTGTCAAATCAGAAGGTGCAACACGGAAGTTTTCTTCTTCATCCGCACTCATATAATGAACTTCATTTGTAACAACACCGTCTTTAACGACGAAATAAGGTGTTTCTATAAATCCGTATTCGTTAACCCTTGCGTGTGTAGCCAAAGAACCTATCAAACCTGCATTCGGACCTTCCGGAGTTTCAATAGGACATATTCTTCCGTAATGAGAAGGGTGAATATCACGAACGGCAAACCCCGCTCTTTCTCTTACCAAACCACCGGGGCCTAATGCCGATATACGTCTTTTATGAGTTAATTCTGATAACGGATTAACCTGATCCATAAATTGAGATAACTGTGACGAACCGAAAAATTCTTTTAATGAAGCAACTAACGGCTTTGTATTTAACAAATTCAAAGGAGTCAAAGTTTCGGAATTTTGAAGTGTCATTCTTTCTTTTACAATTCTCTCAATTCTCGAAAGACCAACTCTGAATTGGTTTTGTAATAATTCGCCTACGCTGCGTATTCTTCTGTTACCCAAATGGTCAATATCATCACAACTTCCTTCATCGTATGTTAAGTTTATTAAATATTCAACAGCTGCAACTAAATCTTGAATTGTCAAAGTTCTTTGTGTTTCAGCTATATTTAAGTTCAATTTCTTGTTTAATTTATAACGGCCAACTCTGCCTATATCATATTTCTTATCATCAAAAAATCTGGCTTCAATAATCGAACGTCCACCCGCAGCAGAAGCAGGATCACCAGGTCTTAACTTTTTATATACTTCAATTAATGCGTCATCGGTAGTTTCAGCCGTATCTTTTTCCAATGTTTTTTTCAAAAATTCAAAGTGAGTAAATAAAGTTTCCATTTCAGAAACAGTAATGCCCAATGCTTTTAATAATGTCGTAGCTAAAATTTTTCTGTTTTTATCGATTTTAATATATATAACATCATTAGCATCAGTTTCAATTTTCATCCAAGCACCTCTGTTAGGAATCAAAGTTGCATTGAATAATCTTTTACCTGTCGGAGAAATTTCACGTTTATAATATATTCCTGGAGAACGTACAATCTGTGATACAACTACACGTTCGGCACCGTTTACAATAAATGTACCTTTGTTTGTCATTGTAGGAATATCACCAATATATACTTCCTGTTCTTTTATTTCACCGGTATCACGATTTACTAAACGAACCATTACTCTTAATTGTTTTGCATAAGTAGCATCGTGAATTCTTGCTTCTTCCAATGAATACTTAGGATTATCAAATGTATAATTCGGAAGAAAATGTAATTCTAACCTGCCCGTATAGTCTTTAATAGGAGAATAAGAAAGAAATTCTTCTTTCAATCCTTCTTTTAAAAACCACTCAAATGACTTTTTCTGAATTTCGATTAAATCCGGTAAATCATCCAATCTTGTTTTTGGCATGCCCATCGGAGTTATTCTTTCAGAATACTTTTTCTTTAACATTCATTCACCTCTCGTTATGTGGTGTACTACAACTATATATAAAACTCTTTATTTATCGCTTTTTAGAAGCAAATTTTGCATAGAAATCTGCACCATTATAAAATCATACTTACTAAAACATGCCAGTCAAGAAAAACCCCGTTTTTTATATTTTTATATTAAAAATTGTTAACATTACAATTAATGATAAATTTGAAACGGGCAAAAATCCCAAAATCATTGAATTTGACTGTCAAGTCCCTTATTTATTTGATATATTTAATTTTCATTTTGTTAAGAAGTTAATTTTTACCGTTTTTTCGGCACTTTCAGGCATAATATTCTATAAATGGCAAAGTTGATTTCAAACAGGCTGTAAAATTACTTTACAATTAAAAACATAAATATGTTATTTTTAAAGTCTGGAAAAAAAATCATACAAATGTTATAATTTTTCCGCTTATGGACACAAAATTCTTTAAACTAAATAAACCGATTAAATCGACTATTATAATGTTTTTCTTATGCTCCGCTTTAATTGGAGTATTGGCATATATAGTTATCAATAATGTTGAAGATAAGATTGACAAATTATATACAAAGTTTGCCCAATATACTACCAATGCGATTGCAGAGGAAGCAACGGAAATAGTCAAGCTGAAATCACCAAATCAATCAGAATTATTTTCCGAAAAATTTGCGGATTATATAAACAAAAACAGTGAAATCTCGTATATTCAATACAAAGATGTCAATTCTGATTTCTTTTACACATCAAAGACTCAATTTCCGATTGATGATGATGAAACAATTTTAAGCATTAGTTCACCGGTAAACGGAATTGGTTTTTCGGGTTATATTACTGTAGGAATGAGAGGGAAGCAAGCTTTTGAAACAAATTCTGCGGCAATTAAAGAGCTTTCGGGATGTTTCTTAATTGTATGGTTCATACTGGCACTATTTTTAATCATTAACTATATTATAACTGCAAAGGAGTTAAAGAAGTTTTATACCGGTGTAAAACAAATTTCTACCGGGCAATTCGGCTATAAATTGGAATCGGAAAATATGAAAGAATTATCTGAAGCATTTAATGATATGTCAAACATTCTTTCTAAATATGAAGAACAAAACATTGCCCAACTTACACTCGAAAGAAATAAACTGGAAGCCGTTCTTATGAGCATTATAAATGGGGTTATAGTTTGTGATAACTTTGATAACGTAGTGCTTGCAAATTCTGCTGCACTTAAAATGCTTGATACAGACGAGCAACATTTTATAAACACAAAAATTCAGGACTATATTGACTCACATGGTCAAAAATGTTTCCTTGAGAAAATAGAAGAATTTAAAGATACTCCACTTAACATAATCGAACAAAAACCAATAGAATTCAATATTGAAGCCGGTAAATTAACGATAAAGGCAATGATTTCGCCAATGTTTTCAAAACAACTTGATTATGTGGGGTATATTATTGTACTACTTGATATTACAAGGGAAGCAGAAGTTAATAAGCTTAAAAATACTTTTATATCAAATGTTTCACATGAACTTAGGACTCCGGTTACAGTTTTAAGAACATATATAGACACTTTATGCAATAATGCTGATGATTTTGATGAAAAAACTAAATCAGAGTTTATGCAAACGATAGATACGGAAGCAAAAAGACTTCATGCCATGGTTAATGATATTCTGGACTTTTCAAGGCTAGAATCGGGCAATGTTAATTTGAAAAAGCAATATGCGAATATAGAAACCCTTATAGAGCAAAACATAAATTCCATAAACATTCTTGCCCTTGAAAAGAATATACATATTAATTTTGACAAATCTGAAAAAATCCCCGACATACCCGTAAATATTGAAAGTATAGACAGAGTAATACGAAATTTATTGTCAAATGCAATAAAATATTCTACTGAAGGGAAAGATATTTCCGTAAAAACAAAAATGTCCGACGATAATACATACGTGCAAATCGAGTTCATAGATAATGGAATAGGCATAGCAAAAGAGCATCTAGAAAAAATTTTCGACAGATTTTACAGAGTCGAAAATGCAACACACACAATAAAAGGAACAGGTTTAGGACTTCACCTTGTTAAAATGACAGTTGAAAAATATCACCACGGCAAGATTACAGTTTCAAGTACGGAGGGTAAAGGTTCAACATTTACGGTATTTTTGCCCATTTCGGCAGATAAAGAAGAATTAGAATAGATTTACGGAAATTATACCTGCCGCCGTTGAAATACATAGTAAATTCAGTCAATTTACCAGAAATTCGCCTCTTTATACTTTCTGTATTCGCTCAATTGTTTATATAAATCGGGCCACCATACACGAATTAAGCCGTCAATAATACCGACTCCGTCATAATACGGTATATCGCCTTTTGCGTTGATATATTTAGTATTAAAATTAGCCTCCATCATAGGAGTCATAGCAGTACCCCGTACTGCAATTTTTGTACTTTCAATTTTTAAAGTGTTTAATCTTTGAGTGGGACTACCATGTTGTATTTCGTTAAATAAATCCATTTCCAATCGTTCAATTCTATCCATAGTATTTTCCCATCCGAATGAATTTTCATATATTCTTTTTTCAATCATATCGAGCGTTCTGAACTGTTGAGGAGTTAAATTAACCAATCTTGGATTATCAGCAGTATTTTCAATATCTAAAGCATAGCCGTTAAGAGATATTAGCAAATACATAGACAGCAAAATAAACGACTTTTTCAACTTCGTCATATAACACACTTCCCGTAAACTATAAAAACATTCCTTTTTATTAGTTTACGGGATTATGTTAAGCTGAAAAATACACAAAAAGACACACCTATTTAATATTTAATTAAATATCAAAAGTTATTCTTGTATTTGAATTGAGTTTTTACCGCCTTCTTTAACTTCAAGAGTGAGTTCTCCCGTTTGACTGTCTTGAGAAACGACCATAACAACTGCGGAAAAATACCCTTGATCCTGATAAAATCTCATTACATTTTTTCTTATATCAGCAATATTCTCAGCTGTCATCGGCTGGTTGATTTTATCCTTTACTAAATTATTTAAGACAGTTGAAGAAATCGAATTATTATTTACAAATACAACAGACTTAATATCAGCATTTTTAACTTCGGGCGTAACCTGAGTTGCAGTTTTTGGCTTAACTATAGCACTATTCTGTCTTGCTCTTGTAGTTGCCTCATGCATACGCATATCCTGAACGTATTGTCTGTTTAGAGTACCGGCGTCATAACCTCCGTATTGAGCATTTGCCGCACCGGAAAATAAAACTAAAATAAAAACTAATGTTAATAATTTTTTCATAAAATTTCCTCTGAAAGAATGTACCAGCAGTATAAATTATATCATAATTTACTATTTAAGTATATTTTCCTCTAAATCGTTTATTTTATTTGAAAGAAATATGTTTATGTTATAATCTATCAGTAAGATAAAATTATAATTATAAAAGGGCATGTGTATAATTTAAAAGAAAAGGTGAAATAAAAATGACAGTAACAATCGAAAAATTAAACAACAATGAAGTAAAATTGAACATCGAAATAGAATCTTCAGTAGCATCGTGGGAATATGATAAAGCTTGTAAAAGATTAGCTCAAAGAGTTAATGTTCCGGGCTTCAGACAAGGGAAAGCACCAAAAAACATTTTGGAAAAATATGTAGGCATTGCAGCACTTCAAAGAGAAGTTCTTGATAGTCTTTTACCTACTATTTTCGAATCAACAATTGATGAAAATAAATTTGAATTAATTTCCGCTCCGAATGTTGAGTCATTTGAGTTTGCCGAAGATAAATCATTAAAAGTTGTTGCTAAATTCGAATTAAGACCTGAAGTAAACCTTGGTGAATATAAAGGTATGGAAGTTGAAGTTGATGAATTTAAGACTCCTGATGATGCAATGGATAAAGAGCTTAAAACTTTAGCCGAAAGATATGCAACACTAAACGATATTACGGATAGAGAATCAAAAAATACGGATTTGGTTAACATTGACTTTACAGGTTATGTAGACGGAGAAGAAATTAAAGGAGGAGCCGCTAAAAATTACATTCTCGATTTGGCTCATTCCAATTTTATTCCCGGTTTTGCGGAACAATTGGAAGGTAAAAAAGCAGGTGAAGAATTTAAAATAAACGTTAAATTCCCTGATGAATACCACGATGAAAAGTTAAAAGGCAAAGATGCCGAATTTAATATAAAAATAAATGCCGTTAAAGAAAAAATCTTACCCGAATTCGATAACGAATTTGCAAAAAAGATAAATGCCAAATTTAACAATATGGATGAAGTCAAAGAAGATATTCAAAAGTTCCTCGATAACAGTGCAAAAATGGAAAACGAAAGACGAGTTGCGGTAAAAATCTTTGATACGCTTGTTAATAATACTAATATCGAAATTCAGGATAATATGATTAACAGAGAAATTCAATCATTAATGGGTGAATTCAGACAAAGAATAAATATGCAGGGTGGAAATTATGACGAAATGCTCGAAAAAGAAGGTCATGAAAAAGTTTATGCCCAAATGAAAGAAGAAGCTGTTAAAAGAATTAAAACATCTTTAATTGTCGGAAAAATTGCTCAAACGGAAAATATATCAGTTACTCAAGCAGATATTCAAGGTAAAATAGCTGATATGGCAAATATTTACAGAACAACACCGGAAAATATAATTTCCGAAATACAAAAAAATAATAATATTCTTCACGCAATGAACCAACAGGTAATTACAGAAAAAGTAACCAAACTGTTATTGGATAATGCAAAAGTAAATTATAAAAATTAGTAAATTCTATCGCCGTTTGCAGCTATAATTAAGTTGTAAATGGCGATATTATAAGACAACAAAAAATAGAAAGGGAAAAAAATGAGTTTTGTACCCGTAGTTATAGAACAGTCAAGCAGAGGCGAAAGATCATTTGATATTTTCTCAAGATTATTAAGAGAAAGAATTATCTTTTTAGGTACTCCTATAGACGATATGGTAGCAAATTTGATTGTTGCTCAATTGTTATTGCTCGATAGTGAAAATCCAGAAAAAGATATAATGCTGTATATAAATTCACCGGGCGGCAGTGTTACGGCAGGGTTTGCAATTTATGATACCATGCAGCACATCAGAGCAGATGTATCTACAATATGCTTAGGACAAGCTGCTTCTATGGGAGCATTCCTTCTTTCTTCCGGAACAAAAGGGAAAAGAATGGCACTTCCACATTCAAGAGTTCTTATCCACCAGCCTTTAGGCGGTGCACAAGGTCAGGCAACGGATATTGAAATTCAAGCCAATGAAATATTGAGAATAAAGAAATCCTTAAATTCTATTTTGGCATCAAATACCGGACAACCACTTAAAAAAATAGAAAAAGATACGGATAGAGATTATATCATGACACCGGAAGAAGCACTTGAGTACGGTATGATTGATAAAGTTGTTACAGCAGCAGCTCATGAACCGAAAACAAATCAGGAGATATAATTAATGCCGACACATGATGAAAGCCGTTTAAAATGTTCATTCTGCGGTAAAACACAGGAGCAGGTAAAAAAACTGATTGCCGGCCCAGATGTTTATATATGTGATGAATGCGTTGAATTGTGCAATGAAATTTTAGATGAAGAATTTCTTGAAAACAAAGACAAAACGGAAGAAACGGAAATTAAAGAGGCTGATATTACAAATGTTCCAAAGCCGCACGAAATAAAAAAATATCTTGACGAATACATTATTGGTCAAGATGATGCCAAAAAGGTATTATCGGTTGCCGTATACAACCACTACAAAAGAATTGCACATAATACATCAAATGATGATAAAAAAGTTGAAATTCAAAAAAGTAATATCTTACTTGTAGGGCCGACGGGAAGCGGTAAAACTTTATTGGCACAAACGCTTGCAAAAATGCTTGATGTTCCGTTTGCCATTGCGGATGCAACAACATTAACCGAAGCCGGTTATGTTGGTGATGACGTTGAAAACATCTTATTAAGACTGTATCAAAACGCCGATTTTGATGCTCAAAAAGCCGAAAGGGGCATTATATATATTGATGAAATCGATAAAATATCAAGAAAATCGGAAAATACGAGTATAACAAGAGATGTTTCGGGCGAGGGAGTTCAACAGGCATTATTAAAAATGATAGAAGGTACGGTTGCAAACGTTCCGCCGCAAGGGGGAAGGAAACATCCGCATCAGGAATTCATTCAAATTAATACCGCAAATATCTTGTTTATCGTGGGCGGTGCATTTGTCGGTCTTGATAAAATTGTTGAAAGACGTGCAGGTGATTCCGCAACAATCGGCTTTGGTGCGGTTCAGGTAAAGACGCAGGCAGAAAAAGAACTTGAAGCCGCCAAATTATTAAAGAAATTACAGCCCGAGGATTTACTAAAATTCGGATTAATTCCCGAATTTATCGGCAGAGTTCCTATTTATGCCGTATTAGACCCGCTGGATGAAGCTACGCTAAAAAATATTTTAACAGAACCAAAAAATGCATTGTTAAAGCAGTATCAATGTTTATTGGGCATGGATGGTGTTGAGTTAAAATTTGATAACGAGGCTATAGATATAATTGCGGCAGAAGCTATTAAACGTAAGACCGGTGCAAGAGCTTTGCGTTCAATTGTTGAAGAAATTATGCTGGATGTTATGTATGAAATACCCGAA
Organism: Candidatus Gastranaerophilales bacterium; assembly: GCA_947588745.1. Lineage (GTDB taxonomy): Bacteria > Cyanobacteriota > Vampirovibrionia > Gastranaerophilales > Gastranaerophilaceae > Avigastranaerophilus. Next base: position 79,643 of record CANPYW010000001.1, read on the forward strand.
AAGGAAGACATTAAGGAATTTGTATTAACAGCTGAGCTTGTTAAGCAAAAGATTAAAGGTTCTTCCGAGAATGCTTCATTAATAAAACTTCCAACCAAAAAAGAAGATAATGAAACGGATATTAAGCCTCAAGTCAAACCTACGGAAGAAATAGCATAATAATAAATTTAATTATAAACCCCCCTTTAAATAAGGGGGTTTTTATAATTAAAACCGCATTAGAGGATTTATATTTCTTCAAGAGCATTTGCCAAACGTTTAATACCTATTTTTATCGTATCTGTATCGGCATTTGTATAATTTAACCTTAAGGTATTAACCTTATCGGGTTTTACATAGAACGGGTGACCGGGAACAAATGCAACTTTTTGGGCAATAGCCTTATCGAACAATTGAAGAACATCTTTCCCTTCTTCTAAAGTAACCCAGGTAAACATACCGCCTTTAGGATGAGTAAATTTTACCGTTTTTGGGAAATATTCTTCCATGGCACTAACCATTGCATTTGCTTGTGCTTTATATAATTTCTTAATTTTTTCAATATGCCTGTCCAAGTCATTATTATGCAAATAATCTGAAATTAAATATTGCCCGAAAATATTTGAATGTAAATCGGAAGCCTGTTTTGCCGTTTCAAGCATTTTGATTATTTCTTTATTACCGATAATATAGCCGAGGCGCATTCCGGGTGTAACAATTTTTGAAAAAGAACCCAAATACAAATTCTTTTCTGTTTCATTAAGACCGATATAAGGAATTCTTGCACCTTCTTCAAATCTTAATTCGCCATAAGGGTCATCCTGAACCAAAATCATATCTTCATCTTTAATTGCTTCAAAGACTTTTTTTCTGTTTTCGGGTGTATATGTCAAACCTGTAGGATTTTGGAAATTGGGAATTAAATATGCCAATTTAGGTTTATAAGTTTTCAAAGTATTTTTTAAATCATCGATATCCAAACCGTCATCATTTAATTTTGTCTGCACAAAATTGGCACGATACATACAGAAAGCCTGTAAAAGACCAAGGTACGAGGGCTTTTCCACCATAACATTATCGTTTTCGTCAACAAATACTTTTCCGATTAAATCAAGAGCCTGCTGTGAACCGGTCGTAATTATTATATTTTCGATTGATATATCCATATTCCAAATTTTTTTATATCTTTCGGCAATATACTCTCTAAGGCTGTCCAAACCTAAAGTAGTAGAATATTGATATATTTTGGAGCCGAATTTATCTGCAATTCTGTTCATGGAAATCTTAAGTTCATCTTGAGGAAAAGAAACTGGATTTGGTAAACCTCCCGCAAAAGAGATTATTTCAGGGTTTTGAGTCACTTTTAAAATTTCTCTTATAAAAGAAGACGGTGTATTTTTTATTCTTTGCGAAAAGTATTTTTCAAACATTATTTATTCCTCATTCCAAATATTATCTTATAACTATAATATAACTAAAATTTTTTATTGTTAAATTGTAACATTTAACAGTCCTTTTTGTTTACAACAATACTTAACACTCCCGTTAATATTGCCATAACACCGACTATAATACGAATTGTAAGCGGCTCATGAAAAAATAATACACCGAAAAATATTGCGGTTAAGGGTTCTAAAGCACCTAAAATTGCCGTTAATGTTGAACCTATAAGTTTTATTGCGATATTTATTGTTTCAACCGATACAATAGTCGGAATAATTGCCAATCCAAATGCATATAACCATAATAGGGGCTTATCTAAAATTTGAAGTTTGCTTAAGAAATTCAAATTATAAATATAAACAAACGTTCCAAAGAAAATTACATAAAATGCCAATTTATCCGCAGGCATTGTCTGAACGGCTTTTATTTTTTTTGCTCCGACAATATAAAGTGCATAAGATAATGCGGATAAAAACACCCAAAATACCCCTTTTAAATCCAAGTCAATATCGGGTTTACCTTTATATAAAAGCAAAATTCCGAAAGATGTAAGTATAATTGCGAATATTGTTGTCTTAGTAATTTTTTCTTTATAAAAAACAGCCATTATTATTGCAACAAGAACAGGATACATAAACAATATCGTACAGGCTATTCCTGCTTCAATATAACAAAATGCTTTAAAAAGAGTTAAAGAAGATAATGAAAAAAATAAACTTAAAATTATCAAAGGAAAAAATTCTTTTAATGAAATTTTTAATGATTTCTTTTTTATAAATTTCAACCATATAAAAAATATCAGGGAAGCCAAAAAATATCTGTAGAACAAAACAGAGTTTACTCTTATCCCTGCATAATATAAAGGCAGAGTAAACAACGGATTTGTTCCGTAACTTGCCGACGCAACGGCACCCGATAATGTTCCTTTAATATGTGTATTCATCTTACATTCTATTTTAAACTACCTTAATAAGTAAATAAAATCAAGTATAAATATACCAAATTAAAAAGAATAATCTTATCGGGAGCATAAATCCGCATATTCATAATAAATGAAGAACCGGGAGCATATTACCCCGGTTCTTTAATTTTAAATTAAAAATTTACCGTTTTCATAGAACAACTCATCATCAGCATAGATTTTACCGCCGTTTTTCATGTTTTTAATCAAATCCCAATGAAGCCCGGAAACATTTTTACCGCCGGTATCGGGGTAAGAAGCCCCTATTGCCATGTGAATGGAACCGCCTATTTTTTCATCAAACAAAATATTACCCGTTACATCTTTAATCATTTCATTTGTACCAATGGCAATTTCGCCGACAAATCTTGAACCGTCATCCATATCCAGCATATTTATAAGAAATTCTTCGCCCTTTTCCGCTTTTGCTTCAATAACTTTACCGTCTTTTAACGTTAATAACACTTTCTGTGCTTCATTTCCTCTGTATATTTGAGGAAAATCAAAATATATCCGGCCGTTTGCACTATCTTCTACGGGAGAAGTATAAACTTCGCCGTCGGGGAAATTACACTCACCAGCACAGCTTTTCCAAATTCTGCCCGACACATTGAACGAAATATCCGTTTTTTCTCCAACCAATCTGATTTTCGATTTTCCGTTCAAATAATCCGCAATTTTTTGCTGTTTTTGAGCAATTTCTTTCCATTTTTCAACGGGATTATCCGTATGCAAATAACACGCATTAATTAAAAACTCGGTATATTCGTCAAGCGACATATTTGCTTCCTGAGCAAGTGCATTTGTTGGGAAATCTGCTATTACCCATTTTAAATCACCTGCTGCCGAACGTTTCAACATTTTTTCGGATAACCTTCGAACCACGCTTGAACGTTTTGCAAGTTTTTTTGAATCTAATCTCGTCATGCTTTTCACATTAAAAGGTGCACCTATCGATATAAAATTCTTTGCTTTATCGTACTCAACCTCCGTCATGGGGTCAATATATTCAAGCTGCATATCGGAAGCATTCTTAATATATACTTCACTTAAGCCCTCAACACCCATTCTTACAACGGGATATCCGCCTTTTTCAAGCACTCTTTTATAAATTGCCTTAATTAACGGTTGCGATTGGTATGAGTCTGTTCTTATAACGGTTAATTCACCCGGCTGTACATTCACCGAATAATCAACAAGAACCTTTGCATATTTATCCCATAAATTATCCATTATTATACCTCTTCATCAGCTAAATCATTACACCTTGAAAGATAAATTCCTCTTTTTGATGTTCTAAAGAATTCAACAAGCCTCATAACATTTTTATCAGAAGAATATTTTTCCTCCAGCTCTTTTAATACTTCGGTAACCGTAGTTTTTCTGGCCTGAATAATTTTATACGCCTCTCTTATATTTTTGCGTTCTTCGGGGGTAAAACCACGTCTTTTTAAACCTATTACATTCGGGCCATGAAGTATTGCGGGACGTCCGTCCGCTTTTGCAAACGGCGGTATATCCATTCTTGCTGCGGAAAATCCCGATATAATAGCATATTCACCTATTCTTACATTTTGATGATATACGCTCATACCGCCCAAAAACGCACCTTTTCCAACTTGGCAATGACCTCCGATTGTAGCTAAATTTGCGAAAATAGCTTCATCATCAACTGTGCAGTTATGAGCAACGTGAGAAGAAGCCATAAACAAGCACTTATTACCGACTTTTGTAACGGCACCGTCTTCTCCCGCAGCTCTGTTTATTGTTACATATTCTTTAATTATACAATTATTACCTATTTCAACTCTGGTTTTCTGTCCTTTGTAACTCAAATCCTGAGGGGCTGTACCCAAACTTGCAAAAGGATATATTATTGTATCATTTCCTATATCACAATATTCCAAATAAGCATTTGCAACGATTTTAACATTTTCACCCAATTTTACACCGTTTCCGATTACAACCCCGGGGCCTATTTCACAACTTGACGGAATTACCGCATCCGATGCTATGATTGCTGTTTGATGAATTGTCATAATTTTTCTCCTAAATTTACTTATTTCCCGCCATAGAAAACATTAAATCAGCCTCAACTGCCAGTTGTCCGTCAACAAAACCTCTGGCATGTGCTTTTGCTATCGGACCTTTTAATTTTACCAACTCTGCTTCCATGTCAAATCTGTCACCCGGTCTAACCTGCTTTCTAAACCTGACATTATCTATTCCAGCATATAAAAATAACTTATCTTTATATTGAGGAAGCGGCATTAGTACACTTGCAGACATTTGAGCCATTGCTTCCAGCTGTAATACCCCCGGCATTACAGGATTACCCGGAAAATGCCCCGTAAAAAACGCTTCATTTGCCGTTAAATTTTTATATCCCTTACAATATTTTCCCGGTACACACTCGGTTACTCTGTCTACAAGCAAAAAAGGATATCTGTGAGGAAGCATTTCCATCATATCCATAACATCAAATTGCATGATTTCTTGTTCTTCTGTCATTATTCCTCCATAATCAATTTATCTTTTATTTGTTTTGCAGCCGTTATGTGAACGGTATGTCCGGCTTCCTTGACTATAATATCAGCTTTTAAATTTAATATATTACAACCCGCAAGATAAAAATCGCCGATTAAATCAAGTATTTTATGTTTTATAGGTTCAAAGTCGGATTTTAATTCGGAAGTATACCCGTCATCAGTCAACCCCAAAGTATTTTCCAAGCTTGCACCTCTGCCGTATCCGGCTTTTTGAAGCATTTCAAGCTCGTTTAGATATCCGAACGTTCTTGCCTCTGTGTATTCGTCAAGTTTACTCGTATCCAGGGCAATCCAGCGGTTTTTTAAATCTTTATGTCTGAAATTTACGGCGTATGTTACGTTTAAAGAGTCTGACGGAAGTACAATCAAATGTGTTTTTCCGTTTTGATACATTACGGGTTCTTTTAACACGTAAGTTTTATTGCAAGCCTTACACATGCCCGCATTTTTAAAAGCCTCCACCCACATTTTGGCACCACCGTCAAGAATGGGAAGCTCATAATGTGATAAATAGACATCCAGGGAATTTATGTTGCAAATAGCACATGCCGCCATAAAATGTTCGATGAGCATTATTTTTACATCGCTGTTTCCGATAACGGTGCAATGTTGTGTAGATACAACATTATCAATATGTGCTTCAATTGTTTTACCGTTAAAATGAAACCTTATACCCTTGTTATCGGAGGGGCAAATTTTTGCTTCGGAGTCAATCCCCGTCATAAGTGCAACGGATTTCAAAACAATTTCTTTTTTCATAACGTTCATTATTTTAAATCCTTTAAAAGATGTTCGTAATCTTTGAATTTGTTAACCAAATCTTCAGCTTTTTTCATTGTTTTCATGTGTTTCAGGAAATCTTTTCTCGGCATGGCGGGTGCACCTATTAATATGGTTTTTTCGGGGAAGCTTCTTGTAATACCGGCTTTAGCCATTACAATAGAATCACTTCCGATTTCTATATGGTCTGCCATACCGACTTGTCCTGCGATAACGACTCTGTCACCTATTTTGCAGCTGCCTGCAATACCCACTTGAGATACAATCATACAGCCTTTTCCGATTTTGCAATTATGACCGATTTGAACCAAATTATCAATTTTTGTTTGTTCTCCGATAACGGTATTTTCTATTGTACCTTTATCTATACAGGTATTAGCACCTATTTCGACATCATCTTCAATCACAACGGAGCCGATTGAGGGTATTTTATATATTTTCTGATCGGAGTTATCATCTTTAGCTTTCCCTTCCTGTCTTGCATTTTCGACATTATTTGGATTTTCGGTAACAAAACTAAAGCCGTCCGCAGCAATACTAACCCCGTGCTGTAGGATAACTCTGTTGCCGATAATTGCATTATCACCTATGTTGCACCCGGGATGAAACAGACAATTTTCGCCGATTTGTACCGAACGACCTATATATGTATTTGCGAGTATTTTGGAATTTTTACCGACCGATACGTTTCTTGAAATAACAACATTAGGGCCGATAGAAACATTTTCGCCCAATTTTGCCGTAGGATGTATAACTGCGGAGGGATGTATCCCTATAGTAGATTCGGGAGGCATATAAAACAGATGTAACAGCTTCATCATTGCCAAACGTGGACGTTCAGCCTCTATAGTAGAAATACTATCCGATGAAACACCTATAGGAACAAGTGCCGCCTTCGCTTTTGTTTTGGATAAATTTTCTATTTCATCTTCATTCATGGCAAGTGCAAGTGTTTGTTCGTCAGCTAAAAGAGGCGGGCCGAGCCTTGAAATTTTAACATCTTCAACCTTTGTTAAAATGCCGCCGACTATATCCGCTATTTCTTCTAATGAATATTCTGTCATATTATCTGTATCCCTATAAATCTGTACCAAAACATCTAATCGAATTTATTTTATTCGGTTCATTTCTATTTTAATACGAGGCACTAAAAAACACAAACTTAAAAACTAATACTTAAACCCGTACAAAAATCTTTTATATCTTGGCGAGTAAAAATATTTTTCATACCCTTTATCATCGAATACTATTTTTATGGCATTATTATAGTCTGTTCTGTAATATTCTTTATCTTTTAGAATTTCTAAAGTTTGATAAGCTGGATGACCGTATATATTTTGCCCCGTTGAAATAACAAAGAATTTCGCACTATTAACCATTTTACTGTTTATTGTATTATTTGCACCATGGTGTCCTATTTTTATAAGTAATAAATTCTTTTTATACATATCATCCAGCCCGTTATACGTTTCTATATCACCGTCTGCCATAAATAATACATTGTTATTTTTGTATTTTAAATGAGTAATTATGGATTTTTGATTTTCATTGCTGATATTTTTTGTTTGAGCTTTTAAAAGCGTAATTATCGTATTTTCATTCTCAAAAATTCTCTTATCATGCCCGATAATTTCAGTGTTTATTTTATTAAGTTTTAAATAATTTTCAATATCATTATACAATTTTGTATCTTCGCTGCAATCGGTTATATAAACATGCTTAACATTCAAATTATTAAGAATATCGATTGTTCCGCCTGCGTGGTCAGCATCAAAATGAGTAACAATCAATGCTTCTATATCTTTAATTCCTTTATCTTTTAAGTATTTGATAATTATATTTTTAGCCTGAGAAGAAGTACTCATATAAGGAAGTTTTCCTGTATCTATCAGAAAATATTTGTTCGTATCCGTTTTAAGCATTATTGCATCGGCATTTCCGACCGAAAAAAAGATTATCTCCGTGTTATTTTTATGTACGGAAATAAATGTTAACCCGAACAACACAAGTAAAGCGGAAATGAGTATATAAAATTTTCTCTTAAAAAGTTTATTTTCAAAAATGACGGTTATAAAAATAATTATCATGAAATACAAAACTATTTGTAACATTGACGGCTTTTTAAGATATATAATCGAATTTGGTAAAGATGAAAAGAATTCTGCCGTTTTTACAATATAAACCAGAAAAGGATTTAATATAAAATCCGCTATTTTGCACACTTGAACTGCGAGCAGGGGAATTAACGCAATTATCGAGCTTATAAACCCGATAAAAGACACTACACTTAAAACGGGAATAATTGTAATATTCGTTAAAACGGAATACATTGTAAACGTATTAAAATAATACATTTGCAGCGGCATTGCATAAATTTGTGCAATAACAGGTATAATGCAAGCACCCAGTATGTTATTAACGAGTTTATATTTAGTATTTATCGATACCAAAGGAGCGGTTAAAATAAGTGCAAACGTTACAATAAACGATAATTGAAAGCCTATATCGAACAACATTAAAGGGTTAAATAACAGCATAATAAAACCGACCAAAAACAGAAGCGAAATAGTGGATGTTGTTCTGTCAAAAAGTTTACCGATTAAAATCAAAGTAAGCATAAGTGTAGCCCTGATAATAGGAGGCCCAAAACCCGTCATACAAGTGTAAAACAGGATTAACATAATTCCGGTTATTATTGAAAATCTGTAATTTAACTTTAGTTTTACCGCAAAGAAAAACCAAATACCGAAAATTAAAGTAACATTCATGCCCGATGCTGCAAGTATATGAAAAATTCCGGAATTAATAAATTTTGTTTTCGTTTCCTCATCTGGGTTAACGGCGTCATCACCGAAGATTATTCCTCCGAGGACTTCAAGCATGGGTGATTTAATATTTTGAGCATGGATATTAATAATATTAGTTCTTGTATCATTTAATTTTCTTAACACTTTCCCCAAAAAAGTATTTGAATGTGATTTTATACTCCAATTTTTATTAACATAAAAAACGGTAAAGACTTTTTTTAATTGAAGATACTTTGCATAATCAAACTGTGAAGGATTTTGGGAATAAGGAACCGTTTTAATTTTTCCTTCCATATTAAGCGTATCACCGATTTTTATATTTTTAAGTTTAGCTTCATCATCACTCAAAGTCACAAGAATTTTGGCATTTACATTCACAGGTTTATCTTTTCCTATTTTGTAAGAAATTACATTTGCATAAAATTTTGTTTTATTAATCAAATTATTAGCAGGTATTGAACAAACTTCCGCTGTTATGCCCGCATATTTGTCCGATAAAGAAACCAAGTCATCATAAAACTTTAAATGCAAAGCAGTGTTAACAAGTCCGATTATAAAAGTTATTAATAAAACCAGTGCATATTTAAACGAAATGATTTTTTGTTTGAGAAATAAAAAAGACACACAAAAAACACAAATTAAACCTGCAACAGTTATATAATCGTAATAGTAGGCAAGTATTGCCAAAATATATATAAAAGCAAAAAGTATTATTTTAGTTTGTTTATTCATTAATTTAATAATACTATAATGCTCTTACAATAGTAAGAGCATTAATATATTTATATCATTGTTTTTCTTATATTATTTTTTGACCGTTCAATATTATTGATTTTTTTCTCGGTATTCTTTATTTTATCGGCGAGATTTTTACGCTGTTCCTTAATCAATTGATATTGAGTGTCAATTTCCTGATATTTTGCTTTATAGTCCAACAATTCATTTCTTATGTTAACTTGTGCACTGTCCAATTCGAATAATGCATTATTAAAGCTTGATGCATTTTGAGTCGTAGTTGTTGATGTATTTTTAACGGATGTAACATCTTTTTCCGAAACAGTTTTCGTATTATCCGTTACTTTTGATTTAGAAATTTCCGGTATTTCCGTATATTCAGTAGGATCATACACCATTCCCTCAGCCAAAGCTGCGGATGAAAATATTAATAAAGCCAAGGTTGTCAATAAGTACTTCATGTTTATTCTCCAATGTTATTTATATTAAATCATTTTTTAGCGTTGCGGAAATCATATATATAATTGATAATTTAGTATTATGATTTAAAATGATAATTACATGAAAACTTTTATTAAACAACTTAAATGTGAATACAGTGAAAAAATAACCGCCCTAATGAATAAAAAAACTTCTTTTGCGATTAGCGGCATTACAAACTGTACAAAACTGATTATTTTAGCACAGTTGATTATAAAAAATTCTCAAAAGATTGTATTTATTACGGAAACAGAACAAACCGCACTCAAATTTCAAAATGACCTTAAAAATTTATTCGATATAAATGCCGTCATTTTTCCGTTTCAAGACGGTTCTATTTATGACACAAATTCAAAAAATCTGTATAAATATTCAAGACAAACTCAAATTTTGAATGACAGTTTAAAAAACGATATCCTTATTGTTCCTCAAAAAGCACTGTTTGAAAAATTTCCCTCCAAAGAGTTTTTTGATAAAAACAGCATAAAATTAAAACCTGATGATGATATTGATACGGAAAAATTTGCTCATCAACTTACGGAATTAGGCTATAAAAGAAAAACACTTGTGGCAGATGTCGGAGAATTCAGCATAAGAGGTGATATCATAGATGTCTTTCCCTTATCCGAAAACCCTTTCAGAATAGAACTCTGGGGAGATACAGTTACGGATATCAGAACTTTCGACAATTCCTCACAAAGAAGTATCGCAAAAGCAAAAGATATCACAATTCAGCCCGTATACAAATTTATATTAAAAGATGAGTCTTATAAAGAAATCGAAAGTCTTATCAATAAAGATGATGAAATTCAATCGGAATTATCGGAAGAAATCAGGAATAAAAATTATTTTGAGGGAATAGAATACTACGCTTCTTATTTTAACGATAACTTAAAAACTTTTTCCGAACTTGCGGATGAAAATTTGATTTTTATATTTGATGATTATACGCAGTTTAAATCAAAATATAAACAAAACGATGAAAATCTTACAAAACAGTATGAAGAAAACATTAAAACCAATCTTACTCTGCCTTTAAAAAATAAAAACCACCCCGATTTAAAAGAATTTTTAACAAGTTTAAGTTCACATCAAAAAATTTATTTTGATAATTTTATTTCCGACGAAACCGATATAAATATTGAGCTTACAACGGAATTAATTCCGTATTTTTCAGGTGGAATGAAAGATATGGCAGAATTTATTTCCGAAAAATTAAGAAAACACTATAAAGTAATAATCGCAACGGATTATAAAAACAGAATTGAAGAAATTTTAAAAGAATATGAAATACCGTTTTCTTATGATATTTTAACCCAAAATTCAGTATATATCACAAATAATACAGTGCTGGCGGGCAGTATTACGGAAGATTGCAAACTCGTTATTCTCACCGATAAAGAATTTTTCAATAAACGCTCAAAGGATATAACGGGCATAAGATACAATTACAAAAGAGAAAATCTTGATTTCATAGAATCACTTAATGATATTAAAGAGGGCGATTACATAGTTCACATGGTGCATGGAATCGGAATATTCAAAGGGTTATCGAAACAAGTGATAGACGGCGAAGAAAAGGATTATCTTACACTTGAATATGCAAAAGGCGATAAACTCCACATTCCCGCCGAACAGATAAATATGCTGTGCAGATACAGAGGCTCCGGAAACGTTCTTCCACCACTTTCAAGAATGGGCGGTAATGACTGGAATAATACAAAAAACAGAGTAAAAAAGGCAGTTGAAGATGTAGCCGCAGACCTTATTAATCTTTATGCGTTAAGAAAATTATCAAAAGGCTACGCTTTTGAACCCGATACCGTTTGGCAGTACGAAATGGAAGATGCATTCGGTTATACGGAAACTCCCGACCAAATGAAAGCAATCGCACAAACAAAAGAAGATATGGAGTCGGATAAACCGATGGACAGGCTGATTTGCGGAGATGTAGGGTTTGGAAAAACGGAAGTTGCAATTCGTGCAATATTTAAAGCCGTAATGTCATCAAAACAGGCTGCCGTCGTTGTTCCCACAACCATACTTGCCATGCAGCATTATCAGACAATTTCAGAAAGATTTAAGCCGTTCCCCGTAAAAGTTGAACTTTTATCAAGATTTAAAACTCACAAGGAACAAAAAGAAACAATAAAAAAGCTTATTTTAGGTGAAGTTGATGTTGTTATAGGCACACACAGACTGCTTCAAGACGATATTCAATTTAAAGATTTAGGGCTTCTTGTTATAGATGAAGAACATAAATTCGGAGTTAAACACAAAGAAAAACTGAAACGGCTGAAGAAAAACATTGATATACTTACAATGTCTGCCACTCCCATACCGAGGACTTTATATATGTCATTATCGGGAATAAAAGATATGAGTATAATAAATACCGCACCGACAAACAGATTGCCCGTCAAAACCTATGTATGCACATACAAAGACTCCGTTATAAAAAATGCAATTAATTATGAATTAGAAAGAGAAGGACAGGTATTTTACTTATACAACAGAGTCGAGAGTATATATGAGTTTTCCCGCCAATTAAAGGAACTCATGCCCAATATAAGACTTGCCGTTGCACATGGTCAAATGGATAAAAATGAACTTGAAACGGTAATGACAGACTTTTTAAACAGGGAATATGATGTTTTATTATGCACAACAATTATTGAATCAGGCTTAGATATTCCTAATGCAAATACGATGATTATACATGACGCTGATAAATTCGGACTGGCACAGCTTTATCAAATAAGAGGGCGTGTGGGAAGAACAGATAAGCAAGCATTTTGCTACTGTTTGTATAGAAATGCGGCAAATCTTACAAGCGATGCCGTAAAACGACTACAATACATAAAGGAATTCACTGTTTTAGGCAGCGGATATCAAATTGCAATGCGTGATATTGAAATAAGAGGAGTAGGGAATGTTTTAGGAACTAAGCAGCATGGTCAAATGATAAACGTAGGATTTGATACATACTGTCAAATGCTTGAAGATGCAGTTGCTGAAATTCAGGAAGGAAAGACCATTGAGCATAAAAATGCAATTGTTGATATAAATGTAACAGCATTTATTCCGGATGAATGGGTCGGCTCAAAAGAGCAAAAAATGATTGAATATAAACGTCTTGCGGATGTTAAATCCGTCAGTGAGCTTGAAATAATAACGAGCGAATGGAAAGACAGATTTTCAAAAATGTCAGAACCGGTTAAAAACCTTATAAAACTGGTTCATTTAAGATTACTTGCAACACAAGCGGGAATTTCTCTAATTCGTGAAGCGGGTGATGATATCAGGGTTTATACAAATCTTTCCAAAGGCGAATGGAATATAATCTGCTCCAAAACAGATAAAAATATTACGAAATATATTAAATATACAATTGCTCCAAAGTCTTGTCCTGACGGGAACAGCATATTAATTGTAAATAAAAGATTTTTAAATTTTGAAGAATTGTTTAACATTCTTTCAGGTTTATTTTATCATATATTAAAAATAGAATGTAATTATAATAAAAATGAAATGGTTAGTTAATCCAAGGAGAATAAAACATGAATAAAATGAAATTAGCTGTCTTTACATTTATTGTAATGATTATTTGCAGCGGTTGTTCATTAAAAAAAGGCGGTGAAGACATCATAAAAATAGATGGTACACCAATTACAAAAGTGGAATTTGACAAAGCATATAATGAAGCAATATCAAACAATATGTTTGCTCAAATGGGCATTGATATAAAAAAGGATCCTAATAACACATTTGCACTTATGATTAAAGAAAAAGTTGTTGCAGAACTTATTGTAAAAACTATTTTAGAAAACGAAATGGAAAAAAATAAAATTACAGTTTCTAAAGATGATATTCAAAATGCGGAAAAAGAAGTTATAAATAAATTCGGTACAAAAGAACAATTCCTGCAAATTCTCAAACTTAACGGAGTTGATTATGATAAATTTAAAAAAGATTTAGAAGACGAAATTAAATTGAAAAAATATGTTGATTCAATTGCAATGGTTTCTGTAGGCGAATCGGAAGCTAAAAAATACTATAATGAAAATATCGATAAATTCAAATATCCGCAAAGAGTTCGTGCTTCTCATATTTTAATAAGTTCTAATAAGGAGCAAATAAAAGCTCAAATAAAAAAAGCAACCCCTGATATCTCGGAAAAAGAATTAAATAACAAAGTTCAGCAAATTATGAATAATAATCGCAAAAAAGCAGAATCAATCCTTGCAAGAGTTAAAAAATCACCTGATAATTTTGCTAAAATAGCAAAAGAAACCTCGCAAGATACCGGTTCTGCAATAAAAGGCGGTGATTTGGGATATTTTGGTAAAGACGAAATGGTTGAAGAATTCGCAAACAAAGCTTTTGATATGGCACCTAATACTATAAGTGGCATCGTTCAAACCCAATTCGGATATCATATTATAAAAGTTACGGATAGAACTGAGGCTGGTACTTATTCTTTTGAACAAAGCAAAAAAGATATAATTAATTTATTAGAAAGTCAAGATAAAGTAGAAATTCTTAAAAATAAAATAGAAACTTTAAGAAAATCTGCTAAAATTGAATTTTTAAGTGATGATTATAACCCTGAAATTCTCCAAAAAAAGATTAAAAGTGCTACTGCTGCAGATAAAAAGCAAAATGCAGAAATCACAAATGAAATTAATCTTGAAAAACCAAAGAAAAAATAGATTTTATAAAAAGGGATGGGATATTTCCATCCCTTTTTTTAGAGGGATTTATGTTAGTAAAACAAAATGAATTAGATGATTTATTAAAAAAATTAAGAAACGAAAAGAAAACAATCGTCACTACAAACGGCTGCTTTGATATACTTCACGTCGGGCATGTCAGATATTTGGAAAAAGCAAAAAGTTTTGGCGATATTCTTATTGTTGCACTTAATTCGGATAAATCCGTAAAAAGCATTAAAGGTGAAAGCCGCCCGATTAACAACGAAAATGACAGAGCCGAAATTTTAAGTGCTTTACGCTGTGTTGATTATGTTGTTATTTTTGATGAAGACTCCCCCATAAATCTTCTTTTAAAAATAAAGCCCGATGTTCATACAAAAGGAGCGGACTACACCATTGAAACACTGCCTGAAGCTAAAGGAATTATAGCTTCAGGCGGTAGAATAGAGTTCATTTCTTTTGTAGAGGGAAAATCAACCACTTCCGTTATTGAGAAAATGAAAAACAGTTAATTTTTCGAATACATGTTTTGGTCGGGCGTAATTTTCTCATTGGCGTTTTGTTCACCCGAAATAATGGGCTGAGAACTTTGTTTTGTCCGCATATTTTCGGAAGATAAAGCAGGCATGGTGTTTTGAGCATTATCACAAGAGGTTTTTTCAATCGTAGTTTCGGAATTAACCCGTTTTAATTTTGCAGCCTCTCTTGCTTCTTTTATAACATCCGATAATTCCAAATCTGCCGCAAAACAAACATTATTGAGAATTAAAGCGGCAACAATCATCTTAATAATAAATTTACCCATAATTCCTCCGTTTTTTTACATAATAAAAAAACGTTGAATTTATTGCCATAACCTACGGAATAATTCCATATCGGCATTTTAGTTTATATATCTTACCTACTGCCATATCAATTTTATCTTCATCGATAATACCCTTTTGAACCGCACTTTCGATATCATCAATCAGTTTAACGATTTCTTTTGTTCCGTCACGAAAAATGAACATCGTAATTCCCGCATTTATAGCCATAGTGCAAGCTTCAAGCCTCGAATACCCTTTTATTCCGTTCATTTCCATATCATCCGTAATTATAACTCCGTCAAACTTTAATTTATCGGTTAATAAATCTGTTATAATCGTTTTTGATACGGAAGCGGGAATATTTCGGCATTCCAAGGCTGGATATAAAACGTGTGCAACCATAATTGCGGGGATACCATTTTCAATTGCACACTTAAACGGTGCAATATGAACAGTTTCAAGCTCTTGTTTCGGAATATCTATAACGGGCAATGTTTTATGAGAATCTAAAGCGGCTTCGCCATGCCCGGGGAAATGTTTTCCGACCGTTATAATATTTTTAGATTTATACTCATTTAGAACGACGTCTGCCGCTTTAATAACCTCGGATGTTTTATCCGAAAACGCACGTTCACCTATAATCGGATTATTTTTATTCGTATTAACATCCAAAACGGGGGCAAAATTCATGTTTATTCCGTATGATTTAAGTTCCTCCGCAATATTTGCCGTCTGATTTTTAAGAAAGCCCAATCCTTTTTTAAAGGCAAACTTTGCACTCAAATATTTTTTACCGTTATGAATATTTTCGGTTCTTTCAACACGTCCGCCTTCCTGGTCAATACTCAAAAATAAAGGGGTGCGGGCATCAAATTTCAATTTATTTATAAGTGTTTTAAATTCTTCAACACCCGAAATATTATGCGTAAAAAAAATAACTCCGCCCAAATTATTATTCAAAAGCGTTTTAAAATAATCATTTTGATTATAATCCGAACCCGAAAATCCCGATATAAACATTTGAGTAATTTTTTGCTTTAAAGTCAAATCTTTGGTATTCATCATTATCTTTTTATTTTAAATATCCTGAATTCACAAGGGTTTATCGTCTTAATTTCAATTGTTTTGACATTCGGAGCAAAATAATGTTCGACAAAATCTTTTTTATCGGGTTCATAAATATACTCACTGTTAAGCACAAAATCACCGGGAACTTCTATTTTTTTATTCTCTGCGGGAAGATTATGCTTAACTTCATAATCGGGCAGAGAATTTTCATCCGATGTCAATATTTTTTCATTTTCACTTTTATAATTTGCGGCAATTATTAAAGATTCTTTAACGGTTTCTTTGGATATCATCCAGCTTATAAATCCGTCTTTATGCTTGGTAATAATCTGTGCTTCACCATCCAAAGTAAGCTCATTATGGAGTGCAAAGCGTCTTATAGCATCAAACCTGTTATAAAAATCTTCATCATTTGCCCTTATAAGCGAAACTTCATCTTCAATTGTTGCTTCAATACCGTCTTTCGAGAACGATTCATCCCCGTCAACATACATACAAGGTCTTGGTGCCAGCTTACCGCCCGGCAAAAATTTCATTTTAAACCACTTAAATAAAGCTTCTTCCTTATCCATTAAACCGATAAATCTGTTAACAGTTCTAAAATAGCCGTCTTGATTATTATAAGTTTTAAGAACCGATAACAAGGAAAATTTTAGCGAACCGCTGTTATAATCCTGTAATTCCCGATTATCGTTTATAATATCCACAGGCGTTTTTTCATAATCCGTTTTGGTATCGTTTCCCCACAACAAATCAAAATTCATATCCTGATGATATTCCTTATAAAATGAACCTCTTAACCTGTATTCGGACATTGTTGCAAAATAAGGAATATTCTCTTTTAAAGCTTCGTTTGCCTTTTTAAGCAAAAATCTCGGAGCTCTGTAGCTTATCGGTCTTAAATCTTTTTCGCTCATCTCATCAACGACAAAATCGGTATGCGAAATTCTGAAACCGTCAAAATTATAGTCGTTCTGTAACTCCAGCAGATAATTAATATAAAAATTTATAACCGGCAAATTGTAATCGCCATTTTCGAGATATACAAAATAAAACGGTGTTTGACAATCGGATTCCGCAAACTCGGATACATCATGCCCGTTTGAATTATAATGCCTGAAAACGGGATACGAGCCGCATTCAAACATCTTGTCAAATACGGGTATTCCGCTTGAACACCATGCTCCGTCGGGAAGAGTCCAAAGTCCTTCATTAATTAATGTGCGTATAATTTCGCCTCTTTTGGTTATATCTTTATCGTGTTTAATCTTATTGAACGGAACGTTTTCAATTTTAGAAATAACCTCTTTTACTCTTTTTTGAAGTTTTTCCTGTTCTTTTTTGCGTGTAATAAAATCGGAAAGCTCTTTTTTCTTTGTTTCAAGCTCCTGATTAAAACGTTGATAAATAACCCGGTATTCGTTTGTGAGATTATCATCGGAGCCGCCTTTTAATGCGGATTTATAAATATTTTTGACGATTGTTACATCATCCTCATCAAACTCATGTGATAGTTTTATTGCCGCATAATTCAGCGATTTTGTTATTTCATCAATTAAAAAGTTTATGTCAATCCATCTTGCGATTTCGGGATGTGCCAGCACGGTTTTCGAGAACCTGCCGGTTTGAGGGAAAACATCATATATAACGGGGTGTCCTGCAAGCTGGGCAAGAAATATAAACAGCCGAATTTGTTCTTTTGCACCGATACCGATATTTTTTAAATCTTTATCGATGATTTTTTCACTGACTTCTTCCGTACTTGCGGTAAGATAGGCATTACCGAAATCACGGGGGTGAAAGGGTACAAGATAAATCGTGGAGGATAAAATATCTTTTTCAATATTGCCCGAGGGTAATATTACTATTTGCCTTAACCAATCGGAAAATTTTGCAGCCGAAAATTCATTTGCACCGTCACCCAAAGCGGCGAGATTGATAAGCTTTATATCGTGCTGTTCCTTTGAAATCCAGCTCGAATTTTTATAGCCGGCACGTTTTACAGCACTAATTTCATTCTCTTTTATTTTTAAATTGCCGTCTTGAAATAAACCGTTTATTTCAAGTTTTTTTTCAAGGCAGAAAATAACCTCCTCCTCGGTTAATTCTTCAAGTGCTTTTGCTTGTGAATACGGAAGATATCCGAATTTTTCGATTAACTCGGAAAGTTCCTTTTTTCTTTCGGCAGAAATCGGATTTTTAACATAAAATTCCTTAATTTTGATATATTGATTAATTAATAAATCAACTTTTGAGCCGCCCTGCTTTTTCAGAAAATCAAACATCACACTCACCTCGAATAAACACAAATAAACCTGATTTTATTGTATTATTATTTTGATTTTAAAGCAAGATTATATATCTTATTTTTATTAATTCCGAAAAGTTTTGTGATAATTCTTGTTATATCTTTTTGAGAGAACCCTTCACTTTTTAGTATTTCTATTTTTTCGGCTAAATCTTCCTCATCAAAATCCTGTTGCTCTTTTGCAAAGACCATAACGACGATTTCGCCTTTTAACGGATTTTCTTTATAATATTCGATGATTTCTTCAACGGGTGCAATTTTTACTTCTTCAAAAATTTTTGTAAGCTCTCTTGCAACGGCAATTTTGGTATCTTTGCCGAATTCTTCCGAAATATCTTCAAGAGTTTCCATTAACCTGTTCGGAGAGTCGTAAAATACGGTATTTACATATCTGTATTTCTTTAATAATTCAATTCGGCGGGTTTTTATTCGGGGGATAAACCCTATAAATGCAAACTCTTCCGTTTTTCGGGGTACCAAACTCAAAAATGTACTAACGGCACACGCCCCCGGAATTGCCGTAACTTTTATGCCCGATTTTATTATTTCATCCGTTAATATACACCCGGGGTCCGAAATGCACGGTGTACCGGCATCCGATACAAATGCAACATTACATCCCGAATTTAAGAGTTCTATAATCTTTATGCTTCTTTCTTTTTCGTTAAATTTATGACAATCAAATAATTTTGCCCCAATATCATACTTATCAGCAAGAACCTTTGTAATGCGTGTATCTTCGCAAGCTATATAATCCGCAGACTTTAAAACCTCTATCGCTCTTAACGTAATATCGCCCAAATTACCTATGGGAGTAGCCACAATATAAAATTGTCCTGCCATTATCTTCTGCTGCCTTTTATAATCGGATTTTCGGACAGATTTGCGAATGTTTTGTTAAACCCAGTTAAATCAAGCATTTCTTTTACCTGCGGCTTCAGATTACACAGTGAAAGAGTTTTATTATTCAATAATGCAACTTTTTGAATGTCCAATAATACCTTAATGGCATTCAAATCAATAGTTTCTATATTGGAAAAATCAAGATTAATACTTCTCGACTGTTCAAATTCATTATTATTTATATTATTTATGTTGCTGAATAAATCAACAGCTTTTAAAGTTTGCATTATAAATTACTCTTGTATTTGTTGCATAAAAATATATTAAACTTTTCCGCTCGTTTTTGCAAGAGTTTTAACTAACCTGCTTTTCTTATTTTTTGTTCTAAATGTTCATTTATAACAAAGTCATTAGGAATACTCATATTTGCATCTTTGAAACTACCGTTATGCATATAATTTATTGATAATATATTATTCGATTGAGTCATATTTTTTCTTCTTAATGTCATAGGTTTATTTGTTGATTTAACGTTCAAATTTGAAGTTTCCGTAATAGTTAATTTTTTTTGTTTCGGTTTAGAACCCGATAGAATTAAAGATAAAAGCAGCAAAACGAATATCCCTGCCGCAGCAGTTTTATTATCATTAATGAACATTAAAGCGTTTTGAAAGCTGTCTGAATTATTAAGTTTTTTGGTAATACCCGTCGAAATATCTTTTGTAAATATCTGCGAATTTTCAATCTTACTGCCTTGAAGAACAATCATGGTATTATCGGAATTCTTTTTTTGAACGGTAATATTTTGTAAATCGGCGGCATTATCATAATTAATTTCCATAGAATCTGACGGCAATGCATCCGGTATAGTTAAAATAAGACTCTTTCCGTCATATACTTTCTTTATCGAAGAAGATTTATTTAATTTGACTAAAATATTATATTCACCATTATCAATTTGTTTAACACTTATTCCGTATACGGAATTTACAGCTGCAATTGAGCTTACTTGAGAATAAGCAATCATAAGAAAAAATAATAAAACTTTGCTAAAAAAATTAATTGTCTTCCTGAAATCCATTAAATCTCCAATGACTACACTTACTATCCTTGTTTAATCAGTGTATAAAATTTTTCAAAAAAACACATCAATCCAAAGGTTTATAATTTGAACTAAATCTTTTGATTAAGATTAAAAATAATTATATAAACAACGACTTAAACAGACCTTTAAAGAAATTCAGGTCGAATGAAAAGAAAATTCTTTTATAAATCAATATCAAATTGGTTCTGTTAAATTTTGACCTGAAATAATCTCTGTTATCATATATAAATCTATACATCTGAATTCTAATTTTTTTATTGTTCCTGAAATAACTGTTTTGAGTTTTTTCTTTTAGATACTTTTTATTTCCCATAACCGGGTTAGCCATAGAATAATTTGACGAATGGCGTCTGTAGGCATACAAAGCTTTATCTATAACGGCACTTGAACCTATTAAATGACAAAACGAAAAAATAAACTTATCGGCGGTAATTTTTAATTTTCTTGTTTTATCGATTAAAAGAAGCATTTCGCAAACCGAACGACGCATCATAGCCGAGGTGGAAGGCCCCCAATGCCACGTTGCAAATGAATATTTATCACTATCCAATACTTTTACACGACACCCTTCATTATTAATGCCTTTTGCTTTTCTGTATTCGTTAAACTGCATATAAGACTTATTTTCTATTTCAAATTCAGTATTTTTCTTACCCGGACTATCAATAGAACTAAGTGTATGAATTATATTATCAGCATCTATTTCAACCTGTTTGCAGGTTGTTAATGCAACGCTTGTTTGCATGTGAGCCTCTAAATGCATTGCACAATATTCGGGGAATAATATGTCATCCCCATCCACAGAACATACAAACTGACCTTGTGCCGCTTGTAATCCAAGAAGAAAACAGGCTAACTGACCTTTATTAATTTCATTTTTGATTAATTTAATATCCAGCCCTGAATTTGAATTAATAAAATTTTCTATCTTGTTTACGGTATCATCTTTCGATAAATCATCAACAACAATGATTTCTATATTTTTATAAGTTTGATTTTTAATACTGTTCAAAGTGTCACACACAAAATTCGAGAAATTGTGTGTGACAACAATAAACGATACTTTCGGTAAATTTAAAATATCTTCCATTTCATTAATTAATTGCTTTTTCTATGCGATATTTTACTTTTTCCTTACCTAAAACTTCAAGGATAACACCCATATCAGCACCATGAGTTCTTCCGGTTAAAGCAGCCCTTACAGTCCACATTGTAACTTTTGGTTTTATTCCGAATTTTTCTTTAAAATAGGTTCTAAAATCAGCTAATTGCTCATGAAGCTTTTCTTCATTGTCAAAATCATAACCGCTTAATTGTGAGTCAAAATACTTAAGAATTTGCTGTGCCTGCTCGGTATCAACATTGGCTTCTTTTACACCTTCTTCATATTCAATATCTTTGCCAAAGAAATAAGCCGCATCATTCGTTAAATCGGAAAGAACAGTTATTGGTTCACGTATTGCCGCAATAACTTTTTCAAGCTGTTCTTCAGTTAATTCGGATAAATCATACTTTGAAAGATATGGTTTTGCTCTTTGCGTAAGTTCTTTTATATCCATTTTCTTAATATACTGACCATTCATCCAGTTTAATTTATCATATTCAAAAATAGAATTTGAAGAAGAAACTTCATTTATTCTAAAATCGGCGGCAATTTCATCAAGTGTTTTAATTTCTTTTCCGTCAGAAGGCGACCAGCCTAATAATGCAACAAAATTAAGCAACGCTTCGGTTAAATATCCTTTTTCAACGAATTCTGAAACTGCAGTTGCACCATGTCTTTTTGATAATTTACTTCTGTCGGGGGCTAAAATCATTCCCAAATGACCAAATTTAGGCACGTCAGCACCCAATGCTTCATAAATTAAAATTTGTTTAAAGGTATTTGAAATATGGTCTTCCCCTCTTATAATATGCGAAATTTTCATTAACATGTCATCAACAACAACCGCAAAATTATATGTAGGCGAGCCGTTTGATTTCATTATTACAAAATCACCGATTAAACTTGTATCCTGATGTAAATCGCCTTTAACTAAATCTTCAAAATGAATTACAGGTGAATTGTGAAAAGCCTTTTGAGCTTTTTCCACGGAAAAACGGATGGCGGGTTTTCTACCTTCTGCTCTAAGCTTTTTCTTTTCTTCCTCGGTTAAATTTGCACACTTTTTTGAATAGACATAAGCTAACTTATTCTTTGTTGCTTCTTCCTTTTCGGCTTCAAGTTCTTCGGGAGTGCAAAAACATTCATAAGCAAAACCCTTATCCAAAAGCATTTGCACATATTTA
Source organism: Candidatus Gastranaerophilales bacterium (assembly GCA_947588745.1). GTDB lineage: Bacteria > Cyanobacteriota > Vampirovibrionia > Gastranaerophilales > Gastranaerophilaceae > Avigastranaerophilus. The sequence goes on from CANPYW010000001.1 coordinate 102,511, forward strand.
GGATATATATCAAATCTTTCCGATTGGGTATAAGGCCCGTATTCACCGCCCACATCGGGACCTTCATCCCAATTTAACCCCAATGCTTTTAAACTGTCAAAAATATTATCTATATATGCTTGACTTGTGCGTTCCGCATCGGTATCTTCTATTCTCAAAACATACTTGCCGTTATTTTTTTTAGCAAATAAATAATTAAATAATGCCGTTCTTGCCGTACCTATATGCAAATTTCCGCTTGGCGACGGTGCAATTCTGACTCTTAATTCATCCATTTTTTACTCCGATAATTTTATTTATAATCAGTTTAATTCTATAACAAACATGAGCAAATATAACAAATATCCGATATTTATCACATACTCATTATATATTCTTTTATTTTTTCACACTTTTTCATTTTATATGTATAACATAAACCGCATTTATTTAATAACCTGCTTTTACAATCTTCGCATTCCTGATTTTCAAATGACAGTTTAGCATATACGTCTATTTTGTTGTAAAAATACTTTTTTAAACTTTCAAGATTTCTAAAATTATCAATTGGAACTTTTAAAACATTAGATAAGCCAAAACATCTAACAGCTTGTAAATTAGGCATAATGTCTATTACAGGCATACATGTGAAGGCAGTATCTATGACACCGCCTACCTTTTCCTCTCTATTTTGTTTTGCTATAATATCCAATTTCAAAAGCAATCTCTTTTCCTCAACGGTTAATAGACAGTTCGGTATCGAATTACAGTCATTAGTCGGTATTACATCATTTTTCAAGCAATCGTTAAAAAATTTGAATAAAAACGGTTTAAACTTTCTGTAACTTTCTAAAGGATTACTAACCTGTTCCTTTGCCGAATTAGGCAATGCAGTTGAGAACCTTAAAGCTCGATGCCCTACCATTTTTAATAAATCAAATATATAGGAATAATCCATCCTATCTGAATAAAGGTTTATGCCCATATGAAAATTTTTGTCATTTTTTTTTAATAATTTTAAATTACGTTTTAATTTATTATAATTCTTGTCACCTAAATCTTTCGGAGGATTACAATTGACAAGCATACCGGTTTTATCTTTGATAAAATAATCAATATATTTATCTATTTCAAGTCCATTTGTATATATAGTATAGATTTTAACATCATTATCAGAATTTAACAGTTCCAAAAATGTCTTAAACTCGGGATGTAGAGTAGGTTCACCTCCAATTAGTCCAACTCGTTCCTGGGGAGATGTTTTAATAAAATCTAAAGCTCTAATAAAATTTTCTGTGGTAATTTCTTCGTTTGCTTTATTAACAAACTCATCCGCAAAACAATACGGACATTTTAAATTACATTTTCGTGTTAAAAATATATTTGCCATAAACAACCTCTTAATTTCATCTCTAAATATTATATAATAAAAAGAAATAAAAATATATTATCGGTAAATCAGGGAATTATTTTTTTGATATTTTCCTTTAAACTACAAATCATTGAAAGGAGAATATATGCTGTATAAAGTTTTAGAACCTGAAGATTTTCTTAATTCAAAAGATGCGGAACGTGAAATTATCGATATTATGGAAAATAATAACTCTCATTTAAAGCTTGTTTCGCTGAAAAAACATGCAGAAATAGAACCTCACATGGCACATACTGACGTTTGCGTATATGTAACGGAAGGAGAAATAGAACTGACTTTTCTTCATGATGATGAATGCACCTGTCAAGCTTGCATGTGTACATTACCCGAAGAAAATTCAAAAGACAGCAGAAAATATAAAGTAAAAAAAGGAGAAATGCTGCTTTTTGAAAAAAATATAACTCACAGTGTGAAAGCATTAAAAGATTCGTTATTTTTGTTAATAAAAATATAAACGTAAAGCGGGGTTTTTTTAAACCCCGCTTAATACATATCCCAAATCAAAAAAAGTATCAGCCTAAGTTGTTCACTTTATCTTTCATACCGTCAATGTCATCTTTTAACATCTTTTTAACGACATCATTTTGGGCATCAAGCATTTTTACGACCGTTTCAATGTTTTTTACTTTATTTTCAAGAATCGTATCGGCATTATTCAAAATACTGCTTGAAACCTTTTGATATGCCGCCAACGGGGCACTTGCACAACCTTGAAGCAAGTTTCCGATTAAAGTTGTACCTAAACCGAACGAACCCAAATACGGCGACATAGCCTGTAATATACCGCCAAAACCGGCCACACAGCTTGCGGCCGGAAGCAGAAAACTATCACCGAAACCAAATCCCGAAGCTAAACCGCCCGTATAAGTTAATGCATTCAGTGCCGTAGAACCTGCTACATCAGAAACCGCAGTTATAGGAGCAGCAGCACCAGTACAGGTTCCGTCAACGGCAGCACCAAACCCCTGCATAATCGGGCTTGCACCACCGGTAAAACCTGAATAATGAGATAAAGACCCTATACCGAATGCGGCATTATTTCCGCTCGTCATATTAGAGGGTGTCCAATAGGAAGTTCCGGGAATATTCAATGCTGTACCACCGCCCATTGTTGACATAAACGAACTCGGGGCTATCATACTTGCGAGCTTCCAAAGGAAACTTCCCGCCGTACCAAAGCCCGCACCGTCGGAGGCAGAACCTGATACGGTAATATCTCTTAAAAGATCATAAGTTTCAAATAACATGGCAGAAGCATCACTGCTCAATCCTCCATATTTATTTGATATGACTAAATAGCTGTCATTTTTGTAACTCATCTTCTTACATTCCTTTTATTCGTGTTTATTTGATGTTTTGCTTCTCTTTTCTCGTATTTTTGATGTTTTTATATCGTTACTGTCATTTTATGCAAATGTCTTAAATGTATTTTCAATATTTTTATCAAGTACGGCCTTTACGGCTTCCAATTCTGTTTGAAGTTCGTTTTGTTCCGTATCAATCTGGTCTAATCTCAATTCAAGAACTTTATCTTCCTGCTGCAATGTTTCCGTTTGAGCATTCAAATCAGCAACCATTTTGTCATATTCGTCTTTACTCATTGTGTAATCTCTTAATGCAGCTTGATACCCGTCATCATTATGAACTCTTGTCGTACCGACTTCTGCATTGATATTTAATGAAATACCAGAAGCTGTTGTAGCATCCTGAATTGACGAAATTCTGTTATTATCGTCGAATGTTAAAACGGCACTAGTAAACACAATAGATTCTGTTACGCTTTTATTTGTACCGTAATATGTAGATAATGACTGCATAGGATTTTGAATTGAAGCATTCAATTGACTTTCACTTATATAATAAGGACGTCCTTTATCATTACCGTCTTCAACCTGATAATAATAGAACTTTTCGCCGTCCTTAATTGTACCGGCACCATAAGTGGAATTGATAAGTTCAGCCATCATTGAGTTTGACCCTTCACCTGCTTGGGCAAGTTTGTGTTCAACACCGTCTGAAGATGTAAAATAGAAGCTTCCGTCCTCTTTTTTGGAAACAGAAGAACCCGAATATACGCTGCCTACGGCAACATTTTTATCGTAAGTACGTTCCGTATTTAAGTAATATGTGCCGTCATCATTTCTGTAATAATTTTTGATTAAATATGAGCCGTCTAAACCGTCTGTGTTGCTGACATCAAAAGAATAATCAGTTTCATAGAATTCCGTAGTATCAGGAGCAACAGGAACATCCAATGCAAGCAATTTAGAATACAATGCATTTACTTCTTCAGCCAATGCGGTACGTTGCTGGTTAACCTGCTGACCTTCATATTCTATGTTGCTCTTTCTTGCTGTTATACCTAGAAATCTTGCTTGTGATGCTGCTAAGCCCATTTTTAATTCTCCATTATTATTGTTTGTAATTTTGATATCGACAACTTATTTAATTTACTTTAGTTTTTGAATTAAATTGTTAACATTTATTAACATTGTCATCAAATCAAATGGAGTAAACTTACCTTAATTTTTTATTTAATGATGATTTTTAAAAAGTCAAAGAATGTTTATCAAAATTTAAAATCTTAATTAAATATAAATTTTTTTAGATTTTCAAAAAAACAATATTAAACTGATAATAAGGGAATTAAAAAACCTTATGAAAGAAGGTGTTCTACATGATAGATTTTAACAGATTAACGGATTACACAAAGGAAGTAATTTATAATTCACAGCAAATTATGTACAGGTACAAAAACTCACAGTTAGAACCGCTGCATATTATGCTTTCAATACTTGAAGATAATGACGGCATTTCAAGTGATTATTGCAAAGAATTAAAAATTAACAATGACAGATTTAAACACGAAATAGTCAATGAAATATCGTCGCTGCCTCAAATTCAAACACAGAACCCAAACCAGCAGCTTTATTTATCGCAAACCACCAATGTAATGTTTGATAATGCTCAGGATGTAGCGGACGGATTAAAAGATTCTTTTATCAGTATCGAACATATATTAATGTCCATGAGCGAACTATCGGGTTCAAAAATTCAACAAATATTAAATAATAATAATATAAATAAAAATACTATATTAAATGCAATGAAAAAAATAAGAGGAAACAGAAAAGTGGATTGTAAAAATGCGGAAGACTCGTATAAAGCATTGGAGAAATATTCAACAGATTTAACAAAAATGGCTAAATTGGGCAAATTAGACCCCGTTATAGGTCGTGATGATGAAATAAGACGTATAATTCAGGTATTAAACAGAAAAACAAAAAATAACCCCGTATTAATAGGTGACCCCGGTGTCGGTAAAACTGCGGTAATAGAAGGACTCGCACAGAGAATTATACGAGGCGACGTTCCCGAAAATTTAAAAGATACCAAATTAATTTCTCTGGATTTAGGTGCTTTAATAGCGGGTGCAAAATTCAGAGGTGAATTTGAAGAAAGATTAAAGGCCGTTTTAAAAGAAGTTGAAAGCTCAAACGGCGAAATCATAATGTTTATTGACGAACTTCATACCGTAGTGGGTGCAGGTGCAACGGAAGGTTCAACGGATGCGGGCAACTTATTAAAACCGATGCTTGCAAGAGGCGTATTAAGATGTATAGGAGCTACGACCATAAACGAATACAGAAAATACATAGAAAAAGACCCTGCACTTGAAAGAAGATTTCAACCTGTTATGATAAACGAACCCTCTGTTGACGATACCGTAAGTATCTTAAGAGGGTTAAAACAACGATATGAAGTACATCACGGAGTAAGAATAAAAGACTCTGCACTTATAGCTGCTGCAAAGTTATCGGACAGGTATATAACGGACAGATTTTTGCCCGATAAAGCAATAGATTTGGTTGATGAAGCAGCCTCTTCTTTAAGAATTGAAATTGATTCCATGCCCGAAGAACTCGATATGCTGGTAAGACAAAAAATGCAGCTTGAAATCGAGCGTGAAGCATTAAAGCAGGAAAACGAAGCGGAAAATCAGGAAAAAATCCAAAATATAGAAGCGGTACTGTCTGATTTAAACATAAAGATTGATAAGCTGAAAACTCAATGGGAGTTTGAGAAAAAGAACATCCAAGGCGAAGCTTCCATAAAAGAAGAAATAGAAAAAGTAAAAATACAAATAGAAGCAGCCGAACGTGATATGGATTTACAAAAAGCTGCGGAATTAAAGTATGGAAAACTTATGCAGCTTGAAAAACAGCTGAGTGAAACGGGCGAAAATTCAAACAAAGCAAAAAATACTTTATTAAAAGAAGAAATAGATGAAGATGATATTGCCGAGATTGTAAGCAAATGGACGGGCATTGCGGTAAACAAACTGCTTGAAAGCGAAAAACAGAAATTAATTAATATGGAAGAATTTTTGCATAAACGTGTAATCGGGCAGGATGAAGCCGTAAATGCGGTATCCGATGCAATAAGGAGAGCTCGTTCAGGATTAAAAGACCCCGCAAGACCAATCGGTACATTTATATTTTTAGGCCCGACGGGTGTCGGAAAAACAGAGCTGGCAAAAGCCTTGGCAGAATTTATGTTTAATGACGAAGATGCTTTAATCAGAATTGATATGTCCGAATATATGGAAAAACATACCGTAGCAAGACTAATTGGTGCACCTCCCGGATACGTAGGCTATGATGAAGGAGGACAATTAACCGAGCAGGTAAGAAGAAAGCCATATTCGGTGGTACTTTTTGATGAAATAGAAAAAGCTCATCCCGATGTATTTAATATAATGCTTCAAATTTTTGACGACGGAAGATTAACAGACTCAAAAGGCAGAACCGTTGACTTTAAAAATACCCTCATTATATTAACAAGTAACATAGGAAGCGAAATAATACTTCAAAACTCATTACAGTCAATGCTTTCAGAACAGCAGGACGAAAAAACAAAAGAAGAAGTAACGGCATTAATGCAGCAACGATTTAAACCCGAATTTTTAAACAGAATAGATGATATAGTATTCTTTAAAGCACTTTCAATGCACCAGCTTGCCAAAATTGTGGATATTCAAATTGCACATCTGCAAAAATTATTAGCAGAACAGGAAATCACAATTGAAATAACGGATGATGCAAAAGAATTTCTTGCTCAAAAAGGCTACAACCCCATATACGGAGCAAGACCGCTAAAAAGAACATTAAGACAGCTTATAGAAAACCCGCTGTCAAAGAAATTATTAAAACAGGAAATCATACCGAATTCTAAAGTTAAAATAGATGTAAAAGATGATGAATTAACTTTTGAAACTGTCAATTAAAATTCAAATAACACACAAAACACATAATTACATTCCGAAGATTATTTATCTTCGGACTTTTTTTATTTATAATTAACTCTTATTTTTTTCTTCACGATGTTCTTTATTAAATTTAAGTGCCATCCAGAAATTTTTGATTTTTGTGCCTATAGAATCAAGCTCCTCCATTAAAACATCTTCACGTATATCCTCTGAAGATGAAGAGAACTCAAAAACATCACTTTCTTCTTTTTCGTTTTTTTCTTTGTTTTCATCTTTTTGACGTTTAAAATAGCCTAAATTTCCCGCACCTCCGTCACTTGTATGATGCGACTTTTGAATTGCGGATAAATTATTATCAGGGCCATTGATACCGAATGACATCTCTTTACCTTCTTTTAATAAAGCAGAACACTTTTATTAAAACTTAGTACCTACTATTATTATATACTACTTTTGTAGAAATTAAAATCATGTTTAAGATTTTATGTTAAGAAATATTAAATATTTATGACAAAAAACTAAAGTTCATTAAAAGGTATGTCGATAGTAAGTGTGTAACAAACAATATGATAGCAAACAATAGGAGGAAAACAGCAATGTCAAGTATCAATCCGTTAAGATTTGGAGTACCGGGGAATAATTACATAAAAAGGGAAACTCCTAATCATTCAAAGCAGTCATCAGAACAAGATGACAAGAATACAAGCAAAAAAGAGAATAATATAAATTCTAACTCTGTATTTGATTATATGGCAGCACAGAATGCAGATATCATGCCTGCTTCCATTACAAAAACATATAACGTATCAAAATATGTATCGGCAGAACAAGAAACAAGAATTCAAGATTTTATGAAGGGTTTTGAAACAGATTTTGATGAAATTGCGAATGCAGCTTCTAATGAGTTTCCGGAGCTGACAGAAGGAGCTGTTTCAGAACTTGCACTTACTTATATCAACAATAAGTATGAAGAATAAGTTTTCCCAATCTCCCTAATATTGTTTGTTATTTTCTCTAAGACCGCAAAGCGGTCTTTGTCCTTATTTATACATAAATTTTTAAGTTATGATATAATATTGTTATTAAGTGAAAAAAGGAGGTTATACAAGTGGGTTATAAAATACTGGATAAAAAAGAATTATGTCCAAATCAGTATGAATTAAAAATAGCAGCACCTTATGTTACAAGAAATGCTAAGGCAGGCCAATTTATTATATTTAGAGTGGAACAAGACGGAGAAAGAGTTCCCATTACGATTGCAGACGTTGATAAAGAGCAAGGAATTTTAACTGTAGTATTTATGGCTGTCGGTTATACAACAAAGAAGCTTGCACTTTTGGAGGTCGGTGACGAAATATTAGACGTTGTAGGGCCTTTGGGCAAACCTACCGAAATAGAAAAATACGGTACAGTTGTTTGCGTAGCAGGCGGTTACGGGGCAGCTCCATGTTATTTGATTTCAAAAGCATTCTACGATGCAGGCAACAAAGTTCACATGATTATGGGTGCAAGAAACAAAGATTTATTATTCTGGCAAGATAAAATGGCTAAAGCTTGCAATGAACTTCATATTGCAACAGATGACGGTTCTTTGGGACATAAAGGCTTTGTTACTGAGGTTTTAGCCGAAATTATGCAGAAAGAAAAAGTTGATTATGTTATAGCCGTTGGGCCTATGCCTATGATGAGAGCAGTTGCAAATTTAACAAAAGATAAAAACATCAAAACGGAAGCAAGTATGAACCCGATTATGATTGACGGAACAGGCATGTGCGGAGCTTGCAGGGTAACCGTCGGAGGAGAAGTTAAATTTGCGTGCATTGACGGCCCTGACTTTGACGCTCATAAAATTGATTTTGATGAAGTAATAAACAGAACAAAAATATACAAAGACCAGGAAAGAGCAAGAAGCGAAAACTGTAATCTTTTAAAAAAAGCTGATGCGGTATTAAGATAAAGGAGTTATTAATGGCTAATTCAATTCCAATCTGTCCTTTAATGAGTGCAGGTAATGAAATAAGTATAGTTTGTGCACAAGAGAATTGTGCGTGGTATATGAAAAATTATAAAACTTGTTCTGTTTATCTATTGGCACATAATGCAGTATTGGATATCAAAGAGAAGCAAAATCAAAAAACACCTCAATAAGAGGTGTTTTTTTCATTAAAAACTCAAGTAAATAAGGCAGAAAAAACAATAAATTATTAAATATACAATATTATTACACTTAATAATTTATGCTATTATATATAAATGCAAAATTCAAAAAATTTTAATATTTTCTTACTGATAATATATATTTTGATAACTTGTACATCAATATTTTTTCATGAAATATGGAGAGATGAAGCTCAGGCCTGGTGTTTAGCAAGAGATTTGAATTTTATTGATTTATATACCCAGACGAGAATAGAAGGTCATCCTTTCTTATGGTATTTAACCTTATTTCCGTTCACAAAAATGCATCTTCCCGTTGAAGCTATGCAAATTTTAAGCACAATACTTGCTTCATTATCAGTAGCATTATTAATTTTTAAATCTCCTGTCAATAAATTCATAAAGTGTTTAATTATATTTAGTGCCGGCATGCTATATTATATACCTTCTATTGCAAGGAATTATTCACTAATTCCCTTATTACTATTTTCATGTGCATATTTATATCAAAAACGGGAAGAAAAGCCCTATTTATACTTATTTTCCATACTTCTCTTATCCAACACACATATCTACATGCTTGGCTTCAGCCTAATAAGTTATTTTTGTTATCTGTATGAAATAAGAAGAAAAATTAACAAAAAAAATATAGTTCCAATTTGTATATTATTTTTAAATTTTTGTTTTATTGGCATTTCTCTTTTACATTCCATGCAGGAAAATTACGTAATTTCAGAGAAAATAAATAATACTTTAAACTTTGCCGATACTTTTTTATTGATATCAAACGCTTTTGTATACAAAATATGTGCGATTTCAGCATTTTCAAGAAAATATATAAACATCATAGGTATAACACTATTTTATATACCGCTCATAATATATCTATATTCTCTTTTTAAAGCTGATAAAAAAATTTTTTTAATATGTTCAACAGGCATTACTTATATATTTCTGGCATTTTTATATGTATACTTCAACGGTATTTTATACCAAAAAATGTTTTTAATACTATTAATACTCATATTTGGATTATGGAATATCAAAGCAGATAAAATATCAAAAATAAGTTTTAGTATATTATTTATTTCAGGACTAATAATTGCACCTATAGTTATTAGCGAAGATATAAAATATAACTTTTCAGGCAGTAAAGATATTGCAAAATACATAAAAGCGAACTTAAACTCAGAAAACACTTTTATATGCGTAGGAAATCCTTACTTATTTTCAGGTATTTCAGCCTACTTACCGGATAAAAAATTTTATAATATAGTCACAGAAACTTATATTACATATTATACTTATAATAAAACCGGAAATAATTTAAAATCTGCTTATCCTGAAAATACTTCTTACAGCATTGTTACAGATGATATAAAAATACCGGATAATGACCAATTAAAGATGATATATAAATCAAGCAAAACAAATTTAAGCAGTAAAACACAAAAAGAAATTTTCAAAATATACAATGAAATAAAATAAATTATAAAGGTAATGTGTTGAAAGAGAAAGAAAATCAAGAATTAAAAAAGAATTCAAATTTTTTGTATCCGATAGTTATAATTTTAATTATTTGTTTCGGGATATATTTAAGAACACGATTATATTTATTTCAAGCGGAATTTTGGCTTGATGAAGTAATGACTTCATTATCATTTATAGATAAAAGCATTAAGGATTTATTTTTGCCGTTAGAAGCGGAACAAAAAGCTCCACCATTATATTTATGCACTATTTACTTCATTGTTAAAATTTTTGGCTTCAATGAATTATCATTCAGATTTATTCCCTATATTTCAGGCTGTTTATCCTTAACAGCATTTTATTTTTTATTAAATTCATTTGTAAAAGATAAAATAGGAAAGATATTCGGACTTATACTTTTTGCAATATCCATTCCGCTTATTTATAATTCCGCAGAATTTAAACCATATTCAAGTGATACTTTAATATGCATATTACTTTTAATTTTTTATCAATATGTTTATTCCAAAAATAAAGTTATAATTAAAGGTGAAATTAAACAAGCATTACTATATACAATCATAACTATTTTATTAGTATTTTTCTCTTTTCCGGCTTCATTTGTTATTTTTTCAATGGTCTTAACAAATTGTTTATTTGAACGAAAAATAACCATTCAATCAATTTTTATAGTTTTAGGAATTATAATTGCCTCAAGTGCTGCCTTTTTGACTGATATACAAGGCTATGGTTTTTTACGTGATTTTTGGTGGCAAAAAGAGAGTAAAAGTATAGTTTTTATGTATAAAACAAGCATTAAATATTTTATGAGCAATCAGAATGATAAATTTTGCTATTCTTTTACAGTGCTATTATTAATAGGTCTTATAATTTTATATAAAGATAAAAAACAATCAGCTTGCGTATTATTAATTTGTATAGCAGTTCCGATAATTGCAAATCTTTTAAAAATATATCCGTTTGAAGAAAGACTTATTTTATATTTACTGCCCATATTTTTACTATTAACAGCAAAAATATTTGATTATCATATTTTTAATATTATTTCCGGAAAGCACGAAATAATTCAAAAAATATTTTTATGTACAGCTTTAATTATGGTAATTAATATAAAAGTTCCTTATTTGAATTTTTCTCAAGATAATTTAATCGATTACAGAAGATATGATGATTTTAAGCGTTCATTAGGATATAGACGTGAAATGAAAAAAATAAGTTTATATATATTACAAAACTACAATAAAGACATAAAAATATTATCAACTAACGAATTTTCACATTATGTAAAATTTTATAATAAATACTACAATATGAAAAAGAATATATGCATAAACGTTTTGGGCTGGGATAATAACGGAAAAATTACGGATATAACAAACAAATTTATTAATGAAAATTACGAAAAACATCCGATGTGCTTTATCAGCAGAAATGATGAATTCTATTTTAGGAATTGGAAAAGAAAAGAATTAAAAACTATGCTGGATAAAAAACATATCCCGTATGAAATCGAATACAAAGGAAATGTTTATTTTGTTTATACTTTATAAATAATGCGTATAAACTTAACTAAACTTTTTGAAATAAATATATATATTCATGCTTAAAGATGTAGAAACCGCCATTTAAAGCCCTATACCGCCACAAATTAGCAGTTTTACCTTTAGCCCGTTCATTGCCTTCCATATTTTTTACAATTACGGCTTTCATCTTAAATCCGAGTTTTCTCATTATAGCCGCACAATCTGAACTGAGCGGAACTATTTCTCCGTTTGCATATTTATCCCCAATTATCAAAGCTGCAAATCTATTTTTTTCAAGCATATCATAGCCATTTTTAGCAGTCTTTTCAAACAAGCGGTAAAATTCTTCAGTTGAACTACAATTAGACAAATCTTCTTTTAAGTCCGAAAACTTAATAATATCATCATAAGGCGGATGAAGAATAAGAAACTGAGCCTGTTTTTTACGCATTACATCAAGTCTTGCCTGAATTTTTTCCTGAACATATTCAGAGGAACTGTCAGCACATATAATATTTACATCCGTAACAAGTTCTTTTGGCGAAAACTTACTTTTTACTATATCAACTTGATTTGGCTTCAATTCAACACCAATGCAGCGTCTTTGCATATTTTTAGCTTCTATTGCGGATGTACCGGAACCTAAAAATAAATCAAGAACGACATCACCTTTTTTTGTAAATCTTTCAAACAATTGCTGTGCAATTTGAGGAATATAATTGCCATGATATTCGTTAGAATGACCATGAGTATTATCTCTTGAAGCAAATTCCCACCACGTATCAGTTTTAATATGCTGATAATTTTTCCAATTATTTAAGTCAATATCGCTGTACGGTTTTGTTTTTACTTCTTTTACAACCCTCAATACAGGTTGTTGTTCTGATATTTTTACTTTTTTTGTATTATTTATTCTTCCCATATTTAACCAAAATGAATATTACATCTATTTGTTTAGTATATAAAATTTTTACTTTATGTATATCATATAAATTGATGATTTTTATATAAAAAACACACTGTTAAAATTTAGATAATAAATATGATATAATTTTTTCATAAACTGGTTGAAGGAATTGTGTATGAAAAAAATTTTATCATTATTTTTATCGTTCTTAATTTTATTCATTTCAGGGCTACCGATTATGGCAGTTCCCGTTAGTGAAGATGAAAATCTTGCTGCTTCCCTGCTTCAATATAAAGATGTAGAAAAAGGCACATATACGTTTAGAAGTAAAATCCCTGACAATATCAAGATAAAAAAGCAAAACGGGAAATTTGGAGTTATAAATTCCGAAAATAATAGTGTTTTAATTCCGTTTGAATATGAAAAGATAAAAAAACTCGGTAAAGATACCGTAAAGGTAAAAAAGGACGGGAAATGGGGCGTACTTACAAATAATAACAAACTTGTTATGAAGAATGATTTTGAAAAAATTTATATTATGAGAATAAATAACAAAGCTCCCAAAGATATTATTCATTCTATATATTTTGGCAAAAAGAACGGCAGCTTATATGCGGCAACTCCGGGAAGAACCTCCAAAGATATTTTTGAAAAAGCTTTTAATAAAAATAACGAACTTTCCTGGATTAAGTTTTACAATTATCCGAAAGAAGGTATAATTGTTGTTCAAAAATCTGATAAATACGGATTTTTAATGACAAAAGGTTCGGAATCCTGGCTTATAATGCCTGAATATGAAGATTTTTATATTCAAGATAAAGGCACAACCGTATTTCAGCAGTTTCAAATATCCTATTCAAATCCTGACTATATAATAGTCAAAAAAGACGGGAAATGGGGTATATTAAATACAGACGGTACAATAAGCGTTGATTTTCAGTATGAACAAATTGTTATGCTCGAAGCTACCATTGATGAGGACATTGATAAAATAGGTGATAATCTTGTTTTAACATATAAATCCATAACTTTTCCGCAAGAGAACTATTTAATTGCAAAAAAAGATGGAATGACGTATATAATTGATAAAAAAGGTAAAATATACGCTCAGAAAAAAACTGTTAAAAACGAGATTACATTTAATGATACGTCATCAAAAGATTTTTTAAACGAAATTTATAAAGAAAATAATGCTAAAGCATTTGTCAAATTTAAGAATTATCCTAAGTATGGCATATATGTAACAAAAAACAAATACGGAAAACAAGGACTTGTAATTTCAGAGCCGGAAAAAAATTATATAATTCCTCAAGAATATGATGAGTTTAAATTTCAAGACTCAAATACGGGGATTTATAAACAGCTTGGAATTTCATTTTCCGACGGAAATTCAATACTTGCGAAAAAAAGAGGAAAATGGGGATTAATAGATAAAAATAACAATATTATTCAGGACTTCAAATACAATAAAGCAATTATACTTGCTGCAAGACCTAAATCCAAAGCATCTTTTGACAAAAACGGAGTTACAATAGAATATGAAAGTATTGATTTTCCCAAAAGCAATTTAATTCTTGTAAAAGAGAACAAAAAATACGGCGTAATAGACAGAAACGGAGAGGTAATAATACCTTTAAGACATGAATTTGTTAAGAAAGAATACATAGACCAATATGCACTTAAAGACGGCGATAAAATTGCAATGTTATATGATGATAATTCATTAACGGATAACGTCCTTTTGGCAAATTCAGATGACTCATTCGGGCAAAAAGTGCTTTCAAATACCGGTTATGTTCTTGGATGTATAATTGCAATACCGGGATTTATAATATTAAGTCCGTTTTTAATATGGATGTTTCTTTCTTTTGGCGGTGGGTGTTAAATGATTGAAATTTATGATAAAGAAAATATAAACGAAATAAAAAAAAGCCTCACTAATAATCAAGAGGCTTTTTTTAATTATTTTGAGCCTATAATGCAATCGGGAATTAACTGTTTTATCAAAAATATTAATTGCGAAATTAAAATTTTAAAAATTAATGATTTGCTTATTCCCCTCGTTTTTACAGATAGAAATTATGACGATTGCCTTTATACGTCACTACTTTCTCACTACATCAAATATATAAGTGAAGAATTTGATAAAAAAAATTCAAAGTTTAATTTTATTTTAAAATTTATAGAAAAATATCTTATCAAAAACGAAATCAACAAAACAATATACGTAAATCAATGGTTTATTTCAACCAATTTGTACCCGGCATTAACAAAAGATGATATTCAAGAAATTACGGATTTTCTAAAAATCAATTATAAAAATTATGCCATAGTTTTTAAAAATATCATTAAAGAATACGATACAAATTTATATGAAAATCTCAATAGACAAGGATATAAAGAAATCATTTCACGTCAAATTTTTATAAATGATAAAAAAATGACAAAAAATTCAAAACAACGTGCAAAGGTAAAAAAAGATTTTAAATTTTATATTAATTCGAATTATAAAGCATACAAAGTTCAAAACAACGATGATTATACGAGAATAAAAGACATTTATACAATGCTTTATATTAAAAAGTATTCAAAATACAACCCTTTATATACAGAGGAATACTTTAAACTAACGGCATTTAATCCTATATTTAATTTAACAGTATTCAAAAATAAAAACATAATTGACTCGATGTGCTTAACACTTGCAAACTCAAACGTCATGACAGCACCCGCAGTAGGTTATGATTTAACTATGAGCAAAGATTTAGGTTTATACAGAATTATCTCTGCTTATATTGGTGAGCTATACAATAAAAACTACGCTATATTCAACATGAGTGCGGGAATAGGCGAATTTAAAATGCAAAGAGGAGCTAAACCTTATTTTGAATACCTAATGATTTACTATAATCATTTACCTGCAAATAAAAGAATTATGTTTTATATCTTAAAATCTTTCGTTAATAAAATAATTCCAATATTGTGTAAATATAAATTATGCGGTTTTGTCCGATTATAATTTAAGAAGTTTTTCACCCCTATTAAATATACTTTCTTCAAAACCTAAATCTTTAAACATATTATACCAATCATCAAAAATATTCGAATTAGCTTTTAAATTTATATATGGATAACATGGATAATCAGTTGCAAAAATCAACTTTTGACAAAGCTCTTTATCCTTTAAAAGTTTTTTTAAATAAGATTTTCTGTAAAACCAAATCATTGCACTTAAATCACCGTATAAATTTTCATATTTACGGGCTAAATTACACCAACATTCAAAATAATCTTTTTCCCAAAAATTTAATTTAGCACCTAAGTGTGCAGCAATAACTTTTACACCAGCGTTTAATGCAGCATTCAATCTGATAGGATTATTCAAATCCTGATTTCCGCCTTTTATTGTATGTTCTATTCCCGTATGAACCAATAACGGAATATTATATTCCTTTAGCAATTCATAAAATTTAAAACACCGCTTATCTGCCAAATCAACATTTTGATATGAAGGCAGAATTTTTATTAAAACAGCATTTTCTTCAATAACTTTTTTAAATTTATTTTCTAAATCGTTATCATAAGGATTAAGGTTTGCCCCAAAAAGAAAATTTTTATTTTCTGCACATATTTTTACACATTGTTCATTATTTGCACAAGTTATTACATTCTCTATTGCACAAATAACTGCTTTATCAACTTTACTTTTTTCTAAAGACTGTGACATTTTTTCATAATATTGTTCATAATTTTTCGTTTTAAGTCTTAAAAAGAACATTTTTGTTGTGAAATTATGCTTAAAAGTTTTTATATCAAAGTTTGAATTTATCATGTGTGAATGAATATCAATAATCATAACAATGCACACTCCATATAAATATTATTAAATTTATCAACATCAATATTTTTATCCCAATCAACAAGATAAACAAAACTTTTATATTTAATAGGCGGCTTAATTTCTTTTAATTCCTGAGTGCTTCCATACACAAAAAAATCATAACAGGCACAGTTCGATATTTGCCTTATAAAATCAGCAAGAACGTTTTCATCTCTATATAAAACATAAGAAAGAGTTTGATATTTTATAACCTCACGTTCATTAGGGAATTTAGGGTATGAAAAGAATTTTAATACCGGATTAAAAATAGTTTTTAAAATCTTATATTTTAAAGAATATTTCTTTATTATTAATTGTTTATAATCCGTTTGTTCCCATAATAAACCGCAAGCTTGAATATTATTTTCTTTGTCTTTCAGAACATAAAAATTATCTAAATCTGTTATTTCCGGGAAAAAATTCTTATTTTTGGAATAAAAATCAATAAAATCTTTTAATTTAGATTTTTCCTGCTCATTAATTTTTTCACAAATATATTCAGATTTATATTCTAAATTTTTAGGGAAAATATTAACCGTAAAATCTGCTATTTTAATGTAATACGGCATTACTTTCCTTTTTTTTGTAAGCATTTTTTGAGCATAAAGATTATCTTCCAAAATCGTTGTAAAAGTATATTTGACATTATTTTCTCTAATAAAATTTTCCAGAATTTTATATGCTTCAACAATATTTAAAACAGAATTTTTATCAATCCTGAACCCGCCTAAATAAGCAATATTTTCATATTTCCCATTAAAAAGCATTTTGAATATCTGACAAATTCCAACTCCTTTTATCATGCCTGTTTCTACTTCTTTACCGACCACAACGGCACTTTTTAAACAATCTTTATTTACGGATAAAACAGCATTAGTACGTCTGGCATATATCAAACTAATATCACCGTTAAAAGCAGTTTGTTCAAGCAGTTTTGAAATTTCTTTGCCGTCAGAGTCATTTGCCAATTCATATTTGTATTTTTTATTTTGAAACGGCATTATCAAGGCCCTTTCCGACAGGTAAATTTAATTTTTCATCTATTTCTCGCCTTAAATTAAAATTTTGAGTAAAAAATATCATAAGCAGAAATAAATCTTTATTCCTAAGGAATTGTGCTATGCCTCTTTTTATAATATTTTTAACCGAGAAAAATTCCCGCCTTGCATCTGCACAATAATTTCTTAACTCCATATATGGCATAGCTAAAGGTTTATAAGGAATATCACCATATTTATAATCATCTTTAAGCCACCACTTATCATATAAAAGTCTGTTTTCATTTTTTAACCTTTGATACAAAGGAGTACCCGGAAAAGGTAATAAATGATTAAACGCAGCATAAAAAAATTTATGTTTTAAAGCAAAATCAATTGTTCTTCTAAAGTTTTGCGGATTATCAAAATCAAAACCGAATAAAAATGTTGCATAAATACTTATCCCTTTTTTATGTATTTTTTCTATTAACGCATCGGTTTCTCCGAGTTTATAATTCCAGCTTTTATTCATTTGGTCAAGATTTCTTTCATCCATTGACTCAAATCCTATCAAAATATTTTTACAACCACTTTTTGCCATTAAATCCAATAATTCATCATCTTGGGCAACATTTAATGCCGTTTGCGATGTCCACGAAATTTTAAGAGGAATTAAAGCTCTGCATAAATCTTTTAAATGCTCTTTATTCGCACAAATATTATCATCGACGAAAAAAATCATTTTAGGTTTTATCTGCTTAATTTCTTCAATTATTTTTTCAATGGGCCTTGCCGTATATTTATGATTATAAAAAGTCGTTATTGAACAAAATTCACAATTATTTGGACACCCCCTCCCTGTTTCAATTAAAGAAAGAGGAAGATACTTTTTTCCCTTAAATATACTTCTATCAGGTAAAATATCAGAAAATTTATTTTCTCCGTAATATTTCTGCTTTAATTTATTTTCTGAGAAATCATTTAAAACCGTTTTCCATATCATCTCAGCATTACCGGATATTACAGAATCTGCGTGTTCAAGAGCTTCATCAGGGATTGCCTGAACGTGATAACCTCCCATTATTACTTTTTTACCTTTATTCCTAAATGTATCGGCAATAATATAAGCTCTATGTGCAGTATAAGTTTCGACACTTATTAAAACCAAATCAACATCAATATTATAATCAATATTTTCAATTCTATCGTCAAAAAAGAAAGTTTCTATATTTTTAGGGGTAAGTGATTTTAATGTTGCAACCGTTAAAGGCTCCATTTTCCATGTGCCTATATATTTTTCATTATCTTTTTTACCTATCGCAGGTGTAATAAAAAGAATTTTCATAAATACCTTCTTTTATATCGGAATATCACTATTATCACATAATCGTTCTTTTGTATACACCTTAAACTTATCAGCCCAGTGCATATATGCAAAGTTTGCGGCATATTTTATAAAAAACATACTATCAGGCTTAAAGCCGAGTCTTTCGATTATATTAGACAATTTATATGTTTCTTTCCAAGCCCAATCAACGCCTTGATATAATTCATCAACACTCATATTTTTAGGCAGAAAACAAACATGTTCAACATCATACATTGCATTTTCCGTTTCTATAATACGATTTTGTGCCATTAAACTATTATAAAACGGAGTACCCGGAAAAGGAGTAATTATTGAATATCTTGGTAAATCTATCTTTAATTTTTGAACCGCCTCAACAGTTTTTTCAAACACATCTTTATCATCTTCATCACCGCCAAAAGCAAAACATCCGTTAACCGTAACTCCGATATCATGAAGCTGTTTCATTAACAATTCATAATTTGCAGTCTTATTAACACCTTTGTTTACAAAATCTTGTGACTTCTGATTTATTGATTCAAAACCAATTAAAAGCCCTTTACATCCGCTTTTTTGAAGCAATTTCATAAGTTCTTTATCAAGAACAACCGCAGATGTTGTTAAACCGAACCAAATTTTATTTAACGGTATCATAGCAGTAAAAAGTCTTTTTGCATAATTTATATCACTTATAAGATTTACATCTGGAAATAAAACCTCTTTTCCTTTCAAAGTTTTCATCTCTGCTATAACATCTTCAACGGGTCTAAACAATATATTTCGCCCGAATGCGGCAGGATAAGCACAAAACGAACAATGATGAGGACATCCTCGTATAACTTCCATTGTATTATAAGTCACATAAGAATTTTTCTTTAATATGTCACGTCGTGGAAAAGGTCTATTAGCAAGTGATTTAGATTCATAATCCGAATATTCATGTTTTAATTGCCCGTTTTTATAATCCCAAAGTGCCTGAGGGAATGTATAATCCCCAAGACCGGTAAATAATACATCACAATGAAGTCTTGCTTCATTCGGTCTTAAAGAAGGATGAACACCGCCTAAAAAGACCTTTATTCCTTTTTTTCTGTAATAATCAGCCCAGGCATAAGCTCTTGAGGCAGTACCTGTTATTGCGGTTATAGCAATTATATCCGCTTCAATATCCAAGGGAATTTTTTCAACTGTTTCATCATAGAATTTAATTTCAGCATTAAATTCCTGCGGCACGAGTGAAGCCAATACAGGAGCAGTCATAGGTGCATAATGAAGTGCTTTTCCGAAACTTCCGTTATATCTGTGCATAGCCCCTGCAGGTGATAAAAAAACTATTTTCATGATACAAATTTTCCCATAAAATCCATAATTGTACAATTAGAAAAAATTTTAGGTTTAATGTCACCTATTTTTTGTCCTTTTTTTTGACATATTTCAATATATTGATTTAAGCCGTTTTTCAGTGTAATAATTCTGAAACGCCGAAGTTGATTTAGCTTACGTGCATAATTATAGTGAAAATTCTTTAATAATTCATTTTCGAATTCCACTTCCGATTTTATTAAATTCAATTGTGATTTTGGCTCAATATAAAGTACATAAAAGAACTCATTATCCCTTTTATACGGTGCAAACAGGCAGAAATAACTATTAATGTCAATCTTTAAACGGCTTATTATATCTAATACAAAATCTTCATTAAGTTTTTCACCAAAATAGTCAGAAATATTATTTCCTCTACCAATAAATTTTATAAGCGGGCAATTATTGCTGAAATCATATACATTAATAATATCTCCGGTATTATAACGGTAGAACCCGCCTTGAGTAGTTACAATCACCTCATAATTTCGACCTTTTTCAAGTTCCTGCAACAATTTTAACTTTTTTGTTTCGATATCTGTAAATTCAAGAAAATGAGATGTAAAACAAGGCACTTTACCCATATTTTCAATTGGAACGGATATCAAAGCTTCGGTTGACAAAAGTCCTTTCCCTTGAATTTTCACATCCGGAAACAGTGATTTTAATTTATCAAAATACATTTTAGAATTCCCATCATCCCAGCAGCTTATAAGCTTTAAATCTTTCCATATATTCTTAGGTGAATTTTTTAATTTTTCAACCAAAAGAAGCAATAATGAAGGACTCCAAACAGAAATAAGCCCCAAAGACGGAAATTGAGATAAAAAAACAGCACTTGTTTCTATAACATCATCATTATTCAAAACAGGCGGAATAACAATTTTTTTCGATATAATATCTGCAAAATCAATATCAAGATAATCAATATCATTTTCAAACCCTATTTTAACTTCGGATTTAACCCCTTGTTGCTTAACTTTCGGAGTAATCGACCAATACATGGGACGATTAATTATATCGGGGAAATTTAAAAATAAATCACTTAACCATGGTTTTATACCGTTATTAAATGCATTTTTTAAACCTTTTGTATACGGAATTAACTTTAGTTCTCCGCTTGAACCTCCTGTTGGCTCAAGCAAAATAACATCTTCAGAAGTTAAAACATTTTTTTTCCCCAACATAATTTCTTTTATATATACTTCATAATCTTTATATTCCGTTACAGGAACAGCCTCTTGATACTCGGAAACTGTTTTAATTTTTTCAAAACTATATTTTTTCCCGTAATTTGTATATGAATTATTTTTTAATATTTTCTTTAAGATATCCGTCTGCATAAAATCAATTTTACCCAACGCAGACAAGAACTCACTTCTTATATTTTCAAAAAGCTCATTATATGCCGAGTACACGTTTTCCCGCCTTATTAAGATTTTCCTCGGATAATTCACTTATGCATACAAGTTCATTACCTTTATAATAAAATGGATTTTTTCGAACAAAAAATTCTATATTTTTATCCTTAAGCTTTTCTTCCGGTATTTTTGAAAATTCTTCTTTTAAATAGTCTTTTTTGCCATTCAGAACAATAATTCCGGTATTTTTATCATAATTTAAAGGATAAAATTTTTCGCCGAAATAATTTATTAACTTTTGCTCAAAATCAGGAGTTGATTTATCAAATCTGGGATAAAATTCTTTATAAAATGAAGATAAATATTTATAAGTTTTATATCCTTTTGACATTAAAAGCCAATAAAGCCCCTCTTTGAAATTTGTTTTCATACTAAGTGCATTTTTAATCCACACTTGCATTAAATCATTATTTGACCAGTAATCTTTATGTATAACTGTATCACCTGAAAAAAGAAGCTTAACTTTTATACCGTCAATTTGAGCATCATATAAAACAATTGTAGTAAAACCTTTTATACCGCCTTTATCATCTTTAAGCAGAATTATTCTGTTCTTTTTTTTCAAATCAGAAATGAAGTTAGTTTTCGTTACATTTTCATAATACTCAGACATCAACTCATACATAGACTCAACTTCATCTGACGATATTTCCTGTAAAAGATATACCTTACCTTTCAGCACTGTTATTCCTTTCCAGATAGCGTTTTAAACCAAACAGCATACCTTGTTTTTTATAAACTTCTTTTCTGAATAAAGGATTATAAATCCAGTATATAATAAACCTGTGCAATGAAGCCATATTTGTATTAAATTCAAACATACGATATAACAATGATGACGGTTTATTAAATTCGTTTCTGCAATAAAAACCGACTTCCGAAAGTTCATCAGGTGTCATATTTTTAGGTATGAATGCTGCATTATTAAATCTGTATGAATCATCAAGCCACCATTTCCCTCCGTATAATAATCTGTTTTCTTCTTTAAGCTTATTATATAAAGGTGTATTCGGATAAGGCATTAAAATATTAAAAGCAGCAAATGTGAATTTATTTTGAATTGAGAAATCTAATGTAGCTTTTATACTTTCAACGGTATCTGTATCATGCCCGATAGTGAATGCTGCCCACGTTTGAAGCCCCCAATATCTCAATCTTTCAATTTCCCATTTGAATTTGTTAAACCCGTTTAATTTGTTAACTCTTTTCCCCATAAAATCAAGACTTGCTTCATTAATCGATTCAAAGCCCATTACAAAACCCAAACCACCGGATTTAACAATAAGTTCCATTAACTCATCATCATATAACATATCAATGCTACCTTGACTAACCCAATGAACCTTCAACGGAATTAATGCCTTTAAAAACTCTTTTGCTTTCTCTTTATTAGCTGCAAAATTATCATCAACAAAGAATAAAAATTTTCTATTTTGGAATTCTATCTCTTTTATAACTTCATCAATATTTCTTGTATAATGGCGGCTGTTAAAATATCTGCTGACAGCACAGTAATTACAATTATGCACACAGCCTCTTGAAAATTGAATTAAAGAAATAGGAAGATACCCCTTGCCTTTATATAAATCACGTCTGGGGAAAACCCCTTTTTGAGGAGGTATGACAACACCGCCTTCATATACTCTTTTAAGATTATTAGTTTTAAAATCTTCTATAACTTTATCCATAATATTTTCCGCATCGCCAAGAATAATGCTATCGCAATGTTCAAGCACCTCTTCCGGAATTAATCTGGCGTGCATGCCGCCCATCATAACAGTAACATTTCTTTTTTTAAATTCTTCAGCTATTTCATAAGCTCTTTTTGCAGTGTATGTTTCTATAGTTATCATTGCTATATCAAAAGGCTTATCATATTGAATTTTTTCCATTCTGTCATCATAAAGCAATACTTCAGCATAACCGGTCAAAAGCCCTGCAAGAACTCCAAGCTGCAAAGGTTCCATTCGTCCTTCGTCCACATACAAAGAATGAAGTTTAGTTCCTATCGCAGGTTTTATTAATGCTATTTTCATACTGCTGCTCACCGCCCAATTTTTTCCCTTGTTTTGCATATATTTCTGATTTTGATATTAAATTTGCAGTCAAAAATAATATTAGATTTGTGAGTGTTGCACAATTTGACTTAAAATTTAATAATCTTCCGAAAATATTTTTATATGAATTAAATTCATAACGTGCTTCTTTGCAGCTTTGCATTAATTCATCTTCCGTCATACTAAGGGGCTTAAACATTGCACTACCATAGGTATAATTATCATCAAGCCACCATTTATCATACACAAGCCTGTTTTCATTTTTCAATCTTTCATACAATTTTGTTCCGGGCATTGGCATAAGCGGATTAAAATTTGCAATTGCGAATTTATTCTTAAGTGCATAATTCATTAAATTTTTTGCAGTTTCTTTTGTGTCATTATCATACCCGATAACAAATGTTCCATAAATCATTATTCCTGCATTCTGGATATTTTGAATAATTGCATTGTAATCATTATATTTTACATTTGCACTCTTATTCATTTGTTTTAAATTATCGGCATTAAGCGATTCAAAACCGATTAAAACAAGAAAACAGCCCGCTTTTTTCATAAGCTTAAGCATTTGAATATTTTTTGCGGCATCTATACTTATTTGACAAGCCCATTTCTTTTTTAAAGAAATCATACCATTAAATAATCTTTCCGCTTCTTTTTCATCGGCAAATAAATTATCATCTATAAAAAACAAAATATTTTCTTTAATTTGTTTCAATTCATTAATAATTAGTTCAATGGGTTTAGTTCTTATTGAATTTTTGAAAAATGCATGTACACTGCAAAATTCACATGAATACCTACAGCCCCTTGAAAACTGTATAAGTCCTATTTTATTGTATTTTTTGCCTTTAAATACTGAATAATCATATTTAATTGCTGATAAATCCGTCAGTTTATCAGATTTATATATTTTATTTAAACATCCATTTTTTAAATCATCTAAAACATTAGCCCAAACTTCTTCTATCTCACCAATTATAACGGAATTACAATAATTTAATGCTTCATCAGGGCATAAGCTGGGATGAAATCCACCCATAATAATTATTTTACCTTGTTTTCCATATTGTTCGGCAAGTTTATATGCTCTTTTAGCACTAAATGTTTCAACACTTAAAGCAATAACATCGGCATTAATATTTAGTGGAAGTTTTTCAGCTTTTTCATCATAAAAAGCAATATCAATATTTTTGGGAGTTAATGCTTTTACAATAGCAAAAACTAAAGGATACATTACATCTTTCGAACATTTACCAAACATACTCGGACGAATGAACGCAATTTTCACTATTTATCATCCTCCTTAATATATTTGTAAATGCCCCAATAACCGTTTACTTTTTTTGAAATACACGCATATATTAATGTAGGCAGAATAATTGAAACTATATGCATTAATACAACAACCGTATAAAAAAATTTATCCATAGGTATTGTCATTAATTTTTCAAATAGTTTTACATAAAAACAATAAATAAACCCGAAACAGTAAAAGTATACAGGTGCATACTCAAAAACAATCTCATGTGCCGATTTATTCTCATAAGCACTCTTGTTATTTACCACAATAAATCCGCATTTAACAGCATAAATATCATAAATCAAATTCCAAAAAGCAATAAAAGCACCGCCTAATAATGCAGCTAAAACGGCATTAAAATAACCACTCCATAAAGGCGATATTTTATATATAAAATATCCAAAAATACTTGTAACAGACCCCAATACAAAACCATGATAAATTCTGAATTTACCAATCATAAACCTTTGATTGTTAAATTCCCACAATTTTGTGATATTTGTACCAACCGCCGGAACAACATAAGCGGTAATAACCGGCAATGTCAATATTAACAAGGTATATTTAATATTTAGAAGTGCTTTATACCATATATAAACGGCGAAAGGGAAAATTACAAATAATGCTATATATTGATATATACTATAAAACCTTTTAGTCACTTAAATTACCCGATTATAAATTTAATTTATCATGGATATCTATTAATTACTGTATCCTTTTTCAAGAATTCTTTCTTCCAAAGAATTTACGTAATAAGATATATTATTTTCCTCACAATAAGATTTTGCATATTGAAACATCTCATAATAATGAGGAGGAACATCAAATCTTTTTCTTGATTTTCCTATTGATAAAATACTGCGGTAATCAATATTTAAAGTAATGCTTATATTTTCTATATCGGAAACCACATCTAAAAACTGGCTTAATTCATACAAATTATCATTAACATTTTCAATAATAATATATTTTAAAATTATATTTATATCAGAGTGTTCTCTAAGCTTTTGAATATTTTCCAATACTTCATAAAAGGAATCCGTTCCTTTAATTTGTTTAAATGTTTCTCTTGTTCCGGCATCTAAAGAAATACAAATATGATTATTGCCGTTATTTTTAATAGTTTCATAGGCAGATAAATATTTTATTCCGTTCGTATGAATTGATATAGTTTTAGGATTATGTTTTTTAAACTCATTAAGCAAAGCTTCGAACTCATTAAGAACAGAAACATCACCGCCTTGAAACTCGACTCTTAAAGAATTCAAATCTATTAAATCATTTTTATAAAAATGCTTAATTATAGGCAATAATTCATAACTTTGATTAGGATAGAGTATTTTTTGAGAACAATAAATACAATTGCAATTACAATCCAAAAAATGGTTAACAACTATATAAGAAGTTTTTTCGTCAGCTTGAAATAAATTTTTAAAAAAAGAGCCTTTTTGATTTTCCTTGTATTCATAACATTTATTACATTCTTTTGGTATTATACCTTTTTTAAGCAGAGAAATATACTTTCTTTTTTTATCCCAAATAGCATTTTTATCAATTTGCCCGCTTATACCTGTAAGCTGAATACCCGGCCCTTCTGCAGCACTACAGCAAAATTGAATTTTATTAGGCAAAAAGTTCAACTCCGATTCTAACTTTGGACAATAATAACTCTTTTTCATTTTTCTATCAATTAATATTTATATGTATTTCTTGTTGATTTATTTTTACAATAAAAATAAATTTTTGTAAATATTTACAATCAAGGATATAAAGTTATTTTATATAAAAGATATTTTATAATATTATAAAATTGTTGCATTTATATTTTAACATATTCATTATTCGGGAAAACACAATGGATGTTGAAAATACATATACTAGCTGTCATATATTAAAGCATGGATTATGTTTTTTTGCTAATGCTGTTGCTTCTTGCTGTCTTTCTCCGATTGATAGAATAGATGAGCAATCTCCACCGATATTATTTGAAAATTATGAAGGAGAAGTATTTTCAAAACAAGAATTACTTTCTCAAATTGATTATTACAATACTCTTTTTAAAAACGGAAATTTTCCCGTACCTTGCCGAAATTGCGTACATATAGAAGAGAAAGAATGGGACGAAGAAAACTACATTGACTATATAACAATCACAAATTTCAGTAAGTGTAATGCAGACTGTATATACTGTTCAAACGGCGAAGAAATGATTTCAAGAACAAATGAAACATACGAAATATTACCTATATTGAAGCATTTAAAGAATATTGAATTAATAAGAAAAGGATGTGAAATACATATAGGAGGCGGAGAATTTACCATATATGAAGAATGCAATGCAATATTAGAATTATTTGCAGTAAATGACTTTGCCAGAGTTTTTGTTCCCACTAACGCAATAAAATATTCTCAACTATTATTTGAAGCTATGGATAAAGCAACAACATATATAATTGTGTCATTAGATTCGGGAAGTAAAAATTTATATAAAAAAATTAAACGAGTTGATGCATTCAATCAGGTAATTCAAAATCTTAAAAAATATGCGGCTACTGAAAAATCAAGAGATGCAATCCGACTAAAATATATTATCATACCTACCGTAAACGATAACATATTTGAATTTAAAAAGTTTTTAAATATTGCGAAAAATATAGGCGTGCAAAACATCATTATAGATATCGATGCAAGATATTCACGTTTCGCTAATTACAGCATAGACGATTATTATATTTATTTAGCTCAAGTTATGAATGAAATAGCATTAAAAATGAATTTCAAAACGGAATTTTATTCCTTTCTATGCCAGTGCAAAAAAGATACGAATGAACATAAATTTTCATTTACTGAATATTTGTATAAATATATTAAGTTCAGATATTTCAGCCCCGAATTAAAAGAATTATATGAATCTCACCAATATTTTATAAATTCCAGAATATAATTTATACACACTAAAATATAACTTTTCGATAAATATTAAAAATTATTGAGAAAAAAATATATAAATGCTAACATATTTTTGTTATGTATAAAAGCTGCAATTTAATACAACATGGTTTATGTTTTTTCAATGATACACTTACATCTTGCTGTTTTTCACCGGTAGACAAGGTAGATGGGCAAGTTCCGCCAATGATTAAATTTAATTATTGGGGGGAAATTATTCCTGTCAAAGAGCTTTTTATGCGTATGGATAAATACGCAGATATTTTTAAAGCGGGCGGATGTCCTCGTGAATGCCAAAATTGTTATAAAATCGAAGAAAAAGATTGGCCGGAAGAAAGATATATTGACCAAATTACGATTACACATTTTTCAATGTGTAATGCAGACTGTATATATTGCTCAAATAACTATGAAAAATGGGAAAGAACACCAAAAACATACGATATACTTCCGGTTCTTAATTATTTTAAAGAACAAGGTATAATTCGCAAAGGATGTGAAATACATATCGGAGGCGGGGAATTTACAATATATCACGAATGTAATGAAATTTTGGAACTTTTTGCAATTAATAATTATGCAAGAGTTTTCGTTCCAACTAACGCCATAAAATATTCTCATTGTTTATTCAGGGCAATGGATAAAGCCACAACATATATTATCATCTCTTTAGATTCAGGTACAAGAAAGACATATAAAAAAATTAAAAGAGTTGATGCATTTAATCAAGTTATGGAAAGTTTAGAAAAATATGCAGCCACACAAAAATCAAGAGATGCAATCAGGCTTAAATATATTTTAGTGCCTACATATAATGATAATATTGCAGAATTCAAAAAATTTCTTGGTATTGCAAAAAAATTTGGTATTACCAACCTTATTATAGATATTGATGAAAGATACTTACATTTAAAAAGGTACAATGCAGACGGTTATTATATAAATTTGGCAAAAAAGATGAACGATATTGCTATTGAGCAAAATTTTATTACCGAATTTTATTGTTTTTATAATCAAAGCACTAATAATAAGCAATTTAAAGAAGATAATTTTATAATCCGTTTCTTTAAAGCAATTAAATACAGATATTTTGATAAAAAATTAAGAGAATTATACAGAAATCATCGTTATGCACCTAAATAACAAACAAATTCTAAAATCTAATTACATAAAATTTAATATTTGTGTTTATCAATTTAACATTGTATTATAGATGTATGAAGATATGCAATAATTTAAACACTTCAATATGTTTTAATTATAAAGAAATAGGAATTACCTATTGTACCTTAACAAATGCAAATTCAGGCACCGGATGGCCAAAAATCTCTGATGAAGTTTTTGACGGGCAAAAAATCAATTGGAATAAATTTTTTGAACTGAGAAGCAGAGAAATTGAAGGAATAAAAAATTCAACGGCAAGAGCCGAATGCCAAAATTGCCAGCAAATAGAAGATAAAGAATTTACGGATGACAGAAAAATTCACTATATATTGCTATCCCCCTGGCAAATTTGTAATTCCGACTGCATATACTGCTTAGGACACGAAAAACCGAGATTTAAACTTTCTCCGGGATATAAAGAATTCTATAAACAGTATGAAGAACCTTATGATATGCTTGAAATTATAAAAGATATGATAAGAAATAACGTGCTTGATCCGGATGCAGAAATTGATTTTGCTGGTGGTGAACCAACTTTGTACCCCAAATTTAATAATATTATAAATTTTTTAATCGATAATAATTATAAAAACATAATCATCCACACTAATAATATACAATATTCAAAAGCTATAGAAAGAGGCATAAAAGAAAACGCCATAAGTCTTATGATTTCAATCGATGCAGGTACAAAAAAATGCCACGAAAAAGTTAAAGGTGTAAAATCATTTGATAAAGTTTGGCATAACTTTAAAAAATATTCACTCGCAAAAAACTCAAATTATTCTATGCGGCTTTGCACAAAATATGTAATAGTTCCCAATGTTAACGATAATAAACAAGAACTTGAAGAATTTATAATTCAATCCAAAAATAACGGAGCAACACAAGTAGCACTAAACGTGTATAACCAGCTTTTAAACGATATGAATTATGAAGAAAACTTGCTTAATCATTTGGCTTCACTTGCCGATTTCTGGATTGAAAAGGCAAAAGAAAATAAACTGGATTATATGCTCTTCCCCAATATAAGTTTTGTATATCAAAAATTAGGAAGAAATCATTCTTAATCATCTGTATTTAACATATATTTGTTGATTACATATTCTGTTTTTGACCATAATATCAGATTTATACCTTTTTCTTCACATAAATTTTTCATGTGAAGATATAAATCTTTATAATGGCTTGGTAACGGTGTTTCATCTAAATTCGCAAATATTACATATTTGTTATCAATCATAAATTCAATAGTTTTTACATTTATATCAGACATAAGATTGACAAATTTAGTTATTTCTTCAATATTATCATTTATATGTTCAATAACAATATATTTTACAGTAATTCCAAAACCGGCATTTACTTTTGTATATCTTTTGAGATTTTCAACACTATCTTTGAATTTATCTACACGCTTTAGTTTATAATATACTTCCGGAGTCGCACAATCAAGCGATGTAGTAAAATCAACAATCCCTTTTTTAAGAAGTTTTTCAATAATAGGCTGATATTTAATATTATTGGATAAAATATAAAACTTGAACGCTCCGTTTTTAAGGAATTCCTTAACCATAGGTTCAAATTCTTTAAGTACAGAAATATCGCCGCCTTGAATATTAACTATCAAATTTTTTCTGTCTAAAAGATCATGCTTGTATAATTGCTTCAAAAGCGGAATCATATCATAATATTCACTTTTGGCAGATTTATATGTAATTTGTCCTTTTGAATGAGACATTCTGGCACAATATATACAACCGCAATTACAATGAGTCCAATGGCTGATATTAAGAAATTTAAAAGTTGGAGAAATAACATCTTCAGGCTTTCTTTCACGAAGGAAAAAACAACCTTTGCAGGGCGATTTATCTATATTTTCATCATTTAGCAGACTAAAAGCATTAGGTTTTATTTGTTTAAAATTATCCCAGTCTATTTTTTGCCCCCGATATCCTTCATAATATATAGGGCCAATCTGACCGCTACAACATGACATAATTCTGTCGTGGAAACATGAAAGTACATTATTTAATTCATCACAAAAATATTGTTTCATCATTTAAAATCCTTATAGATGTAGGACGAGGGCTCTGTCGTAGAATTCAAAATCAATGCTATTATCCAGGCAGC
>CANPYW010000002.1 GCA_947588745.1 Candidatus Gastranaerophilales bacterium
GAATATATGCAGGAACAAACCGAACGTGACGGTTATTTTGATTTTAAAGATGTAAAAGGACAGTTAAAAGCTAAAAAAGCAATGGAAATTGCCGCCGCAGGAGCTCATAATATGCTTATGTCCGGGCCTCCCGGGTCGGGTAAAACTTTGCTCGCAAAATGTTTTTCCTCAATTCTTCCGCCTTTAACGTTTGAAGAATCCATCGAACTTACAAAAATATACAGCATAAGTTCTATGGTTAATCCCAACAGACCGTTGATTACGCAGCGTCCGTTCCGAAGTGTTCACCATACGGCTTCTGCCATAGGTATAATCGGCGGCGGAACAAATCCAAAGCCGGGTGAAATAACACTTGCACATCGTGGTGTTTTATTTTTGGATGAATTTGTTGAATTTCCGAGAGGGGTAATTGAAGTGTTAAGACAGCCGCTTGAGGACGGAAAAATTGTTATCGCAAGAGCAAAAATGAGATTGGAATTTCCCTCCGATTTTATTCTGCTTGCGGCTATGAATCCCTGCCCTTGCGGGTATTTAGGTGACAGCGAAAAACACTGCACGTGTTCTGAATATCAAATTAAACAATATCGCTCAAAACTTTCAGGCCCTATCCTAGACAGAATAGATATCGTAATAGATGTTCCAAGATTAAAGCTCAACGAACTTATGGACAATGCACCTCAACAGGCAGAAACGTCGGAACAAATAAGGAAAAGAGTTTCTGAAGCCAGAAATATTCAACTTGAAAGATATAAAGATTTCGGCATATATACAAATTCCCAATTAACTCCGAAACTTATCAGAAAATTCTGCCATCTTGATAATGAAAGCAGTTTTATTCTGAAAGAAGCGGTAAAAAAGTTTAATATGTCTGCAAGAGCTTATGACAGAGTCCTTAAGCTGGCAAGAACCATTGCAGACCTTGATAAAAGCCAGGATATACTTCTTAAACACATCTCTCAGGCTATTAATTATCGCTCAAGCATTTGATGAATATACATATTAAATTAAATCTGTTTTGCAAAATTTATTTTTAATATTAAATTCTCATTCCCAAATATCAATCATCTATTGAAATACAGAGATATTTTTTTGTTAAGTTTTATTAATTACATAAAATTATAGAGCAATTACTTAACAAGTATATACTTTATATATATATTAAAATAAATTTATTGTGATTTTCAGAGGATATGAAATGAATTTTGGCATTACAAATAATTTTTCAGGTTCAAATAATATAGGCAATTTACAAGAAAAAGTAAACAATTGCCAATCGAAAGTTCAGACCGATTCGCAAACGGTAACGGAAAAATCAAATTTACTTTCAACTCTCAATTCGGACAAAGCGGAACTTTCAAATAATTTATCCGAAAAAGCTTCATTGGTATCAACAGCACAATCCGTTTTAGATACGGCTAATTCTCTGCTTTCCTCGGCACAAAGTATTCCAATTCAACAAATAAAAGATGAAGATGGTAATGTTACACAAGATTCATCATTGAGAGATGCTGCAATAAATCAGGCTAAGGCCGCAATAAACAGTGCAACAGCAGAATTAAATGCCGCCGAAAAAGAATATGAACAAGCTCAAAAGGCTGTTGAACAAAAAGAGAAAGAAGCTTCTCAAGCTCAAACGGAATTAAATAATGCTAACACGATTAAAACCAATGATGAAGCAGCTTTAAGTTCAGCTCAACAAGAATTATCAGCCGCTCAAATGCAAAACAATAACAAGCCGAACGGCGAAATAGATAATCCGTTTTATCAGAATGATATTGGTGATTGCGGTTTACTTTCAAGTATTTATGCAATGTCTTGTTCCGAAAAAGGTGCGGAACATATAAAAAATTCAATTAAATCTTCAAAGGATAAAGACGGAAAGAATATTTACAACATTACTTTTAGCGGGATTAACGAAACATATTCCGTCAGTCAGGATGAAATTGATAAAGCTCAAAATGATAAAAACGGAAGAAAATATGCAACAGGTGATAATGATGTAACATTGATTGAGCTTGCGGTTGAGAAATGCATTACGAATTCAAATGATAATTTAATCAGAGATTTATACCCAAAGAAAAATGATAATGAAAATTCATTTGGTGCTTCAAAAGGTACGGATTATCTCAGAGGAATTTCCGCAAACTTAATAGATTACATCTTTACGGGGAATACCGGCGGGCGTAACAAGTTTGAGAAAAAAGATTTTGAAAATGTTATTCAAACTTCATCGACAATATTTTCAGATAAAGAATTAAACATTCAAGATATTGACGGAAAAGACGTTACCATAAAGAAAAATAAGGTATATGATATTGTATCACGCAATGATGACGGAACCATCGATATAAAAACTCCGAAAAAATTCTTACAAGCTTCAAAAACATATACAATAGACCCAATGCAGTTATATGATGCAGATTACAACAACTTTAAATCCAACAATGATGATTTTGCTTCACATATTATTGATAATTATGAACAGGATAAAAATTCAAAATCTCTCGTTTGGGCAAATATGGAAGATTACGAAAGTGATGAAGATTTTTATTCCAAAGTTAAAGATGTTAACGGTAATGAAATAGAACTTGCAAAACAACACGCTTATGCTGTAAGCAATGTTGAAGGTGATGTCATTACTCTTGTTAATCCCTGGAATACGGGAGAAGAAATGAAATTTAATAAAGAAGAACTGTTTGATTTAGACAATTATCAATTATATGATTTAACAATGTAAAAAAGCCGTAAAATATTTTACGGCTTTTTTATTATATTTTTATCACATACCTGTTGAACCAAAACCACCTTCGCCTCTCACTGAAGCTGCCAGCTCCGTAGTAACCTCAATTTGAGCTTTCTCTACTTTTGCAATTACCATTTGAGCAATTCTGTCATCCGGATTAATTGTATATTCTTCATTTGAAAGATTAACAAGCCCCACACAAACCTCGCCTCTATAATCGGCATCAACCGTTCCAACAGCATTTATAAGCGTTATGCCGTGTTTAACCGATAATCCCGAACGAGCCCTTATTTGAGCTTCATACTCAACCGGAATTTCTATCTTTATTCCAGTCGGAACAAGTGTGCGTTCCAACGGTTTTAATGTTACGGGTTTATCTATTGCAGCATATAAATCCATACCCGATGAACCTTCTGTTTTATACTCCGGCAAATGTTTATTATGCTCAAGCCTTGTTACTTTCATTTTCATTGTTTTGCTCCTTTATTAACTTATACAACGGTTGCTTATTTGAAACTGATAAATTTTTAGACAAGTTATATTCACCTTTTAATTCCATGGTATATTTATGAATTGGTCTGCAATCATAAGTTATTTTAAAACGGTTTGTGGTTATAAATTCACCAAAAAAGTTCAATGCGAGTATTGTATCCATACAATCAAGTTCTTTTTCCAATACCCCTATTTGCGTAATTGCACTTAAAACATAACAAAATGACACATTAATGCCATATTTTTTAAATTCCAAGATAATTGAATCTATTGTTGGTGATATGTAATAAACAAAATCATCCACATAATTAAAGTCTTTATAGACTAAAAATAAATTTTTTCTATAATAGCCTTTTTGAAGGGGCTTTGAATAACTGAAATTTTCTATCAGTTTTTTATTAATTCTTTGCTTCCAAACTTCAACTTCCTGAAATGTTAATTCTAAATCATCTTTTTTCTTCTTTATTTTATTCAAATGAGGCATTATTAAAAACAACAATTTAGAATTTTCCAAAGGTGTATCCGAAATCAATTCGCTTTGCATTTTTCCGGAAGATTGCCCCGCCGTTTGTTCAGCATAATTCGGCGAAGGCATTGCATTAACTTTTTTATGTGCTTTACGTTTTTGTATATTTTTTAATCTCTTTTCTTCCTTTTCTATACTATCTATTATCGAATAATAAATATTATTTAATATAAAATCAACCACAAATCCAATAACCAGCGAAATTACACCTATAATAGCAAGCGAAAAGTCAGCAGATATTCCCTGTGGCTTGTAAAATTTACTTACAATTTGATACGGTACTTGAAATAACGGTGCAAATAAATATAACCATTCAACGTCTAAACAGTCTAAAAACCAAAATACAAAAG
Organism: Candidatus Gastranaerophilales bacterium; assembly: GCA_947588745.1. Taxonomy (GTDB): domain Bacteria; phylum Cyanobacteriota; class Vampirovibrionia; order Gastranaerophilales; family Gastranaerophilaceae; genus Avigastranaerophilus. Next base: position 4,112 of record CANPYW010000002.1, read on the forward strand.
CTAAAAATGCATAAAAGAAAAATACAAAACACAAAAATTTTGCACTATTTACCAATTGTGCATAATTTTCAAGTTGTGATAATTTTTTATTATTTCTGCTCTGCATTTATCCTATAAAATTATATTATCAATTAACCTTGTTTTTCCTGCCTTTGCAGCAATTGCTACAAGTGTGTTTTTACCTGCCGTCTTTACTTTTTCAAAATTTTCATAATCCCTGAACTCTATGTATTCCAAATATACATTATCCTTTAAAACGTCAAATCCGGCGTCAAATAATATTTCCGTATCCGTTATTCCGCTTTTATATAATTTCTCTATTTGATTTAACGCCTTTGAAATACTCAATGCATTTTCTCTATCCTCTTTTGAAAGGTATGAGTTCCTTGAACTCAATGCCAATCCGTCAGATTCTCTAACTATCGGGCAGGATACAATTTCTACATTGACGTTTAAATCTTTTACCATTTGTCTTATTATAAATTGCTGCTGAGCATCTTTTTGTCCGAAAAAAGCAAAATCGGGTTGAACAATATTGAATAATTTTAAAACGACAGTTGCTACTCCGTCAAAATGACCTATTCTTGATTTTCCGCATAAACAATCCACCAGGTTATACGGCGGACATACATAAGTTATTTCATCGTTTGAAAGCTTTTTATCGCCATACATCTCTTTAGGAGTCGGGGCAAAAATTATATCCGCACCGATTTCTTCACATACCTTTTTATCCCGGTCTATTGTTCGGGGGTATTTTTCGTAATCTTCATTCGGTCCGAATTGTATCGGGTTTACGAAAACGCTTACAACAACCTTATCACACATCTCTTTAGCCTTTTTTATCAATGATGCGTGACCGGCATGCAATGCACCCATGGTAGGAACAAGACCTATGGTATATTTCCCCTCTTTATACGCTTTTATATTTTGTCTTACTTCTTCAATGCTGTTTGTTAATATAATGCTCAAGTTTTATCCTCTCCTCATCATCTAAATTAAAAGAATTCTTGTCAAACGGAAATTCGTTATTTTTAACCTCCGTCTTATATTGCGTTACGGCCAGTTTGATTATATTTTTTATATCCGCATATTGCTTTACGAATTTGGGAACATTTCCGGGATATTTACCCAAAATATCATCTATTACAAGCACCTGTCCGTCGCAATATTTTCCCGCACCTATTCCGATTGCGGGTATCGATAAATTTTCACTTATATATTTAGCACTTTCTGTCGGAACCATTTCAAGTACAATCGAAAATACTCCGCTGTCCTCAAGTTTTTTAGCTGCTTCAAGCAGTTTAAGCGTATTTTCATAAGATTTACCCTGTATAAAATAGCCGCCTATCGTATTTATATATTGAGGGGTGAAGCCTAAATGCCCCATTACGTTTATTCCGTTTTGAGTTAAATGTTTTACTTCATCAAGTATAAAGTCGTTTGCACCTTCCAATTTAACGGCTTTTGCTCCTGCCCGAATTAATTTTCCCGCATTTATAACTGTTTGCTCTTTTGAAACCTGATATGAAAGAAAAGGCATATCCGCAATTACCATTGCTCTTTTAACACCTGACGATACAGCTTTTGTAAATGTCAGCATATCTTCTACAGTAACATTTATCGTTGTATCATACCCGAGAATAGTCATTCCGAGCGAATCACCGACTAATATTGAGTCTATTTCACATTCATCAATATATTTTGCGGTTGAGAAATCATAAGCGGTCAACATTGTAATTTTTTCACCGTTTGATTTCATTTTTTGAAACGTTTTTGCGGTTACGGGCTTTATATTACCTGATATCATGATGTTTACTCTTTTCTTTTTTTCTGAACCAATAATAAATTACTCTTGCCAGCCTGCCGGGAGAATGTCTTACAAATGAAGAATGACCGTCCTCAAATCTTTTATCTTCAATTAAGTTCTTTTGGACAATTTCTATTCCCATTCTTGTAACTTCATCTTTATCTACAATCACAGGTTCAGACCCGGCATCCTTATAAGGAGCTAACAAATCTGACGGTAATTCATTATTAACAAGAACAGCATCAATTATCTTATCATATTTGGCATGCTTTATAAGAGTTTTTATATGGTCTGAAACCTTGAAGCCGTCAGTTTCACCGGGTTGCGTCATTATATTACATACATATATTTTTTTTGCCTTGGCGAAATTTACCGCTTTTGCTATATCCGAGATTAAAAGATTCGGAACAACGCTTGTATATAAACTTCCGGGGCCTAATATTATTAAATCAGCATCGTGTATTGCGGCAATAACATCTTCAAGAGCCTTACAGTTATCGGGTTCGGAGAATAAACGTTTTATTTTTTTGCCCGATTCCGGTATGTTTGACTCGCCTTTAATAATTGTTCCGTCGTCCATTTCCGCAACCAAACGCATATCATCCAATGTTGAAGGTAATACTCTCCCCCTTATGGACAGTACATTTGATGATTCTTTGACTGCTCTATACATATCGCCCGTTATTGAACACATTGCGGTTATAAATAAATTGCCGAAGCTGTGCCCCGATAAGCCCGCACAATCTCTAAATCTGTACTGAAACAGTTTTGTTACCAAATCTTCGTCATCTGCAAGTGCAGCTATACAACTTCTGATATCACCCGGAGGCAATACACCCAGTTCTTCTCGTAATTTTCCTGAGCTTCCACCGTCATCACCTACCGTTACTACAGCCGTTATATTATTCGTAATTTTTTTTATTCCTTTAAGCATTGTGGATAAGCCAGTTCCACCGCCTATAGCTACGATTTTAGGGCCTCTATTTAATTTACGCCTTCTGTATAAGTCCTCTAAAAGAGCGTGTCTGTTTCTTTCGCTATGAATATCAAGTATTGAATAATTGGTTTTTAACCAGCCGATAAAGAAAAACATTCCGCCCACAAAAATTAAAAACCAGCCGAAAATCTCAGAAGGAAGCATCTGCGTTATTTTCATTATCATACTTATCATTGTATATACCGGACGCAGATTACAAATAATACATAATCCTACCGTTACAAAGACAGCACCGATAATCAGCAGAAAAAACCACCTTTTTATTTCCAACCCGGGAAGAAGCCAGCCTGCATCTTTGGGTATTCTTTTAAAAAAATCGGTTAATCGCATATTTTATACTCTTTTCTATACCCAGCCCGATATTTCGGCTCTGTTATAATTGGAATTGGTCGGTTTTACAAGTTCGTTTGCTTTCATTAAGATTTTTAAAACATTGGGATTTTTTGTATCAAAATGAACAGTATCGCATTTTACGGGCATGAATAAGCCATTCCCCAGTTTTATTTGTGATGAAAACATTATTGTTCTTATTCTGTTAAGTATATCTTCTTCGTTTACATATTTTACCGAGTCCCAATCGGGTTTAAATTCGGGAGTATAATATTTATCCGCAAAAACTTCTCTATTGACAACCAGCCCCGTTTCATCCGCAACATTTGTAAGAATTTCATTATCCAAACACGTATAATTCAGCCATTTATCAAACTTTTTTATTGCTTTTGCAATTTTCAAAGCAAAGTCTAAGTTCTCGCTTGCCAATTTATACATTGCTCCATGCGGTCTTACGTGGTCTATTACGAGGTTATAAGATTTCGCAAATGAAGCAAGAGCACCCGTTTGATATATAACAATTGCCTCTATTTCATCATCGGTTAAGGACATTGGTCTATATCCTAATCCGGAAATATCATTAAACCCTATATGAGCTCCTATTGTAAGGTTCTTCTCTTTACATTTTAAAAGAAATTCACGTATTAATAAAGGGTCGCCGGCATGAAATCCGCATGAGATATTTACGGAACTGACATAATCCAATAATTCCGTTTCTTTATCATTCTTATATATCCCGAACCCTTGTGCTGCATCTATATTAAAATCTATATGTTGAGATGGCATTCTATTCCCCTTTACCAAAACTGTTGTTCTCAAATTAAATATTATATGACAATTTATATTATACACTAATATACAAATAATAGGCATTTATTAAGATTAATTTTGACTCTACGAAAAAAAACATTAAAATCAAGTTAAATTCATCTAAACAGATGTACTATACGAGGAAAAAAAATCGGATAATTCAAGTGTGGTAGTATAACAAAATAAGATAATTATGCCATTTCGATACAGATTACAAAAGGTTCTTGATTTCAGAATTAAAAAGAAAGAAAATCAGCTTCAAGTCGTATTAAAAGCCAAAAGCGAGGTGGAAAGAATTCAAGATTTAATAAATGCCAATAACAAAGAAATTGAAGGTGTTATTCAAACTATGCGTGCTACAACCGATTTCAGAATGATGGATTCATACGACAAATATTTAAAACATCTGTATGAAAAAGGTGAAGAACTTAATAAACAAAAAGAAGAAGCCGAAAAAGTGCTTGCGGCAGAACAGGAAAAACTGGTTGAATGCGAAAAAGAAGTAAAAGTTCTTGAAAAACATAAGGAAAAAGCACTTGATACATACAAAGAAGAATTAAAACAGGCAGAAAATAAGCAACTTTCGGAAGTAGCGGTACAAAAATATTTTCAGAAAACAAAATTAAAGAAAGAAGAAGAAGAGGACGATAACTAGTTCATGAAAATTAATTCACAATTAAAACAGAATATCGACGGAAACGAAACTCAAATTCAAATTTCGGCGGAAGATGCCGAAATATTAACAAATACAAATATTCCGTTCGGCGATATGTTATCTGCACAATTAACAGGGGTAAATTTTATAAATGCAGGTAATCCCGCCGAAAATTTCGACTTCGATTTTGATTTTGATTTTGATACTGTATCTATGAATCTTGATGATGCACTTTTCTTTATAAATTTGGCTCAAGCCGGGCAGTTTTCGGCTAATATTAATCAAAACGGACAATTTAGCGAACTTATTCAAACGGAAGTTACTCAAAATGTTGTATCAAAAAGGACAATTGAAGTTACAAATCAATTAACAGATTTAATTGAAAAAGCAATGAATACAAAGAAACCCGTTCGTATCTCTTTTGATAACAATGTTTCCGTAATTATTAAGATTGATAAAGCAGGAAAGGTTTCAGCGGAGTTCATTCCGGGAAATAGTGAAGTAGAAGCATATTTAAGAAATAATATCGCTTCATTAAAACAAAAATTTGATGAACAAAATTTGCCTTATAATGATTTATTTTACAGACAGAACAGGCAAAACAGACAAAATAAACAAAAGAGTAAAGGAGAATAAAAAAATGCGTGATGCATTTATTAATGCCTTAAATACCCAAAAAATCACAAGCGAATGGATAAATGACATATCCGAGAACTTAACAAATGCTTACACGCCCGGTTACAGGGAAAAGAAGTTCACGTTTAAAACTTTTTTAGACGGTTCGATTGCGGAAACAAACCTCAGAAATATCGGGCAAGGCAAATCTTCTCCCGGTACATCGGATGAAAATATTTTCCTTGAAGGTGCAGGCTTTTTTGTTTTAAGAAATGATAAAGGACGAATTGTATATACAAGACTCGGCGAATTCAAGTTTGACGGTGAAGGTGTTTACAGAAGCCCTGACGGACAAGCTGTTCAAGGTTATATATTGAACGATAAAGGTGAGATAATGAACGGAGCAAAAGCTATTGATGCCGATTCTTTTATCGATACCGCATTCGACGGCGGGGCAGCCTCCGTTCCGACCACAAACATCAAACTTTGGATTGACCCGAGCAACGGCAAATATCTGGGCAAATATGAAGAATTTGAGTTCAAAGAGGACGGTATTTTATACGGAAAAGCCGATAACGGTAAAGTAAAAACTCCTTTATATAAAGTTGCGGTTATTAATTTCCACAATCCTCAAATGCTTTATGAAGTTGCGGACGGTCAATTCGTAGAAACGGCAGATTCCGGTAAACCTGTTGTCGGACGGGGCGAAGTTCGAGGCGGGTTAATTGAATTATCAAATGTGGATTTTGATGCAAATACGGCATATTATCAACAAGCTCAAATGCAAATGGAGCTTGCAAATCAGCTTATAAAATCACACAAACAATTATTAATGAACGCTATCGAACTTATGAGTTCAAGCTAAAACATAAATATTTAATTATGAAAAAATTATTTTGTATAATATTTCTTTGTTTTACCGCTTTATTTACTGCGGGTGCAGGATATGTCGGCACTTTACCTAATGTTGACGGCGAATTTTCTTATTTAAAAAAAGAAGTCAGTGAGAATTCAATTGCACCTTTTTCCGTTGAAGAACCGGATAAACAGAATGTATCAAAATTAAAGCCTATCCCACGAGGGGATGACAACTATATTGATATCATTATTAAAAAAGATAAAACATCACAATATATTAACGATATTAATTCCGTTATTATAATCCTTGAAAAATTACGAAAATGTATGAATACGGATAATGATATTCAAAAATTCAATGCAATAATCAGCAATTTAATGGATAATGTTTCATACATCAGAGAAGAATACAAAGATAAACCCGAAAGCAATTACCTTTCTTATGAAAGAATTTATCAACTTTCAAAACTGGCTAGCGATACCGCTAAATTCAGAATGAACGGACAAGCAGCAGCAAAATACCTTCCCTATACGTCATCCGAAAATATTTATACTAAAGAAAACTTAGACCAAAAACTGGAAGCACTGCTTACTAATGTAAATGAAACAATTTTTATATTAAAAAATTTGGAATAATTTGCATTTTCATCTATTGCAATTGCCACTTCTGCTTTAATTTTTTTATCGTTCCGTCTTTTTTCATTCTCACTACAATTTGGTCAAGAGTATTTTTTAACACTTTATCATCATACTTTTTTATCCCTATCGCATAAGGTTCTTGAGATATTCTGTGTTTTAGCATTCTGTAGCCCTGATGGTCTATCAAAAAACCCGATAATATCGTATCGTCGGAACTGATTGCATCACCTTTTCCGCTTAAAAATGCTTCAAAAGCTTCCTTATATGTTTTATAACCAACGAGTTTAGCAGTCGGAATTATTCTTCTTATGTTTTCTTCGGTAGTCGAGCCTTGTACAACTATTGTTTTTTTGCGTTTTAAATCGGAAAATGTATGAATATCACTATCTTCTTTAACCAATGCAGTTTGCCCCGCAATATAATAGGGTTCGGAAAAATCAATTAAATACTGTCTTTGAGGGGTTACGGACATCGTTGCTATCACCATATCCACTTCACCCGACATAATTGCCTCTATTCTGTTACCTGAAGTTACAGGTACAAATCTTATTTTTCTTTCTTCACCCAAAATATCTTTTGCTATATATTTCGCCACATCCACATCAAATCCGGCAGGTTTTCCTGTAGTTTTACTTATAAATCCGAACGGTTTTGTATCGTTTTTTATTCCGACTACAATTACATCTTTTTCCTTAATTTTTTCGACGGCATTTTTCTCCTCCTTTTTTCCGCAACCGGTAAGAAGTATTAAAGATATAATAATTAAACTTATGAACTTTTTCATACAAAATCCTTATTAGTGCTTTTTTTATCGGAACTTCATACATTCAAAACGGAATATTCCTGCGGTTTTATTTAAAATTTAAACCCTCTTTCGCCTTGAATAATTTTATTTATATTGTTTTTAACCGTTTCTTTTATTTTCGAATTTTCAATTTTTTCTATCTCTTTTGAAATTAATAGCTCACCTGCTTTTTTAGTTGCGGGAGAAGCGTAATCGGTTAAATATTCTTCCAAAGTCATTATTGCATTCGGATGGCAAAAATTATGTATCAATTTACTTTTGCATATACTCATAAATCTTTCGCCGGTTCTGTTTGCACCGTAACATGCGGTACAAAAACTGGGAAGATACTCAAGCTCCGTAAGCCAATTTACAACCTCATCAAGAGTTCTTTTATCATTGACTTCAAACTGGCTTGAATCTTCATCATCTTCTTCGGGCTTATAATATCCGCCTACACTTGTCTTTGAGCCGCCTGAAATTTGAGAGATACCGAGTTCCAAAAGCTCTTTTCTGCATTGTTTATTTTCTCTTGTGGAAATTATCATGCCCGTATACGGAACGGCAATCCTTATAACCGCCACAATTTTTTTGAATAATTCATCATCAAGACTATTTTTAAATGTTTCGGGATTAATATCATCCGCTTTACGGACTCTCGGAACGCTTATTGTATGAGGGCCCGCACCATATAATGCTTCCAAATGTTCTGCGTGCATTAAAAGCCCGGTAAATTCGTACAAATAGCTTTCAAGACCGAACAGAACACCGATACCGACATCGTTGATACCCGCCTGCATAGCCCTGTCCATTGCTTCGGTATGATATTTGTAGTTATGTTTCGGCCCTGTAGGATGAAGCATTTCATAAGTTTCTTTATTGTATGTTTCCTGAAATAAAATGTATGTACCTATTTTAGCCTCGTGTAATTTTTTATAATTTTCAATCGTTGTTGCGGCGATATTAACATTAACACGCCTGATAGCTCCGTTTTTGTGTTTGACGGAATATATAGTATTTATTGACTCTAAAATGTATTCTATCGGATTATTAACGGGGTCTTCTCCGGATTCTATTGCAAGACGTTTATGCCCCATATCCTGGAGTGCGATAACCTCGTTTTTTATTTCTTCCTGCGTCATTTTTTTGCGGGGTATATGATTGTTATTGGTGTGGTAAGGGCAATATTTACATCCGTTTACGCAATAATTTGAAAGATATAAAGGAGCAAACAAAACTATTCTGTTGCCGTAATAATCTTCTTTTATTTTTTTTGCCAGTGAAAATATCTCTTTGTTTCTGTTTTCATCACTGCATTCAAGTAAAACGGCAGCTTCTTTGTGCGATAAACCGTTTTGTTCACGAGCTTTTAAAAGAATATCATCAATCAATTTCAAATTGTTTTTGTTATTTTTTGCATATTCCATTGTATTTAATATTTCTTCGTGAGAAATAAATTCTTCCGCATTTTGTGATTTTTTGTTATACATAAATATTACCTTTTTCTATATTATATCCCGTCAATTTTTTTTATGATGATATATATGGGATTATATGTTAAACCGACTTTATTATCTTTTGAATACAAGTTGAGATATTTTTCTTCAAACATTTTTAATTTTGATTTATTCAAAGAATAATTTGTTATTGCGTTTACTCCCGTATATTTTAAATGTTTTAAAACGTCAATCGGGTTATCAAACAGTACCTTTTGTATATCTTCTTCCAATGTTATATTTTTATATTTTGATAAATATTTTTTTAAATTTTCAATTTTATTAACTTTGTTCGGAATATCAAACAAATTATATATTTCGGGCAAATTACAATCACCGAACATAGATATGGCAAGTATTCCGTTTTCATTCAGCCTGTCATAGAGTTTATTTATTACGCTTTCAACATCATTACACCATTGTAAAGCCGCATTTGACACAATTAAATCATAACTGTTTATAAGCGTAATATTTTCTATATCGCCTTTAATAAATATACCTTGAGGGATTATTTCTTTAAAATATTTTGCCGATTTTTCGACTATATCATTGGCATAATACCCGTTAAATTTCACGCCGTATTTTATTTCTTTTGTTAATAACCCGGTTGAACAGCCTATTTCAAGTATTTTTTCGACAGAATTTACACCGAGCATTCGAACAAGCTTTTTTGCCATTAATTTTTGTATAAATGCGTTTTCGTCGTATGTTTCAAGACTTTTTTCAAACCTTAATTTTACAAGTGATTTATCAATCATAATAAATCACTCCAATTTTGATAATTATCAAATATATAATGACCCGAATTAATAATTTCATAATTAACATTCTGTTTTTGCCAATAATTAATTTGATTTTTTACGGGGAATATTTTATCTTTATTTCCTATAACGGCTTTATTGAAAACAAATTTATCATTAATTTTCAAATCTCTTATTGAAACCAATTCGTTTTTTAATTCCGTCAAATTTCGGCTGCAATAATCTCTCAAGTTAACCGCAGAGGTTATTTTACTCATAAATTTTGCACAGGATAATTCGTTAAAATTTCGGACGGTTAAATCATATATTGCTTTAGGAATACCGTATAAATCATCAATTGGATTTTGCGTTCCGTTTATTGCCGTATATTTATCAAAGTTCTTAAATTCTTTATAAAAATAATTACATACATATACGCCCATTGACCAGGCAATTAAATACTTTTTTTCATAATTTGAAAAGATTTTAAAGTCCGAAAAATCCGTATCCGTTGTTTGGTAATCAAAAAATACAATTACGTCATTATTACCGCAACTTAAATGTGATACTATTTTCTCATCCATTCCCCAACCGTTAAAAAATACAATTAAATTTTTACCGCCGGATTTATTTATCCATTTATGTTTCATGCATAAACCTCTCACATTATCCGATTATATTGCAAAAAATTTTGAATTTACAGCCCGATTACATTTATATCCCCTTTTTTATTCAAAATATTAATATATTCGCTTCTGCACGTAAAAAATATAACCTGATTGGTTTGCGAAAACTCATATAAGCATTGAAGTGTGCTTTGTGTCCGCTTTTCGTCAAAATTCACGAATGCATCATCTATTATAACGGGTAAATCCGGCTTGCCGTTTAATTGCATTGTTATTCTGTCTTTTGAATAATTGCTGGCATATCCCAGTCTTAAAGCCAAATATAATTGCTCTTTCGTGCCTCTTGACAGTTCCGTCCATTTCTTTATTTTTGAACCGTCCGAATTTTGAATTTCTTCCAAATCCAAATTAATTCCGCAATACTTTCCGTTTGTGAGCAAAGATAAAAATTTGCTTGCATTTTTTATATCGGGCTGATTTTTATTAAAATTCTCTTTTGTTTTTTCAATCAATTTTATGACCAATTTTTGCTTTAACAATTCGAATATTTTAGCCCTGTATTCTTCAAGTAATATAATTTTTTCAAGTTTTATTTCCTCAATATCTTTATATTCTTCTAAATTTCGCTTTATATATTTTAAATTTTCCCTTTCCGTGAGAAGTTTTTCCTTTTCAAATTTGATATTTTCGGCTTCTTGCAGCAATTCTTCAGCCGGATATTTGTTTAATTCGTTTAATACTGCTTCTTTGTGATTTTTCAAATTATTTTTCAAATTATCATTTTCAAGTTTTATCAATTCGTTTTCATTCGATAATTTATTAATTAACTCAATTTCATCTTTTATTGTATTAATTTTATTTATAAATAAAATCGTATCTTTCGGATTTATTATTACCTCAATTCCGTTATTTTTTAATAATTCTTTAATTTGAAGTTTTATCTCATCAGCCCTTAGCGTTAATTCGTTTTTATTTGTATTTATTAAATTTATTTTGTCTTTATTACATTCCGTATTCTGCTCTTTCTCTTCAATTTGTTCTTTCAATTTTTTATTATCGTTTAATTTTGTTTGAATTTCCTGTTTTATCGCTTCTAATTTAACGATTATCATGGAATTATCGACGTTTTCAAGCTCCGTATCATACTTTCCCGCCGCCGTTTTCATATCGTTGATTATGCTGTTTTTCTTTAAATTCAATTCTTTTATTATAGTTTCCCGTTCTTTGTTTTGCTTAAATTTTTCTCTTATATAAAATCCAAACCCCGCTATAATGCTTGCTGCAATCAGTAATATGCCTTGAAAGAAATATTTTGCATTATAAAAGATACAGACAAAAATTATTGTTAACACGTTTAAAATAAGCGGCAAATAAAATATTTTGGCGGTAATTAACGGCGGATTATACTTAATATTCATCTTTTCGTCGATTTGTCCCAAAATGTAATTATACAGGGAAAAACCCTCACAAATATCCGAATAAATGCCCTCTAATTTTTCACACTCATTTTCGGATAATAACTTTTGAGCCAAATATAACTTTTCCTGATTTAATTTGATTATATCATCTTGAATTGAATTTATTTTAATATTCAGTTCCGTTAATTTTGCAGTAATGGAGTCATCTTCCGATACTGATTTTTTTATTTGATTTATCCCGTCATTTTTTATATTAAATTGTTCGATATTTTTAACGGATAAATTGATAAAAAAAGTATTATTCAACTCTCTTATTTCCGGTTCGATATTTTCTTTCAAAGAACCTGTTTTACTTTCGTTTTCGATTATCAGATTATTATTTGTTTCAAGTTTTCCCGCCGTTTGCAAAAAATTATAATACTCGTCACTGTTCACGCATAAATCTCCGCTTATACGGATATCTCGAATATTTTCTCCAGAACGGATTTTATCTGCTATAGTTGCGGAATACATAAGATTTTTAACGGTTTGTATATCTTTTTCCTTTTGCTCCAATGATAAAATCTTGTTTTTTATTTTTTCAAGCCCCGAAACAGCCGCATTATATTTATCTTCATTATCCGAAATTTCTTTTATCTTTTGGTTTACGACACTGATTTTATCATATATTTCGTTTACTTCTTTTGTAAGTCTGTTATTCTCGCCGAATATTTTTTTTGCTTTATTTTGTGCAAGTTTATAATATTCGTTTAATTTATCGCAGGAGGGGTCTTTTATTGCATGTATAAGCACATCGGTATCTTTGTTTTGAATACTCATTAAATCATCTAAATTTATCGTAAACCCCTGATTAAAATAATTTTTATTTACCGCATTTTCTATAATTTCATAACTTACTTCCGAATTATTATCAAAAACTCTGCAACGCAGCTCCGGTTTTCTGTTATCCCGAATATCAGCCCTGTACAATTTTTCACTGTCCGTAAGTCTGAAATAAATTTTTCCGTTATCCGTTCCTTTTTTTCGAAATAACCCGTCTTTCAGAAACTGCATTAATGAACTTTTGCCCGCTTCATTATCCCCGTATACAATGTTAAATTTTTCCGAAAAATCATATTTTACCCCCGTTAAAATATCTTTTTCGGATTTATCGATAACTGCACTTTCAAAAATAAATTTACTCATCCGCTTCCTCTAAAGAGTTATATAACCCTATGCATATACTTTTACATTCTTCTTTTGCACTTTTTATAACCTTTGATTTCAGTTCGTTTAATTCTTCAGAAGTAAAATTGCACTTATCTGCCGCATTTTTAACGGAAAGATAAATTTCATCGTATAAATTTGATACAAGTTCATCATCGGAAGATATTTCGTACAATTCTCCCGATATGCCGTCATCACTTTTTAATACGTTTTCGGAAGTATATGATTTTAATTCACTTGAAAAATCAAGTATATAAACCCGATGCATAAATTCACGCAAGGTTCTCTCCGCAAGTTGGTTGTAAAATTCTTCGTTTATATCTGAAAGAAATTCAATTTGCCCCGTTAAATTTATCCTTAACAAATATTTTACTTTATCAAAATTCGATATAAACAATCTGATTTTATCCGTAATTAATTCTGCGGCACTTACGGTATCTTTTGACTCCGTTATATCAATGCTTAAATTTTCAAATCTTAAAACATCAGTCGGAATAAATTCGTTTTTTACAACGGTTTTTGAATTAACCTCAATATACCTTATGCCATGCTCGCCCGTTTCTTTTATGTTTCTGCCCTGAATTGTTCCCGAATATAAAATATTTGAATTATCCGAAGAAGGAAGATGAATATGACCCAATGCAAAATAATCATAATTGAGTTCTTTAAGCTCCGTAATACTGCAAGGTGCATATCTGCTTGATTTATCGGCATTCAAATCACAATGAAGAAGCCCTATGTGAAAATCATTATCATAAACTTTGGTAAAATATTTAACCGGATTTTCGTTAAATATTTCATCCCTGAAACTCAGTGCATGAACTTTACAAATATATTCGTTATTTTTGTTATAAACGGGGAATGTACCGTAAAATTCGGTGTTTAAACCTATTATTTTTATATTTGAATTATTATCATAATTAAATGTATTTTTATTATACGAACTTAAATAATCATGATTTCCGCAAATAAGAAAAACTTTTATACCTTCTTCATCAAATCTGTCCAGAAATTTTTTTAACAAAAACTTTGAGGAAAAATCATGCTCGCTTGAATTAAAAGTATCCCCCGCTATCAATACAAAATCAACCTGCTTTAAAATTGCAACCTTGAATATATTATCAAGACAAGCCTCAAGTGCATTTTTGTATACTTCCGATAACTCTTTATTATATGAAAAATTTGAAAACTGCGAAAATGACCTGCTTAAATGTATATCCGCTATATGTAGAAAAGAAAACTTCAAACCTTACTCCAATAACATATTTATAAAACAATATTATACGGCAGGATACAAAGCTTATATATAAAAATATTAATTACTCTTATTTTTTAAAGCTTTATCCAACGCAATTTCTAATGAAGCTATTTTTCTTTGCAATGCCTCTTTATCATCAGTATCGATTTCATTCTGTTGAGAAAGTTTTTCTGTTTTTCTGACAAAAAATTCAAGTTGTTCTCTATATTTAACCCCTATATTTAATGAACACAATATTCCGGATACTTTACCAAATATATAGGTAATTAATAAAAGAAGCCAGGTATTAACAATTATCAAACTACCATCATTACGAACGACAAATTGACTTGTTGCCTCTGAATGCCAATTTATAAAACATATATATACGATAATTGCTAAAAAAATTAATGTAACTGTATGTAAGACTATTTTATTAATCATTATATAAACTCCTAAGTTATTTTAAACTCTTTTTATTATTATGCAAATCAATTTTAGCTTAATTATACCATTATAATTCAATTCGGCAAATTTCGGGTTATTTATTCACAAATCCACTGTCAGCTTTTTATAAAGTATAAAAAGAGAGAAGCCGTTAATGCTTCTCTCTTTTATCATTTGAATAAATTATTAATATCTGTAATGAGCAAAAGCTTTGTTTGCTTCAGCCATTTTATGCGTATCTTCACGCTTTTTGCAAGCAGCACCAATACCGTTTGAAGCATCCAATAACTCATTTGTTAATTTTTCAATCATGGATTTTCCACTGCGTTTTTTTGCAGCTTCAATTAACCATGTTGAACCTAATACCATACCTCTGTCTGGTTTTACATCCAAAGGAACTTGATATGTTGAACCGCCGATTCTTCTGGCTTTTACTTCCAATAACGGAGTTGCATTTGTTAATGCTTTTTTGAATATTTCTAACGGTTCATCTTTTGATTTAGTTTTTAAGTTTTCCAATGTAGAATAAAATATTCTTTCAGCAAGAGATTTCTTTCCACGTCTCATTAATCTGTTAATAAAACTTGCTATATCAGTACTATTATATACAGCATCAGGAGCCGGTATTCTTCTTGCAGCTTTACTACGTCTTGACATTTTTCAAATCACCTTTCTTATTTCTTTTTAGCTCTCTTAGCGCCGTATTTTGATCTTGATTTAGCTCTGTTTGCAACGCCTGCCGTATCTAATGTGCCTCTTACTATATGATATCTAACACCCGGTAAATCTTTTACCCTGCCGCCTCTGATTAGAACCACAGAGTGTTCTTGCAAATTGTGTCCGATACCAGGTATATATGAAGTAACTTCAAAACCGTTTGTTAATCTTACCCTTGCAACTTTTCTCAGTGCAGAATTCGGTTTTTTCGGAGTAGTCGTATAAACTCTTGTGCATACTCCTCTTTTTTGAGGGCAATTTGTTAACGCCGGTGATTTAGTCTTATCAGTTGTTTTTTGACGTTCTTTACGAACTAACTGTGCTATTGTTGGCATGTTTTCTCCTTATAATATTACTCTGCGGAATACGTTCAGCACAAACTCAACCGCTGCTTTTACTTTATTTTCGTCCGTTTATTAGAACCCAAACCGTGCCTCCACCCGGCTTAAAATTCCATAAACAAACCGGTCAGAAATACCTGACTACATTTATTGATACTACAACCATATTCCGTTGTCAATACAAATAAAACAGCTATTTAAAGATATGTTATATTTTATCTTGCATAAATACAATCTATTTGATTGACAATGAATTTTACAAATGATATTATGAACTGTAGTACTAATTTTTTTATATTTGATATGGAAAGGGGCTTACAAATGGATAAAAATAATACTTTAGTTAAAGACGTTAAATCATCTGAAAAATTATCTTTTTATAAATCGTCTTCAATGAAAATATCAATGGGAAGTTGCTCAAATCAAGCTCTTAGTCAGACCTGGGGTTGTTGCCAGGGATGTTGTTATTAATATATTCTCCTGTTTTATTCCGCTAATTTTTGAGGGTTGTATTTTAAATGATTCCTGAGTGGGTTTGTACTAATGTCGTAAATTTTGAGCGTGAAAATTCAAGGGCTTATATTTCAAATATTATTACTTGTGAAATTTTTTGGCTTCAAAATGAATCGAGTGATTTATGGTATAAACTCATCGGTTCTTCTGATATTAAAGAGGTTGAAGAATATGCGAAACAAAGAAATTTAATTGATGAATTACCCGAATTTTTATCACTGTTGCAATCAAAAGGTTTATATTATCCCGATGATGTTGATAAATCGGTTTATTCAAATAACGTACCAAAAAGTTACGGCGATTTGCAAAAAGGAATTGATTTTAGAGCGGAATAGAATAAATTAAATAAAAAAGAACGTAAGTTAACCCGTATTCAGTTTGATATTACATATAAGTGCAATGAAAATTGTGTACACTGCTATAATAATAAAGATATCCCAAATGTTTCTCTCCGTTTTGAAGATGTCAAAAGAATTATTGACGAAGCCTATGATTTAGGTCTTATTCAGGTTATATTATCCGGTGGCGAATGCACTTTGGCTGATGATTTCTTAAAAATTATACGTTATATACGAAAAAAAAGGCTTGAATTGTATATTTTCACCAACGGTCAAACTATGTATGATAAACCTGGGCTTTTTGAAGAAATTGTTTCGCTTATACCTGCAACTGTTGCTTTATCCGTTTACAGTATGAACCCCGAAATACATGATAAAATTACGAGAGTCAAAGGTTCATGGGAAAAAACAATATCCGTTGCGAAAAAGCTTCTGGACAGACATGTTCCCGTTGAAATAAAGTCTTTTTTAACAAAATACAATGCAGATGATTTTCGTGAAGTTTTTGATTTTGCGTTTAAGAATAATTGTATTCCAAATGTGAGCGAATATTTAATTGAAAATAAAGACGGAAGTAATTTGCATACCAGAATTACAAAAGAGCAGCAGAAAAAATTCTATGAATATTTGTATGAAAATAAATTAAGAAATTTTGTACGAACCATTGATGATGAGTATCTCAATGATTATCCTTGTCTTGCGGGTCAAACAACTTTACACATAGATCCGAATTTTAACGTAACTCCGTGTCCGAGTGCAAATTTCATATTTACAAATTTACGTGATAAATCATTAAAGGATTTTTGGCTTGATGATAAATACTGCAGTACTTTTGGTAAATTCAGGACAGATAAAATAAAAGATTACAAAGATTGTTTTAAAGAAGAATATTGTAAATATTGTGAATTTTGTCCAGCCAAATTTCTTAATAAAAACGCAAGAAAAGCAGATGTTTGCGAAAATGCAAAATTTAGGATGAATATTATAAAAAAATATGAACAACAATTACATTAATACGCCTAAATACTTTTTAAGGTATTTATTACAGCGTGGTATTCCTATTTGTTTATATAAGTATTTGTTAAAGTGGAAATATAAACAATTATATAAATTGAATTTAGATTTAAAAAATCCGCTCAGATTAAGCGAAAAACTGCAATATCTTAAATTAAACGATAGTTCAAAGTTAAAAACATTACTTTCCGACAAAATATATGTTAAAACCTACGTAAATGAAAAATGTTCGGACTTAAAAACGGCTAAAATATATCAAACGGCAGATTGTTTTGATGATATTAATTTTGATACGCTTCCTGACACTTTTGTATTAAAAACAAATCATGCTTGGAAAACAAATGCTTATGTAATAAACAAAAATGTATTAACTTCAAAAGAAAAAAAATTTTATAAAAATTTCTATGATAAAGTTTTAAAAATTAATTATTCTTATTGGGCATATTTAGAAATGCAATATAAAAATATAAAGCCCCGAATTTTTGCTGAAGAACTTTTAAAAATGAAATATTGGGAAATATCTAATTATGAGGTATATTGTTTCAACGGGAAACCCGAATTCATTTTGTTTAGAGCGGTCGATAAGTTTATAGAACAAAGTATATATTCACCCTGTGGTAAAAAACTCAACTTTGATATTGAGTTTCAAACAAAAAACATAACTAAAATGCCCAATAAAATTGAAGAAGCGGTATATTATTCAAAAAAGTTATCTAAAGAGTTTGATTTTGTCAGAGTCGATTTTATGGAGTCCAATAATGAACTTTATTTTTGTGAAATGACATTTACTCCTTATTCGGGCTTTATTAAGTTTATACCCGAATTCTATGACTTATATTATGGTAAGAAATTAAATCTAAGTTAAACAATTATCGATTATTTTTGTTTATAATACATTATCAAGCACAATTTCAAGCAAGGTAATTTTGCGTTAAAGAACTTATTTATTATAAGTACCAATTTCATTTTGTTTATAAAGTTTTACGTTTTTCTTGCAAAAAATTCCAATTATACTCTATATTCAAGACAGACTTTTTAAGAACAAATAATAACAAAAATATGTTTAAAACCGTTTTATTAACCATTTTTTATACTTCTTAGAAATTTAAGAACTTTTATCAAATCTTCATCCATATCAATTTTAAGCTCAATTGTTTCATGATTATTTAATGATATAAATTTTAATTTATAGGCCTGTAAAACCTGCTCTGTTGTTTTTACTTTAAATTGTTTTTTATTATACAAACTGTCGTTCACTATAGGGTGACCGATAAAATTTGTATGAACTCTTATTTGATGTGTTCTGCCTGTTTTTAACGTAAATTCTAAGAATGCATATCCTTTAAACTGTTCCAAAACCTTATAAATTGTAACAGAAGGTTTTCCATCAGGAATTACGGCCATTTTTTCTGGATTAACGGAACTTCTGCCTATGGGTTCGTCAATTACACCTTCTTCATTATCAAAGTTACCGGTAACAACTGCTAAATATTGTCTTTGTGCGGTTTTACTTTTTATTTGTTCAGCTAAAAACTCATGTGAAATATTATTTTTGGCAATCATCAACAGTCCGGATGTATTTCTATCCAGTCTATGCACAATTCCCGGTCTTAAGACTCCGTTTATATCAGAAAGCCCTTCATATCCATATTTATACAGTAATGCATTTACTAAAGTTCCCGTAGTTTCTTTTGTTGTTGGGTGAGTTAACATATTTTTAGGTTTATTTACAACAACAATATCATTATCTTCATAAATTATGTTTAAAGGTATATTTTGAGCAGGTATTATAACCGACGAGTCACTGTTTAATAAAATTCTGATTTCATCACCGTTTTCAACTTGAGATGATGCCTTAGCTTCCTTACCATTTATAAATATTTGTTTTTTCTTTATTAGATTTTGAACCTGAGAACGGGATTGAAAACAATCTTCTTTTGATAAAAAAATGTCCAATCTTTGAGCGGACTCAACAGATTGAACATTTATAACAAATTCATTTATCATTATATTTAAGAACCTATCTTCTGAAAAGTATAGAAAGTATTAATCCTAAAGCACCTACCACAATCATTATATCAGGAACATTAAATACCGGGAAATTATGCAAGAAATCACAATGTATATAATCTATTACATAACCTTGATTTATTCTTTCAAGCATATTCATGGTAATTCCGGAGCTTAATAATGCCATTGCGGAAATTGCAGAATGTGTGAGCTTTGTTGAAGCAATTAATACAATAAATGTTAATACTGCAACGGCTAAACCCGAAGCTATAATTATCATTTCAGGCTGATTTGAGAATAAATTAAAAGCAGCTCCTGTATTATGAACTTCATATAACGTAAGCATACCGTTACCGCATTGTTTTGTAGGTGACATATTTACAGCACCCAAAACAACCGTTTTAATACCAAACGATATTGCGGCAAAAACTATCCATAATGCAAAATATTTAACAATTGAAGCCATATCCAGTAAACCGGAATTATTTTTTCTACGTTGTTTTATATGCCTTGTCATATAATTACTCCTTTTCTTTTACCTGATTTTGTGCTGAAAATACGTTTACACGTTTCATAATAAATGCAGCACCTGTCATATCTATATTCACTTTAGGCGGATCTACCTTTGCCCTTGTAATTGCTATTGAAACAGTTGCATACTCATTATGATTAGCGGTATTCGCTTTTAAAATTCTCGCCAAAGAATCAGATTTTATATTCTTATATACATCTTTTTTATTTTTTTGAGGATATACAATATCTTCATTTACAATAGAACCGACAACAAAAGAACCGCCAGGTAATATTGTTTTTACATCAACTTCATATTCCGAACCTGCTGGTATATAATCCGGTGCGGATATATCAACATCCATATATTTTGCTTCACCATATTTTAATGATACTTTTTCGTACGTAACATCTGTTGCGGAAATTTTCCACTCATTATTTACTTTTTGTAAATAATCGGTATAACAAATTTCAGATACAATATTTCCTGTTCCCGATATATTACTTAACTCTTTAACAGTTTCTCCGGTTGCTATTTCTTTAACTTTTACGGAAGCATAATTTTCTGAAATATTTATTTTCATAATTTCAGTTTTATATTTAACATTCTTATACACAGCCGACGACATTTTCATCATATCCATAATCGTATCAAGCTTAAATCCGTCATTATTAACATAAGAATCCGTATATAACTTTTTTAATTTTTCTAAATCAGATGACATCGAATATTTATTATATTTTTTTATCAATGCATTAATTTGTGCTTCAGGAGAACGTTTAAATTTATCTCTTAGACTAACTTGTTTTATAAGATAAGATTCTTTATCTGATGTATCAGAATCACAATCCGCTTCCACATCAACTTTCTCATTTTGTTTTATTTCGGGTATCGCTGCAGATGCCGCTATTCTGGTTTGAAAACCGATTAGAAATAAAACCATTAAAATTGTTATATAAATTTGCCTTCTATACATTTTTATCTCTCACTATTAATAATATAGCATATTACAAGTTTATAACATTTATGTAAAAATGCATATACTGAAAATTAAGTATTTTTATCTTTTTGTTAATATAACATGTGTGAGGAAAAATTTATGCTTTTAGTAATAGATATCGGAAATACAAATCTTACATTAGGAGTCTTTGATAATAACGAAATTATACACTCCTGGCGATTATCAACTCAAATAACCAGAACTGAAGATGAATACGGAATGTTTATATCTAATTTATTAATACAGACTAATTTAGTCAATAAGATTGAAAATGCCGTTATTTGCAGTGTTGTTGTTCAACTTACAAACAAAATTGAAACTGCCCTAAAAAAATATTTATCAATTAATCCGCTAATAATTTCACACAAAATACATTCTAACGTTATTCTAAACATAGATAATCCCGCCGAAATCGGTGCTGATAGAATTGCTAACAGTGCTGCCGTCTGCAAACTATACAAAATTCCGGCAATTGTCGTTGATTTCGGTACTGCTACCACTTTTGATATAGTTAATAAAAATCACGAATTTATCGGAGGAATTATTACAGCAGGCATGAAATTACAAGCAGATGCACTTGCTTCAAAAACTTCAAAACTCCCTAAATTAAATATAGAAAATTCATTAGACGTTATTGGACGAAATACAATTGATGCAATGTTATCGGGAATTGTAAGAGGACATGCCTCAATGATAGAAGGCTTAGTTTTTGAATGTGAAAAAGAACTTGGCGAAAAAGCAACAATTATTGCGACAGGAGGCTATTCATCAATTATTTCTCAATATCTCAACAGAAAATTTGATTATATTAACCCTGATTTAACGCTTATAGGTGCTAAAATAATATTTGATTTAAACAGATAATCTCTGAATTTTGTATATCAAATCTGTAAGTTCTCTTACAGCACCCCGTCCTCCTCTTTTTGAAGAAATAAAATCGCAGATATTTTTAACTTCACTTATTGCATCGTTAGGGCAGCATGCCAGTCCGACTTCCTTTAACACGCATATATCAGGCAAATCATCGCCCATATATGCAACTTGAGAAAAATCGAGATTATATTCATTTAGTAATTCTTTCATGGCTATAATCTTATTTTTCTGATTCATATATAATTTTGTCATACCCAAATTTTCAAACCGGTGTTTTACGGCCCCCGACTCACGTGCAGTTATAATGGCAGTAATTATTCCTGCTTTTGTTAACATTACAATACCTTGACCGTCTTTAGCATTAAATATTTTATATTCCATGCCGTTTCCATCATATATAATGCCGCCGTCAGTCATAACTCCGTCCACATCAAAAACGACCATTTTAATTTTTGAAACTTTATTTCTAATTTCAATATTAAACATTACGCAACTCCGGCTTTTAATAAATCATGGATATGAATAATTCCTATAGGCTTTTTATCTTTATCGCATACGGCAAGCGATGTAATTGAATATTTTTCCATATAGCTTAATGCTTTAGCCGCCATATCATCAGCATCTATAACTTTAGGATTTCTAGTCATGACCATTTTGTTTTTGAGAATTGAAACATCGGGATACCGAAGCAAAATACGTCTTATATCGCCATCGGTAATCACACCCGTTAATTGGTATTGAGAATTAACTATTAACGCACATCCTAATTTCTTTTTTGAAATTATATCAACTGTTTCAAGGAATGTATCCTCTTCATGTGCAATAGGCAAAAGATTTCTATCTTTTAACATTAAATCTTTTATCAAATAAAGTATCCCTTTTCCTAAAGTTCCTGAAGGATGATATAAAAGAAAATCTTCCGTTGAGAAACCTCTTTTTTTTAATAAGCAGACAGCTATGGCATCACCCATTGCCAAGGTAGCTGTAGTACTTGCTGTTGGAGCTTTGCCTAAAGGACATGCTTCTTTTTCAACTGATATATCAAAGAATATATCCGCACACTTCCCTAATGTAGAATTTCTATTGCCAGATAGAACAATAAGTGGTACGCCAAAACGTTTAATTAAGGGCAATAAGTTTAATAATTCCGTTGTTTCACCACTGTTTGATATTGCAATAATAACATCATCTCTTGTAATTATTCCGGAATCACCATGAGTACTTTCAGCAGGATGAAGGAAATAGGAAGGCGTTCCGGTTGATGATAAAGTAGCAGCAATTTTTCTGCCAATTAATCCGGATTTTCCCATGCCGGTAACAATAACACGCCCCTTCGAGGCAATAATAAGTGATATTGTTTCTTCCAAATTATCCGTAATTCTTTCTTTTAATTTTAAAATCGAATCCGCTTCTATATTAAAAACTTCCTTTGCCAATTCGACCATATCCGTTTGCTGCATAAGTTCCACGACATTACCTCTCGGAATTTTTTATATAATCTTGATATTTTATTAGAATTATACAATAATAATAATCGTAGTGTAAAATATTTATTATGAAAAAGAATTCAAAAAAAGATAATCCGCAAAAGAAATATTTGCTAAGAACCAATATTTTATACACTTTCATTCTTGTTATAGCAAATATTATTGTATTTTACTCCGTTAACGGAGATAAAGCATTATATAATTTAATCAACATATACGCCTCCATTTTAATAGGCTTTTTATATTATTTCCATATTTCATCAATGTTTTCAAGAAGGCTTCAGAATTTAAAAAATGAAGCTAAATCAATAAACTATCCTTTATACATAGCTTTGTTTTTGACAATTCTTCTTCTAATCTTCTTGTCCAGTTTTATTTCATTGTATGTAATAAATAAAGATGCTTTAAATATAACTTCTATATTTACATTTTTTATGAATTTGGTTTTCTCTGTATTCCCTACGATAATGATTGTCCTATTTATGTATTTTATAGTTCCGGAATTTATTATTCCAGGTATTACAATCAAAGATTTAATTAACAAAAATAAATCTAACATTATAAAAATATTATTCATTTTGTTTTTAATTCTAGGTTCTTTAAACATTTTGTTATTTACATATAAAAAGATGAGAATTAATACACTTGAAAAATATGAAGTTTCAAAAATCACAGTAGATTTTTCTGATAAATATTTAAAATACGACGAAAATATAAGCCCTTATTCCAAAAAATTAATGGAACAAGATAAAGTTAAAGTGCCTTTTTTATATGCTAAAGAAGCTGTTCCTTTTAATACATACGACGAAGCTCAAAGATTTTGCAGTGCATTAAATGCCAGAATGCCTAATTATAAAGAAACATACTATATTGCATTTAATAAATTTGATACTTTCGGAAATAAATATTACTGGACAAGTGATAAAGACAGAGAACATAACATCGTTATTCATTTCGATAATATGTCATATACAGTACAAAGACAACCAAAAGATGTTAAGCCCATGGTCTTTTGCGTATCCGATATAGAGGATAAATTCGGAAAAACAGACAGAAAATATTTCTACAGAAATATAGAACAAGAAAGAAAAGCCGAAATAAAATCAATGGTTGAAAAACCTTTCAATGTAAATAAATTCAATAACATTTTAAATAATAAAGAAAATAATTACGAGGCAGAAATAGATAATATGCTGACCTCTGAAAAGAAACACGTAAATTTCAGCGTAAAAGAAGTTCCCTATGATGTGTTCAATCAATTGATTAATATGGGTTATACATATAATCCGGCTGTATCCATAAAGCAAGAATTTGAAACAAATGATTTCGACATGCAAAATCGATTAAACAAAGATTCTAACAAAAAAGAAGTAAGACTTTGTTATTATCCATTTATAAATTATGACGGAATTGATATGCACAATGAATTGCAAATATACAAACAAAACTTTTGTTCACCTGCATTCGAATTGATAAACATCAATCCAGAAATGAAAACTAAGCATGAAAAGGATGCATTCTGTTACTCAAGAGGCGGCAGGCTGCCTAATATTCCGGAATTATACGGCATTCTTAAAACCTACGGTTCAATTACTCCCGGAATTAAATATTGGACAAATAACAAACTATCAGATACATATTCAGATACAATGAGTCCGATACTTGTGTATAATCAAGACAGCACATTTGTTAAATTAAAACCGATTTTAGACCAAGAGAACGATTCAGCATACACTTACTGTATTAAAAATTCAAAAAATCCTTCAAAAGTAATTGCAAATTACATTTCAAGATTTCCTAATACAGACGGAAAAACACTTGCAAAACAGAAGTGTCCTAATTGTATATATTATGAAATGCCTGATGTTATATTAAAAAAGTAATATAAAATAAAGTTTTTTACGTATTATTTTTTATGTATAATATAAAAAGGTTAGAAAACTTTTGAATTTATATTTATTATATATACAAAACAACCGGAGATTGAGGGGAATATGACAGCCGAAACAATTAACACTAATAAATTTTCATTCTCTTTTAAAAAAAATAATATAGACGAAATGTTTCACAATCTGACAGAAAATCCTGTCGGTTGCGAAAAAAAAGACTTTCGGCTTATGATAAGCACAATATATCAATTAGTTGAGGACGAATTTGCAACTACATTCCAAAATTCCAGCAACGTCATAAAAAACACCGAGTTTTATCTTATAAAAGAACCAAAAGATTTTGAGGTATTTGTTACCCCCACAAACAATTTTGATTTCTATCTTAAATCAAAAGGTTCTATGTTTAGATTTTCTTCAACTTCTTACACGATAGAAAAAGACGGAATTCAAAAAGATTTAATAGGCTATAAAATTCCTCTCGATTTAATTTGGGAATATTTTTCAGGATTTGATTGTATTGTAGATAATCCTAACATTACCGAAACATTTAGTATATTTAATATTTTAACCCAGTTTGTAAAAAAAATGGTTGAAAAGATGTATTTCTTGCCAAAAGTAAATACAACAGATAAATTTTTCAACATTACATACGAAATGTTTGCCATAAATGATTTTTTGAATGACTCTTTACAAGAAGTATATTCGCTTAATTTTTCTAAAATATCAGATATTAAAAATATAGCCGATTTATTAATCGAAAATTATATTAATTACGTAATTTTTAAATTTTTAAAATTTAAGGCTTACAGATTTAAAGATATTATTTCATCAATTTATTTTATAAAACAAGCAAATAATAAAAGATTTATACGTTCTTTAGATTTGGCAGAGGCAATAAATGAATGGCTTGACGAAATTTACATAGGGAAATATCCCGTAAGCCCGCAATTAGATATTGAAAAAATTGAAGAAGATAAATTTAAACTTACAATTTCTGTAAAATCAAATGACAAAAAATTAAACGAAAAAGAACCGCCCAAAAAATTAATAGATATTTACAAAGAAGGTGAATATTGGGGGCTTCAAAATACTTATATCGTAAGCATTGTTGAAAAACAGCTGAATTACGCAATAAGATACTACAAAGAACTTGAACAGCTTTTTGAGGACGAAGAAAAACTTTATATGTATTTATCATTAAATGATGTGTATAAATTAATGATACATACGGCGTATTATCTAAATAAAGCAGGAATTAACATCAACTTCCCGCCTAATTTCGGTAACATTGTTGTTCCACGAGCATCAATAAATGCGAAAATAAAATCATCCAGAGAACAGGATGTGGCAGATATATTAAACGGAAAGGGTGGAAATATAAGCCTTGCCGGAATATTTGATTTTTCTTTCCAAGTTGCAATCGGTGATGAGAAGATTTCTGTTGAAGAATTTGAAAAATTAATAAAAAATGCAAACGGGATTATAGAATTTAAAGATAAATATATATTAATAGATCAGGCTGAAGCACAAGCAATAATAGAAAAACTAAAATCTCCAAAAATTGATAAAATTACAAGAATGGAAATGCTTCACGCTGCATTTTCAGGTCATTTAAACGAATACGAATTTGATTATGATGAAGCCTTCGCAAATATAGTAAAAGATTTAGGCAAAGCAGTTGAAATTACACCGCCTGCTAATTTAAAAGGAGAATTAAGACCATACCAATTAAGTGGACTAAAATGGCTGTATACAAATACTTCTAAAGGATTTGGGTCTTGTATAGCAGATGACATGGGCTTAGGTAAAACTATTCAGGTTATAAGTTTAATCCTAAAATTAAAAGAAGAAGGTAAATTAAAAGCACCTGTTCTTGTAATATGTCCAACTACATTAATGGGAAACTGGATTAAAGAATTAAATATGTTTGCACCAAATTTAAAAGCAAGTGCATACCACGGTGCAGAAAGACAGCTTGACTTAAAAGCAGATATATTGATTACTACATTTGCAATTTTAAGAATCGATATTGAAGAAGTTAAAAAAACAAACTGGGGCATGGTTGTAGTAGACGAAGCTCAGAATATAAAAAATCCGGATACATCTCAAACTGCTGCGGTTAAGTCATTAAAATCAGACATAAAAATAGCAATGACAGGTACTCCGGTCGAAAACAAACTAACAGAATTATGGAGTATATTTGATTTTATAAACAAAGGGTATTTGGGGTCAATAAGAGATTTTCAAAAATGCTACGCTATCCCGATTGAGAGATTTAAACAATATGAACAAGCTGATAAATTAAAACTTTCTATATCTCCGTTTGTATTAAGAAGATTAAAAACAGATAAAACAATCATTGATGATTTACCCGAAAAAATGGTACTGGATGAATACTGCTATTTGACAAAAACGCAAGCAGCTTTATATGAAAAAACATTAAACAGCTTAATGAACGATATATCATCACAAACAGGTATAAACAGACGAGGAATAATTTTCAAACTTATTACCGCATTAAAGCAAATATGCAACCATCCTTTCCAATATTTAAAATGCGGAGAAATGACAAAGGATGTATCGGGTAAAACAGAGAAGTTTATTTCTTTATTATCTCAAATACTTGATAATGACGAAAAAGTTATTGCATTTACGCAGTATAAAGAAATGGGAAATATTCTTTCAGCAATTATACAAAATGAACTGAATATCACACCATTATTCTTTCATGGTTCATTAAACACAACTCAAAGACAAAAAATGCTGCAAGAATTTGAAACCAATCCCGATAAAAAAATAATGTTATTGTCGTTAAAAGCCGGTGGAACCGGTTTAAACTTGACATCGGCAACAAATGTAATACATTATGATTTATGGTGGAATCCGGCAGTAGAAGAACAAGCAACCGACAGAAGCTACCGTATTGGACAAGACAAAAATGTAATGGTTCATCGTTTAGTAACGATAGGGACATTTGAAGAAAAAATAGATGAAATGATTAAACAGAAAAAAGAACTTGTTAATCTTGCCGTATTTGAAGGTGAAAAAGTTATTACAGAACTTTCAGACGAAGAAATATACAACATATTCAGTCTTGGAAGCTAGATTAAATACAGTTGATTAAAATATTAATAGATATAAATAATTTTTTATTAGCAAAATTTTAACATTAACAAGTATATTCTTAAACACCTTTAAAAAGTTAAAAGAATATACTTGTGCAAAATTTCATAGAATAAAAAACTAAACTACAAAACCTGAAATCAAAACTTTAGATATTAAAAAGTGAATAATTCAGACTCATTAATATCAAGGATTTCACAAATCTTAAATACAAGATTTATGCTTACACCTCTTTTTGCAGTTTCAATCTTAGCTAAATGTTCTCTTGAAATATTGAGCATATCAGCTAACTGATTTTGTGAAAGATTTTTATTCTTTCTTTCTTTTGCAATGTTTTTTCCTAATGCTATGTTTTTTTCTACTTCGTTCATAATAAATATATTATGTAACCTTTTTTAAAATTTGTATGTAGTCTAATTGGCTACATTTAGGAATTATTTTAAAATTGTATACAAGGTGGATGATTCTTGAACAGAAACATTACCGGAAGGCAGTTTTAATACTTTAACATCAATAGTAACATCTGCCTGAACGATAGAAATCACATCTCCGACTTTAAGTTGTTTTGAAGGTTTAGATGAAACACCGTTAACTAACACACGCCCCTGATCGGAAACTTTATTAGCAACAGTTCTTCTTTTAATTAAACGTGAAACTTTTAAAAATTTATCTAGCCTCATAGTTATATTATAACATTAATATTAAAGATAATTAATTTTTTACAAAAAGAATATATAATTGTATAATAATATAGAATGGCAAATAGGGGAAAGAGGATATGACAATCACTGTTGAGAAAGAAGGATTAATAACTCAGGTTATAGGGCCTGTAATAGATGTTGAGTTTAATTCGGGTATTTTACCTGAAATCAATGATTCTATAGAGATTATTGTTAATGACTCCACAAAAATAGTTGCGGAAGTGCAGCAGCACTTAGGTGAAAATAAGATTAGAAGTGTTGCAATGTCATCAACAGATGGTATAAAAAGAGGCATGAAAGTAATAAATACAGGTGAACCTATAAAAATTCCGGTTGGGAAAAATATTTTAGGAAGAATATTAAATGTACTCGGTGAACCTGTTGATAACGAAGGCGAAATAGAGACAAACGACTATTTACCAATTCATAGGCATTCCCCTGAACTAGTTGATCAAAATACAGATATAGAAATATTAGAAACCGGAATTAAGGCAATTGATTTATTACAGCCGTATCAAAAAGGCGGAAAAATAGGGTTGTTTGGCGGTGCCGGAGTCGGCAAAACGGTTCTTATTATGGAATTAATTCATAATATAGCGTCCGAGCATTCGGGCGTATCCGTGTTCGGCGGTGTAGGCGAAAGAACAAGAGAGGGAAACGACCTTTGGAACGAGATGAAAGAATCCGGGGTTATAGATAAAGTAGCACTTATATACGGTCAAATGAACGAGCCGCCGGGTGCAAGAATGAGGGTAGGACTTTCAGCTTTAACGGCGGCGGAATATTTCAGAGATTTTTCAAAACAGGATGTTTTACTGTTTATAGATAATATTTTTAGATTTGTACAGGCAGGTTCCGAAGTATCTGCTTTACTCGGCAGAATGCCATCTGCAGTAGGCTATCAGCCAACACTGGCAAATGAAATGGGAGAACTTCAGGAAAGAATTACCTCAACGAAAGACGGTTCAATAACATCAATACAGGCAATATATGTGCCTGCAGATGACTTGACCGACCCTGCACCTGCTACGGTATTTTCTCATTTGGATGCTTCAACCGTATTATCAAGACAAATTGCATCATTAGGTATATATCCTGCCGTTGATCCTTTGGCTTCAAACAGTAAAGTATTAGACCCGCTTATTATTGGTGAAGAACATTATAATACGGCAAGAAAAGTTCTTGAAATATTACAAAAATATCAGGAATTACAAGATATTATTGCAATTCTGGGTATGGATGAACTAAGCGAAGAAGATAAAGAAACAGTAAACAGAGCAAGAAAAATACAAAAGTTCTTATCGCAGCCATTCTTTGTTGCAGAAAAATTTTCAGGGATAAATGGAAGATATGTAAAACTTGAAGATACAATTGCCGGATTTAAAGGTATTGTGGAAGGACAATATGACAATATTCCTGAACAAGCATTTTATATGGCAGGAACAATTGAAGATGTTCTAAAAAATGCAGAAAAAGTAAAATAGGAACAAAATAAATGTCTGAAAACAAGATACATCTTAAAATAATAACACCTGAAAAAATCGTATATGAAAATGATGTAGATTCCATATATGCACAGGGAGAAGCGGGAAGCTTCGGTATTTTGCCTAATCACATACCGTTTATGGCGGCACTTGCAATTGGTACGGCAAAAGCGGAAATATCGGGAGAAACAATTAATTTCTCAATTATAGGCGGAGCGTTCCAGTTTAAAAACAATGAAGCAATAATTTTAACAGAAGTTGCCGAAATAGGAAGCGATATAGACGTTACCAGAGCACAACTTGCAAAAGAAAGAGCAGAAGCAAAATTAGGCAATGCCTCAACTCAACATGATATAAAAATAGCAAATGCTGCTCTTGCAAGAGCAATGGCAAGATTAAAAGCCGCCTCAAAATAATTTTTTGTAAACAAATATTAAGCTAGCTTTAATTAAAGAAAATTAATTAAAGCTTTTTTAATGTAAAGTTTTATAAATTAAATCATACATTCAAACGGCGGCAAAATAAAAATATAACAATATAATGATTACAGGGAAATTTGTATGGATATTTCAAACAATGGATTAAATCAACCGGTCAGTTTTTATCAAAAGAATACCGGAAACAATATAAATTATGCTATAAGCGGTGATAACCTCTTATATACAACCAATGTTTTTATGAAAGAAGCACAGGCTCAAAATAATATAAGCAATCAAATATTACAAAAACCCAAAAGGAAAAACCATAGCAAAAGATTGAATACTGTAGATACCGATTATCTGCCCGATTTTGCGGAAGCGGAATATGATGAAAAAAATACAGAAAACAGCGAAAATTTTTTTCTTGAAAATAAATCAAAAAATATGTTTAAAAAATTTAACAATGTCATAAAATTCATTACAAGTTCAATTCCGCTGGTCAATTATTTCTTTTTAAGGAATAAAGAAAAAACAATAAAAAATACAATAATAAAATTAAATGATATTAACCAGAATGTTGATGAAATAATAAATACAACGGCACCATACGGTGAAGAAGCAACATTATATGATAATTTAGCAAATAATCTTAGTAAAGCGGCAAATATTATAGGCGAAACAAACAAAAAAAATTGGTAAAAAGATTTGTCAAATAAATTCATAAACTTATATTAATATTTCGAGTTTTTTTCTTTACTATTTCAAACATTTACAATACTATGTTAATGGTAGAACTTATACAATCAAAATAAAACTATCAAACATAAATAAAAGTAATAGAAATAAAGAGGGCACATAAGTGGAAAATTTTGTTCCGGACATATTTGGCAAGAAAGAGAATAGTACCAATAATTCAACACCATTACAAACAGGCGGTACGCCGGCAGATATAAAAGTCATAGGTGTTGGCGGCGGCGGTGGTAATGCTGTAAACCGTATGATAAAAGCAGGCTTAGGCGGTGTAGAATTTTGGGCTTTAAATACAGATGTTCAAGTCCTTGAAATGTCATTAGCTGAAAATAAAATCAGAATTGGAAGCAAATTAACAAACGGATTAGGTGCGGGCGGTAACCCTGAAAAAGGCGAAAAGTCTGCTGAAGAAACAAGAGATGAAATAGTAAATGCTATCGGAAAAGCAGATATGGTATTTGTAACTGCCGGAATGGGCGGTGGTACAGGTACAGGTGCTGCTCCTGTTGTAGCCAGAATAGCTAAAGAATTAGGTGCTTTAACAATAGGTGTAGTAACCAAGCCCTTTGGTTTTGAAGGCAAAAAGAGAATGAATCAAGCTCTGCAAGGTATTGAAAAATTAAAAGAAACCGTAGATGCTTTAATTGTTATTCCTAACGATAAATTGCTTGAAGTTGTTGACAGAAGAACAACAATGAGAGAAGCTTTCCAAGTTGTTGATGAAGTATTATTAAGAGGTGTACAAGGTATATCTGATATAATTACTGTTCCGGGCATGATAAATGTTGACTTCGCCGATGTAAGAAGCGTAATGGAATCATCAGGTTCAGCATTAATGGGTATCGGACGTGGCACAGGCGAAGGCAGAGCATTAGAAGCTGCAAAAGCGGCTATCAATTCTCCTCTGCTCGAAACTTCAATATATGGTGCATCGGGTATCATAATGAATGTAACCGGAGGCCCGGATATGACACTTCACGAAGTAACAGAAGCAGCACAATTAGTACAAGAAGCAGTTGCTGACGATGCTATATTCCACTTTGGTGAAGTTATTGATGAAAGAATACAAGGTGAAATTCAAATTACTGTTATTGCAACAGGTTTTGAGTTAAAGAAAAATCAGGTTGAAAAATTTGCACAACAAGAACAAGAAGAAAAACCAATTCCAAGTGCAATGGATTTATTCGGAAGCGGCAGCATAAGCCAGCCATCACCCAAAATTTCAAAATCAGCTGCGGAGTTTGCAAATAATATTCTTGATATACCTGAATTTTTAAAGAAATAAAAATACAATATTAAATAAAAGCTCTAACAGATTGTTAGAGCTTTTATTTATGTTCAATTTTAGAGATGAAAACCAAAATATTACTTTTTAACTTCTCTTATGACAATCTCATATCCCAAAATATTTGCTATATCATTCATTTCAGAAAATTTTAGTGTATTATTTTTTAATTTATTGTAAAAGCCTGCATAACAATTGCTATATCCTTTTTCAGAGCTTAATTTATTCAGCAATTTTCTTATAGTAGTTCCTCTATATGCACTAATTGTTTTTACAAAATTTAATAATGATATGTTTTCAAATTTATATTCCATAATTTAAGCATATATTGAAGTTACAATTAAAACAAAGAGTTGATTTTTTATATCTTTAGAGATATAATTAATAATGTTCTAAATATAATTAATATTAACAATCAAGAATAGTTATGGAAACATTACAAAAAAATACTCAAGAAATGCTACAAACTTTTTCTTATAAGAATTTTTTAGCATTAAAAGAAAAAGAATATCCAAAACTTTTAGAAAAGATATTCGAAATGAATACGGGTTATAGCTTAAATTTAGATAACCCTAAAACTTTTAATGAAAAAATACAATGGTTAAAATTATATGATTTATCACCGCTTAAGACATTCTTAACTGATAAAGTTCTTGTAAGAGGCTGGATTAGTGAAAAAATAGGCGATAAATATTTAAAACCTGTTTTATGGATTGGAAAAAATTTTGATGATATTCCGTTTGACAATCTGCCTGATAGGTTTATTATAAAGGCAAATAACGGGTGCAAATGGCAATATAAAATTAAAGATAAAACAAAATTTTTAGAAAATAAACAAATTTTCAACTATGTAAAATTGAGATTTGACGGCTGGATGGTGCAGAAATTTCATTTATTCGGTGGCTTTGAGCTGCAATACAAAGATATTGAACCTCAAATAATAATCGAAGAACTGTTACCACTGGATATCGACGAGAATTCTCTTGAGTTTGAAATTTATTGTTTTAATTCTAAACCTATGTTTTATCAGGAAATTAAATATATCAAGCCACCGGTGTGTTGTGTATATAGTAAAGACTACTCAATATCCGATATCGAATTTAACCCTGATTATATAAAAATAAAAAAAGAGCCTGATAAATTTTTAAAAGAAGCAGTAGAACTTTCTTCAAATCTGGCTGAAAATTTTATTCTGGTGAGGGTTGATTGGATAAAATGTCAAAACAAATTATATTTTAATGAAATGACATTTACACCTTTTTCGGGTTTCTTTAGTTTTAAAAATAAAGACATAGATAAATATTTGGGATCACTACTAAAAATAGAGGTTAATAAAAACTAATGGATAATATAGATATAGATTTCAATTCATTGGACGATGGCATAATAGATGACCTGTACAATGATGTATTAGAAACCGGAACCTTTTTAGCACGGACTAAATGCTATCAAGCCTCTTTCTCGTATGGAGGTGGAGATATTGCTTATTGTAGTTTTATGTATTGTGAAGCTGATGAAAATGGTTATAGGATTTATGGAACCTGTAATTGGACTCCGACACAAAGAATATCAGCTTATAACATTTACTACTATTGTAGTTGTCCTTATGAGGGTTGATTGGATAAAATGTCAAAACAAATTATATTTTAATGAAATGACATTTACACCTTTTTCGGGTTTCTTTAGTTTTAAAAATAAAGACATAGATAAATATTTGGGATCACTACTAAAAATAGAGGTTAATAAAAACTAATGGATAATATAGATATAGATTTCAATTCATTGGACGATAGCATAATAGATGACCTGTACGATGATGTATTAGAAAACCGGAACCTTTTTAGCAGAAGTTAAATTAAACATTATTTCTATTGTACTTGTCCTTAATATTATTGAGTAGAAATTGCATTTAAAGTCTTTTTACTGGCAACAATCGAGTTAATCGGAGGATATTCAAACACATAATTTGCCGCAGCTTTAACGTCATCTGCCGTTACGGCATCAATCGCTTTTAATAACTCAATTTTACAGTTAAGACCGTATACATTATCAATATTTTCCATTACGTAAAACATTTCAGATTCGCTGTCGTGAAAAGCGGAAAGTAAAGAAGTTTTTAATGCATTTTTTGCGGAATTTAATTCCTGTTCCGTAACATTTTCCGTTTTAAGTTTTTCAACATTTCGTTTAAATGCATTAATTGCCTTTGTTATATTTTCGGATGAAGCTTCGGCGGAATCCGTAGATGTTTCAATTTCAAGATTAATTAATCCCGTATCATAATATGCGTCTATGTTCGAAGCAACGTGGTATGCGATTTTTTCGTTATTTCTTAAATCTTGAAACAATCTTGAGGACATTCCTTCGCCGAGTATATGATTTAAAATTTTAATTTTAGCGATATCGCTTACATTATTTGAATCCTTATACAGATATGATTGTATAATTTGTGCCTGTGCATTTTCTTCGGTATCGGTTAGGAACAATTCTTTTGTATTTGGTTTATATGCATTTACATGTGATGATTTTTGGGGAACAAACTCGTTAAAGACAGGTAAGTTCGATGAAAATTCATTAAATACCGTAGTTTTAAGATTTGAAAGCTGTTCAGCGGGTGCGGAAGCGGTTATTAAAGATTGTGAATTATTCAGTATTTTATAATACAAATTTTTTACATCTTGAAGCGTTAAATTATCCAAAGCTTTAAGTTTTTCTTCATCGGATGCGAAGTATTTGTTATCCGGGAATATTGTTTGGTATATTTTTGAGTATGGATTTTTAGAACTGTTTTGAATATCATCCTTTATGAGTTTTTTTGCTCTGTCAAATTCCGTTTGTGAAAAATTAGGGTATAACAGAGTTTGTTTTATTAAAGGAATTACCTCATTTGATTTTTCGGCGGGAAAATCGGAAAAAATACATATATAGCTGCCAATATCGAAAATTTCGATTTTAGTGTTTAAATCCGTCATTATTTTATCGAATGAACAATTATCGTGGAATGCGTTACCTCTGTTTAACATTAAGGTTAAAACCGATGTTGCGGCTTTTGAAATATTTTTATCGGTATCCGCTTCAAAACTCATTGCAAAATGTGCTTCGGGCGTACCTTCCGATTTTGTAAATGCCAGCTGCATATTGTTTTGAAGCTTATATCTGCTGACTGAAGCATTCAATGCATTAAAACGTTCCGAAGGGCTTTGAGATTTACCGAAAGAAACCGTATTTGCTCCCGATTGTGCGTTCTTATAATTACTCTTAATTTGTTCATCACTGATTGATGAGGGATGAGATATGCAAATTGAGGCTTTTGATAAATCAAGAAATTTTTTTGCGGTATCGGATACATCTTGAGGAGTAAGCGATTTCAAAGTATTTTGGCAATTTTCAAAATAGTTAAAATTATTGTTTTTAACGATATCTAAAAGTTGGGAACTTATCATTGCATTATCTTCATTGGTGTTTATTGACAGAATTAAAGAATTTACAATTCTTGTTATATCTTCCTGTTTTGGAGGATTATTGTATAAATTTGTCAATTCTTCATAAATAATTTTGAGAACTTCTTCTGTGTATTCATCAGGCAAAGAAATTTTGCTATAAGCGGATGCTGCACCTGCGGGGTCGGAAGATAAATTTTCTATGGCAAAGTCTAAACCTATTCCGTATTTATCCAATTTTTGTGAAATTTCCGAATTAGATGAAAGTATATAAATAAAAAGAAATTTTAATTTATAATAATCTTCAAAAGAAGTACCCTCTTCTACAGGAAAACCTAAAAGCATTATGGCATTCGGATTATTTTTATGTTTAATATCGACTCTGGAAGCCTTATTTAGAGGTTTTAAATCCGGAATTTTTCTTTGATTAATTTTACTGTAGTCGGGCTGTTTGTTGTAATATTTTGAAACCAAATTTATTGCTTCTTGTTCATCCACATCACCCGTTATTACCGTTATTGCATTATCAGGCGTATACCAGGTGTTATAATAGTCAAATAAATCTTCTCTTGTAAGTTTGTTAATATTTTCTTTTGTACCTATAATAATATCTTCAGAGTTTGTTTCAAGCCCGAACATATTTTTAAGCATTATTGTATAAGCTTTATTTTCGGCATTATCACTGCACATATCAATTTCCGATTTTACGGGTTCTTTTTCACGTTCCAAAGGTTCTTTCGGAAATGTGGGGAATTGAGTTTGATATGCATTCAATTTAATTGCTTCCTCGAGAGAATTATCATTAAGCAATTCCAACGAAAGATAATATTGCGTTTCCCCAAATGAAGTATAAGCATTTGTATATCCGCCGAGTTCTTCAACTTTTGTATCGTATTCGCCGGGGGCAAGATTTTTACTCCCGTTAAACAAATTATGCTCAATAAAATGACTTATGCCTCTTTTTTCATCATCTTCGTTTAAAGAACCTACATTAAAAGACGTGCGAATATATAAAGGGCCGTCTTTCTTTTGAATTATGACTTTTTGTCCGTTTGAAAGTTTATAAACGGAGGCTTTATTATTTAAGCCGGGAACGGATATTTCACCTGTTTTGGTGTAATTAACGGGTAAATTCGAATTAACTTGTGAAATACCTTTTATATCCGAAAGAGGAAGCTTTGTTGAATTTTCACTGTTATTATATTGCCGGTTTTCCGGCTTTAAAATTGAAGTATTAGTATATTTTTCTATTAAATTTGTTGTTATTTTCATATTGATATAAAACCTTCAAAATTATTTTTTTGATACTAAATATTATAAAATTAATTTATATTAAAATAACAAAAAAAATCTTGTTTTGAGTTATAATGAGTAAAGCAGGCAGAATTTTTATGGAAAGAATAACCGGTTTATATCCTCAATATCAAAGCAGTAAAGACAGAAGGCAAAATAACATTCCTGTCGCCATAGACAGACGTTCTGGTAATGACAGACGCAGCAGCGACAGAGTTGCACTCGATAAGCAGCTCACAAGAGATATTTTTGAAGTAAAAAGTAAAGTTGCAAAACTTGAAGCACTTGCACCCAAAATTTTTGAAAATAACGTAACAACACAAGCTCCTACATTTTCTTCCATGAATAATACGACTCAAGATATGCTTGTAAAAGAAAGTAAGCCCGATAATACCGATATTGCAAGACGGGAAGCAAAATTACAACAAACGGCAGATACTTCTTTTAAAGTTGGAATGATTGCCGCTGCATTAGCTGCTTCAATTGCCGTTTCTTTTATGGGTACCGCAGGTGCAGTTATTGCAGTCGGCACAAGCTTTTATATAGGGGCAAGAGTGCTTAAGACAATGGTCGCAAAAGAACTAAACGACAGAAACGATAAAACGGAAAAGAAGTAAATTTTAATTGTTTCTTTTGTTTTTATTCAAAAATTTATCCGATTTATCTGCCGCAAAAGTGCTGAAAACAGGCAAAATACCATAGTATATTCCCGCAAAAATTAAAGTAGGTCGTGCAATATTAATACCTTGAATGTATTTATTCAGTTTGGGATTACCGGCATTTAAACGCATAAATTTATCAATGTAGTTTTTTGTATTCTTTTGAACGGATTTATCAATTGCATAACCCGCAGTTAAAGAAATCAGAGTTGAAATAACATTGTTGTAAATCAGCGGTTTTTTCCGTTCGTCTTTTATCTTTTTACTTTTGTTCGTTCTGTGAACAAATGAAGCGGTAAGAACAACATCAGTTAACATTGAAATATTTCTTGAAATGTTATTTTCGTTAAAATTGTGTTTGATTACAAAATTTTGTATTTGTTTATTATTTATAATTTTTGCCATACCTTTTGTAATTTCGTTTTCAAACCCGCCTTTAAACGCAGGTCTGTTGTTTTTTTCCGTAATGTTGTTAAATATATCGGGGCTTTGAATTGTTTTTAAATTATCATAAATATTTTGCTTTTTATCCTTTTTTTTATTAAATAATAAGTCCGTAATAAGAGGGATTAAAGCAATGGTTAGCATTGATTTGGGAATTGCGGTAATTAATCCTGCACTTAATTTAAGTGTTTGGGTTATAATATTGTAACTTTTGGATGAAACCAGCTCTTTAGCAGAACCCTTTAGCGTTTTTAACGTATCTTGTTTTAAAAATTTTTCGGGAGCTTTATCAATCTTATTTATTGCATTTTCAACGGGTAATGCAATTGCCTCCGTCATTCCGAATTTTATTAACCCCGAAGCTATCGAATTTGTTATGGCATATTGTTTGTTTTCCTTATCTGTTTTTGGGGTTAAAGCTATGGCCGCCGGGCGAACTCCAGATGCCATAATAAAAGAAGTTGCAGCAACAAATGTAGTTCCATGGTCAGCAATTTTTTCAAGTCCGTTTAAAACATATTTATTTGTCATAAGACTCTTAAAAGAAGGATTATTAATTTTATTCGAATTGCCGATATTCATACTCAATGGTAATAATAAAAATATAAAAAATGAAATATTTTGTTAAAATAAATAACATTTTATTTTATAATAAAACAGATGGATTTGGTAAATTTTATTAAAAAAGAGTTTCAAAATTGGGGAAATACGGAAAAATTTGCGTTTCCCCTTATAATTATTTTTATAATCGCCGTTTCGATTATAAATCAAGATAGCCCGATATCAATCTTTGCAGCTGCCTGCGGGATTTCATATACAATACTTGCGGGTAAAGGGAAAATTTCATGTTATCTTGCAGGAATTTCCGGAACGCTTTGTTATGCTTATCTTGCAATGAAAAACGGATTTTTCGGTAATTCGCTTTTATATGCCTTATACTATTTTCCCATGGAAATTATAGGTATATATAAATGGAAAAAACATCTTAAAAAATCCACAAACGAAATAATTAAAACTCGATTAACGCTTAAGGAAAATATAAGACTGTTTTCGCTTACAACTTTTGCTTCCGTTTTGTTCGGAGTATTTTTAAATTTAAACGGAGGAAATCATGCTTATTTAGACTCTTTTACAACGATATTTTCAATATCCGGAATGTATTTGACCGTCAAAAGATGTATAGAACAGTGGTATATATGGTTTTTTGTAAATTTACTATCCTCCGTAATGTGGTATTTATCCTTTATTCAAGCCGGAAAAAACATTGCCGTTTTATTAATGTGGATTACATATTTATGCCTTTCTGTTTATTTTTGGTATAATTGGAAAAAAGCTATTTACGACAAGGATAGTTAAAATGGATTTGAGCGATTTATTTGATGTTGGACGTAATTTATATGCAATGTACTCTTTTTCCGAAAAAACAGGCAAAATAAAAATGCCTTTAAGATATATTCTTGAACTCACATACAGGTGTAATCTACGCTGTCCATTTTGCTATATTCCCGATAAAACAGGCAATGATGAACTTACAACTCAAGAATGGTTTGATATAATTAATCAAATACCTCCTTTTTCTCTGATATCATTTGTTGCCGGCGAAGTTTTGCTGAAAGAAGATTTTATTAAAATATACGAAAAAGCTTCGGAAAAATTCAGAAAAGTTACCGTAATATCAAACGGAATTAAATTACATGAAGAAATTATCGACTCTTTTATCAAAAATAAATTGTTTCTTTTATCCGTATCTCTTGACGGATACGGTACAAAACATGACGAAATGCGAAACTGTAAAGGTTTATGGGATAAAGTAACCTCTAATCTCGAACTGTTTAAATCAAAAAAAGGAAACAAAAAAGGCTTAATGCTTGATATAAAAACGTGCGTTTTGGAAAATAATCTGGATGACTTGCCCGTTCTTTATAAAGAAGCAATGAAATTCAATGCACAATTCTTTTCCTTAACATTTATAAGAAAACAGCAGTTAAGACAAAGCTCGCATTTATGGGATGAATTTACCGAAGAATTTTACAAAACGCAATACCCGATTGAACTTTATTTTAATATGGAGCATTTTAAAGAAATATATAAAGAACTCGAAAGTTTGGCAAAAAATTCAAAAACAATTCTAAGGTATGCACCAAGGTTTAAATCGATAGGCGATATAGATAAAATTGAACGGTTCTTTAACTGCAGAAATAAACCTGTTACAGAGCTTTATAAACCTTGCCATATACCTTTTACAAGTATTTATATTACTCCCTGCGGGGATATATACCCTTGTTTATCGTATAAAGCTGCAAGTTTAAAAGATATGCCGCTAAAAGAAGCTATAAATACCGTAAAATTCAAATGTTTTAGAAAAAATCTGCACGCAAGCAAGGTATTTAACGCATGCCAGATGTGCTGCGATGCAATACCCCGATAATGTTATTCGTCATCACTGACTAAAGCTTCTTCGATTTCCGCAATAACCATTTTTGCGGCAGCTACGGGGTCTTTGGCTTCGGTAATGGGTCTGCCTATAATAATATAGTCAAAACCGGCTTTTATTGCATCAGACGGCGAAACAATACGTATCTGGTCGTTAACGATAGCCC
Organism: Candidatus Gastranaerophilales bacterium; assembly: GCA_947588745.1. Classification (GTDB taxonomy): domain Bacteria; phylum Cyanobacteriota; class Vampirovibrionia; order Gastranaerophilales; family Gastranaerophilaceae; genus Avigastranaerophilus. The sequence goes on from CANPYW010000002.1 coordinate 45,668, forward strand.
AGGTAGGTCTGACGGCTGGGCAAACAACGATAAAATCTTCACCCAATTCGGCTTTTATTTTTTTTGCATCGGTATCAGGAACTATAACACCTTGAAGCCCGCTTTGTTTAGCTAATTTAGATAACTGAAGCACATAATCCGAAATATTTTTTTCAACACAGAGTTCGTTAGTTAATGTTTTTTGCCCGAAACTCGATAAGAGCGTAACCGCTAAAATAACCGGCTGTTTAATTTTTTGTTTTTTTGCATATTCCCTGCAAGCTTCAACGGTAGTAGAAAGCATTTTAGAACCGCCTGTTGCACTGATATTAAAGAAGTCAATACCTCTTTTCATAAGATTTACGCAGGTTTGTGCGGTGGTATGCGGAATATCCTGATATTTACCGTCAAAATATATCTTGCCGCCGTGTTCTTTAATAACATCAATGGAATGGAAACCGCAAGAAGCCATAAGCGGCATACCAACTTTAAAAAAGCCTACATAGTCTTTTAATAAATCCACATACTTTATTGTATCTTCAATACTATCAACATCAAGAGCAAGAATAATTCTATCTTTTGCCGAAATAATTTTATCATTCATAACTAATTCTCAAAAATCAGGATATCAAAAATATGTTAACATTATCATAAAAAGATATCAATAGTAATTATTGATATCTTTGAGCAGCAATATCCATAAATTCCGTTTGGGCTGCAAGTGCATTTATATAAGCATCTGCATCTTCCATACCTTGGTCTTTAAAAGTATTATAAGCACTTTCAAACACAATATCACAGCCTTCAAGCAATTCAGGATGATTTTGTGCAAGGAAAACAGCTTCATCAACACTTTTATTGATGTCTCCGCCTTTTGATTTTACGACTTGTGAACGACCTAAAACACCTGTATCTTTAATATATGAATGTTGTTCATTTTCAATTTCATTATTTTGTTGTTTTAATATTTCTTTTCCTTTTTTTGGTTCAACTTTTCCTAGATTTAAACCAAATTTTGAAATATTTCCGTTTATTTCTGTCATTTTCATCTCCGTGTTCATTTCGCAATATATTTTAAACCCTGCTCTGAATTTTTTTTGCTACTTTATTTTAAAATATATACCACTTTTTTTTATTTTTTAATTTTATATTTTTGGAATTACCTACAATTACTGGGTTTTAGCACAAAAAAATCCAACTTTACAAAAGTTAATATTTTATATACTAAATAGATAAAATTTATTACTTATTTAAAATTACAAAAAATTATTCATTTATTTGTTGAATTAATATTATTTTTAAATCACAATTAATGTATGAAGAAAATAGTTGCTTTATTCACATTATTATTATTTACAACAAATTTTGCATTTGCAAAAAATTCTAACAACAATACTCCTAAAATTAATAATTTTACTGATTTGGGACGTTATGTTGAAACTTTGGAAATAAATGAAGAAGAATCTATACAAAATATTCAGGAAGAAAACAGTGATGATAATTTTGAAAACGAAGCAATCGAAAATGTTTTAAAACGCTATGAAGAAAATACGGTTGAATTAAAACTTGACGATGTTAATGATGAAGCAATTAATACAGTAAACAGCAGCAGAATATTTCAATTAAAAGTAAATGAAACTCAATATCGAATTGAAAATAATATAAAAGCCGAAAATATGATTTGGGACAGTTCTAAATCATTTTCACAAGCTTTTATTAACAATTCAAGACATTTAGCACCAATTCCTTCCGTTATTAATTCTTCAAAAATAAATGCACAAGTATCAAATTCCGTATCGGCTTCACTAGGGCAAACTTTTTTAAACGATGCAATAGGTACATCGGTAATTTTCGTGAGAGCAAATGAATCCACCTATAATACCGGTGCTGTTCTTAAATATAAAGGAGATAGACTAAACATTGCAACAGGCTCGTTTACATCCTCTTTTAATCAGGCTTCCTCAGGCGGTGCGATAATTTCTTCTAATGAAATTAACCTGCCTATGAATACGGGAAGTTTTATTCTCGGCGGTGCATATATGGCTAATGAGCAACAGGATTTTGATAAATCTACAGGCGGTTTTTTTGCGGAATACAGGTTTAAACGCCTAAAATTAAATGCTCAAGCCGCTCAAAGCAAATACACAAATTCTGATAACGTCGATACATCTTTATACTTAGTTCCGGAACTTCAACTCACAAATTCTTTAAGCTTAAAAACAAGATTTATAAGAAATTTATCTCAAGATACCATGCAAGATGAGTTGGTTCTGAACTTTAAGCCAAAAAATAACAATCATAATCTTGAATTGGAATTAAGTGCAACAAATAAATATACCGATTCATCAACAATAAATCAAAGAATAAAATTTTCAACATCTTTTAAAATTTAAAAATCATTCTGGTTAAAAAAATGAGTTTATTGTAATATATAAATATGTCAAAAATACAACTGTATTTAAAACATTCATTAACTTATAATATTTCTCTTATGATGTTTGCCCATATAAGAGAGTTTTTGGAAACCTTTGGTATTATTGCACGCCAATTTTGTCAGGTTGTCAAGTATATTATCAAAGGACAAATTAATTTTAAACAGGTAATCGAACAATCTTCACGTTTTGCGGTTGATTCCCTGCCTATAACACTTTCTATCGTTGCAATGACGGCAATTATTCTTTCAATGCAAGTTGCACCTGAAATGGTTAAACAAGGAGGGAAAGATTATATCGGATTGCTTGTTGCACTTACAATGGTTAGAGAAGTCGGAGTTATAATGTCAGGGTTTGCCATTATTTCAATGATAGGTTCATCACAAGCCAGTGAACTTGCAACTATGCGTGTAACTGAACAAATTGATGCTATGGAAGTACTTAAAGTTTCTCCTTTTCAATATTTGTTTCTCCCCCGTATTTTGGCAGGAATTATTATGATGCCCTTTGTTGTGATAATTTCTTCAACATTTGGTATTCTTGCTGGTGGACTTACAGCAATGACAGCAGCAAAAGATGTTACGTGGCTCTGCTATATTACGTCTGTTTGGCAGGGATTATATATAAGAGATATTAATATAATGTTATTAAAAGCAGCTTGCTTTGGCGGTTGTATCAGCCTAATAAGTTCCAGCTGCGGATATGAAGCAAAAGGAGGTGCAAAAGGTGTAGGTATCGCTACTACAAAAGCTGTTGTATGGTCTTTTGTTGCAATAGTTATTGTAGATTGCATATTTGCAGCTGCTTTCTATGTATAAAGAAGATGACAATATTATGGCTATAAATGTTCAAAATTTGACCAAAGAATTTAACGGAAAAAAAGTTTTAAATAACATTTCCTTTAGCGTAAATCCACAGGAAGTATTATCAATAGTAGGATTTAGCGGTTCCGGAAAAAGCACCATACTTAAAATATTATGCGGATTATTAGAAGCAGATTCCGGTTCAATTAATATTTTAGACGGTGACATTGCCATGGTCTTTCAGTACTCGGCACTTTTTGACTCTCTTAATGTATTTGATAATATTTCTTTTGCACTTCAAGAAAGAAAAGAGTTTAAAAATAAATATACCAAACAAGAGCTGAAAGAAATAGTAAGAAAAAGCCTTCAAACTGTTGGACTTTCAGGAATTGAGAGTAAATATCCTCACGAATTATCGGGCGGTATGCAGAAAAGAGTTAGCCTTGCACGTGCTATCGTTACTCGTCCCAGGTTTATTTTATATGATGAACCTACCGCAGGGCTTGACCCGGTTGCTTCAACCGTTATTGAAGATTATATTCTCCGATTAAGGGAAGAAACAAAAGCTACTTCAATAGTAGTTACTCATCAAATGTCAACTATAACAAGATGTTCGGACAGAGTAATCATGCTATACGACGGAAATATCGTATTCAGAGGAACTCCTGATGAATTATTAAGACAAGATACACCGTATACAAAACAATTTGTATCCGCTTCAATAGAAGGTCCAATGAAAATATCATCACTTGGATTTGAATAATTTTAAAACATTGAATAATTTTTATTGTAAAATTATAAAAAAGAGGAAACTTATGAAATTTTCATCATCATTTAAAGTCGGAATACTTGCAATTACAGCAATAATCATATTGGTTTTTACCGTTTTATGGATTAAAGGTAAAGCTATATCGAGTGCGGAACGTATAACAATAAGCTTTAAAGATGTTAACGGCATGCGTCCCGGCAGCGGAGTACAAATGATGGGCGTTCGAATAGGACAGGTTGAAGAAGTAAAACCGCAAATGAATGCTGATGAAAGCTATGTAAATGTTAAATTTGTTATTACAGAACCTAATATTGTAATTCCTAAAGCTTCTGAAATTTCTATTCAGCAGTCAGGAATTATAGGTGAACAATTTCTTGAAATAACACCGCCAAAAGAAAGAATTATTTACATTCCAGAAACTGATAAAACAATGATTTTACATTCCAATGACAAAGTTCAAATGGAATTAGACGATAAATATTATGATATCGGTATAATTAAAAAAATTGAAATTGTTCAAACAGACATGATTCCGGTTATTGATCAAGAAAATATCAAAACAAAAAATGCTTATAAAGTAAGTTATATAATCAATTTGCCGGGGCTGATACTTCCCGATATGCTGAACGGAAAAATTATTAAAGCTGATAATGATAAAAAATTAAGAATTACGCCTAAAAATGATATAGATATACCTTATCCAATAACAAGTTCACCTTATACTGTTATTGAACCTATGAGAATAGCAGACTTCTTAGCACTTCAATACAGGAGTGCAGAATCTTTAATTGAAACAAACGAACGTATTTCGCTCTTACTTTCTGATGATGTAATAAAAGAATTACAACAATCGGCTTCAAACGTAAACGAATTGACTCAAAATGTTAATGTTGCAATGGCTAAAACTCAAGAATTAATTGATTTATCTAGAACAGAACTTGAAATACTTTCAAAAGATGCTTCTAATTTAGCTGATAAATTAATTGTTTTAACCGATAATATCAATCAAATTGCAGGTGATAAAGATTTTGTTGAAAATGTTACAAATGCAACAAAATCATTTACAAGACTTTCAAACAACATTTCTAATTTAATGGAAGACCCTCAAACAAAGGTTACGCTTAATAATCTAAGTGTCACATCTAAAAATATTGCGGAATTATCAGGATATATAAACGATATGTCCAAAGATCCACAGCTAAAAAAATGTTTGAAGGAATCTGTTGCTAAACTTAATACTGCATTAGACAAGCTGGCTATTACACTTGATACAGTTAATTATGCAACAGAGGATGAAGAAAAACTTAAACAAACATTGGATGATGTTAACAAGACTTCAGAAAATTTAAGAAAATTCTCTGAAAAATTAAATAAAAGATTTCTAATTTTCAGATTGTTATTCTAAGGTAGTTATGAAACTATTTTTATCAAAACTGCACTATAAAAAAGATTTAACATTACCGGAAAGTACGATTTTATTTGTTTTAAGATTTTTCAGTATTTTTTATGCAATAATTACCAAAACAAGAAATTCTTTATATAATAAAAGACTGCTTCCGGCATATACATCAAAAGCATACGTTATTTCAATCGGAAATATCACGACAGGAGGAGTCGGAAAAACTCCTTTAACACTTGAAGCTGCAAAATATTTCCTTGAACTGAATAAAAAAGTAGCAATTATATCAAGAGGTTATGGTGCAAAACTTTCAAACAAAAATCCTATAATAGTATCAGATGGTTCAGGTGCTAAATATTCAGCATTAGAAGTGGGAGATGAACCTGTTTGGCTCAGTCAAAATGCAAAAGGTGCTGTTGTTGCTATATGTAAAAGCAGAATAAAAGCAGAAAAGTATATTAGTGAAAATTTTGGTTCTGAAATAATCATTCTTGATGACGGATTTCAACACAGGAAAATGAAACGGGACTTAGATATTCTTTTAATTGATTCAAAAAATAAATTCGGAAACGGCTATCTTCTTCCCGCAGGGCCGTTAAGGGAGGACACTTCCAACATAAAAAGAGCAGATAAAGTTATTGTTGTAAACAAAGGTTCTGCTTTAAAAAACGCACTTCAATATTGTGATTTTTTAAAACAGAAATACAATAAAGATACATATTTATGCAAAATTGTTCCGTATTATGCATATAATATATTAACTAACGAACAACTTATACAGGGTACTAAAATAATGGCATTTTCAGCAATAGGTCAGCCGCAGGGATTTTACGAATTTTTAAAAAATGATTATAAACTTGCGGCAATTCTTGAGTTTGAAGATCATCATTATTATGAAAAAGATGATATTTCAAAAATCATTCATTATGCTCAGGAAGAAAATATAGAGTCTGTTGTCACAACAGAAAAAGATGCCGTTAAATTAATCAATATAATTAAAGATATAGAGCTTCCAATTAAAATTTATGCACTAAAATTAAAAGCATATATAGATATAAAAGAGATTTGCGGTAAATAATGAAAATTCTTGTTGTAAGATATCGTTTTATCGGTGATATGGTTCTTATGATTCCATTTCTTAGGAACTTAAGATATAAATATCCCAATGCTCAAATAGATATGCTTGTTGCACCTAATTCGGGCGAAGTTATTTCAAACTGTCCTTATGTTAATAATTTTATATTTTTTGATACAACAAGAAAACATAAATATGAAAACGGAGTTGGAAAACAAAAATCTTTTTTGCATTATGTAAAACTTTTAAGAAAAGAAAAATACAACAAAACTTATGTATTAAAACGTTCGCTATCAAGTGCCGTTTTGGTATTTTTAGCGGGAATACCAGAACGCATCGGTTTTAATACCGAACATAGAGGTATATTCCTTACTAAAAAAGTTAAATACGATACTAATAAACATGAATCAATATGTGCTTTAGATCTTTTAGAAGCCGATAACATTCAAATTAAAGATACTTTTTTAGAAAATTGGACTGACCCAAAATCGGATTATAAGGTAAATAAGATTTTTGAATTTTATAATATTTTACAAAATCAAAAAAAAGTTATAGTACACGCCGCTGCTTCTAATCCTTATAAAACATGGAATATAGATTATTTTGCACAAATAATAGAGTACCTTTCTAATGAAAAAAATGCTCAAGTTTTCTTTCTTGGTGCAAAAATCGATAAATCTATATACGAAAATATTAAATATAACAGTGTGCTTAAAATCAAACCGATAAATTTATGCGGAGAACTTACAATTCAAGAAAGTCTTGCTTTTATTAAAGCTACTGATTTATTAATCGGTAACGATTCGGGTAATCTTCACATGGCTTCTTCCGTTAACACTCCCGTTATAGGTATTTACGGGCCTATGCCGTTTGAAAAATGGAAAGCTTTAGGTGATAAAAATATTCTTTTTAAATCAGAAGTATCTTGTGCACCTTGTTCGTTAAAGAAAAAATGTAAAAATAACAAAGCCTGTTTAAATTCGATATCTCCATCGCTTATTAAACAGGCTGTTGATAAATTCTTTTAGTTATAATTTTTAATTATTAAAATACCGCTGCAAATGCATTTGAAAATTTAGGCATTTTATTATTTTGTTTTTTTGCTTTTGTAGTTGTACTTGTTCCGTCAGGTTTACTAACTATTATTGATTTTAACTTACTATAATTTGAATTATAATTATAATAAACAACAGTAGTTCCTTTTTTCTTATCAAAAATTCTCATTTTTAACGGTTTATCACAAAGTGTATATCTGTATGATAATGATATTCTTTTAACAAGTTCATTATTTTCATCTCTTGTTTCAACGCTTGATAAATCGCCATTGGCAAATTTATAAACCTGCATTGATTTTACACCGTTTATCGGTTTGTCAAATTCTGAATATATTGTAGTTCCTGCAAGATTATCAGAATATATTGTATCTGTTTTAGTAATTCCGTTTTTAAGTGTTGTTTTATTAACAACAGGCTCTTTATAATCATCATTTGAAGGAACAAAATCTATATCATCATCATTTATATCATAATCTTCTAAAACATTTTCTTCATTGTTTAATTCTTCTAACGAATTATCATCATCATCCGTTAATTCAACAACTGCTTCCGAAACAGTTGCAGGTCTTTGTTCTTCTTCAAATAAATCAAATTGCGGGGTTAAAACATCGCCTTCTTTAACTACACTAACATTATCAACATGTGGATTTAAAAATTCTTCACTTTCTATAATGTTGATGTCATCTTGAGGAACAGCCATTTTCTCTTTTATTATATGCTGAGGAGCTTTTGTATCAGTTTTACCTTTTACTTGACTTTCGGATGGAATAGTTTGTTTTAAATTAGATTTTTTCATTCTGTTTTCTTTAGCAGCTGCTAAACCTTTAATCGTATTCATTGTAATTTGATTTAACAATGATAACGAATTACTTTTTTCTGCTGCTTTATCATTACTATCATTATTACTTGCTACAGAAGATTTTTCCTGCTTCTTATTAAAAGATAAAGCAATTTTTCTTTCATAGGGAAATTGAGTTCTTAAATTAATATTCATATCAGTTCCTTTCACAAGCACTTTAAAAAACAAAAAGAAATAAATTTGCTATAATTTTAAAAAAACATTTATTACAGATACTAACTTTTTTAATATTGGCTTATTTATTGGTTATTATACGTTTACAATATGTAACATATTTTTAAAACATTGACATTATACCTTCATAATAGCCCTTATAACCATTATAAACTACATAAAATACAATAAAACCTATAAAAATCATCAAAATCGGTTCTATAACTTTTGCAGCTGTTTTTACTTTTACATCAAAACTTTTTTCATATCTTTGAGAGATATTGTTCATAGTTTTATCTAATGTACCGGCTTCCTCGCCTGAAGCTATCTGGGATAATATATTACCGGGGAATAACCCTGCGACCGTAAGTGCTTGAATTAATTTACATCCTCCCGAAATCATTTTTTCCGATTTTTTCAAACTTTTATTAACTGAAGGTATTCCTATAACCGAAGAAGATAAATTTAACGCTTCATATACAGGTATTCCGGCTTTATATGCCAATGAAAATACGGAAAAAAAATTTTTAAAATAATAATCTTTTAATATGTTAGATATTAAAGGAATTGTATAGACTATATCTAAAAATTTTCGTTGTATCTGTTTGTTTAAATAGACGTAAAATGCAATAATTCCTAAAAAGATATATATAATGGCTATTTTTATACAAGCGATTATTAGAAGATTTATTACTTCCTGTTGTGAAATATTATCTTGAAATGAAGCAAAAACCTTTAACAAAAAGAATTTGCAGAAGAAAAACACACCGATTGCCAAAAGGAAAACGCAAACAGGATAAGTTAAAGATGATATCATATTGTTTAAAATTTCTTCTTCTTTTGAAAGATTATTTTCTATTTCATTCAATGTATTATCTAAACTTCCCGATTCTTCACCCGTGATTAGCAGCATTGTATATGCTTTTCCGATTGCGTGGGAATACGGAAGTACGGCTTCTCTAAAAGAAGCACCTTTTTCAATATTTTTGGAAACGACACCACAAAATTTTTTTATATTTTTTTTTGATGCCGATTTCATTATTGATTTAAAACAATCTATAATAGGCATATTTGAAGCGTATAATAAATAAAAAGAGTTAAAAAACTCCCATTTTTCTTTCAATGAAAATATTTCTATATTGATATTAGATTTAAAATTATTCAAATTATTACCTTTTAATTTTAATTACAGATTTTATTATATATGATTTATAATTTTTTGTGCTACCATATTCGTATGACTAACTATATTTTACCGTTAATGCTTACATTGTTTGCCGGAATGTCCACCTTAACAGGCGGATTTATTACTTTCTTTGTTAAACGAAACAACTTAAAAGCTTTATCTGTGGGATTAGGTTTTTCTGCGGGAGTTATGGTTTATATAAGTTTGAATGAACTTATGAATGAAGCTCCACGTATGCTTTCACCCTTTTATTCTTTAATGGGGGCAAAAGCACTGACTTTTACCGGTTTTCTATTTGGCATTATTATTGCCGTTGTTATAGATTACTTTATCCCCGACCATATTGAATCGGATTTTTTAACTGTTTCAAAAAAGTCCGCACAACGTCATCAAATTAAACGTGCAGGGCTTATAACTGCCTTTGCCGTTACACTTCACAATTTTCCCGAAGGTATGGCAACGTTCCTTGTATCCAGTCAGGATTTAAGACTCGGTATTCCCGTTGCAATCGCTATTGCGATACATAATATACCTGAAGGTATTGCTATAGCACTGCCAATTTTCCACGCAACGGGAAGAAAACGTTTAGCCGTTTTATATTCTTTTGTTTCAGGTATATCTGAACCTGTAGGCGGACTTATCGGGGTACTTTTGTTAAAAACGGTTATGCCAGAACAATGCGTAGGTATTATGACAGCTTCGGTTGCAGGAATTATGGTATATCTTTCTTTTGATACCCTTTTGCCTCTTGCAAGAGAATACGGCGAAAATCACCACGTAATAATTGGCATAGTTTCGGGAATGCTGATTATGGGGTTCGGATTAATTTTTCTGTAATTCATACTCCATAATATAATCATCCATCACAAATCCGCTTCCGATATCGGTTACGACTGCATCTACTTTTTTAAAGCCCCACGCTTCATAGGCTTTTATCGTATCCACATTATTTTTATTAACTGTTAATTGTATTACTTTTTTATTGTATTTTTGTGCATATTGCTTTATTTTTTTTAATGCAAGCTTTCCGCAGCCAATTCCTCTAAAATCTTGTACCAGATACAATTTTGATAAAAATAAATAATCTTTCTGCAATTTTACGCCAAAATATCCGATTTCAGATTTATTATTATCATCATAAAAAATATTATAAGTATAGTTTTCATCATCAATTTGACGGTTAATAGCATCAACTGATTGAAACTTTTTAAGCATATAATCTACTTGTTCAACTCCGATTATTGCCGGCCAATACTCATGCCAGATATTTGAAGCTAATTGAGCTAACTCTTTTATATCATCTTGTGTTTTTATTTCTTTAAATTTCATACTTCTGCCTTAAATTGGAATGTATGAAGAATACACTAAACTTGCAAAATCCGTATAATAACTTATTTGCGTAGCACTGCCTGTAGGAACATATACTTTAAACTGATGTTTTAAAGGTATATGTAGTGCATTTGCGATAGCAGCCTGTATTACTTCACCATGTGTAATAATAATCAATCTTTTTGAAAGATTTTTTTCTATTATATCACAAATACAGTCATCAACTCGTTTGTTTAATTCCTGCGTGGTTTCACCTCCGTCGGGATAATAATTTTCAGGATTTTTGTGATATTCATCAAGCATTTGCGGATATTTTTTTTCTATTTCTTCAAAAGATAAACCGCTCCATATCCCATTTCTGCGGCTTGTAAGCCCGGGTAATAATTCAAAATCTTTTTTACATACCGATGATATTATTTCAGCACTCTGTACGGTTCTTAATGCCGTACTTGAATATATTTTATCTATTTTTAATCCTTTATTTTTAATCCATGCGGCTATTTTTTCCATTTGATATTTGCCATTAACATTTAATGCAGGATAACTTTCATCATCAAACAATCTGTTTTCTTCAGTATTAATAGTTGCCCCATGGCGTATAAAAGTTATTTTACATTTTCTTTTAAATAGCATATTTACCTCAATTTCATATATATAATTCCTTAAATTTAGCTTTTATAAACATCCATGGTTCAATTAAATTTATTTAGTGTTTTACTGCCTTTTCATTCTTTTTTCTTTCTTTCCAAAAAGAAATAATAACTGTTTTTTATTTAATATACAATGTATAATTAAAAAGAGGCTGAGGTATGATAAAAAATTTTAATAAAATCATTCAAAATATAAAAAAAATGGATTTACCGCAAACGGATTTTGTTAAATTTATGGAAGATATTCATGACCCGTTTATTGTGCTTATAGCTTGTATTCTTTCTTTAAGAACAAACGACAGAACCACATATCCTGCAACGATGAGAATGCTTGAACTCGGCAAAACACCCGAAGATTTTTTAAATGTTTCACTTGCAGATTTAGAAAAAGCAATATACCCCGTAGGTTTTTATAAAAATAAAGCAAAACAAATTTTGGATATTGCAAAAGAACTTTATACAAATTACAACAGTGTTGTGCCTAACGAGATTGAAGAATTGATTAAATTTAAAGGAGTGGGCAGGAAAACGGCAAATCTGGTTCAAGCAAAAGGATACGGAATGCCAAGCATTTGCGTTGACGTGCATGTTCACCGCATATCAAACCGATTGGGGCTTGTTTCGACAAAAACTCCGGAAGAAACAGAATTTGCACTTAAAGAAAATCTCCCAAAATCCTGCTGGTCAGAAATTAATACTCTGTTTGTAACTTTAGGGCAGAACATCTGCAAACCGTCTAAACCGTTATGTTCAAAATGCCTGTTATGCGAATTTTGCAAAAATTTTAAATTAACCGATTAATTTTTCTTTTTCTTTTCTTGAAAGATGTTTTATTCTGTATTCTTCTTTTTGAGCTTCCTGCTTTGTGTCAAATTCTTTTGTATAAACAATTTCAACGGGTGCATTTGCTTTTGTATACTTTGCACCTTTACCTTGTTTATGCTGTTCAAATCGTTTCTTTACATCATCGGTATATCCGCAATATAAGGTATTATTAACGGTTAAAAGCATATAAACATAATATTTTTTATCGGTTTTGAGCATTTAGGGCAATTTCTTCCAGAATTTCAATAATTTTATTATAATTAAGCTCTGTTACAAGTTTATATCTGTATTCGGCTCCGTTTCTTATCCCTTTTATATAATAAGGATAAAATTTTCTCATAAATTTTATACCGTTTTCTTCGCCTCGAAATGATATTTGAGAGTCCAAATGTTCTTTTATCATTTTTAATTTTTCATTTATATCGGGTTCAGGCAGCTTAACTCCCTCGTTTAAATATGTTTCCGTTCTGGAAATTAAAGATAAATCGCCCATTATGCCCCTTCCAATCGCAATTCCGTCTGCTTTTGAAAGTTCCAGGCATTTTTCCGCCGTTTCAATACTTGTAATATCACCGTTCGCAAAATACGGAATATCAATATTCCCACGTAATTTTGCAATTTCTTCCCAATCTGCATTGCCGGAATACATTTGTGAACGTGTTCTTCCATGAATGGTAACCGCACTTATGCCGGAATTTTGCATTAGCTGTGCAAATTCTACAAAGTTCTTTTCTTCTTGGCTCCAACCCAATCGGAACTTACAGGTTACAGGCACGTTAACGCTTTCTTTAACTGCAATAACAATATCTTTTGCAAGCTCCGGAGTCCGCATTAACGAACAACCGTCCTGCCCTTTTACAATTTTATTTATGGGACATCCCATATTAATATCTATTACGGAAGCTTTTTCTTCCAATAATTTTGCTGATTTCGCCATAAGCTCCGGCTTATGTCCCTCTATTTGAAATGCAATCGGGAATTCTTGACCGTTTGTATAATTGATTAAAGTTTCATTATGTTGAACTAATGCCTCTGAACTTATCATCTCCGTTGTAAGCAAACAAGTTTTTGAATACTTTCTTATAAGCTGTCTTAGCACAAAATCGGTAATTCCCGCCATTGGAGCAAGCGAAACGCAGCTGTTTATTGTTACATTTCCTATTTTCGTCTGCTTTATCTGAACCGGCATTATTTTATCTCATCAATTCTCGATTGTGCATATTTTTTATATTCGTCATCCTGATTGGAAAGTTCTACAAATTTTTGATAGTTCTGCTTTGCACTCGCATAATTGCCTAAAGAATCATAATCCACACCTATGGAATAATATGCAATTACCATATCAGGAGCATAAGTCAACACCGATTTATAATCAGCTATTGCTTTTTGATAATTATTCAAAGCGTCATGGGATAATGCTCTGTAATAATATGCATTTGCATTTGAGCTGTCCGTTTTTATAACTTTATCCAATAACGCAACCGCCTCATTGTATTTTTGCTTATCATACAATTCAACTGCCTGATTAAGCGTATCCTCGGCAAGTTTTGAGTTAATATATTTTGAAAGTTCTTTTGCCTGCGTTGAATTCGGATTTTTACTTAATGCCATTTCGATATATGTTTTTGCACTGTTTATATCGTTATCATCGGCATATAATGCGGCTATATAATAAGGTAAATCCGCATTTTTACTATCCAATTCCATGGCCTGCTTATAATAACTTATAGCTTGAGCTTTATCATTCAATGATTGATATGATGCGGCTATTCCTATTAAAGACTCTGCAGTCGGCGGGGTTATCTTTTTATACTGCTCTATTGCTTTTTGATAATCTCCGCTTTCATATAAATTTGAAGCTGTATTTATCTCATTTGCCATATTTTCTTGAGCAATAATATCATACTGCTTCTTTACAAGTTGATTATCCGGTGCAAGTTCCTGAGCCTGTTTTATTACATTAAATGCTTCTATATAGTTTTTCTTTTGTCTGTATACCTGAGATAAATTTATATACGCATCAATATTGTTATTATCCAATTTAATCGTTTGCTTATAATATACAATCGCATCATCTAATTTATTCGCTTTATGAAGCTCATAAGCAAATTCATAACAATTTGCCGCCGTCAAAGGTTCTGACTGCAAATTTTTATACATATAGTCTAAAACTTTATCCGCAGGCATTGTTTCTTTTATTATTTGGAATAATTCAGCTTTTGCGGTTGTATTTTTTGGGTCTATTTTTAATATGTTTTGATAAACTTCCTGTGCCTCATCGTTTTTGTTCAAATATTTTAAACATTCACCTTTATAAAGCAGCACATTAACATTTTTAGGCGATGACTCCAATATTGAATTATATGTATTTATTGCCACGTCATATTTTTTCTGTTCCTGATACAATGTTCCTATGTTTATTTTGGTATTTATGTTGCTTGGATTAAGAGTTTCAGCCTTTTTGTATTCGGCTAAAGCCTCATTATATCTTTTCTCTTTTTGAAAAACAACGCCTAAATTAGCATGAGCTTCCGCATCTTTCGAATTTTCATCCACCTTTTTCTGCCAAATGCGTTCTAATGCCATTAATATATCTTCTCTTTCAGAAGAAGTATTTAGTGCATAACTGTATTCGTTTAATGCTGCACTATAATTATTAAGCTGTTCATATATTCTTGCAATTTTTAGATGTGTATCAGTATCTTTTGCATCCGTTTCCAATGCCGTTTTATAAAAATTTACCGCTTTTTCGGGTCTGTTAAATATGTTATAAATATCACCAATTGATATATTCGCATCTTTTTTATATTTTTCGTTGTTTAATAATTGATAATAATCGTAAGCGGAAGCCGCAAATTCACCTTTCAGCCTTGATTTTTTCGCTTCACTATATCTTTTATCAGGTGTAATTGCACCTTTTGTTGCTTCCAAAGAGGAAAGATTTTTCTCCATTGCAGCTATTGATTGTGCAGCAGTTGAAATAGAACTGCCCGCATAGTATTTAATAAAAAACAATGCGGATTTTATGTCAGATATCGCACTGTCTATATTTTTAGCGGTATTATTATAATACACTGCCCTCATATTATATGCATTTGATAAACCTATCAAAGCGGAAGTATCATTCGGATTTGTTCTTATAGCTTTTTTAAATTCTGATATTGCACTTGAATATTGTGAATTTTTCAAATATTTGTTACCTTGTAGATAATTCGGATTTTCTACGTAATTATCATCATATACAGTTTGTGCAAATGATAAATTTTGAAAAAATACCGCTACCGCAAATAATACAAACAATTTTTTCATTAATTCACTCTCCTACATATTTTCTCTATTTTATATCAAGAATTAAATTCTGCCTATAGTTAAAAAGAATATTCATAATTTCTTAAAAATCCGAATAAAAAAAGGAGAATAAACATTTATTCTCCTTTTTTGTCCGACTTTAAAATTTATAATGCTAAATCCTGAGATTTTGTCTTTATCTTTTCTAATGCTTTATTGATAAATTCGTCAACAGATAATGTACCTGCTTCGCCTATGCCTCTAATTCTTACGGCAACTTGATTTGCTGCGGCTTCTTTATCACCTACAACAAGTACATAAGGTATTTTCTTATCCTGAAGTGCTTCTCTAATCTTATAATTCATACTTTCACTTCTGTCATCAAGTTTTACTCTTATCCCTGCTTCAAATAATTTATCATATATTTGTTTTGCATAATCATTATGACGTTCCGCAATCGGGACTATACATACCTGTCCGGGAGCAAGCCACATCGGGAAAGCACCTGCATAATGTTCTATAAGTATACCGTGGAAACGTTCCATAGAACCGAATATTACTCTGTGAAGCATAACAGGGGTTTTAAGCTGCCCGTCTTTATCCTGATATTTAATATCAAATCTTTCGGGTAAATTAAAATCCAACTGAATTGTCGCACACTGCCATGTTCTGCCTATAGCATCTTTTACTTTAAAATCTATCTTCGGCCCGTAGAATGCACCGTCACCCTCATTTATTTCATAATGCATTCCTCGTTTATCCATGGCTTCTTTTAAACCTGCCTCGGCAAGCTCCCAATTGGAAAGCTCTCCGACATAACTGTCGGGTCTTGTGGATAGTTCCACTTCAAAGCTCATATTAAATATTTTCATTGTGTCTGCAACAAAATCAATGATATTGTTTATTTCATCAACGAGCTGCTCCGGTGTGCAGAATATATGTGCATCATCTTGCGTAAAGCCCTGAACTCTGGTTAAACCTGATAAAGCACCTGATTTTTCTTTTCTGTATACGGTTCCCAATTCTGCCATTCTTAACGGTAACGACCTGTACGAATGTCTTTCCGATTGATAAATCATAATATGGAAGGGACAATTCATAGGTTTAACAATGAACTGTTCTTCATCATCGTTTTCTTTTTGAATGAAAAACATATTTTCTTTGTAATGGTCAATGTGTCCCGATAATTCCCACAATTTTGATTTGGCAATTTGAGGAGTATGAACTATTACATACCCTCTTTTTCTGTGTTCCGTTCTCCAGTAATTTTCTATTTCTTCTCTTACTATTGATAAATTAGGATGCCACAATACCAATCCTCCGCCGATTTCTTCTCTTACGGAGAATAAATCCAATTGTGCACCCAGCTTTCTGTGATCCCTTTTTTGTGCTTCTTCCATTAAGGTCAAATACGCTTCTAAATCTTCTTTATTCCAAAATGCGGTTGCATATATTCTTTGAAGCATTTTGTTTTTTTCATTTCCTCTCCAATATGCACCTGCCGTTTTTAATAATTTTATGGCATTTCCCTTTATATATGTTGTATTCGGAAGATGCGGGCCTGAACATAAATCGTTAAACAGAATATTGCCTTCTTTATCTTTTGTCAAATAAAGAGTCGGATTATCGTTCTTATGCTCTTCCAAAAGCTCTGCTTTATATATTTCACCTTGTGATTTAAACTCGTCAATTTGTTTTTGAACATCAGGGATTTCGTATCTTTCAAACGTTAAATTCTGTTTTATTATATTTTTCATTTCGGCTTCAATTTTGGCTAAATCTTCTTCCGTAAAAGAATGACCTTCCAAATCAAAATCATAATAAAAACCGTTATCTATTGCAGGCCCTATGGCAAGCTTGGCATTCGGAAACAATTTTTGAACGGCCTGTGCCATTATGTGAGAAGTTGAATGCCTTAATATATGCAAAGTTTCGTTATTTTTTTCCATACTTTTTCCCTTTTATAGCTCTATAAAACTTAATATATCACTCATAAAATAATATATCAACAAACGCAACATTTGTGTATTTTTTGGATATATTGATTTCAATTTCAAAAAATCTGTTCCATGGAAATTTATATTTAATTTCCATATTTTTAAATGCAAATGCTTTTAACAGCCTTTCTTCATATTTATGCATCATTTCTTTTACAATACCGTTTGTTAAATTTACCTTTTTAATCTTTATTTTCTGTCTTACATTTGCCTGATATGCCCAATCATCCAATAATCTTGTAAGTTGTAATATATCAAAAGCTTCTCGATTAGGTAATTTTGCACCGTAATATATCAAAGCCGACGAAACTGCACTGCCTAACGTATTTCCGGTTGTATTCCAAGCCGTATATCCATAAAATTCCTTTAAATCACTTTTCGATAATAATTTATTTATAAAACTGTTATCACTGCCGTTTGCATTTAAGATATCCGCAATAAAGTACGGTTTATCGGGTATAATAATATCTTTTTTACCAAAGCCTTGTTCTTCAATTCCCATAACAAGCTCGCCCTGAGCATTTTTAAAGTTATTTACAATCATTATCAAATCACATTCAGCTTTGTTTGCTGCCACTACCCCGCCCGATAATTCGATTGCGGATTTTACGGACTCTTTTACGGTAATATCTTCATATCTTGAAATTTTGTTTATACTTTCAGGATTTGTATAAACGGGGAAAATTTTTACATGTTTTTTTTCTGAGATTGCTCTTGAAAGAAGATTTATAGGTATTTCATCAGCACCTGTTTTTATAAAAATATTCTTAGCATCTTTTGATAATTTTTTAAGTTCTTCGGCTTCCTTTACGTTAAATCCGTATTCGGCACAATCATCTTTAGATAAAACCAAAGTATTAAAAATATTTTTTTGAGCAAGCTCAATATAATATTTATTAATTTCAAAATTGCGTTTTCTTGTTTGAAGATAATCATCCATAATATCTTTGGGAATACCGTATTTTTTATAATCCGTATCATTTGATTTATGATTATTAAATGAATACTCAAAAATCTTTGTTCCGTATTTATCCCAATACTCTTTTTCTTCTTCGTTGATATTATTGTTTGAAATTCGCATAATGCTCGAAAAAGCATATACGGAAGCTTTATGAGCAATTGCTATTTCAATAAATTTGTTTATTCTGTTTTTTATTATGTTAACTTTATCATCAGTTCTTCTGGAAGAAATTAAACCACCATAAGCAATAGTATCAAGACTACAGACTATAATATCTATATTTTTTAAATTTCTCAGCCAATCAAATATTAAAGGCACATAAGCCTGCGACGTTAAACTGCCCATAAATTCCCGATTTGGAATTAGCAATTCATAAACATTATCTAAATCAACAATTTGCTTTGGAAGCTGATAACAGACCGGTCTGTTATCTATAGGTATAAATGCTATTCTTTTCATTATGACTCCAGATTTTTCAACATTCTGTGTGTTAAAGAAATAAACTCTTTTTTTACATATTCAGGTTTGACAATCTTACAAAATTCACCGTATTTCAAGAGTCTGAGTAATAAAGTATCTTTATCTTCCGCCGTATTCGATATAGTTATATGATTCGGACTAAAATCAATTACACTTTCTGATTCTTTCAGCTTATATATAGAAGCTAATCTGCCTCTTATTTCAAATACAACTGCATTTAGATAGTTAATATCCAGTTTCTTTTTTGGCAGTTGTTCCATTTTTACAATTTTATCTATATAAATTCGCTTATTTTTTGCAATCTGCGGTATATAACAAACAATATAATATCTACCGTTTTTCTCGGATATTTGCTTTAATTCAACCGTCTGTTCGTCAATAATGGAATTTGTTATCTTATAAATAAGCTGTACATACTGATTTTCAGATAACATGTTTTCTAAGGTTTGAAGAACATTATCCTGAATGTTTTTACTCTTAACCTGCTCATTGTTATAAACGATTTTATCAAACAAACCATCAACGTCGAAATCCACATATTTATTAATTTTATGTACAATATGCTCTAATATGTCTTTTGATTCTTTATTATGTAAGTTTTTATAATTATTTAAAATAAGGATAAGCACATTTTCTTCTTCTTTAGAAAGATTGAGTTTAAAAAGTGCATTTTTAAAATAATACCTATTCCCCCGACGCTTTAATCCGATACCTAATGCCTGAAACGTATTAAAATATTTAAGAAAAGCCTCCGGAGTATACACTTCATAGGAATGCCCTCTTTCTTTCAATTCGGCAATAAGCTCACGCCTTGAAAGCTCTTTGTTCAAAAGAATTTTCAATATTTCTAAAATTCTAATTCCCGCATCAAAATTTTTTTCTGCTTTTACCATGGGTCATAATTCCTTTGAATAAGTTTTATTTTATCAATGATTTTTTCCCTAAAGAATGAAGGTTCTAATATTTTAAAATCTATACCATAAAGTAAAAGTCTCTGGATAAAAGAAAATTCATTATTTACATTTGCTTTTACATCCATATAAGAATTCGTCTTTGCCAAAACAGTTTCATACTCTTGTTTCTCATAATTATCCATAGCATTTCCGAATAAACGATATATCACATAAAATGAACTTGCAGCCGGATATTTTTCTTTGTTATTCACCGATTTAATTCTGCTTATTCGGGATAGTTCAAGATAACAATTACTTTCGTATTTAAAACTATAATTTAAAACATATAATCTTCTGTTCTCATATATAATTTTATAAGGCACAATGTATATATCTTCACAGCCAAATTCCGGCGAATTATATTCCAACAGAACTTTTTTGTTTAGAATATTATCATTGAAGAAAGCGGCGATAACTTCAGGCTTAACATTACCAAGACTTTTTGTCATATTTACCAAATCAATTTGGTCTTGATTATCCGTTAATCGAGTTATTTTATTATATAAGCTATTTACTGTTATTATATCTTTCCAAGTTACTTTATCCTCCAAATTATCTCTTAATCTTAACAATAAAACCATTTCTTCATCTGTTAAAATCAGAGAGAAAGGATTATATATAAGTTCATATTTAAAATCATTAGATCTCGCAGGTCGTGAAATTTTACAGCCAGCGGCTTTTAATGTAATCAATGTAATTCTTGCAGTATCTTTGGAACACGACTTACTTGTAACAGGGTCTTCCTTTAATATTCGGACTATTTCCTCTAATGTACGCCCTTTTTCAAGCAACAATTTAAGAACAAGCAACGTCCTATATGCCGTTATACTTACTGATAAATTTTTATTATTAGAAATAAATTCATAACTATCCATATTACCATTTTAAATTAAAAAATATAATTAATAAAAAATTTTACAATTTATTGTTACCTATTATGAAGTCAGTTATCATGAGTATATAAAACATTAAGGAATTATTATGGTAAAAGAATGGAATGAATATTTTCTTGAAATAGCTAAAACGTGTGCTTCACGTTCAAATTGTCTTAGGGCAAACGTTGGGGCGGTTATTGTTGGGGAAGATAAAAAAATTAAAGCAACCGGATATAACGGTACTCCTTCAAAAGTTATTTCCTGTTTTGAAGCAGGGAAATGTTACAGAATGGAAAATAATATTCCCTCAGGTACAATGTATGAAACATGCCGGAGTATCCACGCAGAACAAAATGCAATTATTCAAGCTGGACAAGACAGATGTCAAAATGCAACAATGTATATTTACGGACATAATTTCATCTGTATCCTTTGTAAACGTTTCATTGTTCAAGCGGGAATTAAAGATGTTTATTTAAGAAAAGACGACAATTCGAAGATAGAACATATTTTGGTTGAAGAAATAAAAAAAGAATTATCTGATTATAAACAATCACAAAGAACTTCATAGTATCCTTTGTCTTTTTCGCATACAGGACACTTTTCTGGCGGTTCTTCACCCTCGTAAATAAATCCGCAATGAGAACAAATCCACTTAACTTTATTCTCTCTTTTAAACATGGTTTCATTCTTCAGTCTTAAGTATAGTTTTTTGTATCTTAAACTGTGATGTTGTTCAATCGAAGCAATGTTTCTAAATGCGAGTGCTATTTCTTTAAAACCTTCTTCCTCGGCAGTTTGTGCAAATTGAGGATATAAAACGGAATGTTCTTCTTCTTCGTATTTTGCCGCACATAATAAATTTTCTTTTGTGTCCCCTAAACAAGACGGATACGAACTTGTAAATGCAACATCATCTCCATCTAAAAACTTAAAAAATACTTCAGCGTGTTCTTTTTCATTTAAAGCTGTTTGCCGAAATATATCAGCAGTTTGTATTAAACATTCTTCTTCTGCCTTAGAAGCAAACATACAATATCTGTTTCTTGCCATAGACTCTCCTGCGAATGCATTCATAAGGTTTTCTCTTGTTTTAGTACCCTTTAATATTTTCTTTGTCATTTTTTTACTCCTGCTTTACATATATTTTATAGAATATTTTTTTATGTTATAAAATACCAATATGGTTAGATTAATCGAATATAGTGAAAATACAGGCGAATATAATATGATGTACGACAAAGAACTTTTGGATGAAGCCGTAAAAGGCTCTCAAAAAGAACCTGTTTTACGTTTTTACGGCTGGACTCCCGCCTGTGTATCTTTAGGGCGAAATCAATCAATTCAAAGTATAAATACCGATTATTGCAATGCAAATAATATCGATATTGTAAGACGTCCAACCGGCGGCAGAGGCTTATTTCACAATAAAGAAATTACATATTCTTTTATTTGTTCCGCAAATATATTACAAAACGGCGAAAGTGTAATAAATTCATATAAAGAAATTTGTTCTGCAATAATTAACGGATTTAAAAAATTAAATATAAATTTAACTATAGGTTCTGATAAACAGAAGAAACTTTCCCAAAGTTATTGTATGCTTTTATCTACAGGTGCTGATTTATGCTTTGATAATAAAAAGCTTATAGGCTCCGCTCAGTTTAGAAAGCAAAATTATATATTGCAGCATGGCTCAATACTTATTGATTATAATCCTCTTTTTATTGAAAATATTTTCCATGAAAAAATATATGATGAAATTACATACATAAACAAAATTAATCCAATGCTCAAACGAACAGATATAATTAATGCAATTACATCATCATTTATAAGTGCATTCAACTAATGTTTATAGCTTAATCTTACGGTAATAAATTCCTTAGTATTTCCAAGTGCTTTAAATATACGTGATTCATCATCATTTGTTGCTGCGGTAACAAAATATTTTTTTTGAGTATCATAAGGATTAACATAAAAATCAGCCTCGGTTAAATAAACCTTTTTTGAACCTTTTGGCAAATGCTGTTTATGAAGTCTATCCAAAAACTCTGCAAATTTTGATGAAGCATTATGAACGGTTCCGTCAGGTTTATCATCTGTATATTGAAAAACATCTTGCAATTTGTACTTCCGTAAATTAGGGTTTCTGTTAAAAGATAGTTTTAGCATATCCGGAATACTTGCTGAAGGTTTGTTATTTATTGAGAAACACATTAATGTTCCAAATGACACTGGCGAAGTTTTCATCAACTCTCCTTTTTATCATGCTCCGTATATTTTAAAAATGAACAAAAAAAAACTTGCATAATTAATATAAAAATCTTTAAAATATGATACAATTATGAAAAAAGATAATTTTATGAGGTTATATAATGGAAGATTTAAAGAAAACACAAGCAATATATCCATATTTAGAAAAGCCTATAGAAATATATGAAAGACCTTGCGGACATAAAATAATCTTTGCTTATAAATCCGGTTCTTTGATAAATATAAGCAGCTGGGTAAAAACAGGTGCTGTTAACGAAAATGACCATAACAACGGTGTATCTCACTTCCTTGAACATTTAATGTTTAAAGGTACATCTAAACATAAAGCCGGTTATTTTGATAAAACTCTTGAATCAAAAGGTGGAATTGTAAATGCTGCGACTTGGAAAGATTATACTTACTATTACGTAACAATACCTAAAGGTTTAGACGGTAAAAATTTTGATATAACATTAGAGCTTCATGCCGATATGATGCTCGACCCCATCATTCCTGATAACGAAATAGGATTGCCGTTTGATATTAACGATACAAACATTACAACAAAAAGAGAACGTCACGTTGTTATTGAAGAAATTAAAATGCGAAAAGATAAACCCTGGACAAGAATTTACAATAATACTAACGAAAATATGTATTCAAAACACCCTTATAAACGTGATGTTATAGGTAATGAACAAATAATATCTTCCATAACAAGACAAGAAGTTCTTGATTACTACAAAGAATTTTATACTCCAAACAACATTACGACTATTATTGTAGGAGATATGAATTCTAAAGACATTATACCCAAAGTTATTAAAGCTTTTGATTTTAAAGGAAGAACAAATAAAGAAAATCCGGTATTTGAATCTGAAAAACCTCTTTCACAAACAAAATATGTGGAAGATTATTCTAAAATAAACACAGGATTTTTAATGTTTGGTTATTTGTGCTGTAGTGCAAAAGATACTAAAACATCTATAATTTTTGAAGTAATATCAATGATTTTAGGGCTGGGGCAAAGTTCAAGATTGTATCAAAATTTAATTGAAAAATCAGAAAGTCACATTTTTAATGTGATATCAACAGAGTTTTCAGCAATGAGAGATATGAGTAACTTTTTTATTCAGGCTAATTATAAGCCGGAAGAAAAAGAAACAGCTATCAGTTTGATACAAAAAGAAATTGAAGATTTATGCAAAAATGGCATTACAGAAAAAGAATTAATGAAAGCAAAGAAAAAACTTAAAGCCGATTTTGCCGAAAATGCAGAAACCGTTTCTGATATTGCAGATACAATAGGTTTTTATATGACAGCTTGTAATAATCTTAGGTATATTGAAGAATACTTAAACATACTTAATGAAATTACAACCGATGAAGTTAAGAAAACTGCAAATGAATATTTAACAATAAACAAAGCGGTAATTTCTACCCTAATGCCTCTCGAATACAAAAATTAAAGGGACTCAATATGGAAAAGTATACATTAAATAACAACATTGAAGTTATAATAAAAGAAAATATAAATACACCAAGAACTGCAATAGTTATCTATGTAAAATTAAATAAGCAGGAACAAAAAGCCGGCATTAATTTCCTTATGTCAGAATTATTACTACAAGGCACATCATCAAGAAATGCCGAAGAACTGGCAAATGAATTGGATGAAAATGCAATAGATATCATAATCGAAAAGAAATCTGATTATATAAGGCTAAAACTCTTATGCCTTAATGAAGATGTTGAACATGGTCTTGAAATATTATCCGATATTATATTAAATTCAACCTTTAACAATTATAAAAAAGAAATTATAAAAATTAAAGGAGAATTTGAAGCTGATTTGGATTCACCAAAAGCTCAAACACAAGACGAATACTACAGAACCATATTCAAAAATCATCAGTATGGGATAGGAAGAAAAGAAATTATTGAAAATATTGATTCAATTACAAAAGAAGATTTAATCAATGCTTACAATGATTTTAAATACATACTAAAAAAGAATATTTCCTTTGCAGGGAATATACCTGCCGAACAAATTAAAAAATTGTTTGAAAAATATTTTGAAGAATTAAAACAAAAAGAAACAGAAGATACAAGAATTATAGTTGCGGCATTAAAAGAAAATAGAATTTCATTAATACAAAAAGAAGACGCTAATCAGGCTCAAATCTTTCAAGGATGGAATATACCCAATATTTATTCAAAAGACTACCCCGCAATAATTCTTTTGAATACACTTCTTGGTGCTTCAGGATTATCATCCAGATTATATTTGGAACTAAGAGAAAAGAAAGGACTTGCATACAATATAAGAAGCACTTTTGAAGCGAATCTTTTGGGCGGACATTTCTTTATATACATTGCTACTGAACCTAAAAACATACAAACAGCATTAAATGGATTAAAAATCGAAATAAAAAAAATAACAGAAGAATATATATCTGATGAAGAACTTGAAAATGCTAAAAGTAGCACCATTGGTAAACGCCAGTTTTACAAAGAAACAAATCTTCTTGAAGCTAATTTAAACGGGATTTATGAATACTTAAATCTTGGTTATAAATTTGAAGATGAACTTATTAACAAAATTGCTGCATTAACAAAAGAAGATATATTAAAAACAGCCTCAAAATATTTTACTAAGCCATCTGCATTGTGCATTTTAGCCCCCCAAAAGGCTTTGTCTGATGCTAAATTATTATAGTTCTGTAAAAATACTATTAATTATGTTAAAATCAACAAAGAAGTTATGGATAAATTAAATACAAATAATAAATTAAAAAAAGAAATAAAAAAATTCCAAAAATCAGGTAATATTCAAAAGGCAATTGAAACCTGCAAGACTGCAATATTAAATGATGAAAATGATGCGGAATTACATATTAAACTTGGTGATTTATATATGCAAAATCACTTAGATATTCATCAAATAAAGCAGTATGCTGATGAAGCTATAACTGAATATCAAAGGGCTTTGGAATCATGCGTAAATTCGTCTGAACTGTATTATAAAATTGCTATGGCTTTTTATTATAAACGTGAACTGGAAAAAGCCTCTAATTACCTAAAATTAGCGATTGAACACGCCCCAAAATCATCTGCGGCATATTATATGCTTGCTGAAATTGCTATGAAAAAGGGAGATTTTGTTGAAGCAACAGAAAATGCACTTCAATCCGTTAAACTTGCACCGTTATCATCTTCACGTGCATATTATCTTTTATATAATATGATGATTTTGTCAGACAGATATAACTGGGTTGATAAATATATAAAACTTATTCAATCAATCATTACACTACCTTTTGATAAAGAAGCAGTTAAAGATGTTGCAAGAAGATTATCATATTTACAATTTGTTCCGAGTTTATTAAAAACATCTTTAATATTGTTCTTTCATGGTTTTAATGAAAAAATAATAGATATTTATAAAGAAACTCTTGATAAAGCTCCGGGGTTTGTTGAGCTATATATAAATTTAGGACGTTTGTATTTTGAATTAAAAAGATATGATGATGCCATTTGTGAATACAAAATGGCAATATGGCTGGACAGTTTAAATGTTAGAGCTTATTATTATTTATGCTTATTATACGAGGAACAAAGAGATTTTGACAGGGCAATTGATGTTTGCGAAAAATTAATAGAATTACAGCCCCACATTGCTGATTTTCATTGCAGAATGGCACAATACTTATATTTAAAAGGTGATATTACCGGTGCAATTGCACATTATCAAACTTCACTAACTTTAAGTAAAAATCCGCAATGGGCAAGTGTTGTTTCTCAGGCCCTCGGTATAATTTTTCAAGAAAATGTTAAAGATTTAGATGCGGCAATAAGTGCCTATCAACATGCTTACAGCCTAAATCCTAATGATATAGATATATTTCTTAATTTAGGTAATGTATTTTTTGAAAAAGGTTCTTATGATAATGCCGTAATTGTATACAAAAAGGCACTTGAAGCATCACCTAATAATGCAAGACTTCATTGTAATTTAGGGTATTTATACTGGGGTAAAGGCAATTTAGATGAAGCTATAAAAGAATATGAAAAGGCAATAAAATATGATAATACCTATGATATTGCCTACAATAATTTAGGAGTTATATATCTTGATGATTTAGGTATGGTAAAAAAAGCCATTGAATTATTTGAAAAAGCAAAAAAATACAATCCTAATTATGCACTAGCTAATTATAATTTGGCACGTTCAATTGCAATAACAGGTGATAAAGTTGAAGCGGCAAAATTATATCAAATTGCACTTGATATAAATAAATTTACACTGGAACTTGACCCTGCTGATATAGAAGAAAAAATTCAGGATTTATTTATATAACGATAAAGGAAATTCCGGATGGAATATATACAAGAAATAAGAGTTTTATATAGTGATACAGATTCATACGGTGTTGTTTGGCACGGTGCTTATACAAAATGGTTTGAAGCTGCAAGAGTTGGTGTGGTTGAAAGTTTAGGGTTAAAACTCGAAGAACTTGAAGCTAATAATGTTTTATTTCCTGTTGTCGAAATGAACATTAGATATAAATCTTCAGCTAAAATGAATGAACGTATTTTAATCAAAACTACCGTTTCGGAAGTAAAACCCGTTTCTATTTCATTTGAACACAAAGTATATGAGAAAAACACTAATACTTTAAGAGTTATAGCACATACAACAATTGTTGTAACAGATGGTAAAACAGGTAAAATGTTCAGAAGAATGCCTGAAGATATTTATTCCAAGTTTATTTCCGCTATCAACAAATAGTTTTTAATCATCATTTTTCTATGATTTTTCAATAATTGATTTCAACTTATCAAAATCATACTTTAATGAATTAATTTTATTTTCATCATAAACAATGCGGGAATTACTATATTCTTTAATAATTTTCGTAGGATTAGACTTAGAACTCAAATCAATATAAGGTAAATTAAATTTTTTAGCAAGCATTTCAACTTTTATATCATAACTTACAGGCAATAATTTTATTTTACTTTTAATTGCTATAAGACAAGCGTGATAACGCATTGCTATTAATTCATCACAATTACAAATATCTTCAATGACTTTTTCGTTAGAAACATTTTCAATAACATTCACATTCAATTTAGAATTTATATTCATTAAAATATTTTTAAATTTATAACAAACATCAAGGTCTAACTGATTTTGAAGCGATAATATATTAATTGTTTTATTTGAAAAATTATCATTAATACAAACGGCTAATGATTTAAGAAACTCATCATTTAAAGAATTAAAACTCCTTAATTGAACACCTATAATATTATTAAGTTTTTTATCAATCAAAGATAAATTCCAAACAGGGTCATCGCATAAATCAGAATTAATATTATGTTGATGAGTTAATTCATAACTTTTTATATCTCTTACAGAAACATAACTTGCTCGTTTTAACAAAAAGAAAGTATAAGCAGATAAAAATTTATTATTAATAGGGCCTATACCTTGTGCAAAAATAATAACATTTTTTCTTAAAAATAAAGAAAACGAAATTATAAATAAATAATAAATAAGACTTTTTACGCTTGTTGCATCTTGAAGCAGACTCCCGCCGCCTGAAATTAAACAATCACAACTAATAAGCGATTTTATAACACCTAAAAAACTAAATGTATAAACACTTTTTACATTATATAAGCCTGATGTTTTTTCAGGATTAGATGAAAAAACAGTTATATCATAAATATTTAAGTTAGAAGTTAGAACCTTTAATATTATTTCATCACCAAAATTATCAAATCCGTAATAACCAGATATACAAATTTTTTTAGACATTTTGTCCCTTAAATATTTTGTATACATCTTCTTTGGTCGGAAGTGATTTAATAGCTCCGTAATTCTTTATTTGAAGTGCTGAAACAATAGCTGCCAGATTTGCGGCACGAATTGGCTGCATTCCATTTGCAATACCATATAGAAATCCACCGTTAAAAGCATCTCCTGCACCGGTATCATCCACAACTTCTTCATTTATAAATTTAATAAATTCAATATTACCATGATAGCCTATATAATAGCCCTTATCAATAGTAGATTTTATAACAACAGTAGATATACCTTTATCCCATATATACTTAATGGTATTGCTGACTGAATTTGAATCAATCACAATTTTAGAATTATACTTAGCATTTAAAAACAGGATATCAATATACTCAGAAATTTCTTCAAAAGACTCTTTCGCTTCTTCATCAGACCATATTTTCGACGAAAAATTCGGGTCATAAGCAGTAATAAGATTATTTTCCTTAGCTATTTTAAATGCATTTAAAACAGCTTCTCTTGCTGATATTGACAGAGATTGAGTAATACCCGTAGAATAAATAATTGACGAATTTATAATATAATCAGAAGAAATATCATCAATCGAAAGCATAGTAGCAGCAGTTTTTTTGCGGTAAAATGCAAACTCCGTTTCGTGTCCGTCTTCCGATTTAGAAACTATATATAAACCATTCGTGCCATCAACCGGTTTTACTTGAGATATATCAAGCCCTTCTTGCTGCCAGCTTTCAAGCAAAAAATTTTTAAAACAGTCCATACCTATTCTGGATATAAATCCGACTTTTGCACCTAATCTTAATGCCGCTATCGCAGTAGTAAGTGTATCTCCGCCATAGAATTTATCCAAAGAAGGAGTTACTGTTAAACTGCTATTTGTAGACAATTCAATTAAACTTTCGCCTATTGTAATTATATCTAATTTTTTATCCATAACACTGCTCGATTGTACTTTAACAAAAATATTAAAAATAATCAATTATATCAAACAATTTTTAAAGTATTTTTAATACTGTCCATTTTTAAGCTCATATCCGATAACTTATTATTTACAGATAATGAAACTAATGTATTATCAGTTAAATCCAAATATTTTTTGTAGAACCTTTTTGCACCTCTATAATTATATAATTTTTCATAACAAATCCCGATTGCTAAATATGCCCTGTAATAATCTGGTTTTAAATTTAGAACTTTATTGAACATTTTAGCAGAATTCAAATAATCTTCCAAATGCATATACAATGTTGCTTTTTGAATATATGCCCTTATATAATCAGGATGAGTTTCTATGATTTTTTGGTAAATTTTTAAAGCCATATCTTCTTCTTCAATCATCTCATGCACAAGTGCAAGCTGCATTTGTAACTCAGGATTTTTTGGTTCAATTTGTATAGCCTTCATTAAGCATTTTATTCCTAATGAAAAATCGCCGGAAATAATATATAATATCGCCAAAATCTTTTGAATTTTTGCGTTATCACTAAATATATGCTCGGCTTTTTGTATGACTTTTATTGCCCTGTCATATTCACCAATTTTTTTATAGATGTCAGCCAATCCTATATAAGAATTAATATTCTTTCTGTCATTTAAAATTGAAAGCAAATAATTTTCTGCTGCCAATTTATAATTATCACTAGACGAATATTTCTCGGCTATATTATAATATTGTTCACTAAGCCCCAAACTTATCCCCTTTTTTATACTTTATTAAAATCCATTTTTAATTTTAATAAAGATTTTAAATAATAAACACACCCAAAAGATGTAATTTAGTTGTCCTAAAGATTTAAAAAAAAGAACCTCCATATAGAGGTTCTTTTTATATTGAATTAAATATTAATTTTTTCTAGCTTCTAATACAGCTTGAGCAGCAGCAAGTCTTGCCTGCGGAATTCTAAACGGAGAACAAGATACATAGTCCAATCCTATTTTGTTACAGAATTTAACACTGTCAGGATCACCGCCATGTTCACCGCATACACCACCTACAAGAGTATTATTAACCTTTTTGCCTTTTTCCATAGACATTTCAATTAACTGTCCAACTCCTTTTGTATCAAGTGTAGCAAATGGATTATTAGGAAGTATTTTCTGTTCAACATATCTGTTTAAAAACTTACCTTCAGCATCATCTCTTGAATATCCGAATGTCATTTGCGTTAAATCATTTGTTCCGAATGAGAAAAACTCGGCATATTCGGCAATTTCATCAGCTGTTAAAGCAGCACGTGGAATTTCTATCATTGTACCAAATTTGTATTCAACTTCAATACCTTTATTTTTCATTACATCTTTGGCAACTCTTTCAAGAATTTCTTTCGCAATCTTTAATTCATTAACATGCCCGATTAAAGGAATCATTACCCAAGGCTTAACCTTATAGCCTTCTTTCTTTAAGTCACAACATGCTTCAAATATAGCTTTTACTTGCATTTCATTTATTTCAGGATACGTTAAACCTAAACGGCATCCTCTTAATCCCATCATGGGATTTGATTCAGATAATCCTTCAACAACATGAAGTAATTCTTCTTTTTCTTTTGAATCTTTCCCCAGAGCCTTTAATGTTGCAACTTCTGCAATTAAAGTTTCTTTATCCGGCAAAAATTCGTGCAATGGCGGATCAAGAAGTCTTACGGTTAAAGGTTTATCGCCTAAAGCTTTAAACATTGCATAGAAATCGGCATATTGCATAGGCAAAAGTTTATCCAATGCTTCTTTTCTTGCTTCCGGAGTACCTGCAATAATCATTTTTTGAACCCATGGCAATCTGTCAGGGTCCATAAACATGTGTTCAGTTCTGCAAAGTCCAACCCCTTCAGCACCAAATTTCAATGCATTTTCAATATCTTTAGGGGTATCTGCGTTTGCTTCAACTTTTAAACGCTTAATTTCATTGACCCAGCCAAAGAATTTGTTCCAATTGTCATCTATACGGGCCTCAACAAGTTTTACACTGCCCTCCATAACAATACCTTTGCCACCGTCAAGAGATATAATATCATTTTTATGATATATAGTGCCGTCAGCACCTCTTAATGTTTCATTTTTTAGGTCAATTACTATATCTTCACAGCCAGATACACAAGGTTTTCCCATACCTTTTGCAACTACTGCGGCATGTGATGTTGCACCGCCTCTAAGGGTTAATACACCTTGAGAAACAGCCATACCATGAATATCATCAGGACACGTTTCAATACGAACAAGAATAACTTTTTCGCCTGCTTCACCCCGTCTTGCAGCTTCTTCTGTATCAAATACGATTTTACCTACAGCAGCACCCGGAGAAGCATTAACACCCTGTGCAATCTTGTGAGCTTCTGCCATTGCTTTTGTATCAAAACAAGGCAATAAAATTTGATTAACTGTATAAGGATCAACTAATTGAATTGCTCTTTCTTTTGTAATTATACCTTCTTCGCACATATCAACCGCAATTTTAACGGCAGCAGCCGCTGTTCTTTTTCCGTTTCTTGTTTGAAGTATATATAATTTACCTTTTTCAATTGTAAATTCCATATCCTGTACATCTTTGTAGCCAACTTCAAGTTTTTTAGCTATTTCAACATACTGTTTATATAAATCAGGCATTTCCGTTTCAAGCATTGCAATAGGTTTTGGTGTTCTAATACCGGCAACAACATCTTCACCCTGTGCATTTGTTAAATATTCACCATAAAATTTATTTTCACCCGTAGCAGGATTTCTGGTAAATGAAACACCTGTTGCACTATCATCCCCCATATTACCAAATACCATTGTTTGAACATTTACCGCTGTTCCGTAATTATGGTCTATTTTATTCATATTTCTGTATGCTACGGCTCTTGGGATATTCCAAGAACGAAATACTGCTTCTATAGCTTCTTGAAGTTGTACAAACGGGTCTTGCGGAAATTCTTTTCCTGTAACTTCTTTGATTACTCTTTTATATATTGGAACCAGAGATTTCCAACCTTCCGCAGAAACTTCAGTATCAGACTTAACGCCCTCACGTGCCTTCACTTTTTCTACTTCAGATTCAAAATATTTTTGTCTGTCCATCTCCCAAGCAACAGAACCGAACATAGTTAAAAAACGACGATAACTGTCATAGCAAAATCTGGGATTATTCGTTAATTTAACCATTGCTTCAACTGTTTCATCGTTTAAACCTAAGTTTAAAATAGTTTCCATCATACCGGGCATTGAAATTCTTGCACCGGAACGAACAGATACTAATAACGGATTTAATTTATCGCCGAATTTTTTCCCTGTTTGTCTTTCAACGTCAGTAAGTTTTTCTTTTACTTCTGACATCAAGCCTTCAGGCATTTTATTTCCGTTATTTATATAATCCATACAAGTTTCTGTTGTAATGGTAAGTCCCGGAGGAACAGGCAGACCCAAATTTGTCATTTCAGCCAAATTTGCACCTTTACCTCCAAGTAAGTTACGCATTGAAGCATTCCCTTCTTTAAATAACCATACTCGTTTTTCTGTCATTACTTTCTCCTTATTTGCCATATTTTAGTTACTTTTTAGTATTTTTATAAACTAACACAAACATAATATTTACTCAACTTATATGTTGCTTCCGTAAAGATAATATTTTGAACAAAATATACCGCTTCCTATAGGAGAACAATTCGTTTTTAGACGTACATTTGATGCTTCATGCCCGACAGGTTTGACAGTATTAGGATATATATTTATAAAAAATATATCTTCACCTATTCTGTTCGGACTGTTTGTTCCGTTTATATCTATAAACATATAAAACAAGGGTTGTGATTTATCTATTATTTTACTTGAATTTTGCTTTATAGAAAGCAATATACCGCTTTTTGCATAAAAGAATTTATTGAAATAAAATTCTTCATTTTTCTTAATAGATTTACCATTTAACTTTTTAAATTTGTATTCGGGAATATATTTCATGTGATTATCAGATAAATTAAAATATGGTTTTATTTTTTCAAACAATTCTATGTCTGAAATTGTATTGTTAACATCTTCATCAACAATATTTTTTTCGAATGTTTTTACCAAATTAAAGCAATATACAAGTTCTTCATATTCAGTTTGCCATTTTGCAATTCTCTCTGCCTGAGATAAATTGACTAAACGAAAAGACATAAAAATATAAATAAACAATATTATTGCGATTACAGAAATTATACTCAGTAAATTAAAAATGAAAATTTTCACTCTGCTAAGTCCATTCTTTTCTTTTCTTTTACTAATTCATCATATATCCATTCTGGAACAAAATTCTTACCCAATATAATATTACCGTTATTAGGATTAGGAGCATGAAAATCAGAACCGCCGGTTATAATAAGTCCGTATTTTTCAGCCAATGTTGAAAAATACTCTATTATAGCCGGAGAATGTTTTCTGTGATATGCTTCAATTCCTCTAAGACCAAAATTCATCATTTCTTTCATAAGCTGTTCTGCTATGTCAACATCATAAGGATGTGCAAATACAGGTATTCCCCCAGCATCATATATAACTTCAACTGCATCAAACGGACTTACTGTTTTTCTCTGCACATATACGGGGGAATTATCATTTATAAACTTATTATATGCTTCTATTACACTTGAAGTGCCGCCGGCATTTGTTATTGCTTTTGCAATATGAGGACGACCTATACTTCCGCCTTCCGCAACCTGTTTTGTTATACTATCATAAGCAATTTTTATACCCTCTTTTTTTGCAAGCAAATTAATGATTTCCTTCGTTTGCTTTATCCTTGCCTGTTGTTGAGTTTTTATCAATTTTTGGAAATCACTGTTATTTAAATCCATATAATATCCAAGAATATGAACTTCATATCCCTTATATAAAGTATTAATTTCAACTCCCGGAATTATTTCTATCGGTTTATTTTTCGCATATTTTAAGGCAATATCATACGAAAGCACATTATCGTGATCGGTAATAGCTATCGCTTCAAGCCCTACATCTATAGCGGTGTCAACAATTTTTTCGGGTGAAAAAACGCCATCCGAATAAGATGTATGGATATGTAAATCGACTTTCACTTCCTCATCCTTTCATAATTATATTTTCCTCATTATTAATTATTAATTCATTAAATCTTTCTATCTTTTCAGAACGACCGCTTTCAACATCAACAGTTATAACCACACCGTTTACACGATTTCGTCCTGAAGAAGCAACATCTAACCTTTCCGGAATTGAAGATATTAATCTTTTAATAGATGCTTCATAACACATGCCAATAACACCTTCATCATCACCACAAAAACCTGCATCAGTAATATATGCACAGCAATCTTCATATATTCTTTCATCGGCTGTTTGTACGTGAGTATGTGTACCAAAGATACCTGTTACACCTTTTTTGGCATAATATTTTGCCATACATACTTTTTCAGCAGTTGCTTCGGCATGCAAATCCATTATTATTACGGAAGTTTCTTTTTTAATTTCTTCTATAGCATTATCAATTAATGACCAGGGCGATTCAAGAGCAGTCATAAAGGTTCTGCCCAATACATTTATCACCCCTATTTTTATACCATTTTTTTCTATTATTCTGTATCCCGCACCTTTTGTTTCGGAAGGATAATTAATTGGTCGTATTAGTTTATCGGCTTCATCTATATACAAAAATATTTCTCTTTTATCCCATATATGATTTCCAGAAGTAAAACAGTCAATTCCGTATGATAACAATTCATTATAATTTTTTTGAGTTAATCCAAAACCATGAGAAGCATTTTCTACATTTGCAATAATAAAATCAGGCTTATCCTCCAGTTTTACAAGATAATCCTTCACTGCATTTCTGCCGGGCTTTCCTACTATATCGCCAAAAAACATTATTTTTATTTTATTTTTCATCTAACCTCAACCCGGCATAATATGCTACGACATCTTACCATTGTTTTATTTATTTTGCCATTTCTGTAACTCTAAATTCTCTTACAACAGTTACCCTTATTTGTCCTGGATAATCCAATTCTTCTTCTATACGTTTTGCTATATCCCTTGCTAAACGTACACTTGCTAAATCATCATACTTTTCAGGTTGAACTATAACTCTTATTTCACGACCAGCCTGAACCGCAAACGATTGTTTTATACCGTCATAACTTAATGCAATTTCTTCAAATTTTTGAAGTCTTTTTATATAAATTTCAAGAGTATCACGTCTTGACCCCGGACGACCTGCGGATATTGCATCTGCTAACTTAACAAGTACAGCTTCGACTGTATTTGCGGTTATATCATCATGATGAGCTTCTATGGCGTGTATAATTTCTTCTTTTTCACCATATCTTCTTGCAAGTTCAACACCAAGTTCTATATGCGTTCCTTCTTGTGATTGGTCAACCGCTTTACCTATATCATGCAATAAACCTGCTCTTTTCGCTATTTTTACATTTGCACCGATTTCAGCAGCTATCATGCCTGCTATATGCCCAACTTCAATTGAGTGTAACAGCACATTTTGACCGTAACTTGTTCTGAAGTATAAGCGTCCCAGAGTTTTTACAAGCTCTTTATTAAGGTTCATAATGCCCATTTCCATTGCTGCATTTTCACCCTCTTGCTTAATTTTTTGTTCAACTTCACCTCTGGCTTTTTCAACCATTTCTTCAATTCTTACCGGATGGATACGTCCATCGGCAACTAATTTTTCGAGTGCAATTTTGGCTATTTCTCTTCTTACAGGGTCAAAGCAAGATAATACAACAGCTTCAGGGGTATCATCAATAATTAAATTAACACCGGTCAATGTTTCTAAAGTCCTTATATTTCTTCCTTCACGACCGATTATACGACCTTTCATTTCGTCAGAAGGTAAACTAACCGAAGAAACAGTTGATTCAACAACATAATCCATAACAAAACGCTGCATAACAGTTGTTAAGATTTCTTTTGCTTTTTCATTGGAAACTTCTTTGATATGATTTTCATTTTCTCTAATCATATTATTTGCTTCTTGCTGTAAATCTGCTTTAAGTTGTTCTAAAAGCATATTTTTAGCTTCATCTGAAGTTAAACCGGAAATTCTTTCCAGCTCTTGAGTTTGTTTTTGCACAAGTTCTGCCAGAAAATCTTCTTTATCAAGCAGTTCATCCATTTTTTTATTAACTGCAGCTTCTTTATTTGCATATTCCTGTGCTTTATCTTCAAGAGCTTCTTCTTTTTTAATTAACTTAGCTTCTAAGCGAGAAAGTTCCTGACGGCGTTCTTTTGTTTCTTCCTGAAACTTTTCTATATCACGTTGAACGGCTTCTTTAGCTACTATCATAGCTTCTTTTTTATAAAGACTTTGTTTTTCCTCTAAATCACGTTCTAAGGCTTCTTTTTCCTTCTGGTCTTTTTTCTGGTCACGCCATAGTAAGAAGCAAGCGAAAAGAAGAATGGCAAACAGTATAATTAAAGTACTATAATTTATTGTCCTATACCTCGTTCTTTCCAAATACACTTAAAGAAAGTGTATTCCAAATATTTTATATTTAATTTTATATATAATATTTACATATTTTATTTTCAAATTATTACTTATAGTAGTAATTTTACCATACATTGGAATTATTTAACAAGATTTTTTTATTTAAAACTTGAATTGTTAAAAAAATTTTAACTTAACTACTGGACAGGATTTTTTTTTGTATTATATTAGACTTTATGAATGCCTTTGTGGCGGAAGTGGTAGACGCGTTGGACTTAAAATCCAATTGGGCTCACCCCCAGTGCCGGTTCGAGTCCGACCAAAGGCAAATGTAACACCTCTTTAGGTGTTTTTTATTTATATAAATAGTTAAATTTATTATATATCAACATCTTTCATCATGGAAATCAGCGTAGCGATGGTATTTTCCATTGTAACGCTGTCTGATGTTCTTTGCTGTAAAAAGGCGTTTATTTGAGGCATTAACTCTATTGCAATATCAAGTTTAGGGTTTGAACCCGCATTATACATACCTACATCTATTAAATCTTTATTTTCTCTGTATAATGCCATTAATTTACGCATTTTATATGCTGCCTGCTTATGTTCTTCCGTCACAATTTCGGTGAACAAACGGCTTACGCTTCCCAAAACATCTATTGCGGGGTAATGATTCATTTCCGCAATTTTTCTCGACAAAAATATATGTCCGTCAACAATTCCTCTTACGGTATCAACCACAGGATCATTAATATCGTCCCCCTCCATTAATACCGTATATAATGCCGTTATTGAACCCAAATTACTGTTACCCGTTCTTTCAAGAACTTTTTGAAGCCACGAGAATATTGATGGAGGATAACCTTTAATTGTAGGCGGTTCGCCAATCGAAAGCCCGACTTCTCTGCCTGCCATTGCACATCTGGTTACCGTATCAGTCATCAAAAACACTTTTTTACCACGATCACGAAAATATTCACAAACCGCAGTTGCCGCCATAAGACATTTTTGTCTTATTAACGGAGGTTGATCGCCCGTTGAACAAACCAGTACGGATTTTTTCATACCGACATCACCCAATGAATTTTCGACGAATTCTTTAACCTCTCTGCCTCGTTCTCCAATAAGGGCAACTACGTTAACATCAGCGTCGGAATTTCTTGCAATCATACCGAGCATGGTACTCTTACCGACTCCGGAACCCGCAAACAATCCCATTCTTTGCCCTGCTCCCAGCGTTAAAAGAGAATCTATTGCTCTTACTCCGGTTGAAAACATTGTTTTAATAATAGGTCTGTCAAACGCACCGGGCGGCGGATTATCAATACTAACCCATTTAGCACCGCTTGTATCCATTGGTTTTCCGTCAATCGGTTCTCCCAAAGGACTTATTAAACGACCGAGTAAAAAATCCCCCATGGGAATACTTATGGAAGTTCCGGTTGTTGTTACAAGACTGCCCTGTCCTATTCCGGAAC
This sequence comes from Candidatus Gastranaerophilales bacterium, assembly GCA_947588745.1. Lineage (GTDB taxonomy): Bacteria > Cyanobacteriota > Vampirovibrionia > Gastranaerophilales > Gastranaerophilaceae > Avigastranaerophilus. Next base: position 84,731 of record CANPYW010000002.1, read on the forward strand.
CGTCATAGAGTAACAGAAGCTGGGCACTTTCTCCTTTAAATGCAACAACTTCTGCGGGTTTTTTTTCGCCCTCATAAGTTTCTATAAAACATAAATCACCTATTTTAAGCCCCGGCAGTTTTACATCTACCGTTAAGCCGAGCAGTTTTGAAACACTTCCTTTATATGAATATAATTTTGTGGAATTTATTATTTCAAATGCCTGTTTTTTTACATATTCTATTGATTTTTCAGTACTTTGTTCCAACATATTTTACTCGAAATTATAATTTACCGATTCACCTATTGTATCGACCGCCTCAACTCTTATATCAGTTATAAGTTCGGAATAAGATATTACTACAATTGTGGGAATATGCCTTTCGAGAAGTTGATACAAAGGAAGCCTTATTCTCGGAGAACACAGAATTACGGGCTGTACGTTTATACTCTGGTGTGCTCTTATCAATGTTGAAGCGGCGGACTCAATTAATTCCTGAACCTGCAACGGGTTTAACAGAAACATTGTTCCGAGTTCGGTACGCTGACAGCTGTCATCAAGCGTTTTTTCCCAAGTAGGAGATAATGTTAAGGCATATAATATTTTGTCTTTTGTACAATTTGCAAGACATATCTGCCTGCCCAAAGCAGCTCTTAACCTTTCGGACAATATATCCGGCTCTTTTGAAAATCTCGCATAATCGCATAATCTTTCAAATATATATATAATATCTTTTATCGATACTTTTTCTCTTATTAAATTTACAAATATTTTTCTCAAATCGCTTGTTGAAATTATGGCGGGAACCAAATCATTTACAAGTGTCGGGTCTTGACCTTTTACAAGTTCCATTAACTTAATTACGTCTGTCTTTGTCATAATTTCATCAACATATTTTCTTACACAGTCTTGTAAATGAGTAATAATTACATCAACGGAATCAACAGCCGTAACATCGTTATACTGTTTCAAATATTCCGTATCCATCCAATATGCCTGTGTTTGATAAGTAGGGTCAAGCCCTATTATTGCTTCTTTAGGAACTTCTCTTCCCGTTGAATCCCACTGGTCTGCTATAACCATACTTTTTTTCGGATATACGGTACCTACTGCAACAGTATTTCCTCTTACGGATATCATATATTCATTCGCACCTATTGCGGATGAATCCATAATTCTTATATTTGGTATAATATAGCCCAATTCATCCGTAACACGCTGTCTTAATGCGGCAATTTTGGGAAGTAAGAGTCCGTCCTGTTCAGGGTCTGCAATGACAAGCAATCCCGAACCAACTTGAAGATTTAACACATCAACACCAAGACGTTCATACATCCTGTTCGGGTTTGTTAAATCACTCATACTCTTTTTAACCGCATCCAATTGTCCCATTTGAGATTGTACGTCTTTATTTACGGATACGATTAAGTATGCGGCGGTTATTATAAGTGCATACACCGTAAATGTATACCATGGCAGCCCCGTAACAAAGCTTGTAAGAGCTATTATTACCAAAAATACAACCGTAAATATTAAACTTGACGGTTTACTTAATATTTGGCTTGCCAAATCACTACCCAATGAACCGCCCGCTGCGGTTGAACGGGTCATTATGATACCTGCCGCAACCGCCATTAATAATGACGGGAGCTGAGAGGACAATCCGTCACCTACCGTTAATACCGTATATTTTTGAACAGCTTCGGCAGGCTGCATTCCCTGCATTAAAACCCCCACGCACAATCCGCCGACAATATTAATTACAACGATGATGATACCCGCCATTGTATCACCTTTTACGAACTTCATGGCACCGTCCATTGAACCGTATAAGCTTGATTCACGCTGTAAATCTTCTCTTTTTTTAACGGCTTCTTCGGGTGATATAAGTCCTGCGTTAAAATCCGCATCAATAGTCATTTGTTTACCGGGCATGGCATCCAATGCAAATCTTGCCGAAACTTCCGCTATACGTTCGGAACCTTTTGTAATTACCATAAATTGTACAATAGTAATTATTATAAATATTACAAAACCTACAACCAGATTTCCGCCGGTTACGAAATTTCCGAAAGCCGCAACGACCTCGCCCGCTTCACCTCTTGCAAGAATTAACCTTGTTGAAGCTATTGACAATACAAGTCTAAACATTGTACCGATAAGAATAATTGAAGGAAAGGAAGCCAATTCCAACGGTTTTTGTATATATAACGAAATCATTACAAGCAAAATGCCGAGTGTAATATTAAAACTTATGGCAAAATTTACAATCCACGTAGGCAATTCGCATATTAACAGCACGATAAGCACTATTACAAATACGGCTAACGCTATTTCACTTCCTATTGAAGAAGATGTCGGCTGCTGCTGCGGAGGCATTATTCTTTACCCTCCGTTTTATTACACAGCACTTTTTCAATTATAGCCATTTGAGTTGAGATTGTAGCATCAATTATTCCGTTGGATGTTTCAACGATTACGCCGCCCTCTTTTATGGTTTTATCCGCAACAACAGATATTGCGGCATCAAAACCGCCGGAGGAGAATATTTCAGGCACTTTGTTTTTCACTATTTCAACTTCCTGCGGCATTACTTTCAGTGTTATTTTATTTTCGGTTCTGTTTACTTCTTCCACTGCGTTTTTTATCATTTGTATTATTGATGTTTTATCCGTTTCTATTTCTTTATTAAGAATTTTTTTTGCAATTTCAACCGAAATATCATAAATACAATCGGATACTTTATCAAAAATTTCATCCTTATATCCGTAAAACTCGGCAAGTTTTCCGTTAAGCTGTTCCAGCTCTTTTTTTGCCTGAGCAATTCCGTCTTTATATCCGTCTTGTTTAGCCTGTTCTTTTATGGTTTTGGCATCTTCCTGTGCTCTTGAAATGACGTTTCTGTCCTGCATTCGCCTATAGCCTCTGCGTCTTGTTCCGTCACGTCTTTCTTCCCTTTGTTCAAATTTTATATCATCGATTGATAAATCGAAATCATCTTCAACCTTTTTTTTATCGGGGATATTTTTTTCTTCCGGTTTTGGTTGTTCTTTCGGGTTTTGTTTATTTTTATCCGGGTCTGTTTCTTTTTCTGTTTTAACATCCTGTTTATTCTGTTCGGACGTCGTTTTTTCATCCTGAAGTTTTTCTTTTATTTCGGTTGTTTCATCCGATTTTACATTATTAATCGACTCCTCATTTTGAGCAGGTGTTTCAACTTGGGATTTCACTTCCCGGAATGTATATTTTCTTTTAATTAACATTAACTTTTTCTTCTATTATTGACACCAGCGACTTTATTACCAAAGGTGAAAAGACTTCTTCTGCCGGAAAATCCGCATCCAATATAAAATCTTTTACAGCCTCACGCTCCTTTAATGCAATTTTACTCAGTTTATCCGGTGCCGTACTTTGCATCAGCTTATAATGTTTTTTTAGCAGTTTTGAAATATTTACTTCATCGGAAGGCGGTAAAATCGCTTTTATTTCATTCAGAGTTTTTATAATGATATTATGGTCTATTTTATCCTCTAAATTACTCATTTTCATATAGTTTAAAACATGCATTACGTCATTTTTCGACAAAGAATCAAGTATTTGATTTGCTTTTTCCTGCGGAATATTTTTTAATACTATAGCCAAAGCCGCAAGTTTTAAAACTTTTTTATCCAAAGGTGCGGTATTTGCCGATTGGTTACTTAAATTTTGAAGATTTTCTTCATCCGCAGCTTTTTGCACCATATTTTCCATATTGGATACATTTAATGCAAGTTTGAATTGTTCATCGGTCAAAACACCCTTTTTTACAAGTTTGGAAAGTTCCTCTTCATATACTTTCTTTACCTTTTCTTCAACCAATGATATTAATGCTTCATCGGGCATTTTTTTTATTATTGCCAATTTTGCGGTATTAAATATATTTGCGGCAAGAATTTGTAATACGGCATCCCTGTTTGGAGGAGGTATTTTACCCGTAATTAAATCTATTGATTTATGGAATGTCCACTCCCCTATAAATTGAGTTACTATACTTGCCTGATCTGCGGTAAATTTTAATTGTGCATCGTTATATAAAGCCTCTCCCGACATATAACAAAATTTACGTACGGTTTCAAATATATATTTTTTATCCGCTTCGGTTAATGATGACGGTGCCGCTCCGGAATCGGGCTGCATTAAAAACTCTTGAGCCTGCTTTGCTAAATTACTTGCAAATCCTTTATAATCAAAACCCTCTATCGGCATCTTCCACCTGCTTACGTTCTTTCTATCCAGCTTTTAAGCTCTTGCATGGTTTTTTCGTTATCACTCTGTGCCAAATCGGAAGATACCTCTTCTATAACATCCTCAAGTGACGTATCAGCTTCTTTTTTCTTTTCTATTTGAAGTTGTTTTTGCTGTTCTATCAATTCCTGAGTCAATATTGTCTGCTTTTCAATCAACTCTGCCGCCTTTAAATTAACATCCACAATCTGCTTTTCCTGCTCTTTTGTTTTTTCCTGCAGTTTTTTCAACTCATTTTCCTGCTCTATTGCCGTTACCTGCAATTTTTTATTTACAAATACAAATCCTACAATCAATCCCGCTATCAATAAAACAAGTGCAAGCCACCAAGGATTACCCGACGACTCGGGAACAGGTAAATTTACGGGTCTGTCGGAAGCCAAATACGGGTCTATTGTTTCTGCATAGGCTATCGATACATCCTCCGGCTGAACTTTCGGCGAAGCCGCCCTTGCTATCTGTGCTTTTAATTCATCCTCGGTCATATTCGCAGGCATGGCATCAGCATTCATTGTAACAGCTACGGATATTTTTTCAATAATTCCTGATTTATATACGGAATTTTCCCAAGTTTTTCCGACTCCGTTTGTAATCTCGGAAGCCGTTCTGTTATAATTTTTGCTCTGTGTTGATGTGGATGATGAATTTTGTAAACCGTTCGGCAAATATACGCTTACGGCATCCGAACCTTTATTTGTATCTTCTGCATTATCGCCCAAGCCTTCTTCAAACTTTTGAACGGTTACGGGAGTTGTATTTTCGGGATCATAAGCAATACTTGTTTTTTCTTTCGGTACCTGATTTAAAAACGTACTTACGGTTACGACATAATTACCATGCCCAAGCAGCATATCAAGCTGTGCCGCCACTTTATTCTGCATATATCTGTCATTTTCTTGAATTTTGGATATCTGGTCGTCTATGGATTTTACAAGACTGTTATATACGTTCCCGTTAGAATCGGTTATTGATATATTTTCCGCAGACAAATCAACAACACTGCCGATAAGCAGACTTTTAACAGCCTTTATGGTAGACTCGTCAATTCGTACACCGCTCGGAACGGTAAGCATGACTGTTGCACTAATCGGTTTTTTATCGGCTTTGAACATTGAATTTTCGGGTATGGAAACCAATACCGAAGCATTGTCAATGTTAGGCATTAATCTTATCAAACGTGATAATTCACCGTTTACGGCACGTGCAAGTTTAATTCGTTTATCTTCTCTTGTTGATGTAAAATCGCTCTTATCGAAAATTTCAAGACCTATATTCTGGTCAATTAACCCGCTTTTAACAAGAATAAGAAGTGAAGCATCTCTTTGAGTATTTGTATACTTGCCGCCCTCCAAAGAAACGGTATATTTTGAGCCGCCGTTTGAAACTCTTTTTGAGGCAATTCCATTCCTTGCCAAGAGGCTTTGAATTTCTATGGCTTTACCCGGATTATCGGTTGTTACGATTTCAAACGGTTCTTTTTGTATTTTATCGGCAACTTTTCCCGTTGTACCGGATTTTCCTCCGGCTACGGACATACAAACCACCACTATGATTATAACCAGCAAAAGTGCTGCTCCGCCAATCACCGAGTATAATACAGTTTTATTTTGAAACAGCTCTTTTATATTCATGAAAACCCTAATCTTTTATACAAGTATCTACCCGATATTATACTATTTTTTTTTATATTGGGTAACTTCTTAATACTTATTTTTATTTAAAAATCAAACTTTATATCGAAATATTCATAACTGCATTATATGCGGTTATAACTTTTGAAGTAACTTGAGTTGCAAGAGTAACTCCCAGTTCGGCTTTAGCGATTGCCGTCATTACATCGTGTATATCAACATCCGAAGAACCCAGCATTTGTTCGCTCAATAATTTATCAGGCTGTTGTAATTCCGTATTAAGATTACTAACCATGCCTGATAACACACTCTTAAAGCTTGGTGCTTCCGCATTGGAAATTCCGAACCCTTTTTGCGAAAATTCATCAGCGGGCATTGTTGATTGAATATTTGAAAAAATATTAACATTTGGTATTATTCTGTTTTCTATCATTTATCTGCCTTTCTCTACAAATAATGAGCAATTATACTTTTAACATAAGCCTGAGTTTCACGAAAAGGAGGAACTCCGTTGTATTTATCGACATTTCCGGGGCCTGCATTATATGCAGCCAATGCCAATATTATATTTCCGTTATATCTGTCCATCATACTTTTCAAGTATCTTACGCCGCCATCTATGTTTTGGACGGGATTATACGGATCCGTAACACCTAAATTTTTTGCGGTAGAGGGCATTAATTGCATCAACCCCTGTGCACCCGCTTTTGATTTTGCATTCGGATTATACCCCGATTCTTGTCTAATGACGGCATTTACAAGTTTTTCGTCAACACCATGCTTTTTTGAAATTTGAGAAATCAAATCTTTTATATGTGATTTTGAAGTATTTTCGGAAACGGGAGTATATGAAATTTTCGGTAAATCGTCGTTTTTATTTATATTTGAAAATTCACTACTTTTTACGGACGGTTTTCTTGAGGTTAACGAACCGAACTTAACGGGAGAAACGGCGGTTGATGGCATGTTAAATCTTGTGTGAACATCCAAAGATGATTTCATAACATCTTCAAATGTTCTAAATTCAACACCTTCTTCGGTTTCTCCGATACCTGCCGAATTTTGTACAAAGTTATTTATCTGTGCGGCTCTTTGTATTGCTGCCGCATGTCCCGATGAATTTAATAAATTTTGTATCATACCCGTAAACATTACACACTACCCTCAAAAAGTCTTAACTGCCTATTGCCGCCGCTTTATCTGCCATTGATTTTGATATTGTTATAATTGCCAAACTTGCTTCATAAGCCCTTTGAGCCATTATTGCATCTGTCATTTCAACCAACGGGTCAACGTTTGAAGTTCTTATATATCCGTTTTTATCGGCATCGGGATGACCCGGCTTATAAATTTTTTCACCTAAAGTCGGATCTTCAACAACACCCGCAAATGAAACACTACCGGATGAATACGGCATTGTACCCGAACCAAAAGCTTCTTCTTTCATTTGGTTCATAACACTCAAAAACGAGCTTCTGTCCGTCGCAACCACAAGCGGTATTTTTCTGACATAATTCGGAGTATCTAAGTTCGCAATATTTTTTGAACTTATATCCAATCTCATACCATGTACTTTTAGGCCGTCACAGCCTATTTTCATTGCACTAAATATACCCATTAGCCGTTACCTACATTAATAACCGATTTCATTTCCGTAATTAAAGATGTCATTCGCCTTGCGGCAACAGTAAACAAAATTGAATTTTTTTGCATTTCCGATAATTCCGTTGCCGGATTTACCCTTCCGCCCTCAGTTTCGACAGATACCGGAGAAGGCCCCATTTTTTGAGCCAACGTTGTTTCCAATGAATTTGCGGCACCGCCCAAATACTGAGAAAACGAAACATCTTTTCTCCTATAATTCGGTGTATCCATATTTGCAAGGTTTGAAGAAAGAGCCTTTTGTCTTTCCGCAATCAAATCCAAAGCATATAGTGTTCTTGTAACAGGATTATTTGATATCATTATCCGTTCACCTCATTATTGATTTAACTGTATTGTTTGAGAATACATCTCGTTTACCGTTTTCATTACTTTAAAACTGGCAAGCATTGAAGCATTTAAACGCATAATTTGATTAACCTCGTTCATCATATCGATATTTGTCATTTCAATATTACCCTGTTTAAATTTTTTATGATCCTTTTGTAATATCGGCTCACCCGATTCAGCCGTCAAATAATATTTATTGTTGTCGGTTTTTTTCAGTCCCTCGGGGTTTTTGAAATTTACAAGCGGAATTGTTCCCAAATATTCTCTGTTCATTCCGTCATTTGAAAAGACTTCAACATCACCGTTTGAAGAAATTGAAAGATTTTCATAATTTACGGGAATTTGTATTCCGTCACCTATCAAATATCCGTCATTTGTAATCAAATAACCGTCTTTATCCAATTTTAAAGAACCTTCCCTTGTATATACGACATCACCCGTTTTGGAAGTTACTGGAATAAAGCCCGGTCCGTCTATTGCAACATCAAATTCACGTTCGGTTCTTTGCAATGCACCTTGAGAATAATCCGTACGTTCAATACCGGTTAAATATCCCTGCTCATCAAGCATTTGCTCAAAACGAACATTTTTATATCCGTATGTATTATAATTCGAAACATTTGTAGATATATACCCCATTTTTTCAAACTGGAGTTCGGAATTAATAATACCTCTGTTTATTATACCCTGTAATGTTGCCATTTACTGCCTTTCTAATTACTTAAATACGAGATTGCTTTTTGCAGATTGGAATTTTGAATTCTGTACAATTGACTGTTTGCCTTAAATGTTTGAATATACGGCATTGCTTCCATAAATTCGGTTTGCAGGCTTACGTTTGAATACTCGCTGAACCCCTGTCTTACATTAGGTGTCAACACTGCAATTCCGTCCTGAGTAACCACGCTTAACGTACCTGCCTGTTCGAATTTTCTCGTTTTTTTATTAAATACCTTTACAACACCGTCCAAATCAATTGATATTTCATCGGGTTTTTCGGGAACTATCGGAAGTACAAGCGGCATTCCGGAATTTGTTAATACTTTGTTTCCGTCCAAAGTAAGTATCTCGCCGTCTTTTGTCATTCTAAAACGTCCGTCACGTGTCAATTTTATACCGTCTTTTGTTTCAACCTGAAAATATCCTTTTTCCGCAAGAGCCACATCCAAAGGATTTTCCGTATATACAAGACGTCCGACCGTATCATCCGTTGTTGTTGATAATGCGGCTTCTCCGATATATTCCGCAAAAGAAGAAACAACGGGAATTTTTCTTTGATAACCGACTTTATCAAAACCCGTAACATTCTCGTTTGTTATTGCCATTAATTGAGTTTGCATTCTCATAGCACGAATATTTTGTACTATTCCTCTGCTGTCATAAAATACCGAACCGTTTATCATACAATTTTCCCTTTTTATAACACTTTTAATGATATTATATTAAAAGTCAAATGTACCCGTTTTTTTGGTTGATATATACGATTTTATTTCATATCAGCTACATTAAATGTATGATTTTTTTATTTCGACGTTTTTTCTGTGATATTATATTTTTGAAAGCAGTTATCTGCTGATTTGTTGTTATCAAAGAGCAAAAAAACGGGGAATATGCTGTTTAAAAAATTTATTCCGATTATTTTATTATTGATTTTATGCAATCCGAGAGCCGAAGCAATAAAAATAGGATTACAAACAAATGCTTCGGAAATTAAAGTTGCTTCTTCCGTTTCTGCCCTCATATACGATTCTTTACAATCAAAATTACTTTACGAAATACGTCCGATGCAAATATATTCATTCAAACCAAAAGGGAATGAACTTGTTGTTGTCGTCGATAAAAAAGATATACGCCTCGGAACAAATCAAATCGTTATAAAAACAAAAACTCCCGGTTTTCTTTGTACCAAAAGAGCCTGGTATAGAGGAGATTTCATTATTACAAATTGGGGAGGCGGCTCTAATACCACTTTAATTAACGATTTACCACTGGAAGATTATCTTAAAGGCGTCGTTCCTTCCGAAATGCCCTCAAGATGGAATGAGGAAGCACTTAAAGCACAAGCTATTGCTGCAAGAAGTTATGCCGTTGCCACAAAAAATGCTGGAAAACACGCTTCAAAAGGTTTTGATTTAGTGGATACAACCGCCGACCAAGCCTACGGCGGTGCAAGTGCCGAAAAATCCTCAACTACAAAAGCCGTTGAAGATACAAAAGGTATTGTGCTTATTCAGGATAAAAGAGTATTGCCAACATATTATCATGCCAGCTCGGGCGGTCAAACAAGAGTTTGGGGTTCGGATAGCTCTTTTCTTCAATCCGTTCCATCGTTTGACGCAGGAACGAAGAAAAACGGGCATGGAGTCGGTATGAGTCAGCACGGTGCCAACAACATGGCAGAACAAGGCTACAATGCCTATCAAATCCTTAATTACTTTTACAAAGATTTCAAGTTTGCAAAACTCAGCGATAAGTGGGATATATAAATTTTAATGCAATAAAAAACATTTAGTTTTGATTTATTTGAGATTATACAAGAGAATTATAAACTGCCTGATATTCTTTTGCACTTTTTATCCACGAAAAATCAGCCTGCATTGCATGTTCAACGATTTTATTCCAAATTGTTTTATCTTTATATACATCCGTAGCACGTTTTAGGGCTGATAGCATTTCAAGTGCATCATAATTAAAGAACTTAAAGCCGGTAGCATTTTCCAAAGGATAGCCGTTTACGGTATCATCAAGCCCGCCTGTAGCTCTTACAACGGGAATAGTACCATATTTCATGGCAATCAACTGTGATAAACCGCATGGTTCAAATCTTGAGGGCATTAAAAACATATCGGCACCCGCATATATTTTATTGCACAAGTCAGACCTGTATTCTATTCTTGCTCTTACATTTTTTGAATTATAACTGAGCCATACAAAGAAATCCTCGTAGCGTTTTTCTCCCGTACCCAGCACTATTATATCTGCCTCCAGCTCACGTATTTCGTTTTCAACAAATTTTATTAAATCAATTCCTTTTTGTTCTACCAATCTTGATATAATTGCAACCAAAGGTCTTTCGGGATTATATTCGAGCCAATATTCTTTTAAAATATCCTGTTTACACTTTTCTTTATTTGAAAAATCTTTACACGAATAATTACAGCATAGGGATTTATCCGTTTCAGGGTTAAATATCTCATAATCTATACCGTTTAAAATTCCTTTTAACTTGGCTTGATTATTTCTTAATGTCCAATCAAGCCCTTCTCCGTAATCATAAGTGAGTATTTCCTGAGCATATTTTGGCGATACGGCTATTATTTTATCCGCATAATTTATCGCACCTTTCATCCAATCAAGAATTCCAAAATGTTCAAGCCCTTGCGGATTATATACTTCTTCTTTATCCAATCCGGCAAATCGCAATATTTCGGGGAAATATTTACCCTGATATGCTAAATTATGTATGGAAAATACAGTTTTTGCCCGATTAAAAAACGTATCATTTTTATATGACGTTTTTATCCAAATTGGAATCATTGCCGTATGCCAGTCATTGCAATGAATTATATCAGGTTTAAAGTTCAAAGCCCTTGCATATTCCAATACGGCTTTTGAAAATGTAATAAATCTTTCCTGTTCATACCAGCTGTCAATCCCCTCGGGATAAACTTTTTTAAAACAGGAAAAGAATTTCGGATTATCTATAAAAAATACGTTTATATTCGTATCCGGAAGCTTGCACATTTTAAGAGTAAACACATACTCTGCCATATAACCAAACCCCAAACGTAATTTCGAATTCGGAACATCTTGTATTTGATACTTTTCTTTATCTATACTTCCGATGAACGGAGTAAAAATTGCCATTTCATTATTTTCGTTTTGCAGATATTTCGGCAATGCCCCCATAACATCCGCAAGCCCTCCCACTTTTGTATAAGGTGCCAATTCAAATGCAGCAAATAATATTTTCATATAAAGCCTCTTTATTCCATACGGGAAAGATATTCCAAAGAATATTTTAAAATATCTTCCGTACTTTTACTGTCTTTTTTATATTTTAACACTTCTTTTATAGCTGATTTTGCTTCATTAACAGAATAGCCCAATGAAACTAATACATTTTGAACTTCCGTAACTGTTTCGGAAGAAGTATCTTTAACATCAATATCCGTAATATCAACAGGCGTAACGTTTGACCAGTTTATAAGTTTATCTTTCAGTTCGATAATAATCTTTTGAGCCAGTTTAGCTCCTACGCCTTTTGCACGTGAAAGCTCTTTAAAATCTTCTCTAATCATAATATCGATTAATTCGGATATTGAAAATTCATCGGTAATCATAAGTGCCATTTTAAGCCCTATTCCCGATACGCTTTGAAGAATATTAAATATATCCCGTTCTTCTTTTGTCAAAAAACCTATTAAACTCATAGAATCTTCTTTGTGAGCCAAAGATACAAATATTTTGGCTTCATCATTCGTATTCAACTCGGAAGCAATCCTTTTTCCCGTCAAAATCAAATACCCTATACCGCCGTTTTCAACAACAATATAAGCTCCTCTGTACGAATTAATCTGTTTTGAAACAATTTTTCCTTTTATATACTCATACATATTTCATTTCTCATTTTTAAGCTTTTTATAATTATCAATTGCTTCATTCATTTCAACATCTTTGCCCAGATTTTTAAAAGCGATTGCAAGATTATAATAAAAATTCGGCTCGTTAGATTTTAACTTTATCGCTTTTTCAAAGGCATTTTTGGCATCTTTATAATTTTTCTGTTCCAAATAAGCACAACCCAAATTATAATAATAATACGCAAAATCCTTTTTATACTTTATTGCCAGCTTATATTCGTTAATTGCACTGTTATACTTTTTTTCTTTAAAATAAATATTAGCCAAATTATAATGTGCTTTATCAAAATCAGGCTTTAACAATATGGATTTTTGAAGATAAAATGAAGCATTGGTATCATTGTTAAAATCTTGTGCAAGATTACCGAGAAGATACCATATTTCATAATCACGTTCATCTTCCGTTATTTTGGAAATCATATTATAAGCTTCTTCAAGATTATTTGAATTATAAAGTGCAATAATTTCCTTCTTCTTATCTTCAAATGATTGTTCCGAAAAAGCATAAGAACCAAAAACATAATATATAGTTAAAATTAAAACCGCAATTTTTTTCATAATCTACCCTAAAATATTATAATTTAATTATATAATTTTTGACCGTTTAAAAATGTAAAATTTTATAACAATTCTTCGATTTTGTTAAATTTTTAAAAAGAAAAATACTTTATTATAATATAAACAAAACACAGGTGGATATGATTGGTTTAGATTTAGATTTATCATATTTGAGCCGATATTTCAATATCAGCAGCAGAGTCATGGAACAATACCAAAATATGAGTATTGTTCAAATTATGCAGAAAGAAGCCGAAAACGGAAATACTCAAGCTGCCGAATTTTTGATAAAAATAACAAACGATCCGAATGAACTTGCTAAAGCGTTCAGACTTATTGAGCCAAAAAACAGGCTATTAATACTTTCAAACATGAATAAAGAAGATTTAACCAAAATTATGGGTTTTTTAGAGCCGGAAGAATTGATTTTGGGCTTAAGTATTTTTAATCAGGAAATGCTTGTTAAAATGCTGGAGCTTCTTGAACCGGAAAGTTTAGCGGCTGTTGTTTTAAGTAAAATGGATTCCGACAAATTTTTAAAACTCATTCCCGAAGATTATTTAAACGAATTTTTAATGTCCGATAACATCAATAAAGAAATGATGATAAAAGCTATGGAGGATGTCGACGAAAACGAACTTCAAAAAATGATGGAAAATTTTTCGGGCGAATCCTGCTATGAGTCAAAAGAAAACATTATACGCCAATTAGGTTCAATGAACGATGATAATTTTATGAAAGTTGTATTATGTGCCGAAAAAGACGGAAAAGAACAACTGATAGGAGGTCTTTTAAGGCGTAAACCCGATTTATTTGAAGAATTTTCAACCGAAGCCATGGCTTATCCTTTTAGAACTATGCAAAAAGAAGAAATTTTAAAATCTTTAACCGTTCTGGATACAAAAGAAATGCTTCCAATGGTGGAAGATTTGCCGCAAGAAATTATGGCACTTATTGCAACTCAAATTAATCCTCAAATATTTGCCAAAATTCTATGTTCGGATTTTAAAAATATAATTGCCGCTTGCGGAATAAAATAAAAAAAAGAACCGCTTAAAAGCGGTTCTTTTAATTCGAAAAGAAATCAATATAAATCGGAATCCGTATATCCTACTGCAACATATATACCATATCCTTTGTTATATATTTCGGGTAATTCTATCTGGCACGTATTAATCAGCCAGTCATAGAATACTTTATCCGTCATTGCCAAATTATATTTTGCTGCAATTTTTCTTGCAATATCAATATTCTGTTTTGTAAACATATCAGGATATAATTTCTTTAACAACGCTCTTAATGTATAATTTCCGGATATAACTTTTCCGCTTGAATCCGTTTGTTCATCATAATCCAACTCAGGATCTACTTTTGGTTTACTAGGTTCTACAGTAGAGTTATCAACATTTGAGGATTTATCATTAGAGGTTGAAGGTGCAGCTGAAGCAGAATTAGATGATGAAGAACTATTGTTCTGGGACGGCTCATCATTTTGAGCCTGATCGGAAGAATTACTGATTGAAGGCACAATAACCTGTGCAACATTATTATCGGAGCTATCCGCTTTATCAGTTTTTGTAGAAACAACAACACCGTGTAAATATTCTTTTGTAACAGTCTTATCACCCGTTGTAGTAATTGTTGAAGCAAGATGTTTATTTGAAACATAAGCTGTTTGATAATTAACGGATTTATCAATATAATAATCCCTATAATTATATTGGGTTTTAGACGTTACACCCGTTTGCAAATTCTTTGTTTCTTTTGTCAATTTGTTTTTATATGAGTTAAGAACCGTTTGTGCAGTCGTTTTTTGCGTTTCTTTTGTTGTATCAGTGTAAGTATTTGTAGTTTTAGTAACGGTTTTATCCGAGTTCTTTTTATACGAATATGTTTCGTATTTTGTTACTTTTCCGTTTTTATCGTAAAATACTCTGTCAGCCCAAAGAGCATCGGAATTATTTTCGAAATACTTGGAACCGTCCGTTGTTTCATAGGTTTGTTTGCTTGTTTTTACTCCGTCTTTATTATAATCGGTGGAGGATAAAAGATTTCCCTTTGAATCTCTTTGGAAAGTCCTTGTTACACCCGTATTGGAATAAACTCTTTTTGTTGCATAACCGTTTTTATCGTAGGAATAAACAGATTTCGGTTCTTTATCGGAATTTAAGTTAACAGTTTCTTTTCTTTTTCCGTCCGCAGCATATTGAACAACCGATGTTTCACCGTTAACTTTGGTTTTCATCGTTAATACAACGTTACCTTTATCGTCTTTTACAGTCACTTTGCCGTTCGAATTTGTAGTAACGTTACTGTATTGTTTATCGCCTATTTTTACGGATTTAACATCAGTTTTATCGGATTTATAACTGAATGTTACATTAGTTGTTCCGGCTTTTACACTGGTAACTTTACCTTTGCTGTTAGTCGAAACCGTTGAACCGTCAGCACCTGTATGAGTAAACGATTTTGTGGAATAATTATACTTTGTGGAACTACCGTTAGTATATTTAATAGTTTTTGTTGATTTTTCACCTGATTTATTATAAGCAACCGTAGTTTCTGATTTATCTTTATTTGTTGCAATAGTTTTATAACCGGTTAAATTACCGCTTTTATCAAAAGAAGATTGTACTTTATTACCGTTTGCCAATGTTTGAGTTACGGTTGATGAACCGTCTTTTGACTTTGAAGAAGTCGATTTATAAAATGATGTATAGGCATCCCAATACTTATCGGAATTTTTTGAAGTACATACTTTTTTAAATTCTTTTTCAGTAATAACACCATCTTTATTTTTATCGATTTTTTTTAATTCATCGGCAGATAAACCGTCGGAATAATTTGTCTTTGAACCGCTTGCTTTGGTATTACTTCCAAGCTGATTATTACCGCTTACTCCCAATGCTTTGTAATTTAACCCTGAAACTTCACCCATACAATAAACTCCTTAAATTTTTATCTTGACTTTCTTTATGTATCGGAAAAAATTTTTTATCGCTTTAGGAAAAAAATTTAAATATTAACAAAAATTTACATAAATGGCATTTAACCGAGAAAAATATTTTTTTAATAATAAAGGATATTATATATATATTATAAATTTATTTTTATTAACTTTTATGAAAAATGTTACAAAATCTACACAAAAAAATTAAAGTTTAAAGTGTTCCTTTACGATAAATAAAAATATTTCAAATTAACCTTAAGGAGTGAAAATGGCTAAAGAAGTAGAAAATAACGGTAAAAACCTGTTAACTGAATGGCTAAAAAAACAATTAGGTGTGGGGCAAAAAAACACCGATAATATAAAAGTTAACGATTCTGACATCGCAAAAATAATGAAGGGTGCGGATAAAGATAAAAACGGGAATGTTTCGCCCGCTGATTTTTTGGATTCGGCTTCAAAATTTTATAATACCGATAAATTAAAAGATGTGGAAGAAGATTTTGAAGAAGCCTGGGAGTCTTTAGCCGGTCTCGACGGTGACAATACAACTTTATCAGATGAAGACATTTTGGCTGCTGAAAATGAGCTTAAAGAAAATGCCGCAAATT
The DNA here is from genome assembly GCA_947588745.1 of Candidatus Gastranaerophilales bacterium. Taxonomy (GTDB): domain Bacteria; phylum Cyanobacteriota; class Vampirovibrionia; order Gastranaerophilales; family Gastranaerophilaceae; genus Avigastranaerophilus. The sequence continues at coordinate 101,377 of CANPYW010000002.1, forward strand.
CAAGCGATAGCGGTTCTGCAAGCGGTTCATCGGGCGGCTCGTCCGGTGGTTCATCAGGCGGAAGCTCAGCAGGTTCAATGCCGAACATTTCAAATACGGCAGGCAACGGTATGAACGGTGCTTCCTCGGTTGCACCTGCCAATATTACGGGGAATGAGTCATCAAACGAACTTCGTTCGGCAAGAAGTGAAGCATTAGCTCAATTGAGCGAAGCACAAAATCAAAAAAGAGATAATGAAGCCGTAAATGAGGCAAAAGAACAGGTTGAAACGGACAAAGAAGCTTATGATAAAGCAGTAGAAGAAATGTCAAGCGAAGATGAGCAAATACAAGCTCAAATTGAAGATATTCAATCAAGAAAAAGTGAAAATGACAATGCAATTTCAGACCAAAAAGAAACAATTGACGGTTTAAATTCAGATATAGATGCGAAAAATTCGGAAATCAGCGATTTAAACTCTCAATTAAGCGGTCTTGTTCAACCCTCTGAAAGCGACTATACGACAACAGACCCCGAAACAGGAGAAACACAAGTTGATTCTGCCGCATACAGTGCTGCAATGGCAGAATATGAAGAGCAAAAAGCGGAATTGGAAGCTCAAATTTCGGCTGCGGAAGATGAGCTTGCAGATTTGGAAGCACAACTTGCGGATGCGGAAACTCAATTAACAGAGCTTGAAGAACAAGGTGCCGAAATCGACCAAGAAATAAGTGAATTATTACAATCTGAGGACGGTTCTAAAATCGAAAACCAACAAGCCATTCAAGAAGCTATGCAAACTTATAACGAGTCCCAGCAAAATTTATCTCAAACCGAACAAGAGCAAACCACAGAGCTTGATGAAAATATAGCACAGCTTCAAGCCAACATAGCCGCTTACGATGAAGCAATCGAAACAAAAGAGCAGGAAGAAGCAGAAGCATTAAAAGCGGATGAACGGGAAATCGACGAAACGGAAGATGTTCAAGACACAGCACAATCCGAAACCGATAATGAAAATGATGAGTCTGAAGATAAAAGCGAAGAAGAATGCACTACAGACCCCGTTGAAATAAGTATATCCGGACAGGACTTTACGCTTGTAACTGAAAACGGAGAGTCTTTTGATTCGGTTAATGATTTCTTAGGTTCTGAAAGTATAGATGAATTAACTAATTTGGATGATAACAATGACGGACTTGTTACTTTTAGCGAATTACAATCTGGCGGTGTATCTCTGGTAAATAAAGATACAATGGAAAATTCCGAAATTTCGGATATTATTCATGATGATAGTATGGAAACAGGTATCTTAACTGATGATATTGATGAAGAAGCTTACGAAAACAGCGAAGAACAAGCTTTATCATTTAATGCGGACACGATAAAAACGAAAGACGAAAACGGAAATGTTTCAGAAGCCGATATTGAAGGCAACGTAAAGTTTGAAGATACTCAAAAATTAGCTGCGGAATACGGAATTAAAGATGCGGACGGTGATTATGTTAATAAATTATCCGATTCCGAAGCATTAACAACAATGACCGAAAATAATTACGAAGAACAAGATGACGGCACAATAATAAATTCTGACGGTAAAACAGTCGGTAAAAGAGTAGAAGATGAAGACGGCAATTTAACTTATTATTTCAAATCCGACGAAAAACCGCAATCTGATAAAGAAACAGAAAAAGAAGATGCCGAAATATCAATAGAAAAAGCTTCTTTGGATATAGATAAGTATTATAACAAGACATACGACGACGGAGCCTATGAAAATTCCGCAAAAGCAAAAGAGGAACTGAGAAAAGATATTATATCAACCCTTGGGTATAATGATGACATTATAACCGAAGATTTGAAAAAGATTTATCAGGACATTGTAAAAGAAAACAATCTGGATGTTAATGATAATTCGGATAATTATATTGATGATGTTGAAAGGGCAATATTAAAAAGAGCTCACGACGGAAATGCGGCTAACGACATTCTCGAATATTCAAAAACAAATTCCGATAAATCGAAATCTGCCTCCGACGATAAAAATGATAAAAAACTCGATACCGATAAATATTATCAGGAACATAAAGCCTACGGACTCGATTATGAAAATAACGAAGTTGTACGTGACGAAATAAGAACAGACATAATGGAATCTTTGGGTTACGATTTACACGAAATCGGAGATGCAGACGAAGCTTCCGTTGCCGAGATATACAGTAAAATCGTAGATAACAATAAAGATAATACCGCATTTCAAGACCTTTTAAAAGGCAATGATTTAGCCAATTTAAAAGAAAATGACCCCGCAAAATATAATCAACTTATTGAAAAATCATTACTCATTGTTTCTCACGACGGAAAACGTGAAAATGACACAATAAACATTTCACTGAAAAACTCTAAAACAGAAGAAAAAGAAAACAAAACAGAGAATGAAAAAGCTGTCTATACGGATGAATTTCAAAGTGATGAAGCAAAAGAAATTGATGCTCAATTACGTGGCGAAAACATCGACAGCAGAATTCCGACCGTTCAAAAAGAGTCGATTGATTATGCAAATATAATGAAAAATGCAATCACGAGCAAAGAATTACCGAGATCGGATAAAATCAAATTAATCGAAACATTAAAAGAAATTGCCGACGATGAAGCTAATGACGATACAAACAATTCCACTTCCGCACAAGAAGCTTTATCTAGAATAAAAGATAATGTATTCGTTAATTACATACACGATATGGCAAACGGCAATGCTTCCGCCGAAGATTTTATTAAAGCAAACGAAAGAGTAAAATCAATTCTCGGAACGGATGAAAACGGCAGAATTCAATTTAAAAACGAAAAAGCAAACGAAGTATATTTGGATAACGTCCTAACGGCATATAAAAATGCTGATGAAAACGAAATTTCCGACTTAAATTCAGAATTTAATATTGTTGATTTAGTTCAAAACACATACTCCGACAGCAGTCAGGTTTCTTCCAAAATGTCGGACTTTATGGCTGCCGCAGGCAAATACAAAGCAAAAGGATTTATTAATCAAGCAAAAGAAAAAGGAATAGATGTAACGGCAAATGAGTTAAAGGATAACTTTGAAAATGTTTCGCTTGATGAAATGGTTGACGGTATGATTAATCACGAGTATGATTCTTCCGACACCGATTTATTAAAAGCAGCATTATTAATCAAAGCGGGAAACTCATACGAAAATCTGGTATCGGGATTAAATAACGACAGAGAAGCTTTAACCGCCGTATTTGACCTGTTCTCAAGCGGTGACGTTGAAACAACAAAAGATGTTAAATTCACAACCGTTCAAGATTCGGAAGAAGAAACAACAACAAGCGAAGAAAATTCATTAATCACAAATGACGGAAGCGATAAAAGAAAATCGCTTGAAGATGATGAAATTGAAGAACTTGTTAATAATTTATCAAATGTAAAATATACAAAACAAGATGAAAATAATCGGGATATAGAAGTAAATGCCTGGAAAGAATTGGATTTATCCCAATATACACCCGAAACGGTAAGTGCAATAATAGAACTTTATGAAAACGAATACGGCGATTTTGATGCCGCACTGTCCAGCAACGACAAGCGATTTGATGGAGCTTCCGACGAAACAATAAACAAAAATATGGAAGCCGTTGCGGAAGCATATATAACATCGGGCGATTACGATAAAACGGAAGCTTTTGTAAACCAAGCACTCGAAAAAGCGGAAAATGACAATACAAAAAGACTTGATGCATTAATGAATAAAGCACTTACATATCCCGATGAAATGCAATCTTTCATTACAAGATACAATGAAGAAAATGAAGATAACACATTTGATGACCGAATAAATAACTTAAATCTTAAATATGAAAATTCACAAACGCCCAAAGATTACATTGAACAGCTTGAAACAATAAAGACTACGGATACAATAGATTTATTGGAAAGAAACAGAGTTAACGATTTATCATTTGAAGCCGACAGCAAAGACGAATTGGCGGTTATAAAAGCAAAATGGAGTTCACTTGCTGATTTATCCGCAGACGAATTGTATAAACTCGAAAAAGCATATAATACAATGCATAAAGATGATGGAGAAAATGCATTTGAACTAAAACTTCAGGAAATGACAGATATAACCGACTATGAAAAACAATTATCGGAAATAAATTCTTCCGATAAGAGTAAAGTTGAACAATATTTAACAGATGAAAACTATTCCGAACAACTTGAATCTTATCTGAACGAAATCGAAAACGGAACTATGAGATACAAAGACCATTCACCCGAAATGCTTGCGGCATTGCAGGAAAAATATGATTTAAGCCACGAACAAGGCGATTTTGCCGCAATCTTGAAACAATATTATGCAAACGAAGCGGCTGCAAATTCAGATAATGATGAAGAAATAAAACTGACTTCGGCATATACGGAAATCGAAAATAAATTAAATTCGGTAAGAGATGTTCAAGCTCCTCAGGAAGAAGAAAACGAAACAACTGTTGAAGCCGAATTTGAAGCTGAACAGGAAGAAGAAAGTAATAATTTCGAATACACCGATAGTGATATGAGAACATCACTTGATGAACAAGATATTAATATTTTGGTTACATCGCTTCAATCAGGAGATGATGAAGCATGGCAAGCACTTGATTTATCACAATATTCTTCCGAAACAGTAAACAAAATTATAGATACTTACGAGCAAGAAACAAGCGAATCACTCTTAGAAAGAATGGATATAAAAGAGGCTGACAACACATATAATCTAAATGCAATAACGGAAGCATATTTATCGTCCGATAGCGATGATGCATATCAAAAATTAAAAGAATATACAGATATAGCACTATCTCAAGCAAATGATGAAAATTATACAAACAAAAGACTTGATGCTTTATTAAACATGGGTGTTATATATCCTTCCGAAATGAAAGAATTTATGCTCCAATTTAATGACGAAAACAATAAATCATTTAAAGCGGAAATAGAAGATTTAGGAATTGAAAAATATAACAATCAGCTTGAGCAAATTGAAAACACCGAAACTATCAGCTTTAAAATAAGAAATCAGGCAGAAGGTTTAAAAGCTCACGAAAATCCGGAAGAATGGGCAGCTCTTGCAGAACTGTCATCCGAAGAATTGGCTGAACTAGAACAGGCTTATAACAGATTAGACGGTACGGATAATGCTTTTGAATTACAACTCAGAGCAATGACAACTGCCTCTGACCTACAAATTAAAGCTGCGGAAATCAATACAATTGATACAGATAAAACAGACTTATCAACAATTGATGAAAATGAAATTCAAATAGCCGCAGACGCCCTGAAAAACGACTACGAAATTGATTGGAACAGTTTTTCAGCGGAAGAATTGGCTTTAATAAAAGAAAAATTCAACAATGATAATCAATTTGATATTAAACTAAAAGACTACATAAATTCGACATTCGAAACAACGGATGAAAATCAAACAAAAATACAAAAAGCTTACAATACCATTGAAGCTAAATTATCCGAAATAAGAAAAACTTACGAGTATAATGCAGAAGAAAACATTGAAGAAAACAGCGAAGAATATGGTGCAAGTATAGAAGAAGAAACATCTGACGAAAAATTTGCCATACTTGATGAAGCACTTCTAGATGCGGACTTCTCTGAATTTTCATCAATCAATTATAATTTCAATCTGCCGGAAAACAATGATGAAGAACTTAGCACAATCAATTTCATGACAAAAAAATTAAATGAAATATTCTCAAGTGATGAATACTCCAATATTGAAAAATTAAAAGTATTGGAACATCTTTCATCAAAAGCTTCGGAGAATGAATATTTGGATAAAGAAGCTCTGGATAATTATATTCAAGGTTATCTGTACAATCAATTTACAAAAAATCAAATTGACCCGCCAATTCAAGGCCCGCAAATGATTCCTAATGCAAATTTACCGGTATATAATAACTTCGATTTTAACAAATTTTTTGAAGATGCTTGTACCATTGGAACAGATACGGAAGGAAATCCCGTTTTTGATGCGGATAAAGCAATAGAATTAGCTCAAACATTAGAAAATATATACGGTTTGACAAACGATGCGGATGACAAAACGGTCGTTGAAACATTGCTGAGAAACTGTCCGGATTATCAATCATTTACGGACAACGTAATTGCAATATACAAACATGCAACACCCGAACAAACCGAAAAATTAAATGATATATTTAAAACACCTTGGTTAATTCAATCCAACTTTTCCAAAGATGATGAAACAACAAGAATTACGGATATTTTAACCTCAATTTCTCAAACAAACGGAAATATAAATGCCGACGGGAATTTAGAAGTTAACGGAACCGAAATAAGCGAATATAAATTATATAAATATTCAAATAATATGGGCAGTATGTTTCAGGCGTTCTCAAACGGAGAATTAGACAGAAATGAAGCAATGTATTATCTTTCACAAATTTCGGGAACAATAGACGGCATTGTTAACGAATTCAGAAATCTCAGCAGTTCGGAACAGGAAACTTATTTACCACTGTTGTTTAACTTACTCTCGACTAAAGATATAAACGTTGAATAAAATACGAAACAGAAAAAGAACACTATTTAATATAGTGTTCTTTTTTATGCAAAAATTAACAAATTATTGTAAACTTTGAAAAAAAATAATAAAATGTTAGTGTGATATTTATTTTTGCATTCAAGGAGTAATAATGGCTGTAGCTTATTTAAGTTTAGGTTCGAATATGGGAAATAAAGCAGGGAATTTGGAACAAGCCCTGCAAATGTTAAATAAAAGCGAATCAGTTACGGTTGTTAGGACTTCCGCATTATATGAAACGGAACCCTGGGGAAATAAGGATTTGGATTGGTTCGTAAATGCGGTTTTAGAAATCAAAACAAAATTATCGCCTCACGAATTATTGGATTTATGCAAAAATATAGAATTAAAAATCGGAAGAAAACCGTCATTATCAAAAGATTATGAAGCAAGAATAATAGATATAGACATACTCTTTTACGGTGATTTAATTATTGATGAACCGGATTTGAAAATTCCGCACGAACACTTACATGAAAGAGCATTTGAACTTGTGCCGTTATTGGAATTAATTCCCGATTACGAACATCCGAAATACAAAAAATCAATCTTAAAACTCCATGAAGATTTGGAAACTTTAGATGATGTCTTTTTATACGGAACAAGAGTCAGCATATAAATCAACGGCAATAATAGGAGCCGGAGCAGCAGGTGGACTTGCGGCGGTTTTATTGTGTAAAAACCCTTATAACAAAGTAATGGCTTTTGATATAAAAGAACCGTTTACATCACTTTTGCCTACGGGAGGTGGAAGATGCAACATTACAAATGCCCAAAATGATATAAAAGAATACGTAACGAACTATCCGAGAGGAAATAAATTTTTAATATCCGTTTTTTCACGTTTTAATTATGAAAAAACCATTCAATTATTTGATGATTTGGGAATAAAAACCTATATTCAAGATGATAAAAGAGTATTCCCGATTACAAACAGTGCCGCCGAAACGGTAAAAATATTAAGAAAACATCTTAATATTCCAAATTTTTCATTCAAAAAAGAAAAAGTAATATCTGTAGAAAAAAAATCGGATAAATTTACTATATACACAAAAAACAATAAATACGATTTTGATAACGTTATACTTGCGACAGGAGGAAAAGGCAACGGGTTTGAACTTGCAAAAAACTTCGGGCATACAATTGTTGAATGCCGACCTTCTTTATGTTCATTGGATATTTGCGAGAATTATTTATATGAATTATCCGGATTGAGCTTTAAAGACATAGAAATAACCCCTGTTTTTAACAACAAAAAACAACAAAAAGTAACAGGAGATATCTTATTTTCACATAAATCAATTACGGGGCCGGTTGTATTTAAAATATCCGCATTAAACGCATATACCGATTTTTCAAGCGAAAATCCATTGAAACTCAAACTAAAACCGACAAATAAATCCGTTAACGAAATCGAAACATTTATAAAAAACAACTCGAAAAAAAGCATAAAAAATGTATTTTCCGCATTTGTCCCCGAAAGTTATATCTCGGTAATTTTAAAAACAAATAACATCAACGGAAATAAACAGACGGCACAAATCACAAAACAGGAAAAAGAAATATTGATAAATTCCGTAACCGATATGGAAATTAATGCCATATCAAGAATAAAAAATTCAGAAATAGTAACCGCAGGTGGAATTGACGTAAAAGAAATCAACAGCAAAACCATGGAATCCAAAATTATTAAAAATTTATATTGTATCGGCGAAATTTTAAATATTGACGGATTTACTGGCGGTTTTAATCTTCAAAATTGCTGGGCAAACGCCTATTTATGCAGTTTAAACATATAAAATCATTAATGTAAAATTTTGTAACAAGAATTAAAGAAATAAGCTCAAAATACCGAAAAAACATGTAAGTAAGTGGAAGGAAAAGTGTTATGAGCTTAGAATCAGTCAAATCAGGTTTTATATCATACCTGACGGAGAAATTAGGTGAAGATGCGGGCAATAATATTGCCGAATTAGAACGATTAAATTCAACCGCAAGTATTTTCATGTACAGCGAAGAATTTAAAGAGTATCTGGTAGAAGAATATAACGCAGATGCTTCAATTTTCTCAAAAAGTATGAATGAAATTATGCAAATGGATTTTGATAACGGAGAAATTACAGACCCGGCCGAGCATAAACAGCCGATATCACAGGAAGATATGGCAAATTTTATAGACGGAGTCGATAACCCCGAAAACTATGAATTTGACATGGGATTTTCGGACGGACTTTTAGCTGCACCGGCAGGTGAAACAGCTTCCACTAACAACAATGCAGCACCAATAGCCGATTTTTCGGACGGAAGGGCAAATTCTGCACAAGCTTCGATTGTACCCGGTGAAACTACAGACGGACAAACCGTACCGGCAGACATCGGGCAGAATGCAGTTCCCGAAAGCGAATTCGTTGTTGACCCGAATGCTCAGGCAACCGTTACGGGAACGGAAGCTTCTGCGGATGGAAGCAATATAACACCGGATAGTACAATTGATATTTCAGGCAGTGAAATTCCTTCAGACGGCACAGAAACGATACCCGATGAAACAATTTCATCATCAGTGGTTGAAGATAATACTGTATCTGAAGATAACACGGAATTTGAAGTATTTGATGACGAAGCAATCGACGAATTCGAGTCATCCGAAATTGAAGAACCAAAATACAATGAAGAAATAACAAAAATGCTGGACGAGGCATACCTTGACGATAAAGTTATCAAAGCCCTTGATACGGATATGGACGGTAAATTAAGCGACGAAGAAAAAGAAGCATTTGAAGCTTACGTTAAAGGAGATAATGAAGAACTAAAACAGGAAGACTTGGAAAAAGCCCTGAAAGCAATAGAAGAAGGTAAATTTTCTTACGATATTCCTTTAAATGAAATAGAATTGGAAGAACTTGAAGAACCCGAAGAAACAGAACCCGAAACTGAAGAAGTAACTGAAACAAGCTCGCCTTCTAATGTATCCGGAGCTTCGGGCGGTGGATACGGCGGCGGTTCATCAGGCGGTATAAATGCCGCTCAGGCTTCAAAAGTAGAAAAAGGTATAACGCTTGAAGAATTGGAAACAAAACGAAAAGAAAAAGAGGGCGAAGTTTCAGAAGCTCAATCGGAAATAAGCGATATATATTCAGGTAAAAATGAAGCGGTAAGCAATGCAAAAGAAGACTATGAAGATGCAAAAAAAGCTTATGACGATGCGGTTGAAAAAGATGACAAAATCGATAAACAGACAAAAGATGACAGAAAAGAAAATATTAGCAATATAGAAGAAAAAGAAAAAGAAATCGATACCATAAACGGAAATATTGCAGAAACGGAAGCATCAATATCCGAACAACAGTCCGTAGTTGATGCGGGAGAATCGAATCTGCAAGCATTAAAAGACTCATTATCGGCTTTAGACAGCGTAAAAAGTACAAATGCCGATAAACAAGCCGAAATAGATGCAAAAAGAACAGAGCTTGAGGGTAAAATTGCAGAAGCTGACGAACAGCTTACTATCGAAAAAGAAAAACTGCAAAAACTCGAAGATAAGAAAAAAGACTATGAAGACAAATTAAAACAAGCAGAAAGCGACCTTGATAAACTCGAAACAGAAAAAGCAGACATCGAAAAAATAATAAGCGAAAATGCTTCTCAAGAAACAAAAGATGCCATGAAAGAATTTAATGATGCAAGAGATAACGTTTCAGAAGTAAAAGAAAAAGAACTGGCAACCGCAAAATCAAACTTAAGTATTAAACAAAATGAACTTGATGAGATAAATAAACAAATAAATGAAAAGAAAGCAGAACAGACAAAGAAAGAAAATGCTGTAACATCAGGCATGCAAGCTGCTGTTGACTGGGCAAGAAAGTATGATGATATGAGTCAGGCACAAATGCAGCAGGTATTTGCACAACTGGGATACCGATTTGACCAGGGAGCTTGGTGTGCAGATTTCGTAAGAATGGCACTTGGTGAAGGTGTCGGAGATGAAAACCTGCCTGATTGGTATAAAGCAGTGGATAATAAAGCATATTGTCCTTCAATAGCTTCAGCGGGGAACGGACACCAGGTAAGTGCAGAAGAAGCCGAAACAGGAGATATAGTCTTATATGATTGGAACAGTGACGGAACTCCCGACCATGTAGGTTTATTCGTAGATAATGGTGACGGTTCAACAACAATAACCGCAATAGAAGGAAACACATCAGGTTCAGGCGGAAGAAGCTGCGTTGAAGAAAAAGCAAGAAGCAGAGGAAACATATACGGAATATATTCAATGAGGGTATAATAAAGAAACAAAAGGAGCCTATAAAGCTCCTTTTGTTAATTAATCTTTAGTTTTGTAAATTTTATATTTGAAAAAAAATATGTTTAATATATGATATTATCAGTGTTTTACACAAATGAAATAGAATATGAGATAAGAGTTGTATTCTATAACTTTTTATTGTAAATAAAATATAAATAAAATATCTGATAAGAAAAGGTGACACAATGGGAATCAAAGGAAAAAACGACAGAATGGTAGTTCTTGCTTGTGAAGAATGCAAAAGAAGAAACTATACAACTGTAAAGAATAAAAAGACATCAAAAGAGAGAATGGAGTTAAATAAATATTGTCCGTTCTGTCAAAAACATACATCACATAAAGAAACGAAGTAGAAATAATTAGCGTCCTTAGTTCAGTTGGTAGAACGTCGGTCTCCAAAACCGGATGTCGAGGGTTCGAGTCCTTCAGGGCGCGGATTATTAATAAGGATAAATTAATGGAAAAATTCGTAACATACTTTAAAGGAGTAAAAGCAGAATGGGGCAAAATCACATGGCCCGACAGAAAGCAAGTTATAGCACAAACAATGGTTGTGCTGGTAATTGTAGTTGCTTTTACAATATATACTTATGGTTTGGACGTATTATTTAAGGGAATACTGCAAGCTTTTAAGTTAGTAGGTTAATCGAGTGAATAGAGATAGGAATAAACCAATAATGACAAAAGATAAAAATGAAATAGTAGAGAATTTATCTGATATGGAAGTTGGACAAGAAGGAACAGACGCAAGAGAAGAAGTTCTTTCAAAAAAGGAAACAGAATTTAAAGAAGCAATACAAGAGCAAAAAGCACCTAAAAAGAGATGGTATATTGTTCATACATATTCAGGGCATGAAAACAAAGTGAAAGCAAACCTTGAAAAACGTATTGAATATATGAATATGGCTGATAAAATATTCAGAATAGAAGTGCCACAAAAAACTGTCACTAAAATGAAAGACGGAAAAAAGTTAGATCGTGAAGAAAAGATTTTTCCCGGCTATGTGCTTGTAGAAATGATAATGGATGATGATTCCTGGTATGTAGTAAGGCACACAGCGGGTGTAACAAAGTTTGTCGGTTCAAGCAAAAAGCCGATACCGGCGAAAGACAGTGAGATAAAGAGAATTATCCACAAGACACAAAATCAGGTAACGAAAGTTGAGCTTGATGTACAGGCAGGTGATAAGGTACGAATAATATCGGGGCCGTTCTCAGAATTTGTCGGTGATATAACTGAAGTATATCCGGATAAATCGAAAATAAGAGCGATGGTATCGATATTCGGACGAGAAACACCTGTCGAACTGGAATATAAACAAATCCAGAAGATTTAGCGAAATTGCGGACGAGTGAACATAGTGAACTCGGTAAGCGAGTTTGGAAGTTGCGACAGCGTATGCTCTAGCAACGACAAAACGAGCGAAAAGCAATTTCAAGAAGCGAAATTTACGTAGGGTGAAGTCGAGGCATAAGCCGAGCGAACCCGATAAGGCGTAAATCGGTCGGAGTGAAAAAAGCCGTCAGGCTTTTGAAGCGGAGATACAAGATTTCGCCGACAGTAAATTTCAAGAAGCGAAATTGCGGACGAGTGAACATAGTGAACTCGGTAAGCGAGTTTGGAAGTTGCGACAGCGTATGCTCTAGCAACGACAAAACGAGCGAAAAGCAATTTCAAGAAGCGAAGTTTACGTAGGGTGAAGTCGAGGCATAAGCCGAGCGAACCCGAAAGAAATCAACAATAGAAATAAGAATGTGGAAGGAATTAAAATTCCGACAGTACCACGAAAGGAGAAAAGAAAATGGCAAAGAAAGTTGTAGGAAAAATCAAACTACAAATTCCCGCAGCAAAAGCAAATCCATCACCACCGGTTGGTCCGGCTTTAGGTCAGCATGGTGTAAATATCATGGAGTTCTGCAAACAATTTAATGCGAGAACAGAAGCACAAGCAGGATACATAATTCCTGTTGTAATTGATGTATATGAGGACAGATCATTCTCATTTGTTACAAAATCACCGCCGGCTGCAGTATTGATAAAGAAAGCAATCAATATTCAAAAAGGTAGTGCAGCACCAAACAAAACAAAAGTAGGGCAAATTACAAAAGCTCAACTTGAAGAAATTGCTAAAACAAAAATGGAAGACCTTAACGCAACAACATTAGAAGCTGCTGTTGAAATGATTAAAGGTTCTTGCAGAGCAATGGGTGTAACCGTAGCAGAGTAAGATTGATTACTAAAAGGTGGAAGCATTAATTTGCGTTATGACCACAAAAGGAGAAAAAAATGTCAAAAATAACAAAAAAACAAAAGAAAATAGCAGCAATGATGGAGAATTTCACCCAGCCTTGCAATGCTAAAGAAGCTATAGAAAAATTACAGGAAATAGCAAAAGAAACATGTAAATTCAATGAAACAGTTGAATGCCACATGTCGTTAGGTATTGAAGTTAAACACGCAGACCAGCAAGTTCGTTCAACAACAGTTTTACCTGCCGGTTTAGGAAAAACCGTAAGAGTATGCGTTATAGCAAAAGGACCAAAAGCTACAGAAGCTAAAGAAGCAGGTGCAGATGAAGCCGGTGCTGAAGAAATAATTGAAAAAATTGCAGGTGGTTGGTTTGAATTTGATACTTTAATTGCAACTCCGGATTGTATGGGAATGTTAGGTAAATTAGGTCGTGTTTTAGGGCCTAAAGGCTTAATGCCAAACCCAAAGACTGGAACAGTTACAGTTGATGTTGCAAAAGCGGTAAAAGACGCTAAAGCCGGTAAAGTTGAATTCAGAGCAGATAAGCAAGGTATGATACACGTACCTATCGGGAAAATTCAATTTACTGCAGAAGATTTAATGAAAAACTACATTGTTTTAGCTGATGCTGTTTTAAGAGCAAAACCTGCTTCATCTAAAGGTGTATATTTAAAATCAGTTTACTTAACAACAACAATGGGTCCAAGTATTAAACTTGATTCAAAGAATGTTGCTAATGAAGTAAAAGAAAATCTTCAATAGTATACTTAATAAAAAAAAGCATGTCTATATTACTTAGACATGCTTTTTTACTAAAAGGGGAGTAATTTTGGCTGAAGAAAGAAAATTAAAAGAAAAGTTAAAACTCGGCATATTAATAAGACTTTTAAAATTATTTTTTCTTATTGAACAGCACTTGTTGAAAATAAAAAGTATAAATTATCCTGAAGGTCAATTTATATTTTCTATGTGGCATTGTCATCAATGTTTAGTATATGGGGTTAAAGACAAATCAAAATTTTATGCATTAATAAGTGCCTCTAATGACGGAGAAATTATAGCAAAGGCAGCTGAGTGTCTTAATATAAAATCGGTTCGAGGCTCTACCAAAAGGAGAGGTGTAGCAGCTTCTTTAGAGTTAATTGAAAAGTTAAAAGAAGGAAATTCTGCAGGAATAATGGTTGACGGGCCTGTTGGCCCAAAAGGCAAAGTAAAAGACGGTATTATAAATATAGCAAAGCTTTCGGGGGTACCTATTATTCCCGTTGCGTGGTTATCTAAAGATAAAACTTTTTTTACTTTAAACAGCTGGGATTTATTTAAAGTTCCGTTCGGGCCTTGTAAAACAGTAGCATTATATGGTAATCCAATCCATATCCCATCTGATATTACAAAAGAAGAAACAAAAGATTGGTGCCAAAAGATAGAATACGAAATGAACAGGTTGGAAAAAGATTTAGCCGAAAATTATGACACTTATTTAAAATCATAAATAGCTTTAAAAAGCGTTAATATATTTTACAACAGCATTAAAGGACTAAATAATCCTAACTAATGTTAAGGTTTTATCAAAATTTTTAATGCTTTACCATTCATGTGTCGAATAATAGCTTCTTCAGTTTTTTCAAGCGGCATAACATCTGTAATTAGTTTTTCCACAGGTAGTTTTTCTTCATAAATCAGTCTTAATGCTTCTCTAAAATACAAAGGAGTATGATGGAATATACTCAACACTTTTATTTCATCATAATGAAGCCTTCTGGTATCAATAGAAATATTAGTTCCTGACTTACAACCTCCAAATAAATGTACAGTACCGCCTTTTCTGACGAGTGTAAACATTTTTTCCCAAATTTCAGGCAACCCGATACACTCAACAGCAACATCCAACCCTTTTTTTCCTTCAGAAAAGTCAATAAATATTTTTTCAGGATTTTTATATTTTGTTAAATCTACTATTTCATCAGCATTTCCAAACTCTTGTGCAAGTTTCAATTTTAAGGGATTTCTTCCTGCCGCAATAACTTTTGCACCTTTTAATTTAGCAAGCTTTACAAACATTAATCCGATAGGGCCCAACCCCATAACACCGACTGTTTGACCTGATTTTATTCCGGTTTTTTCAATACCATGGACAACATTTGCAAGCGGTTCTGAAAAAGCAGCACGTTCAAATTCCAAATCATCAGGCAAGTGCAGCAAATTTCTTTTCACTATAGCAGAAGGAATATTTATATATTCCGCATAAGCCCCATTCAAGAACTCTAAATTTTCACATAAATTATAATCACCTTTTTTACAGAAAAAACATTTTCCGCAAGGTGCGGAATTAGCGGCAACAACTCTATCTCCAACCTTAAAGCCATAGACGCTAGCACCGATTTTTGTTATAATACCGGAAAATTCGTGTCCAAAACCTGATGGTATTTTTTTTATTAATACAGGATGCCCCCGCCTATATGTTTTCACATCAGTTCCGCAAGTCAATGCCGCTTTAATTTGAACTTGAACTTCTCCTTCTTTCGGGTCATTAATTTCAACGTCTTCATATTTTATATTCAAAGGCTCGTAAAATTGTATTGCTTTCATCTTCATAAGCGGATATATGCTTTCATTATTTTATTTGATATTGTATCCGATATTGCTTGATTTAGCTCATCAATACCATAAACAACCGAAAGACCGGCTACCTTAACCCTGCCTTCTTCTATCAAAAGCATTGAATCTTCTAAATCAACGGGAGATGGAGAATAACTTCCCATAATATTTAATTCTCTATAATATATATCATTATTTTTAAAACCATTTTCATTTTTAATGCTTGAGAAAACAACAATTGTCGCACCATCTCTTGCTGCTTTCACAGCAAAATCAATAGCACTGGCTGAACCAGCCGTTAAAAATACGGTATCAAAACCAACTTTGGTTTCTTGTTTCATTTTGTTTAAAACTTCATCTTCATTATCCAATAAAAATGATTTTTCAAACCCAAATTCTTCTGAAGCAAATACTCTTTCTTTTATAAGATCACATCCGTATACTTTATTGCCGAAAGCATGAATTGCTTCCCCCATAAGGATACCTATTGAGCCTAAACCAACTACTAGACATTTATAATTATCAAGAATTTTAGCACGTTTAACTGCTCTTATACAGCAGCCCAACGGTTCTAAAAAAGAAGCTTCAATATCAGACAGTCTTAAATTAACATTAAAAACAGTATTGTTCAGATGTTCTTCCGATACAAAAATATATTCTGCAAATCCGCCGGGTTTGATATTCGTTTTTTTAAAATGTCTGCACATTGAATAATTACCGCCCCAGCAATATTGACAGTTAAAGCAAGGCACGTGATGCCCCAATGCGACTTTATCACCAATCGAGAAACTGGTTCCTGAATTTATTTCCACAATTTCCCCGACAACCTCATGACCCAATACAGTACCATCCATAACAGAGCCTGTTCGCAGTTTAACTATATCAGAACCGCATAATCCGCACCCTAAAACCTTTATTATTGCCCCCTCGCCATACTCATCCAAAATAGGCTTGGGCAATTCTGTAATTTCTATTCTTCCGTTTTTTAATATTGCAGCTTTCATATAAACTATATTATAGCCTAAAAGTACGTATTTAAAAATATTTAATTTATATTTTTGTTTCAAATACACACTTATATCAAATTATTGTCTTTTAATATTTTTAAATCGAATTCGGATAAATCACTTTTTAAAAATTTATCAAATAAATCAGGCCGCTTCTGTTTGGTTACAATAAATTGATTTAATCTTCTCCATTTTTTTATTTCTTCATGATTTCCTGATAACAATACATCCGGAACATTACAGCCCATATATTCCCTTGGTTTTGTATAATGAGGATGTTCAAGCAGACCATCATAATGAGAATCATATTCACATGAGTCATCATCACCAAGCACACCCTTTATTAACCTTGTAATACTATCCATAATACATAAAGCAGGAAATTCACCACCTGTCATTACAAAATCACCGATAGAAATTTCTTCCGCTTTTGAGATTTCAATAATACGTTCATCAAACCCTTCATAATGTCCGGATATTATAATTAACTGGTCTAATTTAGCAAAGTTTTTCGCCATTAATTGATTAAATATTTTACCTTTTGGAGACATTATTATTGTTTTTGAATTTTCAAGTTTAGGAACAGAATTTAAAGCATCACAATATGGCTGGCAGGCTAACAACATGCCCGCACCGCCGCCGTAAGGTGTATCATCAACTTTTCTGTGTTTATCCGCAGAAAAATCACGAGGATTAATGGCATGTATTTCAATAAAATTTTCAGAAACAGCACGTTTTAATATACTGAAATTACAAGAGTCAATAACAGTTTCGGGGAACAATGTAAGTATATCAAATCTCAACTTATTAAACCTTCTATGTTGTTAATTACAATTTTATGTCCTTTTAAATCGACAACTGGAACTAAATCTTTTACAAAAGGAACAAGATGATGTTTTCCGTTATTATCTTCAACACTTAAAAGATTACTTGCCAAATTTTCTCCGATAGCTATTATTTTCCCCAAACAGCCGCCGTCTTCATCATAAACATCCATGCCTATTAAATCGCTAATCAAATATTCATCGTTATCAAGTGCAGCTTCAACTTCTTGTTTTGTAAGATAAATATCCTGACCTTTATATTTTTCTACATCATTAACAGTTTCAAACTCTTTAAATTTAACAATAGCAAAATGCTTATGAAA
>CANPYW010000003.1 GCA_947588745.1 Candidatus Gastranaerophilales bacterium
TCTTTGTATATATATAAAAAAAAATAAGAAAAAATTATTGCTATATTATGTATATATATTTTAAATACAAAATTACACAAATAGCCAGAAACCCAATAAATAAGATATATTCAGGATATATACTTCAACTTTACAAAAGTTAATATATAAATTTGAAAATTCAACAAAAAATTTTTATGCTAGCATAATTAATATAATAGTTATAAAGGATTAAATAAATGACAGATTACAGTAATTATACAAAAGAGGATTATTTAAAACTGTACGATAAACCGTTAGATGAATTAATAAAAATTTCTCATGAGATAACCGAAGATAATTTTGATAATACTGTTGAAGCTTGCAGTATTATAAGTGCAAAGACAGGGGAATGCGGCGAAAATTGCAAATATTGTGCTCAAAGCAAGCATAATCATGCAAATATCGAATGTCATCCTTTAATGGATACAGAAACAGTAAAAAAAGCAGCAATAAGTGCAAAAGAGAACGGAGCTACAAGATTTTGTATAGTTACATCCGGCAGAGTTCCCGATAAAAATGATTTTGAAAAAATTATTGAAATGATAAAAGCCGTTGCTTCAATTGACGGATTACATTGCTGTGCTTCATTGGGGCTGTTATCCGAGGAACAAATAAAACGAATTAAAGAAGCAGGGGTTGAAAGATATAATCACAATATAAATACGTCACCAAATTATCACAAAAATATTTGCACAACTCATAATTTTGATGACAGGGTCAAAACGGTTGAATTAATTAAAAAACACGGAATTGAAGCTTGTACGGGCGTAATTATCGGTATGGGCGAAACAAGAGAAGACAGAATTGACATGGCATTAGAGTTAAAAAAAATTAACCCTAAAACAGTTCCGATTAATTTTTTAAATCCCATAAAAGGTACTGCACTTGAAAATTATGAAAATAAAATTAATGAAGAAGAAATTTTAAAAACAATTTGTATTTTCAGAGTTATTTTGCCAAAAGCTCTGCTTAGGTATGCGGGCGGCAGAACGACCAGATTAAGCAAAGAAAATCAGCAAAGAGGTATAGAAGCAGGTATCAATTCGCTATTGGTCGGTAATTATTTAACAACTACAGGTTCTAAGCCTGAAGAAGATAAAAAAATCCTTGAAAAAGAAGGTCTTAAACTTTCCGTTTAATATTTATTGGCAATTTTTTTAAAAATATGCTTTTATATTAAATATGAAAGAAGATAAAATTATCAAAACTGATAAAAAGCTGGAAAATGATGTTAAAAAACCCGATAAACAAGGTTTTTTGCATACTAATCCTTTGCTTAAGAAAAAATTTGTTGCAAATATAATAAACAACAAAAAGAAATTCTCGTTAAAAGATTTATTCAGATAACTGTTTTTTAAAAAAACTTGTTGTAAAATGAATATATGTATAATAGACAGTTTATTAATTTATATAAAAACAGAGGCTTTAGTTTTGAAGATGCAAAATCAGAAATTGATTTTGCATTAGATGTTTTATTCGGTTACAAATATAATGATTTTTTGCTTGGCAAGCCGATTGAAAAATGGCAGGCAGAAAAATTAAAAAAAATTTTTGAAGAAAGGACACTAACTCATCGCCCCATTCAACAAATTATCGGGCAGGCGTTTTTTTTCGGCAGAAAGTTTTTTGTTGATAATTCAACGTTAATCCCCCGCCCCGAAACGGAACTGCTTGCAGAAGAAGCTGTCAATATATTAAAGAATTTCCCCGAAGCCGAAATTTTGGATATCGGTACAGGTACGGGGTGCATTCCGATTACTATATATTTGGAATTAAATAATAATGTTAAAATTGATGCAGTCGATATATCATCTCAAACACTTGAAACAGCCGGAAAAAACAAGTTATTTCATAATATATTTAACGGAATAGAGTTTATAAAATCCGATTTATTTGAAAATGTTGAGTGTAAATATGACGTTATAATTTCAAATCCCCCGTATATACCTCTTAAAATAAAAGATACGTTAGATGTTGAAGTTAAAGACTTTGAGCCATATAATGCATTATTTACTAACGATGATTTAGGAATAGAGTTCTATATTAAAATTATAGATAAAGTCAGAGATTATTTAAAAGATAACGGATATGTTCTTTTTGAACTGGGGATAAATCAAGGTGGTGCTGTTAAAAATTATTTGGAAGAGAACAATTTTAAAAATATAAAATTAATCAAAGACTTAAATTCGATTGACAGAGTAATAATTTTTCAAAAATGAAATAATATCTTAATTGATAAATGCTGAAATTTATATTAAAATTAACATGTTGTATGAAAAAAGAAAGAGGAAATTATGGCAAAATTTGTTTGCAGTGTTTGTGGCTATACGGTAGAAGCCGATAAAGCTCCCGAAAAATGTCCGTTATGCGGTGTAAGCTCGGATAAATTCAATAAAGTTGATTCCGAAGCTAAATTAAATTGGGTAACGGAACACGTAATCGGTGTTGCAAAAGGTGT
This sequence comes from Candidatus Gastranaerophilales bacterium, assembly GCA_947588745.1. GTDB lineage: Bacteria > Cyanobacteriota > Vampirovibrionia > Gastranaerophilales > Gastranaerophilaceae > Avigastranaerophilus. The sequence goes on from CANPYW010000003.1 coordinate 2,480, forward strand.
TGATACAGAAGTATTAAAAGGTTTGAAAGACCACTTTACCGGCGAATGTACCGAGGTAGGTATGTATTTGGCCATGAGCAGACAAGCCGAAAGAGAAGGATATCCCGAAGTAGCTGAAGCTTATAAAAGATATGCATTTGAAGAAGCTGAACATGCTGCTAAGTTTGCTGAATTATTGGGTGAAGTTGTCACCGATTCGACAAAGAAAAATCTTGAAATGAGAGCTGAAGCTGAAGCAGGTGCTTGTGCCGCAAAAATGGAAATCGCTAAAAGAGCTAAAGAACTCGGTTATGATGCAATTCACGATACAGTTCATGAAATGGCAAAAGATGAAGCACGTCATGGTCAAGGCTTCCAAGGTTTATTAAAAAGATTATTTTAATAAACTCAAACAATAAATAAAAAACGGAGCTTATTAGCTCCGTTTTTTTATTTCTTTAAACTTTGTGCTGTCAGTTTTAAAATAGAGTTTTTATAAAAATCGGTATTTATATTTAAGTATTCACCAAGAACAAGCAGAGAGAATAAAAACTCTCTTATTTCTTCAATATTATCTTTAGAATTAACAACTTTATCCAAAAGATTAGTGAATTTAGTATAAATTTTATTAAAATACATATTTTGAGCCTCGGCAATATCAACCTTAAGGTCTAATTTTCCTGCGTATTCAAACAATTTTAATATTTGTTCCAAACGCTGGATTTCAAAATTATTAATAAAATTATATATAGATATTTGAATTTCTTTAGAAAATACATTGCTGACTTTTGTTTTATCTATAGAAAGCTGAAACTTATTAGCTTCATCCAAAATATCTTTTGCCTTTAAAAACAATTCTTCATCAATAATATTAGGTGAAGATTTGTATAGGGCATTAAAGTCCTCCGTTAATGTATATTGTGCAGCAAGTTTATATGAAATAGGAACATTAATACCTAACGATATCAATTGGACAATGGAATTCTTACCTTCATTATAAATTTCCCTGTATGTATTAGAAAATTTACTCAATTTATCTTGAAGTGAAGTCAATAAAATTTTACTTCTTACTTCAAGTAAAATATCTTTAAGAGTAAAGTATTCGTTACCGAATATATTGTCCATAAACCTTATGATTTCTGTTAATGGCATATAAAGATAAGTATCAATAAGTTTGTTTGATATATCAACGATATTTTCGGAGTCATCATAACGTTTTATCGCACAATGGAAATCACCTTCGGCAAATTGAAGAGAAGTAAAGAAAAAGTCATATTTTTCAAGCGTAATTTGTGATTCTATTTCAATTCGGCCCAAAGATAAACACGTTGTTCCGTTAGAAAGCTTTTTGTAAAAATGCTTCTTAATGTTGTAGCAAAACATTGTATCTCTGTTTTTATATTCATCATATTGAGCGGCAATAGCCCATAAAGCGGCAAGTTTTTTAACGGATATTACGGAAGGTTTAACAAATCTTTCATAAACATCTTTTCCTGAACCAAAGCCAGGTATATTGCTGTTTGCCCTTGATAAAATTTGTAAAAAATCCTTTTCAATATCTTTATGAGAAAAATAAGAAGCAAGCTGCATGGCACGTGCTGCATATTTCATAATTTGTGTTGTTTCAATTCCGGAAATTTCAGAGAAGAACCAACCGCAGCTTGTATACATTAATAAAGCTTGTCTTTGCATTTCAAGAAGCTTTAAGGCTTTTACCATATCCGGTTTTTCAAGTTTATATTTTTGATTTTGTTCAAAAAATTTATTTATATTGGTAATGGAACGGTTTAAAATAACATCAATATAGTTATTTCTGGCTTTCCAAACATCTTCAAAGTATAAAGAAGCATTTTCTTCATATATTTTAATAAGCTCATCTCTTAAGTAATCAAGAGCTTCTCTTAACGGTTTTCTCCATTTCTGGTTCCAACCGTGACCTCCGCCGGTTGAACATCCGCAATCATCGCACCACCTGCCCACTCCGTGAGCACAACTCCAAGAAGATACATCTTTAATATCCGCTTCATACTGCGGCGGTTCAAGTTCCAAATAATTAGCATAGTTTGTTATAATAAAACCTTCATCCTCAGCACGAATTTTAAGAATATAAGAAAGTGCCATATCGCCGAATTTTGTATGATGACCGTAACTTTCACCATCCGTTGCTATATGAACAAGTTGATTATAATCTCTTAAATCTGAAATACCTTCTTTTAAACGATTGATAAACTTATTTCCATCCGTCAGCAGCTCGTCAAAAGCGACCGATTTTGAAATGGAGCCGTCATAGAAAAATAAATCAATATACTTTGATTTATCAGATTTTAAATAATATCTGTAAGCCCTGGCAGGGTCAATATTCCCCCAGCTTACATCTGTCCATTCATCATTAGAATTCAGTTTTCTTATACTTTTAGCCTGATGAGGCGAAAGAATTGTAAATTTAATTCCACAATCAACCAAAGCTTCAAGTGTTGCATCATCACAAGCTGTTTCAGCAAGCCACATTCCTTCAGGCTTACGGCCGAAGCGGTATTGAAAATCTTTTATTCCCCATAATATTTGAGTATATTTATCATTACGATTTGCAAGGGGCATAATTATGTGATTGTAGACTTGAGCTATAGCATTACCATGCCCGTTGTTACGCTTTGCACTTTCTATATCCGCTTTAATAATTCGGTCATAAGTGTATGGGGAATGCTTTTCCATCCATGAAAGAAGTGTCGGCCCGAAATTAAAACTAATGTATTGATAATTGTTAACAATATCCATTATTTTATTTTCATTTGTAACAATTTTGGATACAGAATTGGGGGTATAGCATTCGGATGTAACCCTTTCATTCCAGTCATGAGAAGGTAAAGCACTATCTTGAACTTCAACATATTCAAGCCATGGATTTTCACGAGGCGGTTGATAGAAATGTCCATGAATAGTTATATATACTTTTTTATTATCTGCCACAATGCTCTCCTGATTATAATTGTAACTTATTTTGAATTATTATCTTCTTTATCAGATTTTTTTACCACCGATAAACTTGTAATATCAACCCAAGGGTCACCAAGTGCCGCAGAGAAAACAGTTCCTGATATTTTTATTTTATCTCCGCTTTCTAAATCAGCGAATTTTTCAGCTGTTTCACGTTTTATAAATAATTTCATTTCAGAAAGAGGAATAACATGGTCAGAAACATCATCTCTTTTAATTAAAACACCAATGTATTTTGCACTATCTCTGAATGCCGGTTTATAATCCAACCCCAATGCGGAATAACTAATAAAATCAGCCTCGAACGTAATAGTTTTATTCAAATACTGTTGAGGGCAATTAACAACTGTAACAGGCGATACAAAGGCAGAATTCGGCAGAGAAGCGGCAGGCTTAACTGGGGCATTTACCGCAGCATAAAGACTATTAAAATCAGTATTTACAGCCGAAAACAATAAAAACGGCAATATAAAAATCAATTTATAAAGTTTTTTACAATTACTATTCATAATAAACCTCTAATTAATAATTTTAACAACTTAAATATATATTATCATATAAGTCTTGTTTTTTCATACATTTTTAAATCGGAATAGACTGAAACAATTTTGCCGAACAAAAATAAATACTTTTTCGCAACCCCGAAACAAAGTGTTCGTGTGTTTCAGTCTATATATAAAGTATGACAATTTTCGTTTTATTTATCATTGAACAAAAGTATAATATTAAGATTATATAAAGGTATGAATATTGTATGTTACACTATAATTAATAGGTAGTTATCGGAGGAGTAAAAATGATACCTGTTTTAGATACAAAAAGACAATATGAAAAAATAGGAAAAGAAATTGAAAAAGAAGTTATTGAAGTTCTTGCTTCGGGGGCATATATTTTAGGAAAACACAATAAAGCTCTCCAAACGGAATTTGCAGATTATGTGGGAACTAAATATTCCGTCGGCTTAAATTCGGGAACTGATGCACTTCATTTAGCACTCAGGGCATTAAATATCGGAAAGGGAGATGAAGTTATTACAACTCCGTTTACATTTGTTGCAACAGCAAGTGCAATAGGCCTAGCTGGTGCAACGCCCGTATTTGTTGATATTAATCCCGACACATTTAATATTGATGCAAATAAAATTGAAGCGGCAATAACTTCAAAAACAAAAGCAATTATTCCTGTTCATTTGTACGGACAATCCGCAGAAATGGATAAAATTATGGATATAGCAAAACGCCATAATCTTAGAGTAGTAGAAGATTGCTGTCAGGCAATAGGTGCTGAATTTAAAGGGCAAAAAGTCGGTTCATCCGGTGATTTCGGATGTTTTAGTTTCTATCCAACCAAAAATTTAGGCGGTATGGGTGATGGCGGTATGATTACCTGCAATGACGAAAAATTATATAATAGGATTTTAGCTTTAAGAAATCATGGCGGTGCAATACGTTATTATCATGACGAATTAGGTGTAAATTCAAGATTGGATGAAATTCAGGCTGCTATTATAAGGGTAAAACTTAATTATATTGATACTTGGAATAAACAAAGACGTGAAAATGCATACAGATACAATGAATTGTTCTCTAAATATCCCGAAATCATAACACCAAAAGAAGCCGATAATACTTATGCAGTTTATCATCAATATACAATCAGAATTCAACACCGTAACGAAGTACATAAATTGCTTCAAGAAAACGGTATCGGAGCTATGATTTATTATCCGGTTCCTTTGCATTTACAAAAATTACACAAAGAACTCGGATATAAAGAAGGAGATTTCCCTTGTACAGAAAAAGATACACAGCTTGTATTATCACTTCCGATGTTCCCGGAAATAACGGAAGAAGAACAAAAAACTGTAGTCAATACAGTTGTTAAATGTTTAAATATGACGAAACAAGCCGTATAATAAAAATAAACCAAAAGAACCGCTTAATTGCGGTTCTTTTTTTATGCGGAAAATTTTTGTTGTACAATAAGAAAAAAGCGGTTAAATTATGATAAAAGAAATAAAATCCGTATACACAAAAGAAAAAAGAAAAATAACTTTATTTGAAACGGATAATACCATATATGATAAGAAGGTATTAATAATCGGTGTTTTTCATGGCGAAGAGCCGCAGGGAGAGTATTTAATTAACAAATTTCTTGAAACAAAACCCGATAATTTAAAAAACAAGTTGTATATAATTCCATGTTTAAATCCCGACGGGAAAGTCAAAAATCAAAGGCAAAATTCAAACGGTATTGATTTAAACAGAAATTTTCCGACTAAAAATTGGGAAATAACAACAAAAAAAGATTATTTCGGAGGAAATGAACCTGCAAGCGAAATTGAAACAAAATTCCTGATTGATGTTTTGAAAAATTGTAAACCCGATATCATATTATCTCTGCACGCTCCATTTAAAGTCGTAAATTATGACGGCCCCGCAGAACAAGCCGCAAACAGAATATCAGAAATAACAGGTTATCCCGTAAAAAGTGATATCGGCTATCCTACCCCGGGAAGCTTCGGTAATTATGCAGGGGTTGAAAGAAATCTTCCCGTAATAACACTTGAATTACCGGAAGATGAAACGAACGAACGGTTATGGGAAGAAAATAAACGTGTATTTGAATATTTGGCAAACGAATACTAAGAATATTAACAAAGTTGTATATTTTATATTTTTATAATAATAATATTAAGAGGTTAAAAGATAGTTATTAGTAAAAGAGGTGTATAAAATGAAATTAATGGAAGGCAAAAGAGGGGTTATTTTTGGTGTTTCCAACACGCATGGTATAGCATACGGAATAGCTAAACAATTATTTGAAGCAGGTGCCGAAATTGCATTTACTTATGCAGGTGAAGTTATGGAAAAAAGAGTACGCCCGATTGCCGAATCTATGAATGCGAAAGTCATAATGTCTTGTGACGTAACAAAAGAAGATGAAGTAAAAGCGGTATTTGCTCAGCTAGAAAAGACATACGGAAAGATAGATTTTGTTGTTCACGCCGTAGCATTTGCAAACAGAGAAGATTTGACGGGTGATTTTATTAATACCTCAAAAGAAGGCTGGGATTTAGCTATGGGTGTTAGTGCTTATTCACTTGTTTCTTTGGCTCGTAATGCTCAGCCGATAATGAACGAACAAGGTTCAATTCTTGCTTTAACATATCTTGGCGGCGAAAAAGTAGTTGCAAATTATAACATTATGGGTGTCGCTAAGGCTGCATTGGAATCATCCGCAAGATATTTGGCAGATAATTTAGGTAAATACGGTATTAGAGTTAACTGTATATCCGCAGGTGCAGTAAAAACTTTGGCAGCTTCGGGCATTGACGGATTTGGGAAAATGCTTAAAGCAGCTGTCGCCAAAGCTCCTTTAAAACGCAATGTTGCACTTGAAGATGTTGGGAAAACCGGGTTATACTTATTATCAGATTTATCATCCGGTGTAACTGGCGAAATTATTCATGTTGACTGCGGATGTCACTGTGTATATGCTTCAAAAGAAGAAATGGACTTAATTACCAGATAATTCACTTATTAATTATAATTACAAAAAACAGAATATTAAGTTATTCTGTTTTTTTACGTTTAAAATTTTAAAAAAAATGGCATAATAAAAATGTTCAGACAGAAGAAAAGGAAATTTATTATGGTTACTACTCTTTTAATTACAGCAATAGTTTTGGCAGTTATATGTATATTAGGATTATATTCGTTATATACATCTGTAATAAAATCAAAAAATGCAGTATTTGAAGCGTTATCGGGAATTGATGTTCAACTTAAAAAACGTTATGATTTAATACCGAATGTTCTTACCATTGCCAAAAAATTTATGGAGCATGAAAAAGGTTTATTTGACAGAATTACGGAATTAAGAACACAGGCAATGAGTATGAAATCGGGTTCAAAAGAAAAATTTGAAGCTGAAGCAGCTCTTGCTTCCGAATTAAAATCATTTATGATTAATGTTGAAAATTATCCGACATTAAAATCCGATGCTACAATGGTTCAGGCTATGGCAACATATAACGAAGTAGAGGAACATATAGCTGCGGCAAGAAGATTTTATAATTCTGCATTAACGGAATTAAAGAATAGAATAGAAATATTCCCGGGTTCTTTGTTTGCTTCTTATGCGGGTGAAGCTGCAAAATACAGTTATTTTGAAACGGATGCCGCAAGTAAAGCTCCCGTTAATGCCAATAATTATTTATAAAAAGAATTAAAATACAGCAATCATTGAAAAAATATCCGTAAAAAAAGAGAATATATAGTGAAAAAGACTGCAAAACAAATCCAAAAAGATTTATTTACAAAAGAATTTAAACAATATTTCAATAAAAAAATACGACCTCATTTGCAAATAATTGAAAAACAACGAATAATTCATGTGATAGTTTTTTGCCTTGTAATTGTATTAATAATTATTACCATTGTAATTTATCCTCACATTCCTTTTTGTCAAAATAAAGATGGTATTGTCAACTTGCGTGGTTTGCTTGTCATAACTACAGTTGAGATTGCATTAGCCGAATTTGTGCGAAAACACTATACAAATTATGCAAAAAAATTGTGCTTTGTACCATTGTTGTCATTTATAGGCGATATTCAAATTATTTCATCAGAAACAAACAAAAATATGATGGATAAATACATATCAAAGCTGAGGCTGCTGCCAAAACATGATATATTTTTTTGTGATGATTTTTTATGCGGAGAATACAAAAATATTAACGTTGAAATAGCTGAAGTAGATTTGCGTAAGGATACAAAAAGGAGTAAGAACAGATATGTACAAGTATTTAATGGTCTGTTTATAAAATTTAAATCGTTTAAAAATTTTAAGGGATACACAATTATAAAAGGTGACAAGCTGAAAATCGGTGATAATTCTAAGTATGTAAGACTTGAAGACCCCGAATTCGAAAAAATTTATGATGTATACGGAAGCGACCAAATCGAAGCAAGATATCTTCTAACTACGGGATTTATGAACAGATTGGTTAAATTAAGTAAAAAAGAAATAGGTAAATCTTTAACCGTTTCTTTTGAACATGGGAATGTAAATATAGCTATAGCTTCAACCAAGGATTGGTTTGAAGTTCCGTTATTTCACGATGCTACGGATATTGTAAATTACAGAGGTATTTTGTTGGAATTAATGGATATATTTTCAATTATAGATATATTAAAGCTTGAACAAAATATCGGTATGTAAAATCACCCGAAAAATTTGCGGTCAAAAATCAAATTACAAAATATTTTTATTTTCTTCATAAAATTCTTGAAAACGTTCCTGCAAAATGCTTTCTCTTAACTCGTGAATAAATTTTAATAAAAAACGTGTGTTATGTATTGATAAAAGAATTTGAGCATTTGCTTCACCAATTCTGAATAAATGTCTGATATAAGCTTTTGAATGATTTTTACAGGCGTAACAATCGCATCTTTCGTCTAAAGGTGAAGAATCGCTTTCAAATTCTTTATTTTTTATATTCTTTTTACCTTTATAAGTAAAGAAAGAACCATGTCTTGCATTTCTTGTGGGCAAAACACAATCGAACATATCAACACCGAATTTAACACCATTTAATAAATCAATGGGAGTACCTACTCCCATCAAATAACGTGGCTTATTATTAGGAAGCAAAGGAGCTGTAAATTCCACGAGATGATTTTTTAAATCGACAGGCTCTCCTACACTTACCCCTCCAATTGCATAGCCGACGGCGTCGTAAGTCGAAATTACTTTGGCTGATTCCGTTCGTAAATCATCATAAAAAGCCCCCTGAACAATCGGGAATAAAGCCTGATTTTCTTTTGTATGAGCATTAAAACATCTTTCCAGCCATCTGTGGGTTCTTTCCATGGCCTTTAGAGCATCTTCATAAGTGCAAGGATATGGTGCACACTGGTCAAATGCCATTGCGATATCGGGTGCCAAATCCTGCTGAATTTCCATTGATATTTCAGGATTTATATAATAAGTATCACCGGTTTTTGGTTCTTTAAATTTAACACCGTCTTCATTTATATTATTCAAATGAGCAAGACTAAACACCTGAAAACCGCCGGAATCAGTTAAAATTGGTTTATCCCAGTTCATCCATTTATGAAGCCCGCCAAACTCTTTAATTAATTTATTTCCGGGTCTTAAAAATAAATGAAAAGAATTTGAAAGTATTATTTGTGCTTTTGTTTCTTCCAGATGATGTTTTGTTAACATTTTTACGGCAGAATTAGTGCCTACGGGCATAAAAATGGGTGTTTCTATATCTCCATGCGGGGTATGCAAGATACCCGCCCTGGCATGCGAATTTTTATCTTCTTTTAAAAGTTCAAACGAGAAAAATTTATTACTCATCCATTATCATTTCCAGCATTGTAGTCCAGGTGGGGCAAAGTTCTTCTTCTTTAAAATAAATACTTATTTCACGCTCAGCACTTTCTTTAGAGTCTGAACCGTGAATGATGTTATATTCTTTATTTATTGCATACTCAAATCTTATAGTGCCTGCTTCAGCTTCTTCGGGTTTTGTTGAGCCCATCATTCTTCTTGATTCCGCAATAACATTTGCCCCTTCAATAACCATTGCTACAATAGGGCCTGATGTTATATATTTGATTAAACGTGGATAAAACGGCTTACCTTTGTGTTCTGCATAATGTTTTTCTGCCATTTCCAAAGTAGGCAGGAGTAATTTCAGTCCGATAATTTTATAGCCTTTTTCTTCAAATCTTGTAATTATTCTGCCAATAAGATTTCTTTTAACACCATCAGGTTTAATTGCAACAAAAGTTCTTTCCGACATTGTGTATTCCTTTTTTACCTACCTAAACTGTATATATTAGAACACAAAAAACCAAATTTTACAAATTTGTGAAATTTATCATATCGACACAAAAATTAACAAAACTCAATAAAATTGTAATTTTTATTCAAGTTTAAAAAAAATTAGCCGATTATCTGAAAAGAGAGTTCTGTATTTAATTAAGAGAAAATATGAGCATAAACGAATTATTTTATTTTACTAATCAGAAAATACATTTACATAATTCTGAAAAAGATAAATTAAATCAAATAAATAGCGAAAATGCATATTCGGAAATATCTAATTCAAAAAAAGTTCTTTTGAAAGATATTACATTAAAAGCTGATGATAATGAAATTTCCGATTGTGTAGATATAAATCAAGCAATGGAAAAAATTCTGACTTTGGATAAAGAAGAAAATCGAATGCAAATTTATATTGATACATTGTTTGAAGAAGAAAATAAATTTAAACCAGAAGAAGAAGATACTGTAACCTCTTGTTTTAAAGATGATAACAGAATTAAAACGGATGAAAACGGAACTCAGTACGTAACTGTTGAAGAAATAGGTATTGATAATACAAATGACAGTATCAACAGTATTATAAGTAATTCTTATGATGTTCATGCCATGGAAATAAGCGGGTATAGCCGAGAAGATTTGACCGACTTAATTATAAGAGAAAATCATTTAAAAAATATGGATGATATAGAAACAGGACAGCAAATAATACTTCCATCTTTTTATGTGCCTGATTTAAATCCTGATTCTATTGAAATTGATGATAACGGAAACACAATTCACTCATTTTTTGATGATGACGGAAATTTTAAACAAAACATAACTGATATGCAAAATAGAGTCATTCAAAGTTCATGTTTTGATGAGGAATACAGACTTAAATCAACAACAAATTACGAATATGATGACGACGGAAATATCACTTCAACAAAAACAACTTATTTTGATAAAAAAGGAAATATCGTATCTGAAGAATAAATCACAATATATTTGGTAGATAAGAAATAGTTAAAAAGAAAGGTCAAGGTACTTACGAATGGGAATTTCATTATCAGGTTCAAGCAGCACTTCATCATCAAAAGCTTATAAGAGTGCGCAACAACAAGCAAGACAAAAAGAACGTGCTCAGTTTGCTGCAAAGCAAGCAAAAATAGCACAACACGAAAAACAAGTTCAACAAGCGAAACAACACGCACAGGTTAGTGCACAGCAGGCAAAAATAGCACAACAAGCAAGACAGGCTCAACAATCAAAAAAGGCTCAACAAGCTTATCAGTCAAGACAGGCAGCAACAAACTTAAGCAAGGCACAATCAAAATTTTCAAGTTTATCTTCAAGTCTAAGCCGTATTAGTTCGCAAATGAGTACGGCAAGATCAAAATTGGCAAAGGCTAAAGCCTCCGGAAACAAGAGTGAAATAATGTCTGCTCAAAGCCAATACAATAATTTACAAAAAAATTATTCAAAAGTACAATCCGAATACAGCAAAGCAAGGTCGGAATTAAGCACAGCTCAAAGCAGATATAATTCAATCACGGGTAAAAGCTCAACAAAAAGCAGTGCTGCAAAATCAGCAGATTAATTAAACTTTAAATACAAAAAGGAGATTAGAAATTCTAATCTCCTTTTTTAATGCATGATTTGTTATTTTGTTTTGATTTGTTATAATAAACTTAAGGTTGGTTATTATGGATAAACAAAATATAGTCAATTTAATTGATGATAAAGCTTATGAAGAAGCAAAAAGTCTTTTATCTGATGCCTTAAACGAAAATAAAGATGACATTGAATTATATAAATTATTGGGTTTATGTAATATTAATTTAGGCTGTCTTGATGAAGCCGTAGAAAATTTTGAAAAATTAGTTTCCGATAATAAAGAAGATGCACTCTCTTATTATTATCTAGCTACTGTTTACGTAGAGAAAGAAAATTACGACAGAGCAGAAGAATATCTGAAAAAAGTTATAGAATTAAGAGAAAATTATATAGATGCATATAAAAGTCTTGCTATAGTTTATATAAAAAAACAGCAGTTTGAAAATGTAATCAGTTTAAAAGAAAAAATGATAAATATAGCACCGGATGATGAACAGGTATATGATATTATTGCCTCAGCAGCTTTAGAACTCGGAATGTATTCTGAAGCAATTTCTAATCTTGAAACAGCTGTTAAATTACAACCTGAATGTACAAAATATTATAATAAGATGGGGCTTGTGTATTTTTCATCAGGAGATACGTCAAAAGCTATAGAATTATACAATACCGCAATTGAAAAAGATGATGAGAATACGGCAGCTATTTATAATATTGGGATTGCTTATTTTTCACAATCAGAATTTAAGACTGCGGAAGCCTACTTAAAAAAAGCCTACGAACTTGATAATAAACCTAATTACTTAAATGCTTATGCACTGGCTACTTTAAAATCCGAAAATTATCAAAAGGCTGTAGAGCTTTACGAAAAAATTATTGATACGGACAAAAATGCGGATGAGAATACTAAATATAATTTGGTATGTGCTTATGAAGGCAGTAATGAGCTTGAAAAAGCGATTAAAATATTAGAAAAGCTTCTTACTTTTAATTTAGAGTCAGTTCAATTAAAATTGCATCTCGCTTCTTTATATGCAAGAACACAGCGAAGTGAGGCTGCAAAAATTCTTTACGGTGATTTAGTTGCAACCGGAGTTGCAAACCCTAACATTATGTATGAATATGCTGTTTTATGTGCCAAAACAATGGATACAGATAAAGCAGAAGAAATTTTTAAACGCTTAATTTTAATGCAGCCCGATTATGTACTAGCATATAAAGATTTAGCTATTATTTATTTATCCAGAAAATTATTCGACAGAGCAGAAGAATATTTTAAAAAGGCAATTAAAATTGCTCCAGATAATATGTATATTATTTTTGAATACGGAAATTATTATCATTTAATGTCCGAATTTGAAAAAGCTAAAAAAATGTATTTAAAGCTCTTAAAACTTGATGATATTCCCATATATATGCTCATCAGAATTGGGGTTAATTACATATCTATGAATATGATTTCAAGAGCAAAAGATGTTCTTTTAAGAGCAATGAAAATAGAACCACAAAATGAAGAAGTTTTATTCCATTTAGCTCAGGTATACTTTGCCGAACGAAACTTTGAAAATGCTAAACAATTGCTTGTTGATGCATATACAATAAATCCGAATGCAGAAATATCAAATATGCTTGCGAAAGTTTATTTTGAAACAAAAGATTATGATAGAGCTTATGCTTTATATAATATTGTAAGCCTTGTAATTCCTAATAATATAGGTATAATAATAAGCATGGCTAAATGTAAATATATGCAGGGTGATTTTAAAACTGCAAAAGAACATTTAAACAGGGCTTTAAAAATATTGCCGGAATCGCAAGAAGCTAATGAAATTTTGGAATTAATTAGAGAGAGAGAAAATAAATGAACAGAAAGAATTTTTTGATAGAATTATTTAAGTTTTTATGGAAACAAAAAGCATATTGGATTGTTCCGGTTATTATATTTTTAATACTTTTAATATTTTTAATTGCTGTAGGAACTTCACCTGTATCTCCGTTTATTTATACAATAATATAGGTTGAATGATGAAAATAAGCGAACATATAAAATTTTCGATTACCATGGCAATCGTTCCTTGGATACCTGCTTTTATACTTTACAGGCATTCACAGATTAAAATTGCATTAATATTATTGTGTACTTTTATATTTGTTTCTCTGGTTTGTTTTATTAATAAAAGTTTTGCACTTAATTTAAAACGGATATTAACAAAAACGGGAAACATTATAGGAAGATATTTAGCAATAATAGTCTTATTTATAGGGTATTTTATAGCTGTATTGCCAACCGGCATACTAATGAAAGCAGTTAAAAGAGATCGTTTAAAATTAAAAAAACAAAATGTTAATTCATATTGGATAAATTATGAAAATAACAGTACAGACTACGAGTATCAATTTTAGGTGAAAGATGACGTATTTACTAGGAATCAGTGCATATTATCATGATAGTGCCGCAGCATTGATAAAAGATGGAGAAATTATTGCTGCCGCTCAAGAAGAAAGGTTTACAAGAATTAAACAGGACAGTAATTTTCCTATTAATGCGGTTAATTACTGTTTAAAAGAAGCCTCTATTGAACCTGAACAGCTTGACGGAGTTGTTTATTACGAAAAACCATTTGTAAAGTTTGAAAGAATTTTGGAAACAGCAATGGCATATACGCCTTTTAGCATGAGAAGCTTTATAAATGCCATGCCTGTATGGCTGAATAAGAAATTATTTATTCCATCACAAATAGATAAACATTTTGATAAAAGGTTAAAATGTCCTATTTATTTTACAACACACCACGAGTCACACTGTGCAAGTGCTTTTTTCCCCTCTCCGTTTGAAGAGGCCGCAATATTGTGTCTTGATGGTGTCGGGGAGTGGGATACAACAACATGGGGCATAGGAAAAGGCAATAAAATTGAAATAAAACAAAAAATAGAATTCCCGCATTCATTAGGATTATTATACAGTACGTTTACGGGATTTCTCGGTTTTAAAGTAAATTCCGGCGAATATAAAGTAATGGGGCTTGCACCTTATGGTGAACCTAAATATACCAATTTAATAAAAGATAAGCTGATTGATATAAAAGATGACGGTTCTTTTTGGTTAAATCAGGAATATTTTGGATATTGCACAACGGATTATATGTACAACGATAAATTCGAAAAATTGTTTAACAGAAAACCTCGCAAGCCCGAGTCCGCTTTGACGCAGGATGATATGGATATGGCAGCAAGCATTCAGGCTGTTACGGAAGAAATAACTTTAAAACTCGCCAATTATGTTTATAATCAAACGGGCATGAAGAATTTATGTTTGGCGGGGGGTTGTGCATTAAATTGTGTTTCAAACGGTAATATATTAAAGAACGGGCCTTTTGAAAATATTTGGACTCAGCCTGCAGCAGGTGATGCAGGAGGTGCATTGGGTGCGGCTCTTGCTATTCATTATATGATGTTGAATAATGAAAGAAAGGTTGGTAACGGCGATTTTCAAAAAGGAAGTTTATTGGGGCCGAAATATACGGATGAAGAAATTCTCGATACGTTAAATAAATATAATGCCGTTTATACAAAATACGAAACAGAAGAAGAAACCGTAAAAATTATAGCAAAATACATATCTGACGGTAAAAGTATAGGTCATTTTGCTGGCAGAATGGAATATGGCCCTCGAGCTTTAGGTAACAGAAGCATATTGGCCGATCCGAGAAACAGAGAGATGCAAAGAAACCTAAATCTGGCAATAAAAAAACGTGAATCTTTCAGACCATTTGCACCCAGCTGTCTGGAAGAAGACGTGGAACTGTTCTTTGATATAAAACCGGGGAAAAAATCGCCCTATATGCTTTTAACTCAACCTATCTCAGACAGAATAAAAACTCAATTAACAGAAGAAGAAGAAAACTATAAAGGTATTGAAAAGTTAAAAGCTTATCGTTCAATTCTGCCTGCAATAACTCACGTAAATTATTCGGCAAGAATACAAACCGTATCCAAAGATGTAAATCCTCGTTATTGGAACATTATTAACGAATTTAAGAAACTTACGGATTGTTCTGTTGTGGTAAACACATCGTTTAATATAAGAGGCGAACCTATTGTAAATACCCCAGAAAATGCCTTTAAATGTTTTATGTTTACAGATTTAGACGTTTTGGTTCTTGAAAATTTTGTACTTTTAAAAGAAAATCAAAACAAAATTGAAGGAATTGAAGATTATCAAAAACAATTTAAACTGGATTAAAAAAATCAGCTTATAAAAGCTGATTTTTTAATCTTTAGAATATAAATTTTGTGCCATACAATTATTTAATCTACGCCTTAAATTCATTAATCTGACATTCATTTGATTTTTAAGGTTTTGACATCTTATTGTATCTGCTATTATATTAAATTCCATATCTGCCAGAGAGTTTTTTCTCTGCGTAGTAGGAATGTATTCAGATTGGCTTTGCTCTTTCGGTACACTTTGTATTGTTGTTTTTGGTGATATCCCAAAACTAATTGGAGATACTTTCATGTTTTGTCCTTTTTATTACTTGTTTATATTAACAATAATATTAAAATTAAACAATAGCCTTTTTTATATAAAAACAAAAAATTAATTTTTTTTGCTATTTTTGAATAATTATTAAGTTATGATAACATATATTTATAAAAAAATGCAAATTATAAAGGTTATAATATGGAATTAGAAGAAATAATAAAAGTCGCAAAAGGTGAAGAAAAAGCCGATTTAGTTATTAAAAATGCTCAGGTTATCAATGTTTTTACGGAAGAAATATATAATGCGGATGTGGCAATAAAAGACGGAATTATTGCAGGTGTCGGAAGCAATTATAAGGGAAAATGTGAAATTGATGCTTTAGGCTGTTACTTATCACCTTCTTTTATTGACGGACACGTCCATATCGAAAGTTCTATGCTTTTACCATCTGAATTTGCCAAAATGGTTGTACCATCAGGTACTACAACGGTTATAGCTGATCCGCATGAAATTTCTAACGTAATAGGTTTACATGGTATAAGTTTTATGAGAGAAGCCTCTAAGGATTTACCTCTTGACGTATATATGATGCTGCCATCGTGCGTTCCCGCTTCACCATACGAAACATCGGGCTTTGAATTAAACAGTTATGATTTATCTTTGTTAATAGAAAGCCCCTGGGTGCTTGGAATTGCAGAAATGATGAACTTCCCAGGTGTTATTAATTTGGATAAAGAAGTTTTAGCTAAATTAAAACTGGGGTTAGAAAAAAATAAACGAATAGACGGACACGCACCTTATTTATCAGGTAAGGAATTATGTGCCTATGCTGCTGCGGGAATAACATCAGACCACGAGTGTACAAAACCTGCTGAAGCTTTGGAAAAAATAAGAAACGGCATGTTTTTAATGGTTAGAGAAGGTAGTGCAGCAAGGGATTTAGAGGCATTAATTCCTGTGTTAAAAAAATACCCGACACGAAAATGCATGTTCGTAACAGATGACAGATATCCTTATGAACTAAGCGAACACATTAATAAAATGGTAAGAAAATCTGTAGAAAAGGGAATAAATCCAATTCAGGCAATACAAATGGCAAGTATAAATACAGCCGAATATTTCGGTTTAAAACGTCTTGGTGCAATAGCTCCCGGGTATAAAGCCGATATGCTTTTACTTCCGAATTTATCCGATTTTATTCCACAAATGGTAATAAAAAACGGGGTAGTTGTTGCTGAAAATTCAAAAATGACAGCAGAAATCAAAAGGAAAACATTATCTTCACTTAGAGGAACTGTCAATATACGCTGGTTAGAACAAGATGATATAAAAATTATAGCAAAATCAGATACTGTTAAAGCAATAGAAGTAAATGACGGACAACTTGTGACAAAATGCGTAAAAGCCAAAATAAAAGTAATAAACGGTTTTGCAGAAAGTAATATTGATGATGATATTTTAAAAATTCTTGTTATAGAACGTCATAAAGCAAGCGGGAATATTGGCATAGGTTTTGTTAAAGGTTTCGGAATTAAATCGGGAGCAATAGCATCAACAGTTGCCCATGATTCGCATAATATGATTGTTATAGGTACTAATGATGAAGATATGATGAAAGCAATAAAAGAACTTGTAAAGTCACAAGGCGGTAAAGTTATTGTTAAAAATGGAAAAGTTGAAGCAAAACTTGATCTGCCGATTGCGGGTTTAATGTCCGAAGAAAGTGCTGAAACTGTTATAGAAAAATATAATGAACTCAAAAAATGCGAAAAACTAATAGGTTGCAAATTAAAAGAACCTTTTATGACAATGGCGTTTTTGTCTTTATCTGTAATTCCCGAATTAAAATTAACAGATAAAGGACTTATGGATGTTGTTAAAAATAAATTTACCGATTTATTTATATAAAAAAATATTATAATAACGGGGCTTCAATAATAAATGTAACAGGGCCGTCATTTAAAAGTTCCACTTTCATATCAGCACCAAAAATGCCTGTTTGTACCGGAATACTATGTTCTTTTACTTTTTTTACAAAATATTCATACATGTCATTAGCTTCAGCAGGCGGCATTGCATTATCAAAACTCGGTCTTGTACCTTTCTTTACCGCTGCACACAATGTAAACTGAGATACAATCAATATTTCTCCGTTTACATCTTTAATTGATAAATTCATTTTATCATTTTCGTCATTAAAACATCTTAATACCGATATTTTATCGGCTAACCAATCAGCTTGTGCTTTTGTATCATTCTTTTCTACGCCTAAAAGAATAAGATAGCCGGAATTAATGGAACTTATTGTCTTACCATCAACGGTTACGGAAGCTTTTTTAACTCTTTGCAGAACAACTTTCATTATTTTACTGCTATAACTTCTATTTCAACTAATGCACCCTTAGGAAGTTCCTTAACCGCAACACAAGACCTTGCCGGTTTTGATATAAAAGCTTTTTCATAAATGCTGTTAAAAACAGAAAAATCTTTAATATCAGCTAAAAAACAAGTTGTTTTTACAACATCTTGGAAGCTGAAACCCGCAGCTTCCAACAATCCTTTTATATTATCAAGCACTTGATTGGTTTGTTGTTCAATATCTCCGTCTAAAAAAGCATTCGTTATAGGATTAATTGCTATTTGACCGGAGCAATAAAGGGTATTACCGCAAAGATATGCTTGAGAATACGGGCCTATGGCTTTTGGTGCATTTTCTGTAGAAATAATTTTATTCATTTTTATCTATATCCTCAAATTTATTTTGAACAGCATTTTCAACTTTTTCCATCATTGCTTCTTCACTTAACGAATCTTTTGTTTCCGTTACCACTATTTTATTAACGGTCATAACAGAGTCATTATCCATTAAGTTTTGTATCTTAACGCCTGTTGCAGGTCTGCCCTGACGTGAAATATCACCTGCTTTAATCCTTGAAACAATGCCGTTTTGAGTAACAACCATAATTTCATCAGTTTCTTCAACAACAGTTAATGCCACTAATCTCGAAGCGGAGGATTTAAACTTGGTGGCTATTAAACCTATACCTCCTCTATTTTGAGTTCTGAACTCGGACATTTTGGAGCGTTTTCCAAAACCGTCAGATGTTACGACCAAAAGGTCGGCATCAAAATTCTTTGGAACAATATCACAACCTATAATCGTATCAGACTCACGAAGCTTCATGGAATTTACGCCTCTTGCACTTCTGCCTAAAGGTCTTAAATCATCAAGTGCAAATCTAATTGCCATACCGCAGCTTGTTGCAATAAAGACTTCATCATTATTATTTGCCTGTTTTACCCAATTAAGCGTGTCGCCGTCCTCTAATCCTATTGCGATAATACCGTTCTTTCTGATTGCAGCGAAATTATCAAGTCCTATTTTCTTAATGTAACCTTTTTTTGTAAGCATTACCAAATTGGATTGCGGGTCAAAATTTGAAACCGGAACAACCGCAGTTATTTGCTCATCCTGATTTATCGGTAAAACGTTAATAATCGGCAGTCCTTTTGCCTGTCTTGAACCTTCCGGGAAATCATAAACATTCAGACTGTATACTGTACCTTTATTCGAGAAGAATAATACTTTATCGTGCATCATAGCAGTAAAGAAATGACCGACATCATCATCTTCTTTTGTTTTTATACCTCCCTTTCCTCTGGTTGCTCTGTTTTGTCTTTCAAAAGTATCAAGAGAAATACGTTTTATATAACCCTGACGTGTAATAAATACAGCCATAGGAACATTCGGAGTTAAATCCTCAATTGTCATTTCGTCGGATTCCGGAAGAATTTGCGTTTTTCTTTCATCACCGTATTTTTCTTTATCCTCGTTCAGCTCGACTTTTATTAAAGCCAATACTTTATTTCTGTCTGATAATAAATCTTCATATTCTGCAATTTTCTTCTTCAATTCATCATACTCGGCTTTAATCTTGTCTTGTTCCAATCCTGTTAATCTTCTTAACTGCATTTCCAGAATTGCATTTGCCTGATCAACATCCAAACCGAATTTTGACATCAAACCAACTCTTGCATCATCCGTTGTTTTGGACTTTTTAATAAGTTCAATAACATCATCTAAACTTGCAAGTGCTACAAGCAAACCCTCCAAAATATGAGCTCTCATTTTAGCTTTTTTCAAGAAGAATAATGTTCTTCTTGTAATAATTTCAACTCTGTGTTCAATAAATTCGTTAAGAACTTCGAGTAAATTCATTAATCTCGGCTGAGTACCTACCAAAGCAAGCATATTAACACCGAAAGTAGCCGTTAATTGAGTATATTTGTATAAATTATTTCTTACAACATCTGGTTTAGCATCACGCTTTAATTCAATAACTATACGCATGCCATCACGGTCAGATTCATCACGAATATCCGATATACCATCGATTTTTTTATCTCTGACAAGCTCAGCTATTTTTGTAATTAAAACTGATTTGTTAACCTGATAAGGAATTTCCGTAACAACAATGGCGGTTCTTGACTGTCTGCCTCCACCCGCTTGTATTTCTTCAAACGAAGAAACAGCGGACATCTTAATAGAACCACGCCCTGTTGTGTATGCTTTTCTGATTTCCGATACACCAATAATACTTGCACCAGTCGGGAAATCAGGCCCTTTTATATAATGCATAAGTTCATCAACTGTTAAATTGGGGTTATCTATTAATGCAATAGTACCGTCAACTATTTCACACAGATTGTGCGGTGGAACATTCGTTGCCATACCGACGGCAATACCTGAAACACCGTTTAATAATAACATCGGAAGTCTTACGGGCAGAACGGAAGGTTCAGACAAAGAACCGTCAAAGTTCGGTACAAAATCTACCGTTTCACAATCAATATCGGCAAGCATAGACGTTGTAATTTTATGCATTCTTGCTTCGGTATACCTCATTGCGGCAGCACCGTCACCGTCAACAGAACCAAAGTTACCATGCCCGTCAACCGTTAAATATCTTGTGGAAAAATCCTGTGCCATACGAACCAAAGCTTCATAAACAGCCGTATCACCATGCGGGTGATATTTACCCAAAACTTCACCGACGATTCTGGCACATTTTTTAAACGGTTTATCGGGAGTCATTCCAAGTTCGTTCATAGCAAACAGAATACGTCTGTGAACAGGTTTTAAGCCGTCACGAACATCCGGAAGTGCCCTGCCTATAATAACGGACATCGCATAATCAATATAGCATTGCTTCATCTGTTCTCTAATATTAACGGGAACTATTTTTCCGTCTTCAAAAAAATTTTGCTGAGCCAAACCTCTACCCCTTTATAAAAACTAATATATTCTCACTCATGATAGCTATATTTTATCATAAACATTTAGTGGTATAAAATCATTATAATATATTTTCTTGTAATAATTGTTAACAAAAAGGACAAAAATATTTTGTTTTGCATTTGATTTTGATATAGTCAAAAAAATACTAAGTATGAAAAGGAACGAATTGTGACAACGGCACTTAGTCAAAAATATACGGAACGAAAATTTTTTGAGAATAAGTATTCTACCTCTCCCGCAGATAATTTACAGTATGTGGAAATGCAGTTATTTAAAATTTTTGAAGACGAATTTCGTTCGGAACATTCGATTATTTTAAATTATCGTCCTCAAATAATATACAAATTAGCACAGTTTATTACGGGCGAAATTAAGCGTTCAGCATCTATCGGTATTGCTGGTGAAACGGCAAGCGGAAAATCCACCATAACAATGGATATAATAGACACAATTAATGCTTTTTCTAAAAACTATGGGTTAGAAAAAACTATTACACGTGTAAATACAGAT
Organism: Candidatus Gastranaerophilales bacterium; assembly: GCA_947588745.1. Taxonomy (GTDB): domain Bacteria; phylum Cyanobacteriota; class Vampirovibrionia; order Gastranaerophilales; family Gastranaerophilaceae; genus Avigastranaerophilus. Next base: position 24,190 of record CANPYW010000003.1, read on the forward strand.
GATTATTATTATGACCGTTCAAAAGAAGTTGAAGCTGCAGGCGGTATGGCTGAATTTGCTAAAAATTATGATTTTGATGTTCCTGAAGCATTGGAATTGGATTTGATGTATAAACACATACAAGAGTTACTTTCGGGTAAATCAGTTATGCTTCCGAAATATGATATGTCGGGAACTACAATAAGAACAGATAATTATACGCTGGCAGAACCTTCAAAAATTATTATTTCGGAGGGTTTATTTGCACTAACGGAAAAAATCAGAGATGCTTTTGATTTTAAAATATATATAGATATCGATAACGAAATTCAAAAAGAAAGATTTTTTATAAGAGCAAATGAGCGTAATTTAGGTGCATCCGCAGACAGTATTTATGTAAATGCACTTGAAAAAGCAAAGTTTTATATTCGGCCTTGCAGATTTCACGCAGATATTGTACTTACAGGTGAAGCACAAAGAGTCAAATATAAATTATTTATAAATAAAATACTTAAATTAATTGAAAATATAAATTTCTAATAAGGTTTAATAAAATGAAAGTTTGTGTATATCAAGGCAGTTTTAATCCTATTCATAATGCACATATTGAAATGGCAAAATATGTTTATAGTAAGTTAGAATTTGACAAAATAGTTTTTATACCTGCATTTATTCCTCCGCATAAAAATTCAAAAGATTTTGATTATAATAATGCAATACACAGGCTTAATATGGTTGAGCTTGCGGTAAAAGAATATCCTTATTTTGATGTTTCGGCAATCGAATATACAAGAAATCAACCATCATATACTTATGACACTATTGTTAAAATTAAAGAGATAAAAAACACTGATGATAAAATTTATTTTATAATTGGTACGGATGCTTTTCTTAAAATTGAAAGTTGGTATAAATCAGATGAGCTTAAGAAACTTGTTAAGTTTTTACTTTTTGTAAGAGCAAATCAATTTAATGAAAAACCTTTTTATGACCTTTACTTGAAAGGTTACGAATTTATGCTTATGAAAATGCCTTTTATAAATATTTCATCAAGTGAAATCAGAAAAAAAATAAAGAAAAAAGAAAATATTTGTGATATAGTACCTCCTAAAGTAGTAGAATATATAAACCAAAATGATTTATACAAAATTTAGTATAGAAGAGTTAAAGGATAAATTACATAACTGTCTGAATGAGGAAAGATATATTCATTCGTTAGGGGTAATGGAAATGTCCGTAAAACTTGCTAAAGAGTATAATTTGGATGAAGAAAAAGCTATGCTTGCAGGTTTATTACACGACTGTGCAAAGTGCTTTTCAAAAACCGAACTTTTAAAATATTCCGATTTATTTGAAGATTGCGAAAAATTAACGGTAAAAACGTGGCACGCACCTGTTGGTGCTATTATTGCTAAATCTGATTATGATATAAATGATGATGAAATTTTATCGGCAATCAGGTGGCATACTATCGGAAAAAATAATATGAGTGATTTTGAAAAAATTATTTTTCTTGCAGATAAAATAGAGCATAGAACAAGGGAAATCGAATTCAGAGAAAAAATCGAAAGCGTATTAAACACATCACATAATCTCGATTTAGCACTTTTAAAGAGTTTTAAAATTACAATTAAAAGTTTATTAAAACGTAATCTGCCTATTTGTTATCAAACCGTTGATGTATATAATTCATTGCTGGAAAAGGTAAACGACAGTATATGAAAACAATTCTGATTGATATAGATGATACAATTTTTGATTTCAAAGCGTGTGCAAAAGCAACTATTGATAAAGCTTCTAAAGAATATAATTTTATTTTTACAAAAGATATGTTTTTATACTACCTGAGCGTAAATGCAAAGCTATGGAAACAATATGAAAGCGGGCTAATAACAAAAAATACCATATTTGAAGAACGATTTAAAACTGTTTTTGATACTTTTAATATTGATATAGACGGTATTGAATTTGAAGATAAATTCCAAAAATTCTTTCAAAATGAGTGTATTTTTATAAACGGGGCAGAAAAAATGCTTAAGTATTTAAGTTCAAAATATGATTTATATGCTGCTTCTAATTCTTTATACGAAAGTCAAAAATCAAGACTTACCAAGGCTGGAATTATAAAATATTTTAAGGGATTGTTTATTTCGGATAAAATCGGGTTTCAAAAACCTCAAAAGGAGTTTTTCGAATATTGCTTTAAAAATATTCCTGATTTTAATAAAGAAGAAACCATAATAATAGGGGATTCTTTATCATCAGATATTCAGGGGGCTAACAATTCGGGAATTAAATGTTGCTGGTTTTGTTCCTCAGACAATCAGGAATGCAAATATTTAAAATATGATTACAAAATAACTTCTCTTGTACAAATTAAAGATATTCTTTAATTAAGTACCAAATATCCGAAATTTAGATAAAAAGCAAAGCTTATCCAAATAAAATACGGAACAAGTAATAACGCCGCTGCTTTTGAATATATGACAAAAAGAATTAACGTAATTAAAGTGAAAAGCCACATAAACATTAGAATTATAAGTGCAAACAAAATATTCTGCATACCAAAGAATGCACATACCCAAGAAAAATTAAGCAATAACTGCATAAAAAAGAATAATAGTGCTATTTTCTTTCCTTTATTTAGCCCGCCTCTTATAAATAAAAAGAATGATACAGCAAGCATTGCATATAATATTATCCAAACGGGAGTAAATACCCAATCGGGTGGAGCTAAAAAGGGACTATTTAAACTGTGAAACCAATCCATATTTTTCATATTTTTAGTTTACACATATTTTATGTAAAAGAAATTACCTGAAAAGCTAATAATTTATTTATTGCTCATGTTAGCTAATATAATATTTCTTGCTATAACAGCTTCTTCTTTTGTTAATGGTTTTGTATCTTTTAACTTATATTCAAGATTTAATTTTTTATATTTTTCAATAGCCATATTATGATACGGCAATACATCAAGTGCTTTAACATTTTTTAATTGAGATAAAAATTTTCCAAGCTGTTTTAAATAGTTTTCATTAAAAGTAATATCCGGAACTACAACGTGTCTAATCCAAACGGGCTTATTTATTTGAGAAAGATAAAGTGCAAAATCTAAAACATTTTTATTTGAAAAACCCGTTAATTTTTTGTGTTCTTCATCATTTATATGTTTGATATCAAGTAATACTAAATCTGTGTATTTCAATAAATTATTAATTTTATCAATACTTATATCGTTAAATAAAATACCTGATGTATCAAGTGTGGTATGAATATTTTTTAATTTTGCCTGTTTAAATAAATTTATGCAAAAATCAATCTGCAAAAGAGGCTCTCCACCCGATAACGTTAAACCTCCCGTTTTGAGAAACTCTTTTATATTGTCATATTTACTTAAGATATCATCTATACTGTATTGTTTATTATTAACAATAGACCAGCTATCAGGATTATGACAGTACATACAACGCATTATACAACCTTGCATAAATACGACCATTCGTATACCTGGCCCGTCAACAGTACCAAAGGTTTCTATAGAATGAATATTTCCAATTCTTTCAATTTCTGTCATTATTGAATTTTATTTTAAATCCTTAAACAATTTTTTCCTGTGACATTATAATACTATAGATTTTATTATACACAAAAATATTATTTCCCAATTATTTGCATAATACTTAAAATTAGTTTATATTTATAAAAAAGGAGATATCTATGTCTGATATGTTGATTGTATATTACTCTCAAATACAGGGTAATACGAAATATATTATTGATAAATGCGAAAAAGAATTTAATGCGGATATTATAAGAATAGATACTGTAGAGCCTTATGAAGGTAATATTGATGAGATATCCGCACAAGCCGAACACGAAATATTTCTCGATTTTAAACCGGAAATAATTCCAAATGATATTAAAATTGACGGCTACAAAAAAATATTAATCGGAACGCCAACCTGGTGGTATACAATGGCACCGGCTGTTTTAACATTTATTTCTTCTCAGAATTGGGCAGGAAAAAATGTTGCATTATTTGCTACAGATGCCGGCTGTCCGGGGCATTGTATTGAAGATATGATAAAGCTATGCAAAGGTGCAAATATATTTTCTACAAGGACTTTTGAATTTAATCTTCATGGCACAAATTATATGATAACCCCGGAAAAAGATTTAAAAGCCTGGATTAAAGAAATTAAAAGTTTTTAATTCAAAAAAACAAGCAAAATGCTTGTTTTTTTATCATCATATTTTTGTAATTATATCTTTTGATAGTCTTTCCGTTATTATATCCCAAGCTTTTGCATTCGGGTGACCGTCGGGAAACGTATATTTTTTACTGCTTAAATCAACATCGATGCATTTTAACAAGTCGACAATAATAAACCCTTCCTGCTCCAACTCTTTCCACCTAGGAGATTTAAATGTATATTCATAATAATAGTAATCGGGATATAATTCGTAATCGTAATATTCATCTTCCACTGGATATTTTAAAATTATAAATTTAATACCAGGATACCTTTTTTGAAGTTCTCTTCTCGCATCTTCAAAATATAATTTTAATAAATCAAAATTTTTATCGGCATTTTCTCTGCTTAAAATTTTAAATAAATATATGTTTTCTATGTACTTTCTTACGATATAAAGACCGTTTAAATAATATACAAGAGGGTTATGTACCTCTTCCATTATGCCGTTTTTATATTTATAATCCAAATAATAATTGTTTACAGCGTATTTATTTGCAAAAATCCGATATAAATGGTGACCTATAAAGACAAATATCGCATATTCTGGTATATCACCTTTTTCTTCAATATATTCGTAAAAGTCGGAGCGTTTAAGCTGATACAACATTTGTTGTATTCCGAATGCGGATAATGCTCTATTATATACTGTTCTGTTTGTAAGTTTTGACAATTTGTATCCGAATGTTTCGTCATCATTAAGATATTCCCCATAAGCAAATGAACAACCGAATATAACTACCGCACTTCCCCCCCCCGGACAGATTTTCCTTTGTATTCATCGTTTCCCGTTTCGTGATATTTTGAGGGTATATAATGCCTTAAATTACTGAAATTATTGCTTGATGATTTCAGGTCTTCATAAAATTCGAAAAAATTTTTTATTCGAGAGTCCGTCTTGTTATCCTTTATACATATAAGATAATCACATATATAAAATACAATAATTAAAAGTATTATATTGAGTGATACAATTATTAAGAATTTCTTCATGATGGAATTTTTGTTCATGTTTCAATCCTGATTATCATATTGGTTTAATTATATCACCAACAAGTCTTTCCGTTATTATATCCCAGGCTTTTGCATTCGGGTGACCGTCAGGAAACGTATATTTCTCATCACTCAAATTTACATCTATATATTTTGTTAAATCCAAAATGATAAAACCTTCATCTTCAAGCTCTTTCCACCTTGGAGTCCTAAATATATAATGTAAATAATAATCATTTTTTAACATTTGATGATTTTCATCATAATCTATTTTACCAGGATATTTCATGATTATAAATTTAATACCAGGATATCTTTTTTGAAGTTCTCTTCTTGCATCTTCAAAGTATGCTTTTACTAAATCAAAATTTTTATCAGCATTTTCTTTACTCATAAAATTATAAAAAATAGTTTTCGTCATAAACAATCTGGTCAAATAAAAAGAATTCAAATTTAAAAATAGTGGGCGTTTCTCAACCATTTTACCATTTGATGGTTCATAGTTTAAATAATAACGAATATGTCCGTATTTGCTTTCATATATCCTTCTTAAGTGATCAGTTATAAAAATATATATGGCAAATTCAGGTTTTTCATTATTATCAATATTTTCATAGAAATCCGGACGTTTTGTTAAATAAAGCATTTGCGGTATACCAAATCCTATAAATCCATTATTATAAACACTCCTATTGGTTTTTTTATACAATAAATATTCAAATGTTTCATTATCATTTAAATAAGAACCGTAAGCAAATGAGCACCCAAAGACAATTACCGCTTTTCCATCCGATTTTTTAGGGTTATCAGAATAAACATGATATCTTTCCCCAGCAAAGTTATATGAATCTGCTTTTTCTTTTTCATAATATTGTGAAAAGTGTTTTATGGGGAAATTCTCTTTATTATCTTTTTTGCAAAAATATATATTTAAGACACAAAAAACAATTACAATAAGAAAAATATTAACTACAATACATACTAGAAGTTTATTTAATTTTTTACGAAACATAAAACAAATATAATTTATTCACAAATACCGAAAAACATACCTTTACATTAATACTATTATATAATAAAAAATCAATATATTATTTTATTAATTTTTGTAAAGTTAGAGTATATATTCTGAATATATCTTATTTATTGGGTTTCTGGCTATTTATGTAATTTTATATTTAAAATATATATACATAATATAGCAATAATTTTTTCTTATTTTTTTTTATATATATACAAAGAAACGAATAAGAGGATAAGAAAATGGCATACGCTTTATTTGCACAAAGAAAACTGGAAATTACTGGTCAATTAAATTGTGTTAGCTTACAACAAACCCAACGCTCCAACGAACAATATATGCTCGCTACTGAAACTTTAAGTTTACAACAGCAAATGAGCAGTATGCAAGCTTCTCAAGCTGGTGAACTCGCTGAATTATACGACTCATTAGCTTCCGCTAAAGGTACTGATGAAAGAGACAGAATTAATGCTCAAATCAGTTCGAAAGAACAATCTTTTAAAGTTGAATTAGACGAAATTAACAGAGAAATATATCAAACATCAGTTAAAGAAAACACTCTTGAAATGGCTGTTAAAAGATTAGATACTGAAGTTACCGCTCTTCAAAAACAATTAGAAGCCGTTGAACAGGCTGAAAGTGATGCTATCGACAGAGCTACTCCTAAGTTCCAGGGTGTCGGCTAATAAATTAGTCCTAGAGAAAATAACAAACAAATAACAAAAACATATACCTCGGGCGGTAAAACATCAAAGGAAACAAACCCGCCGCACGAAACGCCTAAAATGTCAACAAAAAATTACGACAAACCAATCCGCATTACGGGGCGAAAATAATATGTACAGGCGGCAAAATCAAATCAAACAAACCCGCCGCACGAACCGCCTAAAATGGCAAAAAAAAATACGACAAACCAATCCGCATTACGGCGAAAATAATATGTACAGACGGCAAAATCAAACAAACCCGCCGCATGAGCCACCTAAAAAAAATGGCAACAAAAAATTACGACAAACCAATCCGCATTACGGGGCAAAAATAATATGTACAGACGGCAAAATCAAATCAAACAAACCCGCCGCATGAACCACCTAAAAAAACGGCAACAAAAACCCGCACAAGCATAAAACTCAACAATCAATTATTTTATAAAACTCATTTTCGTTTCAAAAAAAACAGGTTCTCAATCTTAATATTAAAGAACCTGTTTTTGATATTCATATATAACATTAATTATACTTTGTCAGCCAAATTTTTTCTGTGTCTGCGTTTTACCAAATCAATAAATGCTTCAATTCTTGTAATGTAGCCTGCTTTACCAGTCTGTTCATCCAATACAAGCGACATTACGGGAATATTTTCATTTCTGCTTACTTTAGGTAATATATTTTGAGCAACTATTTCAGGCATGCAAGAGAATGGTGAAATGTGAATAATACCGTCAATGCCATGTTTTGCCGCATATACGGTATCGCCTATAGTTTCAATACATTCACCGCCGATAGGGCGTTTCATATAATCTTTTGCATAAATAACGGAACGCTCTCTATGTGATAGTTTATGATACAAAAAAGACGGTTTCAAAACGTGTTCGAGCCAATCTCCGAACCAAATCTGTCTTTGAACTTCAATTCCCATTTCACCTATTGTTTTTTCTATATTTTGGTTTGTAAACGGGTCGAGCAAAACGAAAAACTCACCGATTAAATAAACAATAGGAACAAATTTATCTTTATCAATATTTATTTTAGCGAAATCATTTTCAATATTACGAACAAGATGCTTTGCTCTCAAAACAGAATTCGTTTCATCTATTATTTTAAGCCATTTATTATAACAATTTTCGGCATCACCTTTATTGATTTCACGAGGACGTGTATAAAAAAGTAATTTTTCGGCTTTATCTATAGCAAAAAATTTATTAAACCCCAAACTAAATCCTTTATAATATTTAAAAGGGTTTAAACAATGAGTAACATGCCAAAAAGCCTGTAAGGTCTGTTTCATTTTGCTTTGGTACATATCAAAAATAACCATATCAAAGTCATAACCCAATTTCTTTAATGTTTTTTGAGCCATTTTGGTATAATTACCGAGCCTGCAAGACCCGGGAGCCTGAAACATCATAAGGGTATTCGCCCCTTTATCCAATGCCATAATATAATTGGCAAGGTTTAATTTATAAGGCAGACAAATTCCTTCAATACTATTTTTGACCCCAATTTCAAGAGCCTTATTATTGTTTGAAGGAGGAATGATTACATTAGCACCCAAAGATACCAAAAGTGCTTTTAAAGGAATATCAATTCGCCCCATTCTGGGCCAGGCTATAATTCTATCTTTTGACTTGATTTTATTCATAAGCTACATTCTCTACAAAAACTAACAAATTAATACACTATAATGGGATTTGAATATGCCCAGGGCTGATTTTTATAAAAAATTTCAACCCTGTATTTACCTTTTTCAATGATTTTAAAATCGGCATAATCACTTTGTAATTCGTGCATTTTTTTACCGTTTAAAAATACCTTTATTAAAGCATTTTTTGATATTCTAATACGTAAAAACGTATTATCGTCCAAATTAATGCATCCGCCCGAAAAGACACTCAATGTATCGTTTTGCACAAAAATTTCAGGCAAAGTTTTCAAAACATGCCTGTTAACCATTAAATTATTGCCCGATTTTAAAGAATCTAAGACAAATTGTTTTTTATCTTCAAACGAAAGCATAGTCTGTTCGTTATAATATAAAACATTACATAAAGTATTAAACATAACAGGATACGAAAATACTTTTAAAGGAATAATATATTTTTTTATGATGAAACAATGGGCATCAATACCCACAATAGCGGGGAAAATCTTATCCGAGGCATTATTAATCTCATCCCACCAAGCTAGAGTGGCTTTTTCAGGGCCTTTTATAAGTTTATGTCTAAAGAAATAAGCGTATGAAAGATAAAAAATATTAGAATCATTAACATTATTAGCCCAATCAGAAAGCCAATTCCATATTTCGATTCCATCGCCCAATATATTTTTATCCTTCCACTTTAATGGACGAAATTTATTTTTTCTGTTATCTCTTTCGTCAGGATGAGCCATAAAGCCAAATCCACATTGGTTTCTAACCTCATTTATATAATTTAAAGGTTCATCAGAGGGTAAAATAACATCTTTTATATTTAAAGCCAAATAATGATTACAAGTTTCGGGCGTAATTTCTTCCCCAACTATAACAACAACATCATTATATATACCTTCTTTTATCTGCATTGTATTATGGTCGGTTACGATAATCCAATCCAAACCATCTTGTTTTGCGGCTTTTGAAATTTCATCAATATCGGCTGAACCATCCGAATACTTAGTATGAAAATGTATTGCACCTTTTAAAATATTACAATTCATTATACAAGACTCTCAATAAGTTCATTTTGGTTTATTTTAATATCATTGATTTTGATAATATTTTTATTTAATCTTGCATTCTTAAGCTTTTTCCTTTGAAGCATATCAATAAAAGCTTCCAGCCTTGTAACGAAGCCGGCTTCACCAGTATGTTCATCCAGAGTTAAATGAATTAGCGGCATATTTCGCCCCGCACATTGATTAGATATTTCTTCAACCATTAAAGAATCAGGCCCGCAGCCGAAAGCTGATAATGCAATAATGCCGTCAACAGAATTATCAAGTAAATAATTAGCGGCAACTCCAGTTAATTCAAGTTCGTTAGCCCAATATTGAACTTCTCCCAATTCTTTTATGGCATCATAAGCCCTATCTCGTGTAACATCCAAAGATGTATATACATTTACATCCATTTTTTCCAATTTTTTAATTAAATTTAAAGAAATTCGCTCATCAAACAAATTATACCCGTGAGCCATTATTGCAACCGATATTTGCTTTTCCGGTTTATATTTTATAACCGCTTCACGATTTTCAATTGCACACTTAAGTGCTTCACAATATCCTATTCTTGATTTTGCGAGTTTTATAAACCTGTTATACAAAACCCAACCTTGATTTATGGCATTTTCAATAATTTTAGTATCATTAATATTATAATAAGAAGATATTTGATAGCAAAAATCTTTAAACTCGACATTTTCCGTTTTATTCAAAGTCGGTTCGATTATCGTAAAATCGGCATTTATTACATTCCTGATTATTTCGGGCAATCCCCTTATTTTTGAACAATTGTTGATTTTATATGCAGTTGACTGAATAGACGGAACAAAAATTTTATTACATCCTTTTTCAAGCAAATTTATAACATGACCTGTAAACACTTTAACCGGCAAACAAGTTTCCGATACAACCGTATTTGTGCCGTCATTTATAATTTTAGATGTTGTTTTATCAGATAATATTACTTTTATACCAAGTGCATTAAAAAACCCGTAATAAAACGGATAATTATTATAATATGATATAGCACGAGGGATACCTATTGTATTTTCATTATCAGTGTTTTGCATAATTACTTTTATTTTATAAATCTACTCATAATAATATTATAAAGTAAAAAAAATAATAATATTCCCTATTCGGACTATATTTGAAGCTACGGTTTAGAAAATATACTAAATTCGCAGCCGCAATAATTTTGTCTGTAAAAATTTTCTTCCTTTGCTATTGTCATTGTTTTTAAAAAGCCGTCTTGTTTTTTAAAATCTATATCAAGAAAATTTAATTCATACTGTTTGGCGATGTCTTTAGCAACTTCAAAAATAACTTTGGAAGATTTATGCGGACTAACGGTTAATGTAGTTGTAAAAGTATCTATTTTAAGCATTTTTGCTTTTATTGCAGTATATAATAATCTGTATTCAAAACATCTTGTGCAGCGTTTTCCCCTTTCGGGTTCATTCTCCAATCCCGCTACGGCATTGTACCAACCGCTTGCATCCTGCTTATCAACTATTAATTCAATATTTTTCTTCTTAGAATAATTTATCAGCTCATTTAATCTTTTATCAAATTCATCAGGCGGAAAAATATTCGGATTAAAGAAATATAATATTGGTTTATAATCCAGCTCTTTTAATTTCTCAATGGGATAAGCACTGCACGTTGCACAGCAAGCGTGCAGCAAAATATCTTTAGCCATGATTAGGTTTTTCTCTCCCGCCTTGTTCAATGACTATCTCTTTAAACTCAGGATAAGAACCTATACCGAAAAGTTTCTTTAAACCGATAAATAAAGTAGGAGTACCGTTTATTTCACGTAAATCACCCTCTTTAATAGACGCTTCAACTTCTTTTTTTACATCATCGCTATGTGCATCGGCTTTAAGCTTTCTTATGTCTATATCTATCAGTCTTGCTTTTTCCAAAATATCTTTTTCAGTTTTAACATCATTATTGAACAATATAGAACCCATTTGCCAATATTTATTTTGTTTTGCTGCAGCCAAAGCATAATATGATTTTATACAAGAACTCGTATGCCCTTTACCTTTAGGCACATTATGATTACACATTCCGTCAAGCGGTAAATTATGCTGTATAACCGCAACATCATCAAATTCATCAAGTATTCTGTGTATATATAAATTAACAACAAAACATCCGCCGCAATTAAAGTCCATAAACTCGTGTATCACAAGCTTTGCATCTTTACTACCTATCCTTGTTCCTTCAATTTCACCGGTATACTGTTTAAAAGAATTTTTAAGTTCTTTTTGCAATTGAACTTGAGGTGAAAAAATATTCGTTAAGGATGTATAAATTAAAAAGCAAATTGCAGCTAATAAAACAATTACAAAAGCAATTAAATATTTTTTAACCTTAACAGCTTCAATAAAATCGGAAAAACTGATTTTATATTCATCAATTACGGATAAACGTTTCGGTTTGTCACTTTCACCATTTTCAATAACTTCTCTGTTTTTTGCGGTAATGGCAATAAAGAAATCCACAAAATATGTCATTAAGCAAAATATACAGAAAGAGTCTATTTTAAACCACGAAATAAAAAATAACACCATTGACATTATAAAAGAGAACAAAGAAACACAAAATATGTATGAAGAAGGATTTTTGAATACTTTTAAAAAACCTAAAAAACGAATATTTTGTATTTTATCAACAAATATCATAAATAAAAAGAAACAATATAGAAATACACCCCAATAAGAAAGCGGTATTCCAAAAAATTGAGAATAAGCCGTTCTTGCAACACTATCGCAATCCAAAGAAGAATTTATAACGCATATACTCGGATTGGCATCAATCACAAAATTTGCATTGTAATATACAACACACAGCTCTATTGAAAGGGCAAGCCCTATTAATGCAAGAATAGTAATAATAATTCTTTTTGATTTTTTCATTTTATCACCTATTGAAATTGTTTCATTGAATCTTTTACTGTATAATTATCACCTGCTATACTTTTGGCTTTTGCTATAACATCGTTAAATCTTTCTTCGTAAGTAGGACGTTCCGATTTATAGAATACGCCGGTATAAAGACCTTCGGGTGCAAAGGCATATTTCATGGCATTTACTCTGTCCTCTAAATCATGGTCTTGAGGCAAATCACGCACCAATTCTTTAATTTTTTCAAAAGAAGATACTTTATTGTATTGAACACATGGAGAAACAATATGAACAAAGGCAAACCCTTTGTGTCTTAAAGCACCCGTTATTATTTGTTCCAACTGTTTTATATCTCCCGAATATCCTCTTGCAACGTAAGATGTATTAAAAGATAAAGCCATAAGTACGGGATTTATTCTGTCCGCAGTCCACGCATAAGGATTACATTTTGTGGTAGTTCCTATTCTGGATGTGGGCGAACATTGACCTTTTGTCAAAGCATATATTTCGTTATCCATCATTATATATGTAATATTCGGATTTTTTCTGCCGGCATGAATAAAGTGGTTTCCGCCTATACTTAAACCGTCACCGTCACCGCCTACGGCAATAACGTTTATATCGGGATTTGCCTGTTTTAACCCGATTGCGACGGGAAGTGCACGACCGTGTATTGTATGAAACCCGTACGTTGACATAAAGAAAGGAAATCTGCTTGAACAACCTATACCTGATACAATCGCCGTATCGTGGGTTTGAAAATTAAGTTCCGCCATGGATTTTTTTAAAGCCATAAGTACGGCATGATTTCCGCACCCCGGACACCATGACGGTTTTACTCTGCCTTTATAATCATTTATTTCCATTTGTTTCATAATTTACCTCTTATTAAAAATGAGTATGTTTATTTGTGGATAATGCACATTTATCCTGCTGAAGTTTTGCAACCCTTTCAATTTCATCATAGATTTCTTCGGGCGTAAAAGGAGTTCCATCATATTTTAAAAATTCAAGAACCTCTGTTCCTCTGTTAATATGAGTACATCTTTCAACAATTGTAGATTTAAACTGTGCATTATAATTGGCTTCAATTACTATTACTACTTCTTTATTCTTTACGAAATCTTTTATCCAATCTGTAGGTACGGGATATAAAGTACGGGGATATAATGCCTGAACTTTTATTCCTTTTTCCTGAGCCTTATCAATGGCTTCAAATACAGGGCCGGATGTTGAACCCCAGCTTATAATACCGATTGAAGCATCTTCCGAGCCGTAAGTTTTGGCTTTTGAAAACTGACCCGCAGCGGTTTCTAATTTTCTGAACCTTTTTTCAGTCATTTTTCTGTGAACGTCGGGTTCGGGGGTCGGAGCATTTTCTTCCGTATGTTCAAGCCCCGTAATTACATGTTCTCCGTATAAGTCACCTGGACAGGTAATAGGAGAAATTCCGGTTGTTGTATCTTCATATCTGTTATATACATCCCCCTCTTTAAGAGCAGGTTTTTGCCTGTTTACAATTTTTAAATTATCAAAATCAATCAAATCCACGCATTCACGACGAGGCCCTAATGAAGCATCCGATAAAATAATAACCGGAACCTGATACTGTTCCGCAAAATTAAATGCATTAATCGTTTGATAAAAACAATCAGCAACATCCATAGGTGCAAGAACAATTTTAGGGCAATCTCCGTGAGTTCCGTACATGGCAGCAAATAAGTCACTCTGTTCCGTTTTTGTGGGAACACCGGTACTCGGCCCGCACCTTTGAACATCAGCAATAACAACGGGGAGTTCAGCCATAGAAGCAAGACCTAAAGCCTCCTGCATAAGCGAAAATCCGGGGCCTGATGTTGCACTCATAGATTTTACGCCCGCAAAAGAAGCACCAAGTGCATAATTAATAGCCGCAATTTCGTCCTCACATTGAATCATTTTTCCACCGAATTTAGGAAGTTCTTTTGCTAAATACTCCATAATCTCAGTTGCGGGAGTAATCGGATACCCCGAGAAGAAACGACATCCCGCTGCTATTGCAGCAAGACCAATGGCTTCATTACCCGACATTATGAGTTTTGCACCCGTCGATGTCATTTTTGCATCTAAATATCTGTCTTTTCTGATAAGCTGCTCATTTGCATACTTAACACCCGCATTCAATGCATTTTTATTGGCATCTATAATTTCTTGCGATTTTAACTTATATCTTACTTCAATATCCTTTAATATTTGTTCTTCCAAGTGTAAATTTTTCAATAAAGAAACAACAATACCTAAAGCCGTCATGTTTCTTGAACGTTCAGATGCGGCTTTTTTGGCTATTGATAAAAGAGGTATACCGTAAATACAAATATCATTGCGGGTTTGTTTTAAATCAGGCACCAAATCACTGTCATATATTAAAATCCCGTCTTGTTTTATATTGTTCATACATTCAAAAATCGTATCTTCATCCAAACAAACTTGAATATCCACATCACCCGTAGCGGTTAAAGCCTTATGTTCGCTTAACCTTAATGTATAATAACATTTTCCGTCACCTCTGATTTCAGACGGAAATGCTCTGTATGTAGTAACATAATAGCCTTTTCTTGTAGTAGCATAGGATAATATATCACCCGAGCTAATAATTCCCTGCCCCGATGTTCCCGATATTTTTATTCTTAAGTCTTTCATGAATAGCATATCCTCCTAATTTAATTTTATTACTAAAATATAAAAATAAATAAATTGTTACCGTTCTTAATTTTCTTTAAAATATCAAAAATAATTTGCAGTTAAGAATATTGAATTATATAATACAGAAAATGGATATTATAAAAAGTAAAGATTTAAAAATTTCATTTGTAGGTATTTCTTTAAGCGGATTAAGTACAACGGAATCTGCCGTTGCTGTTTTGGACGGAAATTACAACGTCATTACTTTGGATAAACTTTTTTCTATGAATGACGTAAAATATTTTATTAATAATTTCCCCGGTAAAAAAAATGCCGTTTTTATGGTTTCTGTACCCGAAAATGAAATTATGATAAGCAGCAAATGGAAATATAATTCCAGAACCTATGATGTTGTTAATTTTGATGTAGAAATGAAAAATCAAGACGGTTGGACAAATCGTTTTTCAGCAAGAGGAAGTGAATATTTTAAAGAATTAAGCACTAAAGGCATTGATATTTTCAGGTACGATATTGATAACCTTAAGAAAATATACGGAAACTGCTGTGCATACAAAGATAGAACACCGATTGACTGTAAATCACTTCAAGATACACTTAGAATAAAGTATAATATGAGGGATTTGCCCTGCAATATGCTGCCTGTAGCTCAATTAGAAGCGATATTGGGTGCAATTCTTGCGATTATTACAGTTAAACCTCAGGAAGAGTATACCTGCAGTATAATAGGTAATTTTGAACATTTGCCTATTATTGGAATTAATTAGATAACTCCATATACTCTGCATAAGTCAAAACTCTTGCACTACTTTTAATCATTTTAACTTCTTTTTCCAATCCCCATTTTGAAAGCAGGCATGAAGTATAAATTGTTTTGTTATCAATTTCAGCTTTGGAAACGAAAGTTTCCTTTAATATTTTTTTGGCTAATTTTTTGTATTTTAAAATAAAGAAATTTTCCATTAAAGAACATATACCTTTTTTATATAGGGTCTTAGAGCCGGGGAACAAATACACTTCATCACACCTTACTAAAGGTTTAAAATATAATGAATTCGAGTTAAAAGATAAATCATAAGAATTTATTTTTAAAAGTTCATCCAATCTTATTAATTTTGATTTAAACCTGTCATCAAGCACTTTTTTAAGCATTTCATGACAATTATCACAACTGGTTACAATATAAGAAACATCATTCGGAATTTGTTTATTGATTTTTAATGCATTTTTTTTGAAAATTTTTAAATTACCCTCCTGTAAATAAGGATAACCGCAGCACAACGAAATAACTTTATCTGTATGATAACCAATCCTTTCTAACAAATTAAGCGAAGCATTTTTATCAGAAGGGTTGATATACCTGTTATAACACCCTTCAAAGTACACTATTCGAGCTTTTATAACCGGCAAATTTGATTTATTACGCCTAACATTTACTCTATAATATCTAAATGAAAAAATACGGTATAAAAATAAATACATTTTATAAAAAAAAGAAAAATTAAAAGCCCGATATTTATAATTTAAAACATTTTTCAGATAAACATTAACAAACGAAGCATCAATATCACTGGGACAAAAATTTTTACATAAATTACAGTTTAAACAAATATCCAACTGTTTTAAAAATTTTTTGCCAAAAAACTTCTTATTATTAAAAAAATTGTTAAGAACAATATAACGGCCTCTGGATAAAAACATTTCGTTTTTTGTAGCCAGATATAAAGGACATACACTCTGGCACAAACCACATTTTGAGCATTTATAAACATCTTCTTGAATATTTTTTAAATCATCCGTTAACATACAAAAATTATTATACAAATTTAAGAGTTAATCAATTGCAATTTATATCAAATTATATGATAATTTATTGATATGGCGATAAAAAATTTTTTTAAAAGTAAAAAAAACATATTATACATTATTGCATTTTCAATAGTTTTTTTGGCATGTTTATGGGCATTCATTTCAGCAAGCATAATAACAACCAGCTTTAAAAAGAAAATTATTAATCAAACTTACCAAAATAAAGAAGCAAATATTGAAAGCCTTTTAGTTACCGAAACAAAAGACGGTACAAAGTTGTGGGAATTATTTGCAGACAAGGGTACTTATACAGATTCTAATAATATAGTTTTGTTAGAAGATATAATCGGCAATTTTTATGATGAAAATATAGTAAAAGCAAGCTTTAAAGCCGATAAAGGAACATATAATACAACAAAAAAAGAGATTATTTTATATGATAATGTTATACTTGTATATAAAGACGGAACAAACATTTCCGCACAAAGAATAAAATACAGCGGTAAAAATACAGATATAATAGCCGAAGGCGACGTCAGAATTGAAAAGCCACATGAGGCAGTTTTGATAGGACATAAAGCTATTTTAGACGGAAATTACAAAGACTTTCATATAGAAGGCAGAACACAAACACAGTTTTACATGTAATTTGAGAGAGATGTATGAAAATTAAATTTTTAAATATCATTTTATTATTATTTTTTTTATCGGCAGGTTTTTCTTATGCCGCTTCATTGACGGTCGAATCCGACTCACAGGAATTTAAAGACAGCGACAGAAAAATATTTTTGGAAGGAAATGTAAAAGTAAAATCTAATGATATTAATGTTATGAGTCCACGTGCAATCGTTGAAGTTGATCCGAAAAATAACAAAGTCAACAATGTTCAATTTAAAGATAATGCATATTCTTATCAGTTAAAAGACGGAAAAAGACACGAGATAAAAGCTCAAATTCTTGAAATGTCACTTTTAAACAATATTCTCAAAGCTGAAGGCAATACAATTACATCGATTACAGAAAAAGACAAGCCCGTTGTAATTGTTACAGCCGACAAACAAGAATACCACAAAGTTTCAAATACAATGAAAGCATACGGAAGTGTTAATATTACATACAAAGATATGACAACATTTTCAGACAGTGCAATTGTTGATTTAACAGATAACAACAATGTAAAACAAATACAACTTATCGGTAACGCTAAACTTAATCAAGACAAAAGTAAAATCAGTGCTGAAAAACTAGTATATAACAATATAAAAGAAGAAGCTATTGCTACCGGTAAAGTATTTTCTGATATTATGACCGAAGATAATAAAAATATTAAAGTGTGGTCTAATTATCAATCATACGACAAAAAAAATAATTTAGTCAGTGCTTCCGGCAGTGCAAAAATAAAATATGAAGATTATCTTGCTTCAGGGCCAAAAGTAAATGTATATGCGGATAAGAAAACAAAAAAACTTAACGAGGCTGTTTTTCTTGGCCGTTCAAGAATAGAAACAAAAGGACGCTCCATTGAGGCTGACAGAATTACCATTACAATGAATCCGAAAGATTTTAAGGCAGAAGGCAACGTAAAATCAACCATTCCGAATATCGGAAACTAAATATGACAAGAGGCTGAACTTCATTAATGAAGTTCAGCCTCTTTATTTAGTAAGAATTTACTTATATTATACCTTGAGCAAGCATTGCTGCGGAAACTTTTTTAAATGCGGCAATATTTGCACCCGCAACATAGTTCTTGCCTAAATTGTATTCATCACACGCTCTGCGGCATTGCTTGAATATATTAACCATGATGTTTTCCAATTTATTTTCAACTTCTTCAAAACTCCAAAAATATCTCATCGAATTTTGACTCATTTCAAGAGCAGAAGTTGCAACACCACCCGCATTGGCAGCTTTTCCGGGTGCTAATAAAACATTATTGGCTTGAAAATACTCGATTGCTTCATTTGTACAAGGCATGTTTGCACCTTCTCCGATTGCTACAGAACCATTTTTTACTATTAATTTTGCTGTTTCAAGACTAATATCGTTCTGGGTTGCACAAGGAAGAACAATATCAGCTTTAATTTTATAAACAGAAGGCATATTATTCGTATTTTCGAAATACTCAGCAGTCGGTACAGACAACAAATATTCTTTTATACGTTCTCTTTTAACTTCTTTTATTTCTTTAATTACATTCAATTTAATTCCGTCTTTATCATATATACAACCCGAAGAATCACTCATTGCAACGACTTTTGCACCCATCATTTGAGCTTTTTCACACGCATAGATTGCTACATTACCCGCACCGGATATAATAACCGTTTTGCCTTCAATTTGGATATCATTGGTTTTAAGCATTTCACGCATAAAATACAATAAACCGTAGCCGGTAGCTTCTGTTCTTGCGAGCGAACCACCGTATTCGATACCTTTACCCGTTAAAACACCGGCTTCATAACTGTTTTTTATTTTTCTATACTGACCGAACAGGTATCCAATTTCACGACTCCCCACACCTATATCACCTGCAGGAATATCAACATCCTGCCCGATATGTTTTTGAAGCTCTGTCATAAAACTTTGGCAGAATTTCATAATTTCCATATCCGACTTACCTTTGGGGTCAAAATCACTACCACCTTTGCCGCCTCCAATAGGAAGCCCCGTTAATGCATTTTTGAATATTTGTTCAAATGCTAAAAATTTCATAATACTTTGATTAACAGTGGGATGAAATCTTAAACCGCCTTTATACGGCCCGATTGCACCGTTAAATTGAACTCTGTAGCCTCTATTAACCTGCACTTGGCCGCTGTCATCAAGCCAAGGAACTCTAAACGTAATAATACGTTCAGGTTCTGATAATCGTTCAAGAAAAGCTTGAGTTTTAAATTCTTTTTCATTAGCGAGAATAACAGGTTCAAGAGAAATTAAAACCTCTTTAAATGCCTGTATAAATTCAGGTTCGGAAGCATTTATTTTCTCGGTTCTTCCTATAATTTCTTTTAAATATTCGGATTTTAATTCATTCTCAGACATAAAATACTCCATTTAATTAAAAACAACAAAATTATATCACATTTTGAGCAAGAATGCGGATATTTTAATGATATTTATGTGTCGAAATATATTCCAAATACTGTTTTATTCCTTTTTTGATTGATACAGCAACTTGAGTCTGAAAATCAGGATTATTAAGCATAATATATTCCTGCGGATTAATCATATATGCAACCTCAACAAGCACAGAAACAGGGTTTGTTGAGCGTGTTAAAGCAAAACTCGATTTATGAATGCCGTTATTTTTTAAATTTAAATCCCTACATATATTCACATTAATAAAATCAGCAAGCATTTTAGCATTTTCGTTATAGTAATGAACCTCACTACCATGTTGAACATAAGGACTTTTTCCGTTCGAAAGCGAATTATTATGTATACTTACAGAAATTAAAGCATTATTTTCTTTCGCAGAATTAACTCTTTCGTACAGTTTAACAGTACTGTCGTCATTTCTTGAAAATGAAACATTAGCACCGTCTTTTTTTAGCATATATATTAAATTATTTGCGATTGCAAGATTTATATCTTTTTCCGGTACACGTGTAGGTCCAATTGCCCCTTTCTCAACACCGCCATGCCCGGCATCAACAAATATATTAACATTTTTAAAAATATTAGTATCTGAAACAACAGGATTTTTAGCGGTTTTTAAAACAAACTTATTATCTTCATAATAGCAATCATAAGCAAGTAAAGGATAATCAAAATTGAATGTATACTCAAAATTACCCGAATTTACCCCGAATAAAACCAATTTTAAAGAATTATCAAGCTGTTTTACGGTATAGAAAACAGGATATGTAAGTTCAAATTTATGATATTCGTACTTTTTATCCGTTGTATATTTTTGATTTTTAATAACATTATTCATCGCTTGTTCCACCAAAACAGGCTCAATGATATTAGTTTTATGTATCCAATATTGAGAATTGGAATTTGTTTTTATTTTGTAATAGTCACCTTTTTTAGCTTCCAGATAAAGAACAATATTTTTTCCGAGTTCAACAGCTCTTGAGGAGGCAGATGAGGGTAATTTTCTAACGGTAGAATTATCGTTAACAGTTCTTGAATACCATATTTCATCCGGAGGGAAAATAATTGTTTCCTGATTTTTCGCTTTTTTATAAATTGGTTTATTTCTTGTAATTGTATAGATAACGTCATTTTTTTGTCCGTTTCTTACTTCAGTGAAAATAACATTATTTTTACCGTAATTAAGATTGACAATTTCAACAAAAAAACAGTCATTCCACAATTTTACGGGTGAATTATTTATAAGAACTTGAGAGCCTTTTTGAACATTACCGAAAACAAAAGTATTAGATGAATTAATAACCGAATTTTTTGTTGACGGGTATACAACATCCACAGCGGCAATTGCGGAATTTAGCGAAAAAATAAAAAATATTAATATATAAAACAACTTTCTAACCATAAAAATAGTTTAAACCAATAATAAATGATGTCAAACACTTAATTTATTAATAAAATTAGTAAATTTCTTGAAAAAATAAAACTGTTAATTGTATAATAAAAAAAAGTACGGGATAAATATGAACACAAATAAAGTAGATGTTATAGTCGTTGGTGCCGGGCCATCAGGTGTAAGTGCCGCAATTACTATCGCAAAATCAGGAAAAAAGGTATTAATCGTTGACAGAAGTGACGCTGCCGGTGAAAAAAATATGTTTGGCGGGGCAATATACGCAAAACAAACGGCAGAAATTTTTCCTGAATTTTGGAATTCCGCACCAATTGAAAGAGCAATAACCGAACAACGAATTTATATGCTTACAGATGCAGACTCTACACTGTTATCATACAGATATGCCTCAAAAGGTTCATATAAAGCATTCAGCGTTTTTCGCTCAAAATGGGATAAATGGTGCATAGAACAAGCTGTAAAAGCAGGTGCATATTATGCTCCAAAAACAATTGTAAGAGAGCTTATTTTAGAAAACGGGCATGTTACGGGAATTAAAACTGATTTGGAAGATTTTCATGCCGATATTATAATTCTGGCAGATGGAGTAAATTCACTATTAGCTTCAAGTATAGGGCTAAAGAAAGAACTTAAAGATTCTGACGTAACTGTTAATGTAAAAGAAGTATTACAACTGCCGAAAGAGCGTTTGCAAGATAGGTTTAACATAGATGATGAAGACGGTGTCGCCGCAAAAATTATGGGCGGCCCATTAAAAAATATGTTTGCAATGGGTTTTTTATATACGAATAAAGATACAATCTCAATCGGGGTAGGTGTTTCCTTGGATGAACTCAAAAAAAACTGCATAAAACCTTATGAATTACTTGAAGAAATGAAAGAACATCCTTCAATAGCCCCGTTAATAAAAGATGCAAAAATAATTGAATATTCATCTCACATGCTGCCTGAAGGAAGTTTTGATAATATAGCAAAAGTATATGATAACAGAGTAATGGTGGCGGGAGATGCAGCAGGTTTTGTGGATAATATGCACTTTGAAGGAACTAATTTAGCAATGCTGAGCGGAAAACTTGCCGGTGAAACTGCTGTTTTTGCAATAGACAGAGGTGATTTTTCTGCTTCAACATTATCAATGTACTATAAGAAGCTTGAAAAAAGTATAATAATAAAAGATTTAAAAACTCATAACAATACGATTGCGACTCTAAAAAACAATATTGAAACGATTACTTCATTGTATCCGGAATTAGCGTGCGAATTTTTTGAAACACTAACTGCCGCAGACGAAATTCCTAAAAAAGATAAATATAAAAAGTTTCTTTTAAAAGTAATAAAGTCAGGATGCATACGTAAAACAATTCCTTTAGGAGTATTTGCAATGGAGAAATGTTTAAAAAGATGAATATAAATGATAAATTAGCTACATTAAAATATAATAAAGATAAAGAAAGTCATCTGTCCGTAAACAATGACATTTGTATAAATTGCAAAGAAAAATACTGCACATTTATTTGTCCGGCAAATGTTTATGAATGGAATACAAACAAATGTGAATTAACAATTAGATATGAAAATTGCCTTGAATGTGGAGCTTGTAAAATAGCTTGCAGCAAAAAGAATATAAACTGGAAATATCCGAATGCGGAACACGGTGTTAAATTTAAAAACGGTTAGTAAGGAGAAAATAAATGCGTGAGCAATATAATGATAAGCAAAGAAGATGGTATGATAAAGACCCTATTTTATCACGTTCTATGAAAACTCTTGAAGCATCAGATGATGAAACACAAATAAAAGTAGCACTTAATCTCATAAAAATAATTGTTGAACATAATCTTGCTTACAGTGAATATACGGATGTTAACGAGATTATAGAAGCTGTTGAAGAAGGAATGGATGAACGTGCAAATTCAAGATGGTACGATATAGACAGAACAGTTAGAGCGGCAATAAATATGTTGCAAAATTCTCCTGCCGAAACGCAGCATATCCTAGCTAAAGAAATGGCTAAAATTGTTATAGACAAAATAAAAGAAGATAAAGATGTCGAAGAATTAAAACATGAACTCGAAAATGATGATTTTTTCGACGACACAAAAGATGACTTCAATGACAATAATTAAATGAAAGTATAATATGTCTGTTGATAGAGTTTGGAGAGAAAAAGAAGTAAATGTAACGGATGAAATATTGAACTATTGCAACGGCAGTAGAATATTGGCAAAATTATTATTAACAAGAGGAATTAACACGCCTGATAAAATTAATAATTTTCTAAATCCGTTAAAATACAAACCGATTTCTCCTGATGTTTTTACTCAAATGGAGAAAACCGTTCAAAGAATTCAAAAAGCAATAACAAATAAAGAACATATTACTGTATATGGCGATTTTGATGCTGACGGAATAACTTCAGCATCAATAATGTATTTAACATTAAAACATTTAGGTGCAAATGCTGATTATTACTTGCCCAACAGAATGACTGAAAGCCATGGTCTAAATACAAAAGCAATAATAAACCTAATATCAAAAAAACACACAAAGCTTATAATTACGGTGGATTGCGGAATTTCGAATGTTTCAGAGGTAAATTTTGCAAAAAGTTTCAATACGGATATCATCATAACTGACCACCACGAAGCACCCGAAATATTGCCCGATGCATATTCAATAATAAATCCGAAAGTAAAAGAAAATATTAATGAAAATTTAGATATCGATAGTATTAACAGTCTTAATTGTCTTGCCGGTGCCGGTGTTGCTTTTAAACTAATTTGCAAGCTTCTTGAAGTTTATTCAAAAGAAGAATTTATTAATGAAATATTACCTATTGCAGCAATCGGTACAATAGGCGATGTAGTGGAATTAACAGGAGAAAATCGTTCTATTGCTGCAATGGGAATAGAACTTTTAAAATGCGGCAGAATTAAAGGTGTACAAAAACTTCTTGATTCGGCAGGTATACAGGATAAAAAATCTATTAATTCAGAAACAATTGCATTTACTATTGTTCCAAGGCTTAATGCTGCCGGAAGATTGGAAGAAGCAAATACTGCTCTAAAAATTTTTATCAACGATGAAGATGATGAACTTAATCAATCAATAAAAAGATTGAATGATTTAAACGAATTAAGGCAAAACTTATGTGATGAAACATTTGTACAAGCAAAAAAAATGTATGATCAGGATATATACGGAAACAGAAAAAGTATTGTTCTGTTGAATGATAACTGGCACATAGGAATTATAGGAATTGTCTGCTCAAAATTAGCAGAAGAATACAATAAACCTGTATTTCTTATGACAAGAGATACAAATAATGAAAAATTGATAAGATGCTCATGCCGGAGCATAAACGGAATAAATATACACGAAATTCTTTCTGAACATAAAGATTTATTTGAAGGGTTTGGCGGACATAAAATGGCTGCAGGATTTTCATTCGACGAAACTAAGATTTCGTTTGAAAATTTCAAATCAAAGCTTAATCAAACAATAGATTATATGACTCAAGATTTTGAGTTTGATAAACAAATCATTGAAGTTGATATGAAACTTGAACCTGATGATATAACAGAACAAACAGCAGAATTAATCGAGAAAATGCAGCCGTTCGGAACAGCTAATCCATCACCGCTATTTATTATGAATGATGTAATTTTAAATAGTTTTAAAATGATGGGGCAAAATAATAATCATTTAAAAATGTTTGTATCTAAAAATAATTCAAAAAATCTTGAATGTGTAAAATGGAACTATCCAGATTTTAATTTACCGCTGAATTCAAAATTGAACATAATGTTTTCTATAAAGAAAAATGTTTTTAACGGCAGTATTAATGTTCAATTAATGTTAGATGATATTCATTCTGAACTGCTAAAAAATAAAAAAATTAAAAATGAAATTACAATTTTAGACCACAGATTGAAAAAAAATATCTTAATGCAAGTTTTAGATTTTTTAACAGACACAAAAAAGAATACGGCAATATATTTAAAATGTCCTGAAATAAAAAAAGAAATTAAGTTACCTGATAATGATAAATATGTGTTTTTTACGGAAGAAAATATTCCCGGACTAACCGAGCAATTAATGTTTTTTGAAGCACCAGTTTCAAAAGAATTATTTCATGCAATATTACAAAAAACTAAGCCCAAAATAATTCATTTAATGAATTTCAACAATGAATTAATGAATTCGGATAAATATCTTACAAAATTATCTGGGATGTTAAGATATGCACTTTCAAACTTAAAAGGAGAAATAAATATTCAAAGAGCAGCAAAAGCATTAAATTCTTCAAAAGAAACTGTTGAATGTGCATTGGAACTGTTTGATGCTGCAGATATGATTAACTTAACCAGAATAAATGATGAAGCTATACAAATATCATACATACACCCTCTTGAGCTTTCAAAAATCAAACAAAACGAGCTTTTTAACGAATTTGATACACAAATAAACTTAGCAAATAAATTCAAACAATTTTATTCAAATGCGAACATTACAGAAATAAAAAGCTTTATAGGAAAATAGTAATGGCAAATATTGACGAAACAAACAATAGCGGAATATATAAAAGTTGTTATTGGGTAAATTCAGGCTTGCATTTTACCAGAAATAATATCAGGTTTTGCTGTTATGAATATTTACAATTAAAAGATGAAAATATAATAATTTCTGATTACAATGGTAAGAAATTAGACTATGAAACTTATTTCAATATAAAGGAGAAATATAAAACTCTGGCAAAAAATAATACAATACATCCAAATTGCAATGGCTGTATGTATTTGGTAGAAGAATTATGGAGTGATGAAAATTATTTCGACCACTTTATTTTTAATCATTGGTTAAATTGCAATTCAAAATGCATTTATTGCGGTCAATCAACTCTGCCAAGAAACGAAAGAAAACAATATTACAATGTATATCCGGTAATAAAAGACATTAAAAATAATAAATTACTAAAAGCAACCAAAGACAATTGCATAGTATTCGGCGGTGGAGAACCAACTATTTTAAAAGAATTTGATAAATTATTAAATTTATTTTGCGAAGAAAATTTTAATAATATTAGGATTAATTCTTCTGGAATAAAATATTCGCACGCACTTACGAATGCATTAAAAAATAGACGTGCTTCACTTGTTATATCCGTAGATTCAGGAACAAAAGACAAATATATTCAAATTAAACAAGTTAATGCTTTTGACAAGGTTTGGTCAAACATTAGAGAATATATAAAAAAATCAAACGGAAGTAGTGATATTATTATAAAATACATTCTTTTTCCTGATTTTAACACTTCAAAAGAAGATATTGATAATTTTTTCAATCAAGTAGTAAAAAATAATGTAGAAAAAGTATCATTTAGCGTTGAACAAGCATGGTATAATAACCATTATCCTGATTTTCCGGATTCAATATATGATACAATAGATTATTTTTTAGAAAAAATAGAAAAAAATAGTTTAGAATATGAAATATATTGTGAAGCACAGAATATAATAAATTGCAGAAAAGGAGATATATAATGTTTTTTTTTCAAAAAAAAAATATATATACGAGTTGTGACTTAATAGAACATGGCATGGATTTTTTTACAAACAGCATAAATTTTTGCTGTAGAATACCGCCGACAGAAAATGGATATAAAAAATTAATTGATAGTTATTATGGTGAAGTTCTTAATTGGAAAGAATTTTTTAAAATTAAACGTAAATACAGAGATATGATGAAAAACGGGAATATAGTTCCCGAATGTAAGAACTGCATATATCTGAAAGAAAAAGAATGGGATAATGATGACTATATTTCTTTTATAAACTTCAATAATTGGACAATATGCAATGAACATTGTGTATATTGTTGGTTAAATGATGAAAATGAACCACACGTAGCACAATATAATGTTTATCCGGTAATAAAAGATATGGCAGAAAAGGGATATTTAAAAAAAGGCGGTCACATTACAATAGCAGGTGGAGAACCTTGTGTTGCACCAGAATTTAATGATTTAATCTCACTGTTTCTTAAATATGATCTAAACCCGATAAGAATACTTACAAATGCCACAAAATACAGTGAAATTTTGGAAAAAGGTATTGAAATGGGAAACGTAAACATCGTAGTATCTGTTGATTCAGGAACAAAAGATACTTTTATTAAAGTTAAGAGATACGATTTTTACGATAAAGTATGGGAGAATATAACAAAATATGCAGCTGTTCAACCTGCAAGCGACAGAGTAAAAACGAAATTTATACTTATTCCAAACGTAAATGACAATAAAGAAGAAATAACAAGCTGGATAAATAAATCTATACAAGCAGGAATAAAACACGTGGCTTTCGATGTTGAAATGATGTGGTATAATCAAAACAAAGATAATATTCCAGAACATATATACGAATTAGTAAAATATGTTTTAGATATTACTGAAAATAATGGTATACAACTAGAATTAATAGATAGGGGTTATATTCTTGCACAGAAATTGAACAGTCCGAATAAATAATCCTTAAGCTGTTTTTTAGTCTTAAATAATATGTCATATTAATCTTGAAGGAGATTAAATATGAATACAATTATAAAATGGATTTTACTGGCGATATTAATAATGTTTATTGCGTGGATAATTCCGGGAATAACTGTTTCTGGATTTTGGGGTGCAATGCTTGTTGTAGTAATTATAAGTCTTGTAAACCTTTTAATAAGACCTATAATAACTTTTATTTCATTACCGCTAAATATCCTTACATTCGGATTATTCAGCTTGATAATTAATACACTGCTTTTTCTTCTTGTAGCAAAACTTTCTCCGGGGTTCACTATAGACGGATTTTTAAACGGATTTATAGGTGCATTTATTCTGTCTGTATTTAGCCCGCTTATTGATAAAATAAACATCAAAAAGAAAACAGTATAAAGTAGAAACAATAAAAACAAATTAAAATCGAAATAAACTAATCAAATTTTTATGTTTGATTAGTTTATTACATTTTGTAAATAAAACTAAAGATAAAATTATTTATTACCGATATTTTAATAAAAAAGGACGAAAATGAGCGGTATTGAAAATACAAATAATATTTTAAATACGAAAATCAGTTCATCACAAAACTTATCGCACAAACAAAACCAAGAATACGGTGATGTTTCAGTCTTTTATGACGAAAATGAAAATACTGACGGTAATTATGACTCCTATAATATTACTGATTTTGAAGTCGAAAATACTAACCCGAATTATTTTTTAGAAACAGTAAAAGAAATCCAATCCGATATTGATACGGGTAAAAAGACAAGAAACGAAGAAATAGGAGATTATAAACAAAATTTAATTCAGGACTGCTGGTTTTTATCTGCATTAACAACTTTAAGCAGCAGTGAAAAGGGCAAACAATTAATAAAAAATGCTATAAATTATACAGATAAGGGTATTGAAATTACATTTAAAGGTTTAAATAAACACTATACAATTTCAAATAAAGAGATTGAGAAAGCAAAAACGGTAAAAGGCAATTTTACTGATTTAAAATATACTGAAGGTGATGATGATGTTGTGGCATTTGAATTAGCCTTAGAAAAACTTTCGGGTTATATTGCGGATAATGAAATTGACATAGAAGGTAATGTAAGTGATTTTGAACAAACAGATATAATAAACGGAAACAGCCCCGAATTCGCCATGGAAATTCTCGGAATTGATACTCAAAAATGTGAAACTAATATTCAACACCCCGAAGAATTGGATAGATTTTTACAAAACACGACTGACGAAAAATTAAATGAAAATACAGCTTCCATTTTATGTTCCAATAATGCACAAACTGTTAAAGATATAAACGGTAATGAAAAAGAACTAAAAGAAATGCATACTTACGGAGTAAAAACAATTTCAAAAGAAGATAACACCGTTACTTTTTCAGACCCTTGGGATACAACAGAAGATATAATACTTTCCATGGATACAATAAGAGAACTGATTAATTATGAAAATATTTCATTACGAACTTTTAATCTGGAATAATTCATAAAAAAGCGGAAATATATAAATAATTCCGCTTTTTTAAATTCTATGTTATTTAACCACAATATTTACCAGCTTGCCTGGAACAACGATAACTTTCACAATCTGCCTATCAGCAATAAAGTTTTTAATTTTAGAACTATTGCGTGCAAACTCCTCAAGCTGCTCTTTAGTCGACTCACAGTCAACCTCAATTTTATCTTTCACTTTACCGTTAACCTGAACTACAAGCGTAATGGTAGCATTCTTTGCAAGATTTTCATCATAATCCGGCCATGAAAGCTTGTGAATGGAATTCGTTCCACCTAATCCTTCATATATTTCTTCAGTCATGTGAGGTAAAACGGGAGCTAACAACTTTAAGAAAGTAACTACGGCATAACTGAATACCATTTCATCCTCCACCGGGAATTCTTTTCTGTTATTTATATAGTCATAAAGAACATTAACAAACTCTCTGTATTTGGATATTACTGTATTAAACTGAAATTCATGCGAAATATCGTAAGAAATTTTCTTAACGGTCATATTAACTTCACGAACTAAAGTATTATTTTCTTTGGACAAAGAAGAAACATCCGGCAATTTAAAATCAAGCTTAATATGCTTTTGATTTTCGGAATAAACCCGCCATAATCTATTTAAGAATTTATAACAGCCCTCAACACCTGCATCAGACCAGTCAAAATCTCTATTCGGAGGTGAATCCGAAAGAATAAACAATCTTGCAGTATCAGCACCGTAATTTCTAAATATTTCATCGGGGTCAACTGTGTTACCTTTAGATTTTGACATTTTAGAACCGTCTTTTAAAACCATACCCTGAGTTAAAAGATTTGTAAAAGGTTCATCAATATTCAAAATGCCTAAATCTCTTAATGCTTTAGTAAAAAATCTCGAATACAATAAATGTAAAATAGCGTGTTCAATACCGCCAACATACTGGTCTACAGGTGCCCAGTAGTGCAATATATCCTTATCAAACGGAGCATCCTGATTTCTTGCATCAGTATAACGATAAAAATACCAATTGGAACACATGAACGTATCCATTGTATCCGTTTCTCTTTCGGCTTTTCCTCCGCATATCGGACACGTTGTATACTTAAATGTTTCCGATGTTTTAACTGGCGACATTCCTTTTACCGTAAAATCAACATCTTCAGGTAGAAGAACTGGTAAATCTTTTTCATCAACGGGAACTGTTCCGCATTTTGGACAATATACAATCGGAATAGGAGTTCCCCAATATCTTTGTCTTGAGATTAACCAGTCACGAAGTCTATATTGAACTTTAGCTTCACCGAAGCCGCCTTTTACGGCTTTATCGATTATAACCTGTTTCGCTTTTTCATTTTCAAGACCGTTGCAATCTCCTGAATTTATTAAAATTCCCTTATCCGTATATGCTTCTTTTAACTCGGATAACGGATTTTCAGGATTTTGTATTACGATTTTTATCGGAAGATTATATTTTTTTGCAAAAGCAAAATCTCTTTCATCATGAGCAGGAACTGCCATAACAGCCCCGGTTCCGTATTCTGCCAATGCGTAATCGGCAGTCCAAATAGGGAATTCTTCGCCGTTTAACGGATTTATTAAATGAGTTCCCAATGGAACACCCGTTTTAATACGTTCAGTCGAAAGCCTTTCTATTTCAGACATTTTTCTTGCATTTTGTCTATATGCTTCAACGCTTGCTTTATTTTCAGGCATGGTTAATTTTTCAATATCTTTATATTCTGGAGCAACAACCAAATATGTAATACCGTAAGCCGTATCTGGTCTTGTCGTATATACAGGAACTTCAAGCCCTTCGATTTCTTTAACTTTAAACTTTAAAATAGCACCTTGAGAGCGGTCTATCCAGTTTCTTTGCATTGTTTTAACGCTGTCGGGCCAGCCTTTAAGCTTATCAATATCATCTAAAAGCTGTTGAGCATAATCGGTTATCTTTAAAAACCATTGAGATAAATATTTTTTCTCAACCTGACCGTCACATCTCCAGCATTTCCCGTCAATAACCTGTTCGTTTGCAAGCACTGTAGCACAATTATTACACCAATTAACTGCGGCTTCTTTTTTATATGCCAATCCTTTTTTAAACATTTGAATAAAGAAATACTGCGTCCATTTATAATATTCTGGTAAACATGTGGTTACTTCCCTATCCCAATCAATCATCAAGCCCAATTCTTTTAATTGTTTTTTCATATAGGCTATATTATCCAAAGTCCATTTTTTTGGATTTGCACCATGTTGTATTGCCGCATTTTCTGCAGGAAGCCCGAAACTATCCCAACCCATCGGGTGTAAAACATTAAATCCGTTCATTCTTTTGTAACGTGCAATTACATCAGAAATAGTATAATTTCTAACATGCCCCATGTGCAATTTTCCGGAAGGATATGGGAGCATAGATAAAACGTAATATTTTTCTTTATCTTTATCGTTATATACCTTATTTAATTTAGTTTCATCCCAATGTTTCTGCCATTTTTTTTCAATTTGTTGAGGATAGTATTTTTCGTCAATCACAACTTTGCTCCTGCTTATAATTATCTAAAATTATTATAATCTAAACATAAATTTAAAATTAAATAATTTAAAATGCAATTAACAGAGCATAACAATTTTAATTACAAATTTGATACACAGTTAAATCCATTCAGAAATATCTCTTTGAGATATTTCAAAATCCAAATCTATAACCTGATTTTTAATATCACAATATCTGCAAAAAGGAACGGGTTCATTAATAAATTTAATTATTTCATCTCCGTTTTTTACCTTGTAAATATTAACACAGTCATCTTTCGAAACAATAAGATTTTTACCAAAATATTTATTAAACTTCCAAACATTGCCAGCAATGCTGCAAGGATAAAAATAACCACCATTAAAATAAGTACAGTGTCCTTTATTTTGCCAGCAGATTTTTGACATTTCCTCGGGATTTTGTTTTCCCTCCAGGTCAAAAATAAATTTATGCATTTTTTTGTATAGAGTTTTTCTTTCAAAAACATAAGAAAATAAAATGTTATATTTAAACATTTTTTCTTTTATTAATTTATAATTTAATTGAATAGGATACTTTGTTATTTCAATACTTATTTTATATTGTTTGCAAATTTCCCAAAATTTATCGGGCTGATGTTCTAACAAAATTCCGTTAGTCCACAATATTATATTAGTATTCGGAAATATATCCTTTGCCATTATCATTATATCTGTAATATTGGGATGCAATAATGGTTCACCACCCATAAGTGAAATCTTATTTACATATACCAATTTTGAAATCTGTTTAAAATGTTTTTTTAAATCATTTATATTAACGTATTGTTCATCTGCCAACGGAGAAAAATGGTCGCAATATTTGCAATTCAGATTGCAATGAGAAGCTATATCAACAGAAAAATATTCTAAAACCGGCTTCTTATATTTTTTTAAAAACATAATTTTATATATACCTTATAATATCATCTGCAGAAATATTCAAGCACTCTAAAGACTTGCAAGTTACTTGACGTTTATCCCACAGACAAGGTCTGCAATCAACATTGTTATGAACGGCTATAAAGTTTTCAGACTCAACCAAAAGTTTTCTATTATCTGTTGGCCCGAAAATTGCAATTGTTTTTGTATTTAATGCAACCCCCATGTGCATAGGTGCTGAATCAGAACAAATAAGAACTTCTGCTTGTTTTATAAGTTTTGCCAAATCATAAATATTTTTGGTCTGTCCAAACATATCAACAAAATTTGTTAAATCAGACTCATTTAATTCTTCTCTTATTATGGATATACACTCATTATCGTCAGGGCCTCCGGCTAAATATACCTTTTTACCCGATTTCAAAATCCGCTTTATCAAATCTGCCCACATTTTAGGACTTAAAGTCTTTATAATCGACTTTGAAACACTCATCGCACTGACACCGGGGTGAATCAATACCGAATTCTTAATCTTTTCGGTTTCATCAACATTTATAACCGGCAATTCAAATTCCGTATCCGTTACCGGTTTTACCAAATCAAAATACATCCTTGCTGCATACTGGTTTTTATTCAAAGCCACAGGATATGTAAGTAATTTTTCTGATAAGCCAGATGTTTTATAACCTATTCTTGTTTTTATTCCCGTCAAAAAAAGAAGCACAGAAATTAATGAGTTTCCTCCTGATGATAAAATTAAGTCATACTCGCCGAATAAAGCCCTAAAATACAGCTTCAACAATTCAATATATTTGTTTTTAGTTTTAATATTAATACAAAAAAAATTATCCAATAAAGTTGTAAGATTAACAAAAGCCTTGCTTCTGCCTTCCAAACATAAAGTAATTTTTGATGAAGGATAAGTTTTACGCAATGCTTGAATTACAGGTAAGAAAAGAATTTCATCTCCTATTCCGCCAAAATTTATTAACAATATATTTTTAAAATTTTTCATTTTAGAACGGCTTTGTTTGATTAAGCTTTTTCCTTAACTCTCTAAAACGGGCAATATCTTCCTGAGCTTTAGTTGTTTCTCTAAATACAACCTGACTTGACGGATGAACAAGCATAATACAATCAATATGTATTTCAAGGAAATTATATCTTTTAGGTGGAGTATTAGCATTTCTTGGTACAATTTCAGCATTTGTAACAGCCAAAAATCTTTTTTCCCTGTCATTCAATAAATCAGTCAACTCTCTGTTTGTTTTAGTATATTTAGACACATGAACAGTACCTTTTATTTCATGGTCAGCCGTCAATATAATAACTTCTATTGGAACAGTATCAATTTCTTTTGCCATTTTCCACCTTCTGTTTACTATAAATTAATTATATTATAAATACCATTTTTTAACCAGTTATTTAACTAAATTCATAAAAGAACTGTGCCCGATGGGAATTGAACCCACATCTAAAGACTTCGGAGATCTTTGCTCTATCCTGTTAAGCTACGGACACAAGTCATATTTATTATACTATTTTAAGAAAAAAAATTAAATCTTCAATCTTCCTGCTTTAGATGAATAAGCTGTAAAAGAATTAAATATATTTTTATCAGGATTATTTTTCGGAATGGAGGCATTATAGTTATTAGATTTATACATGTTTGAAAAAACGGGAGCATTCAATTTATCACATACCGTTCCTTTCGTAAATGCAAATCTTTCTTTTCGTTTAAGGCTTTCTTTTGTTTCACCCATGCGTTTTAATTGTCTTGAGTATGTAAAATTAGCCAGTTTATTTTTTATAATTGGAGTTATAACACAACTTGCAAGAACAGTATAACCAATAGCAGAAAGCACTAAAAGTCCGCTTCTCATTCCCCAAATATCTTCATAAGCACTGTTATGATAAAAATTTTTTAATACCTCATCAGGGATTTCCGATTTTTTTGCACGTTCTTCAAAATCAACAACAATATCTTCCAAGCTTGGAGTAGGGACTTTTGCATTTATATCGGGCAGTTTGCTTTTAACATTTTCTTGCATAATAGTTAATTTATCTTTAATTGATTTTGGTGTTTTTTTGTTATCAATTAATGCTCCGTATAATTTGTCTAAAATATTATTTAACTGAACACTAACCGGCGTAATATGATCTGTATGATATAAGTCATCCCGACTTGCACCAACAGAAGGAGCGACATACCTGACCATTTTTTCTTTCATAGATTTTGTTGTAATTTTCCCACCGTCAATCTGTTTTTTCAAAAAATTATCCAAAAAGAACGGAGGAACAATGGTAAGTAAAACATCAAGCCCAAGTTCAAGATACTCTTGAGTAACCAAATAATCTTTATTTTCACGATTACTTTTTCTTAATCCGGAAATTTGAGCAAAATGACTCGTAATAATGGATATAGCATTGAAAACCAGCATAATTAATGCTGTTTCTTTACTGTACTTAAATACGAACTCAGAAAGATTTTGACAGGCTGATATAACGGCAGCAGTATTTAAAACGTTATGTTTTAGTTTATATAACGGCTTAAAGATGACTGATTTATCAGACATTTTAGGGAATTTCATTATTTATCTCCCTGTTTTTTGGTGTCTTGTTCATCAGACA
This sequence comes from Candidatus Gastranaerophilales bacterium, assembly GCA_947588745.1. Classification (GTDB taxonomy): domain Bacteria; phylum Cyanobacteriota; class Vampirovibrionia; order Gastranaerophilales; family Gastranaerophilaceae; genus Avigastranaerophilus. The sequence goes on from CANPYW010000003.1 coordinate 59,884, forward strand.
TAATAATATTCGCTATTTTTACAATTTTATTTTTTACAGAAATAATACTATTTTTCTTTTTTTGAACCCAAGCTCTAATTTTGCCTTTTCTATCAGTAGAAACATCAGCTAAAGAAGCAATCCATGATTTTTTATTTTTTACCACACCAGACAATAAATCTTGTAAATCACTTGTCAACGGCACATCGATATTGGAATTTGAGAAAAGTATCATAAACAACACAGCAAAAAGAGTCCCCATCGTTTTACAATACTGTTCCATTCTTGCTTTCGCAAGTTCAGGATGAATATCCAAAAGTCTATAAGCCGATATCGGGAAGAAACAAACATTAAATTTATTTTTGGCATCATAACCCACTAATTTTTTAGTCATTAACTGAAATCCGGCTCTTATAGATACACCGGTAATTCCGCCTGCAATAGCTTTTGAAGCAGATTTTACAGCCGCATCAACCTTTTTATCATCATCTGCAAATTTTAAATCCAAAAGCGGAGTAATCATTAATGTTGACGCAGCAAGGAACATTTTTTGCTCTGGAGTGTTTATATAGTTTCCTGCACGTTTAGCAATTCCGCCAACCGCTTCCGGTAAAACAATTTGCTTTGGTAAAATTTTCTTTATGGATTGTATCGGCTTTGATTTACTTATATTCTGGAAAGATGAAGAAATATTCATGGGTATATTAACCTTATTTACGAAGATATCAAAAATGTTAAAAAATATTATTGTTATTTAATGGGATAATTGTTAATTTTTTTTTACAAATTATAAAAAATAAGCAAAAAACTTCATTCCCATGTTTATAGCGAATATGAACGGAGAATTTTATGAAAATATCCTCAAACTCTTTTCCTCTTAACAGAGTATTTTCAAATAACAGAAGCAAAACAAACTCTGAAATTCAAAATAAAGCGAAAAAAAATGTATCTTTTAAATCAATTTATGTTGAAGATATATGTTTGTTGGGAGATGTATCTGAAAGCGGTATAAAAGCGAAATTTATGAAAAAAGACGCACTGTTATTGAATGAAATAGCCACCAGATATCCAAATCAAGATTGTTTTATTAAACATGGATATTGCAGTTATCCTAAATTGGAATACAGAGAAAAGCCCGTAGATGTGCAACTTTTTTCAAAAAATTTAGCAAATGAATATGTCGTTAATATGGATCCCGATGATACGGATAATCCTGCCGTAACACTGCTTCTGGATGAAAAAGAACCTTTGAGTCTGTTTTTTGGCGTTCCGTCTTTTATATCATTAAATCCGTCATTACCATTCACAGTTCAAGCCGGTTATGAAGTACATAAAAAGCTTCTTCAAAAGAAATATGAAATTTTAGACTCCGTCGGTAAAAACGATAATGTTGATTTTGGAGATAAAACCGTAACAGAACTTGCTCATGAGGCAATAGCTGACGTGGAAACAGCAGTAAAAAGATATCTGCTAGAATCTGCATACGGAGCATTAACAGACAGAGCAAGAGCAAGTCAGCTTTATGCTTCAAATTATCCCATTGTTCAAACAAGGCTTCAAGATAAACGTAAAATTGATTTAACCACAAGTTATGTTAAACAGGACGATATAAGAGTTAAAAGTCTAAAAAAAAGAGCAAAAACTGAAAACGTTGATATTTGTGAACTTGCCATGAAAAAATATCCTGATATGAAAGAAAATCAAGACAGAATTGACCGGTTAAAAAAATATATGTTCGACCAAAAAATCTTCTTAGTTTAAATTTACAAATTAAAAGAGAGCAGGTCATAAGCCGGATTCTGTTTCTAAACAATCATCTGTCTTGGATGCAGATTGCCCTGCACCTCCAGCGATTTTTCAAAAGACGGCGAGTCACCTTAACCTTTTATTCAATCTTGCACCCGAACGGAGTTTACCCGGCAGATATCTCACAATATCCCCTGTAGTCTTTTACACTACCGTTGCACCTGAACCAAATTGGTTGTTTACTTTTCTGTGGCACTAGTCCTCGAATTGCTTCGGGCTGACGTTATCAGTCGTTCTGCTCTTGGGTGTCCGGACTTTCCTCATATAAAAATTTTATATGCGATTGTTCGTCTGCTCTCCGTTTTATTATCTCATAAAAATCGCATTTTGTATTTATTCTGAAATAATTCACATTATTATAACGAAAAGCCGTTTTCGGAATTTACATATCTTTAAATTTATCCGCCATTTCTTTTGGAAGCTTAACATTTTGTATTGAAATCTGGAATTTTTTCATTTCAGCGAGTTTATCCTGTTCTTCTTCCAAATCTCGGTCGTGAGATTTAACATTATTTAAAGTTTTGTGAAATTCTGATTCAAGATGTCCTTCTGTAATTTGAGAAATAACATCATCTATATTTGAAAATGAAGTTGAATAAGTGTTATTTAATGTGGTAACGGAAGTTCCAAGCGGCAATGAATAAAGCCATCTTACCGATCGTATATCTCTTTTTGACAATCTTACAATTCCGTATTTATGAGGGGTATACATTATATCGTTATCGTTAGTCGAATGTCCCAAGCCCAAAGCATGCCCGATTTCGTGCAAAATTGTATGGAATACTTCATTTTCATCCATATATTTATGATGAATAATTCCATCCGAAATACCTATTGAAACCTCGGCGGAATATAATCTTGATTCTTTATCGTAATTGAAAGTGCAATTACCCAAAGATTTTCTATCTACCCTTCGCCATTCAACATTCATTTGAGAATCATTCAGGGAGTCGACAATTGTAAACGAAAAACGTCCTTCTGCGATTTTTTCCCAGGTATTTAAAGCTTCAATCACCATATTTTTATATGTATACCTATCTGCTTCAGACATTGAATACCATGAACAAGGTGCAATATAGACAGGCAAAGGGAAACATTGTTCGGGCCACCTTATAATACATCCGTTTTTTAAATTATTATTAAGATAAGTTAATCTATTCATTTTAGTTACTTTCTTTTGCTTCTTCTTGTTTTATAAATTCACACATTTCAGCAAGTCTTGTATCTTCCATGGCTTTTATCAGTTCATTTGCATTTTTGAATTTACCTATTGCAAAACCTGTTTCGGCAAGCAGCACGCAATCGTTGCACAAACGATATTTCCCGTATTGAACAGAACCCGCAAGAGGCATTGTTTTACCACAGCAAGAGCATTCAAACATTTCATCAGCAAGAGAAGAATCTTCTTCTATATCATCTAATTTCATTTGATTTACTACTGCTTGCATTTCCTCTATTATTTTTATTTTTTCTTCTTTATTCATTAAATATACCCGATTTATAATAAATTATAACACATTTAACCATAATAAAGTTTACATGATATTCTTTATAAATTATAATTATTTTATACAGGCTAAATATTTTTGTTTTAAGGACTAACGATAAATATGAAGTTTCAAAGATTATCAAATATTAATACCAAAAGAGATGCATGGGTTGAAATTAATCTTGATGCAATAGAAAAAAATATTCTCGAGCTTAAATCTTTTGTAAAGAATAATGCTAAAATTTTGGCAGTTGTAAAAGCCGATGCATACGGGCATGGTAGTTCCATGATTGCACCCACGCTGCTGGCTTCGGGGGTCGATTACTTAGGTGTAGCTTCTATTGATGAGGGAATGGAATTAAGAAATAACAAATTCACATGCCCGATTTTGGTTCTCGGAGCAGCTCCCGTTTGGGCATTTGACTATGCCGCACAAAATAATATTTCATTATCTTTATTCCTGGACGAACACATTAAAGCAGCCGAATTAACTTATAAAAAAACAGAATTGAAAACTAGAGCCCACATTAAACTTGATACGGGCATGAACCGTATAGGGGTTGAAAAAGAAGATGCAATCGAGTTTATAAAAAAAGTACAAAATAATAAATCAATAGAATTACAAGGTATTTTTACTCATTTTGCGAATGCGGAAGTTGAAGAAAAAACGCAAGAACAGCTTGATATATGGAATTATGTATTATCTAATTCCGATACGGACGGTTTAATCCTTCATTGTTTTAATACTGCTGCAACTATTGCCGGATATGATACCGATAAATACAACATGGTAAGGCTGGGTTTGGCATTATACGGGCTTATTCCTGATTTACCAAAATTTTGCACAAAAGTACCAAAACTCATTCCTGCAATGGGTTTAAAAGGAAGAATTATTAATATACATACGGCACATAAAGGTACGGGGGTAAGTTACTGCCACACATTTACAGCAAAAAGGGATACAAAAGTGGCAACAATTCCCGTTGGGTATGCCGACGGAGTAGATAGACGTCTTTCAAATAAAATATACGGTATAATTAACGGCAAAAAAGTACCTCAAATAGGTAATATTACAATGGATCAAATGATGTTCGACATAACCGATACAAATGTTAAAGAGGGTGATATTATAACATTAATCGGTGAAGATAGCGGATTATCTATTTCAATAAACGAATGGGCAGATATTTTGGGTACAATAAACTACGAATTAATATGCCGTTTAAAAGCACGTTTATCAAGAGTTTATACACGTTAACACTTAAATAATAAAGGGGTTATATGTTTAAAAGAAGTATAATGTTATTTTTTGCCTTAACAGTATTCGGTTGTAATAATGCATTTGCCGATAATACACAAAAAACGGCACGTGAAATGTTTCAAAATAATGAAGCGGTTATTTACTCGATAAATCTTCGTTCGTTTAATGCTGATGATAAAAACGGGAACGGAATTATTGATTTTTCAAAGGGCGAAACATCGGGTTCATTTATAAATGCAATTGACAGATTGGATGAAATAAAATCTTTGGGCATAAACATGCTGCATATACTTCCCATTACTCAAACAGGAAAGATAAAAGCTTTGGGAACAGCGGGTTCTCTATATGCTTTATCCGATTTCACATCATTAAATTTGCAGTTATCGGATGAAAACAGTGAACTTTCGCTGAGAGAGCAGGCTAAAACATTTATTAACGAATGCCATAAAAGAGGAATAAAAGTTATTATAGACTTACCGAGCTGCGGAGCATACGATTTATTTTTAAACAGACCCGATTTATTTGTTTTGGACGGGGACGGCAACGCATATACACCTGCCGATTGGGTTGATGTAAGGCTTTTTAAAGTGCCGGATACAAAAGAAGAACTTTTAAAATCGGATATTTTTGTTTTGCATAAACTTTTTATAAAAAACATGATTAATTTGGGTGCGGACGGAATTAGAGCCGATGTGGCTACAATAAAACCCTATATTTTTTGGAAAGAGCTTATTGAATATGCAAGAAGCCAAAAAGAAGGTTTTATGTTTTTAGCGGAAGCCTCCGAAGCCTGGACAAAACCCGCTACGGATAAAGGTTATTTTACGGATTATAAAAAGCTTTTGGAAGCAGGTTTTGATGGATATTACGGAAATTATTTCGAACTTAAAAATTGGGAAACATTTGATAAATTAACAAATTCGATAGAAAAAGAAAACAAAATATTAAAAAAATATCCCGAAAAAAAATCTGTTATAGGAAGTTTTGAAACCCATGATGAAGTAAGCCCGCTTATTATTGGCGGAGAAAATTTTTCAAAAATGATAATATGGTTAAATGCCACACTGCCTTTAAATCCTTATTACGTTGACGGATTTTTGCAGGCCGATGACTATTTATACGATTATGCGAATAAAAAAGCCTCAGAAACATATACGGATGATGAATATTATTATGTTCATCAGGGACAGATTGATATATTTAATTTTTCAAGAAAACCCGGAAGTGACACAAATGTTCTTATAACGGAACATAAAAAAGCCATGTCATTAAGAAAAAATTTTAAAGATGTTATTACAAAAGGCAAATTTATCCCCTTAAAAACCAATAATAACAAGATTTTCGCTTTTCAAAGAAGTTATAATAATAAATATGTATACATTATTATTAACAGAGATTTAGTAAATTCAGAAGATGTAAAAATAAGAATAAATAACTTTAATAAGAAATACAAACTTACTTATATTAATAATAAAGAAAACAGATTAATCAATAAAAGGACTGTTTTATTCAAGATTAAACCAGCAGAGATAATTGTTTTCACGATAGAAAAATAGTTATCAATACAAATATCTAAATTTTGAGAAAAATTTAGATTAAAATACTTGCAAAAAGCGGGAATATGGGTATAATTAAAATTGTAATATAAGAGGAGGTTCTCATGAACAAAGAAGAATTAGTAAAAGAAGTTGCTAAGAAAGCAAAAGTTTCACAAAAAGCTGCAGCAGATGTTTTAAGTGCTACTATTGATACGGTACAAAAAACAGTTGCTAAAGGTAAAAAAGTTACATTAGTTGGTTTTGGAACATTTGAGGCTCGCAAGAGAAAAGCAAGAACAGGTCGTAACCCTCAAACAGGTGCTGCCATTAAAATTTCTGCTAAAACAGTTCCGGCTTTCTCAGCAGGTAAAAAATTTAAAGAAGCAGTTAAATAGTTTCATTACATAAAAAGAAAATCTATTGGAAACAGTAGATTTTCTTTTTATTTTTATACAATTATTATCGGAATATTATTCTCTTTCGCTGTATTTTTAATATTATGATTTTTTATATCATTATCAAAATATTCTTGTTTTGTCATTACTACAGCTTCTATTTTCGGCTGAAATATTACGACTTCGTTTCTGTAATCTCTGCCGGCCCTGCCGGATACCAAATTTGATTGAATTCTGTTTATGGCTTTTTTTATATCATAACTGTGTAATATTCTTCCCGAATTTAATGTTATTCGCTTTATATCATTCTTCGATTTGACGGCTTCTATTTGATTGTAAAAATCGTAATATTCTTCATCCGTTAAATCCAATTCTTCTTTTATACAATTCGGAATTTCATTTCTGTATTTTTCAATCCTGTTTCGGTCATATTCATCAATATTTTTTGAAATACTTTGAGGATATATAAAATCTTTAAATTCTTCAAACCCTCTTTTTCCGCCCGTAGAACCTACATGTACACCGCCTAACGCTATATCCGAATTACAGGCATGAAGAATAACATGGCATCCGTTATTATATAACGTCATTAAAGAGCCTGCCCCGTTTAACAGCCCGGAACTTAAGCATATTTCTTTACTGTCATCGCAAATATGCAATAAACTTTCTAAAGTTCCACCCGAGCTATGGCACAACATATTCAGATTTTTTACTTTCGTTCCGTTTCTAAATCCGAATTCAGTAAGGTCTAAATCTTTATCTGTAAAATCCAAATACATAATTCCATCATCAGTTTTAGGAAATTTAGATTTATCAACGGGCAAATTATCTGCCAATAAAGGTATTCCGCTTGTCTTGATTTTTTTTATATTATTTTCGGTATCTCTTAATTTTTTCATATCGGGGGCATAATCAAATCCTGCCGAATAAGTGTCTGCTTCTGCTAATATTTGAGCCATTTTGAAATCATTTCCATGCCTGAATATAGCACCTAAATCTTTTGCAGACTTACCCTCCGTTGTCCAATGACTGTTTAATATTAAATTATATATTCTTTCTTTTTCGTCCAAAGATATGGGTAATTTTTTTATAATTTCCTTTGCATATAAGGCTGAGGGCTTTTGGTGGCCTTTATCAACCATATTTTCTTTTTTGGAAATATCATGGAACATGACGGATAAAAATAATATTCTTTGTTCTTCCTCTGAAAGAGAATGTATTTGAGGAGAGTTCAAACACAATTTTAAATCTTCAAGTGTATGAAAATCAATAGAATCGCCTCTATGTTCCATTTTACCCGTAACGGAAATAAATTCCGGGAAAACTTCTATAAATTTATTCAATAAATATTCGGAACAGGCATCATCTTCATCCAAAACAAAAGAATTATTGAGCATGAAATCATTCACAATCCTTCTTGTTTGTTCGATTGCCGATTTAACATCTTTCGAATAATCCGAAATATCATCATTATTGGGAATAGGGTATTTTATAATATCATTTTGAGCATCTATATTAAATTTATAATAGTCATAAACTTGCTTTTGTTCTTGAGGTGAAAGGTTTTCAAGCTCTTTTTTAAAATCGGTTATAAAATTTGTTCTCGGATAGACAAGAGGTAAACCTTTTTTATATTTTTTTAAATTCATATTACCTATTGTTGAATATAAATTGTCAAAGCTGAATATATCATTTTTAACAAAATCATCAGCCTTGACACTGTCAACTTCAATCGGCGTAATAGGTTTATTTTTCATTCTTTCCGTAAGTTCTTCCTGCATTTTCTTTGTAGAACCACACCTTTTTATATCTCTAATCAAACCAACATTCATTAATTCGTCATTGTCATCCATGTTATTTATATAATCATCATCAATATAATATATAAATGAGTTTATAAATGAAGTTTGCTTTGCAGTAGGTATTATATCAAATTCATTATATTTTTTAAAACCATAGGCATTCAATTTAATATAACGAAGTATTTTTGTTTCGGGATTCCATTTTTTATCCCTTTCGTATAATTGTAAAGCCATCTTGTGCAATGATTGTAAACCTTTTGGAGTTAATTCCTCAAATTCTAAAATATCAGTCAAATATTTAGGATCCCTGCCTCTTATATCGTATTTTCCAAAGTTATCATAACAATATAAATATTTTTCAGAAACATTTTCAAAATCCAATTTAGCAAGATTTTTAATCAATTCTTTATTATGTGCCAAATCAACTTTTGAAATGTCGCAACTTGAAAACAATTTATTTAATCTCAAAAAATTAATTTTTTCATTAATTTTTGAACTGACATTATCCGATGCAAATTTTGATATTAACTTTAAACCTCTATCCAAATACCCCTCAACATAATCATGTGTACAAGGCATACCGCTTCCGTAAGAATATTCTTCAAACCTTGTTTGTGCAAAGCTTGAATATTTATAATCTTCTTTGTTTTGAGTAAAAGAAACATTTTTATAATTAAAATCAGGGCGTACGGAAAAAACTTGCATATAACTTCCTTTTGTATACACTATAAAAACCTTATACAAAAAAAATTGCTTCTTTGTTTAATTTTAGTTTAAAGCTGCTTTACATCTTGGGCATGTCATTGCACTAACCTTGACTTTCGCATTGCAATAAGGACAAACCTTAAAGACTTCACCGTCTTTCGGCTCATAATTCATTTCGGCTTCGTTATTTTTGTTTACAATTGTATAATAAGCGAGTTTTGAATAATAATAAACTATTGCGACAACGGCAATACCAACTATTAGCCACCACAATTTGGCAATAATAAAAAATATAACAGCCGCAATTAACAATAAACTTAAACAACCTTGTATTTCTATTTTATACATTTTTCACTTCTTTTGGTTTTGAAACGGACGGAGGCTGAATATATAACGGCTTAACAGCTGCCCAATTATAATCGAAATCGCAAGCCTTAAGCTTTTTTTCCGTTATATTAAGCAGGAACAACCCGAAATCATCATCGTTTTTTTCATAATTTATATACTCAATACCGTTATCTTCAAGCAATTTACCTGTTGAACTATCCGAAATAACGACATCATCTCTGTTTATGTTTTGAAACAATAACTCACGTTCAAGAAGCATAGGCTCAATTATTGCACCATCATTATTATATTTGGCAAAATAAACTTTATTCTTTCTTGCATCCGTTGTTACAATCGTGTTTTTTTGAGTATTATTCAGTTTGGCCAGTATTTCCAGTGAACTTACACCCACCAATTTAATGTTTGTCTGCTGAGCAAGAACTCTTGCAACGGTAACCCCCGCTCTTATTCCCGTAAAACTGCCGGGGCCGATATTAACTCCGATACAATCAATATCTTTAAATAATATATTGTTGTTTTTTAATATATTTCGTATTTCAGGGATTAAAAATACACTGTGATAATCCGTATCAGTACTTAATATAACTTTATTATCAACAATTATGTCATTATCTTTATAAACTATATATGTTTTATTAAAACACGTATCAAAAACAAGAATTTTCATCTTCAAGCCTTTTTACAATTTCATTGCTTTTTGTTTCAAACGGAGTAAATATAAACTCTCTTTTATTTTCATCTATATAATTTATTTGTACTTCAATCCTGTCAAAAGGTAAAGCATTTTGAGAAAATTCTGCCCACTCGATTAATGTTAAAATTTTACCTTCGCTGTATTCCTCAAGCTCGTTAATTATAGTATGTATACCCTCATTTTCAAGTCTGTATAAATCAAAATGATATACCGGAATAACCCCCGTTTTATATTCGTTTAAAATTACAAAACTCGGACTTGTTACTTTCTCCCGAACATCCAAATATTTGCATACTAGCTTTGTAAAAGCGGTTTTACCAGCCCCTACTTCACCGAATAGACACACAAATGCACCCGTATCCTTTACTATTGCTGCAAATTTCTGAGCTAACTTTTCCGTATCTCCAATATCTTTACAAACTACTTTAAAAGACATCAGAATATATCTCCGACGCCAAACGAGAATGCACCACGTCTGTTTCCTTGTCCAACGTTTGTAAATGGAATACCGTAATCGATAGATAAAGGCCCTACACCCGGAATATACAATTTTACACCGACACCACCCGCAATACCATATTCGGGACGATTATATAATTTATTGGTAATTGAACCGTTGAACAACTGACCGGCATCAACAAACAATGAAAGTTTTATGTTATCTAAAAATTTAGCTTTTTCTATTCTGTCTAAGAAGAAGAACGGAGTTGTCAACTCGGCAGAACCTAACATAAATCCTTCACCGGTACCTATAGTACTCATTCTGTAACCTCTAACCGTATACGGGCCGCCTAAACTGTATGCCATAACTTCAGGCATGTCGCCGTGTAAATTACCCGCAGCCCTTGCCAATAATGAGAATGACGACTTCTTCATTACCGGGAAGTATCGTTTTATACCGGCAGATAAAGTACCATGCGTATAATCAAAATCGGTTATGTTAACATTTTCACTAAATCTTAAAGTAGCCAATACACCGTTTCTCGGATTTAACTCATTATCTCTTGTATCATACACAAGGCTTGGGCCGAGAGAGATATATGTACCGCCCTGTAATTGTTCCGAACGTTTTGAAATGGGGATATGGTGCTGATTATACAGCCTGCTGATTTTATTATAATCGCCTTCTTTAACCTTTACATATTCTCCGCCCAATTTTATTGACCCCATTAAATGTTTATAGGTCTTAAATGGTCTGGATAAAACTATATCGGCACCGTAACGTTTTTCTATGGCAAGCGGAACTTGATAGCTGCCAAAATCACGACCAAATGCTTTAACCAATAAAGAATTATCTGTACCCTTTAAACGAGGTTCAAAAAAGCTGACCTCAGCCTGTAAATTTGCGTGATCCAATGTGGAACTATCGGACATAATTACACCGGTACCTGCCATAAAGTTAATACCAACACGCTGTCCGTTACCTAAGAAGTTGTTTTCAACAAAGCCTGCCTGTCCAAATAAACCTGTAGCAGTATCCAAACCACCGCCCAGTGAGATAGTTCCGGTTCTTTGTTCTTCAAGTACGATTGTAACATCGTATTTATTGGGGTCATCAGGACTTTTTTCAATGGAACGGTTAACATCTTTAAATGCCTGAGTTGAATACAAACGCATTAAATCGGCTTTAAGCGTATTTTCATTGTATACGCTGCCGGGGGTCGAAAGAATATTACGTTCTATAACAAAATCTTTTGTTTTTTTGTTACCCTCAAATGCTATCGAGTTAATTATACCTTCTTCAAGACTGATATTAACGCATCCGTCTGGGTCATCAATTGCATCAGAAACTCTTGCAAGAACGTAACCTTTTGAAGCATATAAATCTTCCACCTCTGCAATTGCCTCGCTTAATGTTTTAAGATTTTGAGGCTGACCTTCAAGTTTATTAAGTATATTTAAAATTTCACCCGTTGAAACGACAGTATTTCCGCTTATGGCAAAATCCGTTATAGGAATATTTTCTTCCAGGTAAATACGCAATGTAACAGACTCCGGATCGGTGGGAATAGGTATGGCTTTCATTTTTTCGGAAAAATATCCTGTTTTATATATAGATTTTAAATTCTGCTGAACACTTTCCTTTGTATATATATCACCGACTCTTATATCCATAGCCTTGATAATATCGGCATCATCCACAAGATGATTTCCTTCAAACTCTATTTTTGTTATTTTTGAATTATCCGATATATCGGAAGTTATATCATCCTGAACGGCATATCCAGCATTCGATTGAAATAATATTCCCCCCAATAAAAATAACGTTAAAAATAAATACTTATTAAAATTTCTCATTCCACTGTCCAAGATTAACTCTTTTAAGATTATATCATATATAAAAAATTTTATTTATTAAATTCAAAATGTTACAAAAATACATCAGAAATACACATAAATTAAACTATGAACTTAACAAAAAACACCGCAGGCATATATAGGGCATGTTTTAATAATTAAATATATGCTTGGTTTGCAATAAAAAATACCCCTGACACGATTCGAACGTGCGACGCCTTCCTTAGGACGGAAGCGCTCTATCCAGCTGAGCTACAGAGGCATATAAAAATAATACTATTATGAAAATTATTTGTCTAGAAAAATATGCATTTTCAAACTGATAAAAAGTCAAATTCAATAAAAAAAAAGAGAAACAACTTTTAGTTTGTTTCTCTTAATATTTAGACTTTCTATTTTTAGTTCTATGCGTCTAACAAAAACCCGTCATCTTTCTTTTTTGATATTTCATAAGCCGATTTAAAGAAATAATTATCAAGTAAATTAGCCGACTCATTTGTAGTTTTTTCAATACCTGTCAGAACTTTAGCATTTTTCTGATCTTGTTTTTCTACGGATGTTTCACTATTATTTGTTGATTTATCCGTTGACATTACAACTTTTGTTAAATTAGATATAAATTCTTTAGCACCTTCCAATATTGTAGTGCTTGAAGCTGTAACGCTTGTCAGTTTTTGTTCTTGAGCCTGCAAAGAAGCCCATTCTTTTTGAATATCTTGATTTTCTGTTTTATTAATAAAGCTTGCATACTGTTCGAGTGCTTTTTTATACTCATCATCTATATTTGATTTTTCTACTTTTGCATCAGCTTTTTTCTGCTGTTTTTGTTGAACTGTTTTTATCGCTTCACTTTTTGAGAATGAATCTACTTTTGATTCTTTTTCTTCTTCGGAGCTTCTTGCATATCTTAAATCATCATTGAATTTAACCATATCAAATCCGCATACTTCACCATAATTATCGTATTTGTAATAATCACTCATCGTTAAACCTGATGATTCAGCAATTGAAGAATATCTTTCAACATATTTTTCTACATTATTTTGAGCTTCCGTATATCCGTTTGAATTTGTGTAATTATAAGAAGTAGCTGCCGGACCTGAAGTTGCTGCTGCATTAGTGGCTGCTGCTGCAGTTGTTGCGATAGATGTGTTTACTGATTCAATACCCATTTTTCATTTCCTCTTTTTTTGTATCTCGTATTTATATAAAAAATTTTTCCAATATAAAATTGCTATAATTAATATATATTTTTTATTTGTTTGGAATTTTTCCTTTAAAATATGGCGTTTGGGAATATATACTATTGTAATATTTCTTAATACTTTAAATTTATATTAATTTAAATTGGTTATTATATACTTAAATAAGATATTTATTTAAATTAAAATTCAAAGAAACAAAGTTATGAAAAGCCAAAAAGATTTGACAACAGGTAATTTAATACCAACACTTTTATCTTTTTCACTGCCGTATATAATAGCAAATTTTTTACAAGCATTATACGGAGCGGCAGATTTAATTATAGTCGGGAAATTTTGTGATAATTCCACCGTTTCTGCCGTAGCTACAGGTTCACAGCTGCTTCAAACACTTGTATTCTTTATAACCGGACTTACGGTTAGTGCAACAGTATTAATTGGAAAAGCTTTCGGGGCAAAAGAATATGACAATATTATTAAAATAATTAATACTATGTCTGTTTGCTTTATTATTGCAGCAATTTTTCTAAGTTCTATTATTATAATTTTTGATAATTCAATACTTACACTTTTGCAAACACCCGATGAAGCAATGACATCAACACTTAAATACGTAAGGATATGTGCCGTAGGTTTGATATTTATATTTGCCTACAATTCAATAAGTGCAATTTTAAGAGGGTTAGGGAATTCCGTTGCACCTATGTATTTTATCGCAGTTTCATGTGTTACAAATATAATACTGGACATAATATTAGTTTGGAAATACAGTTTAGGAGCAGAAGGAGCTGCTATAGCCACTGTTATTTCACAAGCATTAAGCGTAATTATTGGCATTATCTATTTAAGAAAAGGAAATTTTGTTTTCAAATTCAAGTTTAGAAATGTTAAATTTGATATAAAAACAGCAAAAGAATTATTTAAAATAGGACTTCCTCTATCATTGCAGGATACATTAATTCCTTTATCTTTTCTATTCCTTTTCTCACTTGCGAATTCTTTTGGAATAGCGGCTTCTGCTGCTTATGGCTCTGTAATCAGGCTTAATGCATTTATGATGTTGCCTGCCGGCTCATTTTCAATGGCACTTACGGCATTAACAGCTCAAAACTTAGGGGCAGGCAAGATAGATAGAGCCGTTAATGCTCTTAAGTTATCAATTTTATTTGCATTTTCATTCGGTTTAATATTCTTTCTATGGCAGCAATTAGCACCCGAAAGTGCAATTGCAATATTTTCTAATGATAAATCAGTTCTTGAACAGGGTAAATTATATTTGAAATCTTTTAGTTTTGACTATCTGCTGGTACCGTTTGTATTCTGTTTAAACGGATTTTTCTTCGGGAGCGGCAGAACGGCTTTTGCGGCATTAAACAGCATTAGTTCGGCATTCTTAATAAGAATACCGGTAGCTTTTTTACTTGTTACGACAATCAAAAATTCATCTCTATATCATATAGGAATTGCACCGCCTTGTGCTTCAATATTCGCAATTTGCATTTCAATATTTTATTTAATTTATCTGGTTAAAAATGATAAAATAATATATAATTAGAATAGTCAAAATAATGTAAAATATGTTATTATAAATGTGTAATAAAAAAGAAAGGTTATTTATGGAAGAAAATAAAAATAAAGGAAACATAAATAATGTACAACACAAAAAGAATGTACATCCTTCAGGTGAACATGCCAATAAAACAGGAAAAATGCAATACAGAAATTTAATTCTTATGTTTTTGGCTTTGGTTTTATTTGTTTATGCCGGCTTAATTAGTATTGTTCCCTCAATTATAACCAGCACTTTTAACTCCGCAGAATTTGCAGTAAAGTTTAGTGAAGCTACAAGTTTAAAAACAAATTTGGACGGATTTCAATACAGAATAAGCCCGAATTTGCACGCTACCATTGAATTGAATAATTTAAAGCTGGCATGGGTAGGTGATCAAGATTTATTTGAAGCCAAAATTATAGAAATAGAAACAAAAAATCCGCTTGCAATTTTCACAAAAAATTACGACATAGAATCTGTATCTATTTCAAATGCACATTATTCTGATCAGCTTATTCCGGATGATAAAACTCAAAAATTAATAAATAAATTAAATAAATTACTACCCAACTTTAATCCTAATCCGTTTGGAACAAGCAAAATAAAAATTGTACCCGGAAAAGTTACATTTAAGAATTTTAAAATATCTTATATAACACCGGAAACATATAACGAAGATACTATTTCACAAAAAACATTTTCTAAACCGGAAGTTAAAAAATTTCTTACGGAATATCCTGTTGGTAACGTCAATATAAAATAGGTGGGATAATATATGAAAAATATAATTATTAGTGCTAGTCTTTTATTTTGTTTGTATATTACAACTCAATCAGCAATTGCTGAAAGTGTTGATGTATTTATTCCTCAAAGAGAAGTTACAATGAATTCATCTCAAATGGCAAAGAATTTAGATAATGCTGCACGGAAGTTCAAAGAAAGTTATTCTAAAAAAGATAATTCTTCCTCGGAAGATGATGATTCATCGTCATCAAATTTCGGTACTTTTACTAAACAAATTCAAGTTAAACAATATAAATCAGACTGGACATAATAAGGAGGATTAAAAATGAAAAAAACAATATTTACTTTGGCTTTAATTACAGCTGTATTTATTTCTTTTTCTAATATAGCAAATGCATACACTTCAGACCCATTTGCAGCTACAAAAAATCAATTCAAACAAGATGTTGAAGCTGCAAAATCAGCAATAAAGAAAGATTCTGATGCCGCAAAAGCAGAAAGAGAAAAGAAAGCTCTTGAAAGAAAACAAGCTTCAGAAAAAGCAAAAGAAGATTTTCAGAAACAAATAAATAATCGTAAAGAAGCTTCCGAAAAATCAAAAGCAGAGTTCCAAAAGAAATTAGACGAACAAAAGAAAGCTTCGGAAAAAGCTAAGGCCGATTTTCAAAAGAAGCTTGACGACCAAAAGAAAGCTTCAGAAAAAGCTCAAGCTGATGTACAAAAAAAGTTTGATGATTTGAAAAAAGAACAAACAAGTGCAATAGAAGCAAAGAAAAAAGAAATCAGAGAAAAACAAGAAGCTTCGAAAAAAGAAAGTCAACAAAAGAAAGCAAAAAGAGAAAAAGCTATAAAAGATTTAAAAGATAGTTTCAAATAATAAATAAAATCTCTGATAATAAAAGGAAATTCTGTTAAGAATTTCCTTTTTTATTGACATAAACGAAACAGATATTATAAAGTAATAATATTGGAGGTTATATGAAAAACAAGATATTATCAATTACTTTAGCATTATTTTTAATTTTAACATTTGCGGAAATATCAAATGCCGATACAGAAATTACAAAATCCGAGCCTGTTATAAAAATTGAAATTCCGGCTTCGGAAGTAGACAGAATTGATGTTAATTATGAGACCCAATCTAATTCATCAAAGGCACTCGAAGCAACAAAAACTACGGCAAAGAAAACTATAAGGACAACAAAAAAAGCAACAAATAAAGCAATTCAAGCTACAAAAGAAGCAGCTCAAAAAACTGCTGATAATACAAAAGATTTGTTTGATACAATAAATCCCAATAAAACCGTAACAAAAGAGGATTTGGAATATAATGCAAATATAAAAACGCTTAAAAACGAAAAAAAAGAGCTAAATTCGGCATATAAATCAAGAATAAAAGATATTGATGCAAAAATAAAAGCGACTCAGCAATATTCGAATTTAACGCAAGCTCAAAAACAAAATAGGGTTTATACACTTCAAAAAGAAAAAATGATACTAGAAAAAGAAAGGCTTGGCTACATTAATAAATACGATAAACGTATTGAAGCGGCAAAAGCCAGAAAACGCAATAAATAAAGAGAGTTTATACTCTCTTTATTTATTATATAAGCAGTAGCCTTCTTCATAAGCTTTTGCAACTATTTTAGCAAATTTTGAAGAAGTAGCCCAATAAGATGTATGAGCCCCCAAAAATGTTCGCCTGCTTTTTATATCCGATTTACTGTATAAAAACCCTTTATTGGGGGTTATTTTAATATCAATGCGGTTTTTTAAATCATTATAAGATATATTTTTTGTTGTAGGATACCCTAAAGGGTCATCCGCATAGTTAACCGTAAGCCAAAACATATCATTTTCAAGAATATATTTATAAAGCATTTTGTTATAATAAGTTAAAGGGTAATCGGAATTGGAAATATCCGAATAAAATAGCACCAACGGACTTGCAAAGTTAACAATTCCTTTTAAAGCCCCTTCGGGAACGCAAACCTGATTTGTAACCGAATTAAGATTAGAATAGATAGATTTTGAATATTCATCATTCATATTCGGAACTAATTGTCCGTCCGCACTGTATACGGCAAGTTTTGATTGAATTAATGCATCAATACATGTATTTTCTTTTTTGTTATTTTTTACAAAAGTTTTAAATTTATCTGACATATTTGTGGTTTTAAAATAGTCATAAGCGTTAAGATATTTAAGTTTATTAAACATATATTCGTAAGCAACAAAAGCACCCGCACTGTAACCGAAAAGAACTACGGATTTTCCATTTGAATAATCTTTAATAACCTGAGCATGTAAATCCTGCAAAACAGGATGCATATTACGATAATGAGAAACCCAAATGGCGTCATGCAAGTAGTGTGCAAGCATTGTGCGAACGGTTTGAGCGAATTTCGGGCTGACAAATTGCGTAAATTTCAACCTTGAATTAAGATTTTGAATTTCTATACTGCTTTTATCACCCCAGAAAAAAGGCTCAGGATTTTTAGACAATGAATATTCACCGTTCTTTAAAAATTTTTCCTGAATAAAAGGCGAGCCGTAAAAAGATTTGAGCATATTAGGATGTGTCTTTTTTATCCCGTCAAAAAACCATTTTTTCATTTTCGGGTCATTATTGTTTGAACCGTTAATATATATAAACTGAATTTCTTGTCTTTCCGTTATTGCAAAGACGGCAGAATTAATCAGCAAAATTAATAAAATTGCAATAAAAACTCTCATACATTCATTTTACAATATGATATTTGAGATTTTAATTATCCAAAGTAATATTGTTACAAATTTTTCATAGCGAGTCAATTTATAGTATGATTAAATAGTCGGCATATTTAGGAAGTATAAAATGAATATATTATTTGGACTTATGGGTATAATTGCAATGTTATTAATTGCCTTGGGTATGTCAAATAACAGAAAAGCAATAAACTATAAGACTGTTGCGGTCGGTTTAATATTACAATTTTTTCTTGCGGTATTCATACTTAAATTTGAACCGGGGAAATTAATGTTTGAATATATAGGCCGGTTTGTGGAAAAAATTCTTGAATTTGCCAATAAAGGAGCGGATTTTGTATTCGGCCCTTTATCAAACAGCCCTGAAATTTTAAAAGAATTATTCGGGGATAAGTCATTTATGTTTGCAATGAAGCTGTTACCGGCATTAATTTTTATGATGATACTTGTAAATATACTTTATTACTATGGAATAATGCAAAGAATTGTAGCATTTTTAGGTAAAATAGTCAATAAATTAATGGATGTATCGGGTGCGGAAGCACTTTCAAACGTAGCCAGCTCTTTTGTGGGGCAAGTTGTTGCTCAAATTATGATAAAGCCGTATCTTCCGAATTTGACACGTTCGGAGGTTTTGGCTTCAATGACGGGAAGTATGGCATGTTTATCGGGCGGACTCATTGCTGTATATGCAAGTTTGGGAATACCCGCACAATACATGCTTGCGGCTTGTATTATGGCCGCCCCCGGAGCACTTGTTGTTTCAAAAATTATATATCCCGAAACATTGGAACCTCAAACAAAAAATGACTTCAAAATAAGACGAAGAAGAACGGATGTAAATGTTTTGGACGCAATATCCAAAGGGGCTTCAGACGGTATGAAAGTGGGGCTTAATGTTATCGCAATGCTTATTGCACTAATTGCGTTAATTGCACTTATTGATTACTTTTTAGGAAAATTCGGGATATTTCTTCATCATTATTTGAATATCAACCTGTCATTTATAAATATGGATATCGATAACTTATCGGTCAAAACAATTTTCGGCAAATTATTTTCGGTATTTGCAATTCTTATAGGCATCCCTTTAAACGAAATTGATACTGTTGGTTCTTTGCTCGGCACAAAATTTATATTAAATGAAGCGATTGCATTTACGGATTTATCGCTGATAAAAGAAACATTATCGGAAAAAAGCTTTATTATTGCGACTTTTGCATTATCCGGATTTGCAAATTTTACCTCGGTTGCAATACAAATTTCAGGCATAGGCGAAATTGCACCAAATCAACGTAAAAATTTGGCAAGAATGGGCATAAGAGCCTTAATAGGCGGTACATTAACCTCTTATATTTCCGCATGTATGGCGGCAATATTAATTTAATATGTTAATATTGAACATCCAATATACGGCTGATTTTGGGATTAGCGGCAGACTTTTGATTTTCGTGAACATCAAGATTTATATACTTATCTTTTACGTTATAATGAATATTTCTCATTTTACCCTTTACGTTTCTGGATAAATTTGCCGTACTGTATTCGTTATATTCTGCTTCCGTAAACGGTAAAGTATAGCATTGTCTGCATTCTTTTACTATATATTTTGAATTATCAACAATTTTTGCGGAAGAATTAGATTGGGTAATTTTATCTATATCTTCCTGTTTCTCATCATTAAACGGATAATAATAATAAGTTGTTTCAATTTTGGGAACCGACAAAACAGGGTCATAATCCGTTCTGAATGATGTTTTACCCCATAGCCCGCTAAAACTTTTTGTATTAATTCCTCGTTTTTGTAAATTAAAATTATTTATATTATTAACAGAAGAAACTTTCATAATCAATCCTATTTATAATACATTCCAATATTTTAAAATACGTAAATTATTTTTTTGCTATTTATTTATAGAAAAATAAATATCTTTTAAATGCTTTTTTGTTATATGCGTATATAACTGAGTTGTTGAAACATCACTATGCCCAAGCAGCTCTTGAACAACTCTTAAATCCGCACCGTTTTCAAGTAAATGAGTGGCAAATGAATGTCTTATGGTATGGGGAGATATATCCTTATTTATATTTTTACCTATTGAATTAATAAAAGTATAGACATCCTGCCTTGTTAAAGGTTTACCGTTATCTTTTATAAAACAATATTTAGATTTTATATTAAATTTTTTGGTAATATATTCACGCTCTTTTAAATATTTTGTAATTGCACTGCAAGCCTTCTTTCCTATGGGTACAATTCTTTCTTTTGAGCCTTTTCCTATACATCGTACATATTTTGACTTTAAATCAATATTTACCAATTGAAGGCTTGTAAGCTCGGAAACTCTTAACCCCGCCGCATATAAAAGTTCCAAAACGGCTTTATTGAGAACAGACATATTAATATCCAATAACTCTTTTATTTCTTTCATGGAAAGCACTTTAGGAAGTCTTTTAGGAATTTTAGGTTGTTCTATTGAAAGTGCCGGATTATGATTTATAATTCCGTTTATGTTTAACCATTTAAAAAAGCCTTTTATTGAAGCAATTTCTCTTGTAATACTGCGTGGTGTGTATTTATTATCATATAAACTTTTTATATACATATTCAAATGTAAACGCTCAACCTGGGAATAATCATTGATTTTATACGGTTTTAAAAATTCCACCAGAGAATATAAATCGGTTTTATAGGCAAGCAATGTATTAAAAGCAAGCCCACGTTCTATTTCAAGATAATCCATATATTGTGATATATAGTGAATTAGCATAGAAATATTTTAGCATTCCAATAATTAATTGTTAAATAATTTATTATTTTAACGAATTATTTATTTTTTCCACAATTTTATCTGTTTTTTGTAATATACCTTCAGCATATTTTTCAAGTTCTTTTTCTTTTTGATTATCATATTGAACCTGAATTGACGGTATATATCTTCCCGTTTTATCCGAATTTTTATCAAAGAGTTTTACTGACGGAAGAACATTTTCATCATTATCCGAAGGTATTGAAGATTGAATTTCCCGGTTATTTGAAGGTTGACAATCATTAACCTGAGGATTATTCATATTATTTTGAGAATTTATATACCTGTTAATTAAATTTGTATCCTGATTATCCGCAACGGTACTATCCGGATTTACGGTTTTTCCGGGAGTTTTTTGAGCATCTTCTTTTTGTTTTTCCTTTTCCAAATAGGTTTTCGGTTCACCAAAAATTTTATGAACAAGTTTTGTAACGGGTTTTTGTAAAAACGGCTGAATTACCATCATAATGAGTAATGCTCTGCCAAAACCGCCTAAAAATCCTTTTAAAGTAGGATGAGGAAGCATTTTTTCACCCAAGACGGGTAATTTTACAAGTTTATGTCTTTTTATATCATCCAATCCGGTAGCCAAAACTTTCCCGAACATTTTTAACGGTCTTTCCCAAAGTTTAATTTTTACTTTACCTTTTGCAAGTTTTTTAGCTTGAGCTTTTGCTTCTTTTAAACTCATATTTGCAAGTGCCGAAACCTTATCGGCATCTACACCTTTTAACAATAATTTTTTCTGTAAATTGGCAAGTTTTAAACCTTCTTTTGTGAGATTTTGGTTAGCGTTAGCCGACTTAACAAGTTCTTTTAAAGCTTTTCTGCCCGCTTCATCCATACCTCTGTATTTGTTGCCGGCAGCTGAATACAGCAATTTTGAACTCGGCTTTAACAAGATGAAACCGACATAATTTTCGGAGAGAACGTGCATAAATGTACTTTTCTTTTCACCTTTCGGAGCTTCTTTTGCGGCTTTAATCGCCTGAACCAACGCACTTGCGGTAAATAATAAACTCAGTACGTCACCGCCGTTAAAAGTCAAAGTATCTTTGATTTTAAGAACACCTTTAGATAAAAATTTACCGAGTAAAGTTTCGCCCGTTTGATTATTGGCAGCTTTAATTTTATTTCTTAATTCCAGAATTTTTGTATATTCGTTTAGTTTTATACCGTTACTTGCAAGGTCATCGGCGGCATTAAGTATTTGTTTCGGAGAATAATTTTTCTTCAATCCTGAAATAAAAGAAGATGTATCTGATGATAATGTTTTTAAAACATCACTATCCGCATAACGGCCCAAAGTTGATGATATACCCGAAAATAATTTTGCGGAATTTTCAGGCAGTTTTCCGCCCGAAATGTATTCTTCCAAAGACTTTTGCAATATTTCAAGGGCTTTTTTATCGGCGTCAGATAAATTTTGGGAAGCCAATTCGGAAACGGAAGCGGAAACTTTTGCCAGGTAATCGTCCGTTAAATCGGGGCTTAAACCTTTTAATAATTTAAGTGTTGCTTTAGATAAATTCCCCTTTGAAGATAATATCGAGCTATCCGTATATGCACGTGAAGCAAGGTTTGAAAGAAGTTTTTCCGCAGGCTCTTTCAATTTTTCTTCCGAATAAGTTGCAGCCATAGATTCCGATTTCGCAAATGCCGATTTGGGAACGGCAGCATAATTCTCGGTAAAATATTTTGTAAAAGTATTTTCTTTTACACCTTTTGATACTTTTCCGACATTTTCGGAAGAAAACAGCTTATCAAGCTTGAATAAACGAGATATGTTATCACCCGCATCGGCAACTTTATTTAACAATCCCGAATTTGCTTTTTTACCCGCAATTAAATTATCCGCAAATTTATTCAAATAATAAACAAACGGAAACATCAAAATAACATCTTTTTTATTATCTTCATCAGCAACGCTGTTCATACCGCTTTTTATAACGGTATTATTTTCAAATCTGTCAACCGCCACATCTTTTGATTTTTCAATTTTATGTTGAACGTTATTTTGTTTTATGCCCGTATTAGCCGTTAAAAAATTTCCGTCAACAGAATTCACCATATAACATTCTCCATATATATTTTATAAAAAAACATACAAAAAAATAATTGCTTTTTTGGGGTTAAAAGCAATTATTCGGTAATATAATGTTACAATTTACTAACCGTTGGAGAATAGCTTAAATGTTCTTTCTACATTATTACTTATAACTTCTTTTACGGAATCATACTCTTTCAAAACAGCATCGTGCTGAGTTTCAAGCTGTTTCATATCCATTTCAAGCATGTTATCCTGTCTTGAAAGTTTTGCCGTTTCATATTGATATTGACTTTCCGCCTTAGCGTCATCCGATGTATCAAGTTCATAATACATTTCGGTATTCGGTTCAAGTAAATCCATACCGATAGAACCGTTATCAAGTTTTGATGTATCAATTACAAACAAATTACCGTTAATAATAGCACGCTGCATAACTTCTTTTTTTGATAATTTATCCGTACCGTTTACAAGATTAAATGTTTGAGTAACCGTTTTTGATGTATCGGGAGCACTTGTTACAACCTGAGAAGTACCGTCCTCACCATCCACGGTCTGAATGGTATTCGGAGTATACGACAATGTAGCCGTACCTTTTTCTTTATCTATTGTTAATTTAGTGCTTTCAGGCAAAGACGGAATTATCCATTCTCCTTGAGCATCCTGAGTCATATAAAGATTACCCGATGAATCAACAAGCATATAACCGTTTTCGGTCAAATTATTATATGTTAAATCTTCAAACTTATTATTTTCATTTTCATCGGTAGTTTTTATCGTGAGCTTCGTATTATTCATTGCCTGATTATATATATCGGCAGCTTTTTCGGACTTCATGGCAAGCTCATTTTGACGTTGAGATATTAAGACCTCCGATAATTCAATATCACTCAAGCGTGACGTTAACATTAACAATCTTCCCTGTGATGACGATAAACCCATTTCTGCTCCAATTCCATTATTTGTTATATTATATTTATCGACAGTATTTAAAAAAACTTAAATTTATATTTTCGTCATGCTTTACAATTTGCAACAAATTTAATAAATAAAAAGGATTATATTATGAGTTTAAATTCAACACCTGCGTCAGAGAGAGTACAAATAGCGGTTTTCGGGAAAAGGAATGCCGGTAAATCGAGTATTGTAAACGCAATAACGGGACAAAATTTATCCATAGTATCGGATATAAAGGGAACAACTACAGACCCAGTATATAAATCCATGGAATTATTACCCATAGGCCCCGTTACAATCATAGATACACCGGGAACGGATGATGAAGGTACGCTCGGGAAATTAAGAATTGAAAAAGCATTGAGTGTACTTAACAAAACAGATATTGCACTTCTTGTAATAGATTCACAAAAAGGAATTACTAAAGAAGATAACGATTTAATAACCAAATTTAAAGAAAAAGACATAAAATATATTAAGGTCTACAATAAAACGGATTTAACGAAAAACAATAATACTTCGGATGAAAATTCCATTTGCGTTAGTGCGATGAACAACAAAAATATATACGAATTAAAAGAATTAATAACAAAAATTTATGACAACACAAACAATAATGTACTTATAAAAGATTTGATTAATGAAAATGACAATATAATTGTTGTGGCACCAATAGACAGTGCCGCTCCAAAAGGCAGACTTATTCTTCCTCAACAGCAGGTTATAAGAGATTTGCTTGAAGCGGGTGCAATTTCAAGCGTAATTCAACCCGAACAACTGGAACAGGCAATAAACAATTCAAAAATACGTCCCAAACTTGTAATCACGGATTCTCAAGCTTTTAAAGAGGTTAATGAAATTACGCCGCCCGATATTTTTCTTACTTCATTTTCAATACTTTTCGCAAGATATAAAGGGGTTCTTAAATATGCGACAGACGGCGTTAAAATGTTAAATTCACTGAAAGACAACGATACAATCCTTATTTCCGAAGGCTGCACACATCACAGACAATGCGATGATATAGGAACGGTTAAACTTCCTGATTGGATTAAAAAATTTACAAACAAAACAATCAATTTTGAATTTTCATCAGGAGGAAGCTTTCCCTCCGATTTAACGAAATATAATATGATTATTCATTGCGGAAGCTGTATGCTTAAAGACAGGGAAGTATTATGGCGGTATAAAGAAGCCTTAAGGCAAGGTGTTCCCATAAGCAACTACGGAATTACAATCGCATATATGAATAACATTTTAAAACGCAGTATCGAAATATTTCCGGATATTAATTTATAAATAAAAAACAAAAACGGCAGTAAATTTAAAATTACTGCCGTTTTAATATTATAAAAACTTATAAAACTTTATCAATTAAGCCGTATTCAACAGCCTCTTGTGCCGACATATAATTATCACGCTCTGTATCGGCATATATTTTTTCAATCGGCTGTCCCGTATGTTCGGAAAGCAAAGTATTAAGTTCTTTCTTCATTCTTAAAATTTCCCTTGCTTCTATTTCAATATCGCTTGCCTGACCCTGTGCCCCGCCTAAAGGCTGATGTATCATAATTCTTGCACTCGGAAGTGCCATTCTTTTACCCTTTGTACCGCCCGAGAGAAGAAAAGCACCCATTGAAGCCGCTTCGCCCAAACAAACGGTAGCAACATCGGCTCTGACATGTTTCATGGTATCGTATATTGCCATGCCTGCGGTTATAACACCTCCGGGGCTGTTAATATACATCATAATATCTTTTTCGGGATTTTCGGCATCCAAAAGCAACAACTGTGCAACAATGGAATTTGACATTTCATCGTCTATTTCTTCACCCAAGAAAATAATTCTTTCTCTAAGCAATCTGGAAAAGATATCAAAAGATTTTTCGCCGTTTGAAGAAGCTTCTATAACGGTAGGTACATAACTTAAAATTGAATTTCTGTCCATAATAACCTCAATATGTATATAATAATATTATATACAATAATCACGAAAATAACAGATGAAATAACAAAATTTTAGGATAAATAATGATAGATTATAATTTCATAGCTTATGATTTTATGACGGATTTTAACGGGCCGAGCAGGCACTACCCTAATCCGTATTATCCCGCAGGCGTATATGATGCGGATAAGCCGCAATACAAATACGGGCCGGAGTCTGCAATTTATCCCAATTTAACACTTCCCTGCACTTTGTATGACGAAGCGGGAAATTCAATTCCGGACGGATTTTACATGGTCGTTCTTTCCGATGACAGAAAGTTTTTGGAACTATACCAGAGTAACGAACTAAAAGCAAGAGTAAGAGTCGTTAAACTTGTTGAAAAAATGTACACTGATGAGGAATTAAGAGAAGAAGACGAAATTATTGCAAGAATGCAAAAGGCAAAAGAAAAGAAAAAATTAAAGAAATATAACCGGGCACTGGAAGATTTAACGGCTTTTAAAGAGCGAAAAGCGGCAAACTCTTATGCCGATATTCTGGATTCGGGAAAAGGATACTACATTTTGAAGTATAATTTGGGAGGTATAAAAGCTGAAGCCGTTATTCAAAAATAAAATTTATACGGCTTATTAAGACTTTTTATATAAAAGATGATATTATTAATATAAAAGTAATACATTTAAGAGGAATATACATGTACAAGCCCGCAAGAAATATTTATACAATCAGAACGTGTCCGTATAATAACAACGAACAACTTGAAAAATTATTAAACGAAATGTCATCCGACGGCTGGGAAATATATTCAATTCAAGAACTTGAGAATGATGATGAGGTCTTGTATAACTGTATATTCATAAAAGAAGTTGAAAATGAAGAACTGCAAACCGGTGAAGAATCAAACATATTTAATTTTCAATCTAAAATAGAAAGGATTATAAGCACTGAAATCGAACCTTACGATATGTGTCTTGATATTCAAAAGAAAATTAAAGATACACGTCAAAAGATTGCACAGGTTAAATCACTGATTGATGAAACATCGGAAGATTCAAGAGCCGTTTTAAATGATGAAATTTCAAAATATATGAAAGAACTTGATGATTTAAAAAAGCAGCTTGCAAAAGTTATAAATCCCGATACCATGGAGCAAAAGCTTGGCGAAAAGAAAATCACTTTAGCACTTTCCGAAGAATTGACGGACATTTTCGATAATGATGTTGAAGAAAACATGCTTTCTCAAATTGTTCTTATAAGACAGAATTTAACGGAATCTTTGGGCTATATAATTCCCAAAATAAAAATAGAAATTGACGATACTCTCGATGAAAATGAATTTGCAATTAAAATTCGGGGCATTCCGGTTATAACATCTCACGCATATCCGGGGTATACAATGTTCTTTGAAAAAGAATTGAATATCGAAAATTTGCCCGACGAAACATTTAAAGATAAAGACTGCATGACAAACGAAAACGTCGTTTGGATTAATGATGAACTGGCAAAAGATTTTTGGACAAAAGGATACGAAACAACCGATTATATTTCAAAGGTTATTGAACATTCCGTAATCAAATATATCGATGAAATATTTGATTATTCGGATATTAACAGATATATAGAAATCGTCGGAAACCAAAACTTATATCTGGTGGAAAACATAATTCCCGATTATATGTCCGTTGCGGAGTTAAAATATATTCTTGCAAGTTTAATAAAAGAAAAAGTATCAGTAAAAGATATTGTATATATCTTTGAAAAAATAAACGATTTTGCGGATGAAACAGATAAAGAAGAATTACTTGAAAGATTAAGAGTTTCTTTATCCAGACAAATAAGCAATTCTTTAATTGATGAAAAAAACAAAATCATAAAGGCTTATGAACTCTCAAATTCGACAATCAAGTCATTACTCGGAAACAGTGAAGACGATGAGATTATAAAAATAGACAGCAGCAAAATTGAAAATATTATTAATCAAATAAAAGAAAAAACAAACGACAATAAAGAAATTATCCTGCTTGCTCCTATTAAATCAAGGCACTTAATTTTCCTTATATTATCTCAAATGATTTCAAATATAAGAGTAATAGCAAGAGAAGAACTTCAGTTCGATTATCCGCTTCAAATAATTGATACTATATAAACCGATATTAAATTTCAGCCGGTTTCAAAGTTTCAAAATTAACCTACTCCGCCGAACTTGGGAGTAGCATTTTGGACGCCCTGACCTTCTGCCTGTTCAACGGCTTGCATTTGCTGGCTTAATGTTGTAACCATGGTATCAAGCCTTTTAACTTCCATTTCTATTGCGTTTTCTTTTACGGAAACATTATAAATATCACGATTTATACCGTCAATTTCTCTTTGATAAGCCTGCTCTTTTGAACGAATTTGCGAATTAATACTATCCCTGTCCGAAGTACCCGTCGCACTTGACAATTGTTCATACAAATCGGATAATTCACCCGATTGAGATGCGTTCATACTCGTTAATTGCTGTTGCAGACTTAACGTTTGAGTTGCAAGCTTATATTGGTCATTACTTCTTTGAGTCTGTAATAATTGAGCATTATTAAGCTCTCCGTCCAATACGAGCTTTCTGTCCGCAAATAATGCATAAGCCATAATTTTCTCCTATAATCCCCTTTATAAACATAAAAACTTATTTGTTTAAAATCATGACAAATTCCTCAAAATATACTTAATATACGTTAACATTATTAAAATGAAAACAAATATCTGTTGTTACTCATACATTGAGAACAATACGGTGTTTCAAGATAAGTCCTTGAAGAAAAATCATTGATATCATTTCCGCATTTTCCTCTGTTGTCGGAAGCTAAAAGCGGACACGCAAATATTCCGTTTATTGTTAATGTTCTGCTTGTTTTACACTCTAAGTTCAATGATTGATAATCAATATCCGTTGGATTATCACAAACCAAATCTTTTCTCATAAGCGGAATTATCTTGAAATTCATATCAGTTGTTTCAAAATCAAACGAAGCACATAATTGTTTAAAATTATTTTTTAATTCCTTTTCCGGAATTGAATAATGATTAACTATCGCCAGTATCGGATTAAAATCGTACTTATATAAACTTTGCAGGGCATGAATTGCTTTTCTGAACGAACCTCTGCCTCTTAATAAATCGTTTTCTTCTTCTTTATAATGGTCAATACTTATCATAAATACAATTTCATTGCCCGCTTCGTTTTCTTCTTCCACTTTACGCAAAAATCTTGCTTTTTTATCGTTTATATTCAAAGCATTTGTATGAATAATAACGGAAGAATATTTAAGGCATAATCTTAATATTTGATTAAAATCGGGATGAAGCATGGGTTCTGCTCCCGTTAAATGAATGTATTCCAATTCATTTTTTGTCATATCCGATAATGTTTGTTTAACTTTTTCAATGGGAATAAAATCTTTTGTTTTCTTATCCGTAACGTTTACATAACAATTTTTACATTTTAAATTGCAATTTTGTGCGGTCATTTCTATAAACAGATTAGAAAACTTTGTCATTTCAACACTTGGAGCTTTTATAATTGTCTTATTCATGTTTAATATATCCTTTCCGTACGCTTAAAATACTATTAGCATTTATTTTCGGGCTAAGAAATTAGACAGCGGTATATAATCCGAATACTTTTAAATAATCCGACGGGAGGATATTTTTAAAGCATATTGTACTAATTCCGATAAATATATCGGAGGTAAAAAATGGCTGTTATAATCGAAAATAGAAAAGGAAGAAGGCTTATACGCTTGAATACGGACGATATTATCTGTATTGTAAGAGAATATCAAAACAATGTCTGCGGAATTTATGAATATTCGGAAATTAGAAATAAATTGAATAATATAGAACTGTACCTGCCTGAAGAAGTATAAATTTTATTATGCCTATGTAGCCGATTTAGTTTATACTTGAATAGTGTAATGTTTATTCAAGGAGGATAAAGAAATGAAAAACATTATTACTATCGCACTTATATTTATTTTACCTTTGGTCGCATACTTTATTATGAATAAAAATTCCGACGGAATTACTGCGGTTGCAAAAGATAACGGAAATCCCAATATATTGGTATTTACATCCACAATGTGCATGGATTGTAAGAAAATGAAAGGACTATTAACGGAAATTGAACCCGCATACAGTTCCAGAGTAAATTTTACACATATTAATGCACTTGATAACAATAAACAGGTTAAAGAACAAATAAAAAAATATAATATAACACTTGTACCGACACTTGTATACACAGATGAAAACGGAAATGAAAAAAACAAAACAGAAGGTTATATTGAAAAAGAACAATTAATTTCCGAAATCGAGGAGTTAATTAATGGATAACCTGTTTCAGACGTTCTCTCTGTATTCAAACGGAAGCCAAATGATGATTCCGCTTTTATTAATTGCCGCTTTTATTGCGGGAATAATAGCCTCCATATCTCCGTGCAGTTTGGGAATATTACCGCTCATAATAGGCTACGTCGGCGGTTATTCAAAAGAAAAGAATAAAAAGCTTTTCATTCAAATGCTTTCTTTTTCGATAGGATTATCGGCGGTATTAAGCATAATCGGCGTATTATGTGCACTTACGGGGAGAGCGTTTACCGGTTTTGCAACTCCCGTACTCTTATTAATTTTCTCCTCATTTATCATAGTTTTGGGCTTAAACCTTATAGGATTTTTGGAAATACAATTTCCGTCATTCATAAAAAAAATGCCGGAGAATAAAAGCGGAAGCATGTTTATTTTTCCGTTTTTAGTGGGAGCGGTATTTGCTTTGGCTTCCAGCCCGTGTTCATCTCCCATACTTGCAAGTATACTTGCTTTAGCCGCAATATCATCGAATTTTTTGTTTTCACTTTCACTGTTATTTTGTTTTGCACTCGGACAATGCATTATAATAATATTTTTTGCACTGTTTACCTCCACGATTAAAAATATGGGGGCGCTTGCAAAATATACAAATATATTAATAAAATTAAGCGGTATTATCTTAATTTTTACGGGATTATACATTTTATATTCGGTATTTTCGGGAATGTAAAAAAGGCACATACATTTGTGCCTTTTTAATTTTTTAATTTTTATATTAAATTACCAAATCTAAATTATTAGCGATGACGGACTTTGTATTTTCTTTATTCAATACTCTGAAATGATTTTTCCCGTCCTCATCTTTTGTCCTGACCGCATATAATTTATCGGAAATTAAAGAATGAATTTCTGTTTCTTTAACACCGTCTTTTATTGCGGCACCGATAAATTTATCACCAGAACCGTTATCGGAAATTGCAATTAAGGATCTAAGGACATCCTCTCTTGCCGTTTCCGGAGTAACTATGTCGGTTCCTGTTTCTTTCATGGGAGGAGATGTTGTAATATTTTTGGTAAAATTACCTTGTCCGTTTGCCTTATGGATTACACAAGTATAATGTTTACCGTTTAAAGACTTATTGTTTGCTTTATTTTGAAATAAGAAACCAACTGCAGAAACTTTCATAACACCTCACCTTCCATATTTATATAATATAACTTTTTGGAGTAAAAGTCTATAGTTTTTTTAAAAAAATTAAGAAAATGATAAATATTTTTTCAAATTCAAAAATTTTTATATTAAGATTTTAGAAAAATGCACATAAAAAATTCAATTTTTGCAAAATTTTTTATCAAAAATTAAAAAAATGACAAATTTTAGCCGAAATTTACTCCAAAAAAGTTAATTAACACAAAAAAAGTATGTTTAATATATAATCAAAGCAGCCCCATTTTACGGAGTTTCAATTTGAGAAAGATATTTACGCAAGCCATACTGACAGCATTATTTATGGTATTTATACCTTCAAATTTCTGCCTTGCGATACAGGAAACGGAAAGAATTACCTTATCTCAAGCAATAGATATAGCAAGCAAAAACAATCTTGATATAAAAGTTTCAAGGTTGAATTTGGCTGTTGAAAAAAACAATATAAAAGCTGCAAACAGGCTTCAGAACCCGCAGCTTGAAACATTTTACAATTTCGGGAAAGCGGGAAAAGGAAATCCGCAGCAAATAGGAATATCGCAATTAATAGAAATTGCAAAAAGAGGCCCCGAAAAACAGCTTGCAAAAGCTCAATATAATTTGGAAAAAGAGAATAACGAATATCTTGAAACCGATTTAAGAATGGACGTAAGAGAAGCGTATACAAATCTTCTTGCCAAAAAATCAGTATTAAAAACCATGGAAGAACAGGAAGCTTTTCTGAATAAGATGGTTAAAACAGCTCAAGAAAAATTTAAGCAGAAAAAAGTTGACGAAATTGATGAACTACAGGCACAATTACTGTTAAATCAAATAAAAACCGAAGTAAATTCGGCTAAATATGAAGTTAAAACCGCATTATATGATTTTAATACAATAATAAACGTCCCGAATGCCTTTTACGATACAATGGAAACAAGTTTTACAAAAGATTATATGCCGCTTTTAATTCCCTCTAAAGATACAAAGATGCCCGAATTTTCTCAAATAGCTAAAACGGCACTCGAGAACAGGAACGATATAAAAATAGCACTCGCAAAAGTCGAAGCAGCAAAAATGAATTTGAAAAACATTACGAGAAAAAGAATTCCAGATATTGAAATTAACGGCGGATACGGCTATCAAAACAAATCGCAATCGGACGATAACACATTTAAGCATGGAGCCTTTGCAGGAATAAATATTGTAAACATACCCGTTTTATACTCTTATGCACCCGAAATCAAAAATGCGGAATTAAAGCTTGAGCAAGCAAAGCTTAATTACAATTCGGTTTTAAATAAAGCCGAAAATAATGTTAAAAAAGCCTACGAAAAATTTTTAACAGCACAATTAAATTTAAAATACTATACGGATGATTTACTTAATAATTCGGAAAAATTGATAAAAGCCTCAAGACAGAGTTATAAAGAAGATAAAATTGATTTAACCACATTAATCACAATGGAAGAATCATACAGAATGATTATTGTTGCACACACTTACGCTCTTGCAGACTATTATAATGCCTGGAATTCTTTTGTAAGAGAAATAAATAACGAAAATTTTTCAATAGAAAATGCCGAACAACTTTAAATTCCCGTATAAAAACTTTAACGGTTATCCATGTAATTTTATTTATCATATAATTATAAAAAGACGAGAATACACAACGAGGCGGTTATGAAAGAAAAACTGGAATTAATCTTAAAAAATGCGACGACTGAAATTAATAATGCACAATCTTTAGAAGATTTAGATAATGTTAAATTGAAATTTTTAAGCAGAAAAGGCGAACTAAATACAATAAAAAAGAATTTAAAAGATTTATCCGACAAAGATAAAAGAGTCGTAGGAGCTTTGGCAAACAAAGTTTCCAATGAACTTGAAGAATTAATTTCACAAAAAAATAACGAACTTTATAAATCCGAACTAAATAAAAAACTTGAAGCGGAAAAAATAGATATCACATTGCCTTCCGATTTTCGTCCGCAGGGAAAAGTTCACCCTTTAACTCAAACAATAAATGAAATAGTTGAGATTTTCCACGGTATGGGATTTTCCGTTATGCCAAATGAATACAGCCCGGAAGTCGAAACAGAATATATCAATTTTGACATGTTGAATTTTTCTCCAAACCATCCGGCAAGAGATATGCAAGATACGTTTTATACAAAAACAGCACCAAACGTTATTTTGAGAAGTCAAACCTCCGGTGCGCAAATCAGACAAATGCTCAACAAAAAACCGCCTATAAGAGTTATATCTCCCGGGCGTGTATATAGGTGCGAAGCCGTTAGTGCCAGAAAAAACAATCTGTTCCACCAAATAGAAGGGTTGGTTGTTGATAAAGATATCACTTTTTCGGATTTAAAAGGTGTTTTAAATGAATTTGTCAGAATTTACTTCGGCTCTGCCAGAGCAACAAGATTTAGAGCCAGCTATTTCCCGTTTACGGAACCAAGTGCGGAAGTTGACGTTCAATGCATTATGTGCAGCGGTAAAGGCTGCAGAACATGTTCCGGTTCCGGCTGGTTGGAAGTTTTGGGAGCAGGCATGGTTCACGTAAATGTATTAAAAAATGTTGGAATAGATACCGAAACATATTCGGGATTTGCATTCGGCATGGGGGTTGAACGTCTTGCAATGCTTAAATATGCAATTAATGATATTAGACTGTTTTTTAATAATGATACAAGATTTTTAAACCAATTTTAATTATGCTCGCAAAAAGAATAATACCTTGTTTGGATGTTAAAGACGGAAAGACCGTAAAAGGTGTAAATTTTGAGAATTTACGCTATGCGGGTGACCCTGTTATGCTTGCAAAAAAGTATTCGGATGACGGGGCTGACGAACTCGTATTTTTAGATATAACGGCAACAAACGAAAAACGAAAAACTACGGTTGAAATGGTAAGAGAAGTTGCAAAACAGGTCTTTATTCCGTTTACGGTGGGTGGAGGAATTAATTCCGTTGATGATATGAAAATATTATTAAATGCAGGAGCGGATAAAATTTCAATTAATTCCGCAGCCGTAAAAAATCCCGATTTGATAAAACAAGCTTCATCATATTTCGGTTCGCAATGCGTTGTAATTGCAATTGATGCGAAACAGGTTAACAATGATTATTATGTTTTCATTAATGCGGGCAAACTAAATACCCAAATTCTTTTAAAAGATTGGATAATTCAAGTGCAAAAACTCGGAGCGGGAGAAATTTTATTAACATCCATGGACGCAGACGGAACTCAAAACGGATTTGATATAAATATGACAAAACTTGCTTCCGAATATTCTTCAATTCCGATAATTGCATCGGGTGGTGCAGGTGCAAACAGCGGTCATTTTTATGACGTTTTTAACCTGGGAAATGCAGATGCGGCACTTGCCGCTTCCATTTTTCATTTTAACACGTTAAGCATCCCAAAATTAAAAAAAGAATTGCAAGAGAAAAATATAGAGGTAAGAATATGAACCTGACGGTTAAGTTTGACCCCGGCATGGGCGAATACTTTGAAAATTTTAACGAATACATAAATAACTTATATTCACAATTATTATCAATAACAAGCATTTCAAAAAAACGCATTAAGTTCAAAATGTCCTTAAGCAAAATTGACAAAATGATGAAAAATAATTTAGGTTTTTACACGGGCTGTCTGTTATGGGCATATTATATATACAATAACAACATTTCATCACCCAAAGAAATCGAAGGGAATTATTTTTATTTAAAACCGGACGAGCAGGCACACAAGGATTTTGAATGTCAAATTAACTTTATGGAAAACTATTTTGACTCTTATGAACGTGACGTTTTATATTATACGGGGCAAAAGGTTAAAATTCCCGAAAGTTGGAGAACCGTTTTAAGCCAATATAACGAGTTTTTAAAACTGAATAAATGTTTTGTTGAAACAAAATACACATCAGATATAATTTTACCCGAACCGTTAAAAAATATAAAAACGGATACGGATATTAACAAGCTTATAAACGAAGCAATTACAAAGAAAGATTTATCATTGCTTCTTTCGGTTAATATTTTTAATTAAAATAATTGATATACAACAGTTTTTGACTTATCATATAAAAGTGGAATAATGTGTATGGCTGATGGAAGAGAATAAAGATATACCTTTTGATAAACTTGCGGAAGCATGCAATATCGTTAACGCAGTTAATTACAAAGAGTCAATTTCCAAAATCAACAAATTGGCAGATACGTATCCTGCCGAACATTTAGTTTTAATATACAATTATTTTTTTGAACTATCAAACAGCTATGAAATTTTAATGCATGTATTAACAAAAATTGATAAATACAGGGATAAAACGAGCATTCCAATCTTAATAGACTCGCTTATTATGAAAGAAAAACTTTCTAAAAGAATATCGGATACCGAATTAATAACACGAATAAGAGTAAATATAACAAAAGCATTGGCAAATACAAAAAATTCTCAAGCCGTTTATCCGTTGCTTTATTGCTTAAACAGCAAAGAAGAAAATTACAAAGTAAAACTTTCCTGTGCGGATGCATTGGGAAAAATAGGCGACAGGTACGCCGTTCTTCCGCTTATGAATATTGTTGAAGATGAAACGGAAGCGTCTGCTTATGTAAAAGAATCCGCAATATCGGCTTTAGGTATGCTTGGAGATTCAAAGGCAGTCGATTCATTGGTATCCATACTTGAAAGCAAAAAAGGATTGCTGGATAAGTTTACATTCTTAAAAGAAAGAGCATTGGAAGCATTAAACAAACTTAACTTTAAAGGGGATAGGGTCTTTAATGCGGTTGTAAGGTCTTTACGGGATGAATCAAAACAGGTCAGAATAAATGCAATAGAAGTGCTTATGAATTCCGAAGATGAGCGTGCAATCGATTTAATAAAAGAAATGCTGAATGACCCTTGTAAAGACGTGGTTCAAAATGCGGTTATTGCATTATATAATATTCTTGATGAAAATATTTTGGATGAAATAATAAACGGCAATAAATATAACGATACCGCAAAATCGGAAGCAATTAAATTAAAAAATGATTTAAAATCGGAGAACAATGATGAATAAAGCTATAATTCTTTTATCCGGCGGGTTGGATTCGGTTGTGAGTCTTGCAAAAATCGTAAATACTTATAACGAAATATTGGCATTAACTTTTGATTACGGTCAAAAGGCTTTTATCAGCGAAAAAAAAGCCTCGGAACAAATATCAAAATTTTACGATATACGGCATAAAATAATTAAACTTGATTGGCTTGGCGAAATTTCAAATTCCACGCTTAATACGGAAGAAAATGTTCCTGTTTTAAGTTCTCAGTCATTGAATAATAAAGAAATCACGCAGAAAAGTGCAAAATCGGTCTGGGTTCCAAATCGTAACGGTTTATTTATAAATATTGCGGCATGTTTTGCGGATGCAAAAAACTATGACGATATAATCATAGGTGCAAACAAAGAAGAAGGTGAAACATTTAAGGATAATTCAAAAGAATTTACGGAAGCGGTTAACAATTCACTAAAACATTCGGTTAACGGAAAAATTAATGTAAAAGCACCTTTGATAGAATGCACAAAAGAAGATATAATAAAAATCGGAATAGAATTAAATGTTCCGTTTGAGTACATACATAGCTGTTATTATTCAAATGAAAAACATTGCGGTAAATGTGAATCTTGCCAAAGATTAAAACGTGCCTTAAAATTAAATGGCAGAACAGATATAATTAATAAAATTTTTGAATAGGAAAAATTATGGAAATACTATATACGGATAAAGATATAAAATATACGGGAAGTCAGTTATCTCCGCACTATATATACAAAACTTTTAAAATCATGGGAGATGCAATTATCGGCTTTACCGGCGAATGTGAAGTAAAGTTGACCGAAATGGTTGATATTGAAGATGTTATAAATAATGAACCGATATACAGCAAAAAAATGCTGAGTTTTATAGAAGAAAACTTTAGTTCTACACTTATTGAAATGGTATATAAACAAAGATTACTCGTTACAACGGCAAAAGAACTCATAGAAAAAAGAAATCCGAATATAAAAGTAATCAGAAAAGGCGATGATTTATATATAAATAACAAAAAATTATCCGTATCAATCGCAACCAAATCAATTACATCAGCATTAATTCATTTCGGACTGAATATAGATGCACAAGGTGCTCCTGTTGAAGCTGCCGATTTAATAAATGATGCAGGGATTACGGATATAAAAGATTTTGCACTCGAATTGCTTGAAACATATCAGGAAGAAAACGAAGATATTATGCTTGCAGCCTCTAAAGTTCGTGGGGTAATATAATGGCACATAACAAGGGAAATAAAACCGAAAATAAAGAAAATACCGAAAACAAAGAGTATACCGAAAATACAGAAGAAAACGAAGAAACAAAACCGCATAGAAAAAAATTGCACCTGGGTTTTTTTTATTTATTCCTGTTTGTATTTATTTTTGCGTTAATATTATCATCTTATGCATTTAAAATGTATTCACCAAATATTGATATTTCTTTAGGCGAAAAAGAAGATACTCCGATTAATTATTCGGATATAGACTACGAAATAAAACCAATTGATGAAAGATTAAAATGGATACAAAAAGAAGATGAAATGCCGACAGTTTCGGTTAAAAAAGAAAATGATGACGAGTATAAAGAACTTCTTAACGATTTAAAGAATAAAGCAAAAGAAGAAAAAGAAAAAGCTTCTGAAAAAAAGAATTCAGAAAAAAATCAAAAATCTGATACAGTTGAGTCTAAAAAAGAAATTACGCCAGGAGAACCGGCTACTTTGTCTTTAAGTGACTCTATCATTTCTCAAAAAAAATCTAAACAAACAAAAGAACCGGCAGTTACAATAACTAAAGTCTATTTAGGCAATTATGAAACTTTAGATGAAGCAATAGAAATACAGCATAAGATTTCTTCTTTAGGTTTAGCCGTTTCACCATTCGTTAAAGCTGTAAATGACCATTTTATAGTACAAGTAGGTTCGTTTTATGAAGCTAAAAAAGCCGATGATTTGATAATTTCTTTAAAAACAAATGGTTATAATGCAAAAAAGAAAATAGAAAAATAAAAGAAAAAAGGCAATTAAATATAATTGCCTTTAATTCGTTAGGTTAGTTAAAATTTTTAAGCAAGACCTGCATATTTAGGTGTTGCACTAGTTATTGCATTTCCTTCTGCTTGTTCTATTGCCTGCAATTGTTGTTGTGCGGCAGTTAACTGAGTTTCAATTTTCTTTTGCTGCATATCTAAGTCATTTTCAGCAGCTTCCAGTTTTTTTGCATACTGTCTGGAATAAGCCTCATTAACAGATTTATTAATCATTTCCGCAATAGCTTGTAAATTTTCTTCACTATAATTTTGGTTAATTGCCATTTCGGTTATTGCACCCGTTGTAGTAGAAGAACCGCCTTCATCATCAGTTAAAGTTGCATAAGAATCAGCACCTGCCAAAAACTCTGAATAATTACCGAAATTCGTTGCGTCAGAAGCTATTTCATCAACCGTTACTATACCGTCAGAAATATTTGCCGAAAAGTTTAATAAACTCCTTTTCTGTTGAGAAATATTATCTAACTTCTGTTGCAATGTAAAAATAAGATTTGTGTAATAAATCTTCCGATTTGCAAATAATGCATAACCCATAACTAACCTACCTTTTCTTAACTATATTTTTACTACCCACATTTTTATAAAAACTTTTGGAATTGCGAAATTGCCTAAACACTTACTATATAAGTCAAGTTATAATAATCTAGCCGTTTTTCCTTACAATTATTATGTTTTAGGCATAAAATCCCTTTAAAATCCATATAATAATTCATTATTATGTATATGTCTAATGTATATGTAATATCTATTCTTTATATAAAAAATTAACTTTACAAATCTTTACATTAGTAAATATAAATATTATCGATAATATTAATTAATCATAGATTGATTTTTTTTGACAAAAATAAGATAATCAGAATGTAAGAAATCAGGGAGGGTATTATCATTAATATCAAGAAATTCATA
This sequence comes from Candidatus Gastranaerophilales bacterium, assembly GCA_947588745.1. Classification (GTDB taxonomy): domain Bacteria; phylum Cyanobacteriota; class Vampirovibrionia; order Gastranaerophilales; family Gastranaerophilaceae; genus Avigastranaerophilus. Next base: position 99,792 of record CANPYW010000003.1, read on the forward strand.
ACAGGACTAATACTTTTTAGTGCCGGTTTTACTACAAATGTTTACGCAATGACTCCCGAAGCAAATAAATATTATCACGATGCATGTATACAATCTGATAATGAAGAATATGCTGCTGCTATTGATAACTTAAATAAAGCAATAGAATTATCACCAGACGATGCACTTTTATATACAAAATTAGCCGGAATGTATTCAGAAACAGGAAAATGGGGAAATGCCGTTGAAGCATACAAAAAAGCATTAAAGCTAAGACCAAATGATTCTTTTATTTATATAAGCCTCGGGAATATATATGAACAAATTCAGGATTATAAAAACGCTTTCAATGCTTATAACGAGGCAATGAAGATATTTCCCGAATACAAATATAACTACTTAAATTTAGCAAGTGTTAAAACTCATTTAAAAGAAGATGAGGAAGCTATAAAATATTATCAAATGTTTTTAAACTATTATCCCGATGCGGTTGATGCAAGAGAAAATATGGCGTCAATATATTTAAGAATGAATAAACCGCAGGAAGCTGTTAATATTTATAATGATATTTATTTAAAAGACCCAAACTCATTTGATGATTATTCTAACTACGGATTAGCACTATATAGAATTTCCGATTACGATAACGCATATAAAATACTGTCAAAAGCAATAGAAAAAGACCCGAATGATTATGTGGCAAGAGCAAATTTAGCCTATGTTTATTTAGCTCAATCAAAAGATGAAGATGCAATTAAAGAATTCCAAAAAGTGCTTGAAATTGAGCCTAAAATGAACTCCATAAGATTTGATTATGCAAATTTACTTGCAGATAAACAGGATTATAATGCTGCAATTGAACAATATCTTGAATATTTAAAAGAATTTAAAGATAATGACATAGCATACTTAAATACCGGAATTTTATATTCAAAACTTGAACAGTATAGTGATGCTATTCAAATATTGGAAAAAGGGAAAGCCGTTGCACCAAAGAATACTGAAATTCAAAAAGAATTAGCAAAGTCATATCATCTTGCAAAGCAATACGATAAGGCAATAAAAACATACGATGAATTGCTTGCTTCAGATCCTAAAAATAATGATTTAATTTTAAACAAAGGTATTGCTAATCATGCCTTAAAAAATTATGACGAAGCAATCTCTTTATATAAAACGGTACTCGAAACAGATAATGAAAATAAAACGGCAAAAGACTATTTACTAAAAGCTTATACATCACAAGGTGATGAAGCGATATCGGCAAGTAATTATAAAAAGGCGGTAATAGCATACGAAAACGCACTTCAAGCAGATAATGACAATATGCAGTTATACATCAATATAGCGAATGCTTATGATAAGATGGGTTCAAAATCAAAAGCGACAGAAACCTTTGAACGTGCTATGGAATTATCGCCCGATAATGCTGATGTGCTTAATGCTTATGCTAAAATGCTGGCAAAGAATAACAAAACAGAGGAAGCAAAAGCTGTTTATGATAAATTAACAAACTTAAATACAGTTTCGATTGATGATAAGTATAAGACATACACTGAATTAGCGGATAATTACTATAAGAGCAATGATTACAAAAATGCAATTGAAGCGTATCAAAAAGCTTATGAAATAAAATCGGATGATGAATATCTGAATATAAAACTTGGCAACTCATATAAAGGTTTATCCGACTTAACGAATGCTGAAAAATACTATAAAAAGGCAATGGAGATTAATCCGGAAAACGCTGACGCTTACTTTAATATCGGTTTATGTTATGCTGAACTGAATAATTTGGAAGAAGCTAAAGAAAATTTCGAAAAAACTATTTCAATAAAGCCGGATTATGCTTATGCCTATTATGCATTAGGCTTAGCTTATGAAAAAGAAAATAATACGGAAAAAGCGGTTGAAAATTACGAATTGTTTGTAAAGAATATAGGCGAGAGCAATATAAAAACGAATGTTCAAAACAAAATTAATAATTTAAAGAAAAAAATATCTTCAGATAAAACAGAGTAATGAAAAAGAGTATATCTGTAATTTTAGTATTATGTTTAATCTTTTTATGTGGTTTTACAAAAAGAGAAAAACCGTATATATTGTTGTCGTCGGGCAACAATACGGTTTTTGCTGATAAAATCAGGTCTGAACACTACTTTCAATTGGGGCAGAAAATATATTACAATTTGATTATTCCGTCGGGAGTTAAATATGAAGGAGTCAGAATGCAACTTTCAAAGCAAGATGACAAAACATCTAACTGGGGATTTTCAATTATTCTGACAAAAGATTTATATTTAAGTAAAACGGAAACAGCCTTAAAAGATTACCTGTTAATAAATCAAAAAGGACACTATATATTACAATTCTTTTATTTGAATAACAAAAGATATCCGTTTGCACATACTGAATTTATGGTAAATTAATGATTAACTATATTAAATTTTTTATACAAAAGAAACAATCGGCAAAATATATAAGAAAAGGTCATTGCAAGCAATGCGGAAGTTGCTGTAGAAATATTGTGTTTTACATAGGAAAAGAACCGGTAAAAACAAAACAACAATTTGAACAATTAAAAAATTTTGATAAACATTACAAAAATTTTTATATAAACGGAAAAGATACCGATAATAAACTTTTGTTCACCTGTAATGCTTTAAGCAAGAATAATAAATGTAAAATTTATCATTTTAGAGCAATGTTTTGCAGATTATATCCCAATCCAAAACAATCTTTCATTTCTAACGGCGGCAAATTACAAGATGGTTGCGGATATTATTTTGAACCTGATAAAAAGTTTAATTCGTTTATAAATTAATAGTGCTAAAACTCTAATACTTTCGATTACTTTTTTTAATTATACATTTAAAACGGAACTTTTATTTGCCATTTCCTTCTTTTAAATTGTGTGTATATTTATTTTTAATTCTTTTTATTGATTATTATTGATTTTTTATTTTGGAGTATAATAAGGAAGAGAAAAGGTATAGGTGGAAACTATGTGGGATTATTCTGAAAAAGTTATTGATCATTATAAAAATCCAAGAAATGTCGGTTCAATTGATAATGCGGATGCAATAGGCGAAGCAGGGTCACTTTCTTGCGGCGACATGTTAAAACTTTATTTAAAAGTCGATAAATCAGGTATTATTACAGATGCTAAATTCCAAACATTTGGTTGCGGAAGTGCTGTTGCAAGCTCCAGCATTTTAACTGAAATGATTATTGGGAAACATATAAATGAAGCAAAGAAAATTACGAACAAACAAATAGTTGATGCTTTGGGCGGTTTGCCTCCCGAAAAAATGCACTGTTCGGTTATGGGGCATGAAGCTTTGGAAGCCGCTATTGCAGACTATTACAAAGAAGATATATCTTTACATACAGATGCGAATATAGTTTGTAATTGTTTTGATATTTCTAAATCTTTTTTAGAAACGGAAATTAAAAATAACAATCTGAAAACACTTGAAGATGTTATGAATTATACTAAAGCAGGCGGTGCTTGCGGCAGATGCAGAGGTAAAATTCAAGAAATATTAAACTCGATTAACGGGGTAGAAAAAAGTACCCCAAAACTCACAAAGACTCAATTAATAATAAAAATAAATAATGTTATTGAAAAATATATTGCTCCCGAACTTCAAAAAGACGGCGGGAATATTGAATTAATTGATGTTGATGATAATAAAGTTAAAGTTTCTTTAACAGGACGCTGCAATACTTGCACTCGTTCACAGCTTACTCTCACACATTTTGTGGAAGATACTTTAAAAAAATATGCAGATAGTAATATAGAAATTGTTCAGGTGTAAAATGACTAACTCGAAACTTATATATTTAGATAATAATGCAACTACAAAAACAGATGAAAAAGTTATAGAAACTATGCTTCCTTACTTTTCTGAATATTATGGCAATCCGTCAAGTATATATGAGTTTGGAGGAAAAAATGCACATAAAATAAAAGAAGCTCGTGATAAAATGAGAGATTTCTTTGGGGCTGAAAGTGATAAAGAAATCTTCTTTACTGCTTCAGGCAGTGAATGTGCAAATATGGCAATAAGAGGATTACTTGCCTCAAAACATGCAGCCGGCAAAAATCATATTATAACAACAAAAGTTGAGCATCCTTGCGTACTTAACTTATATAAGCATTTAGCTAAAGAAGGTTATAATGTTACATACATTGGTGTTAATGATAAAGGTGAATTAAACACAGACGAATTATACAATTCTGTTAATGATAATACTGCACTTGTAGCTTGTATGTATGCAAACAATGAAACAGGTGCTGTTTTTCCGGTTGAACAAATTGCACAAAAGGTTAAAGATATTAATCCTGAAGTGAAAATATATGTTGATGCTGTTCAGGCTGCCGGGAAAATTCCTTTAAATGTAAAAAATACACAAATTGACATGATGGGCGTTTCCGGTCATAAATTCCACGCTCCAAAGGGAATTGGTGCTTTATATGTTAATTCTTCAATTGTGCTTGAACCCCTTATATATGGTGGACATCAGGAACGTGGAAAAAGAGCGGGAACAGAAAATGTACCGTATATTGCAGGTATAGCGGAGGCTGCACAATTAGCAAAAGATGCACTTAATTTTGAAGCCGTTCAAGTAAAAAGGCTCAGAGATAAGCTCGAAACAGGGCTTTTAAATACAGTATTTAATGCAAGATTAAATTCACTTGCTCAAAACAGAGTGCCTAATACAACAAATATAGGTTTTGAATTTATTGAAGGTGAGCTTATTTTGCTTAATATGGATGAATTCGGCATTTGTGCAAGTTCAGGAAGTGCTTGCACTTCAGGAAGTTTAGACCCAAGCCACGTTTTAAAAGCAATGAATGTTCCTTTTACAGCTTTACATGGTAGCATAAGGTTCAGTTTAAGCAGATTTACTACAGAAGATGAAATTGATTATACGCTTAAAGTCATGCCTTCAATTATTGAAAAATTGGCAAAAATTTCACCATTTCAAAAAGAACTTAGTGCTTTAAAACAGAAAAGAGGCATTTAGCTATAGTAATGGAAATTTTTAAAAAAATTTTCCCCTTAATTCAAATTGACAGAATTTGGAGTTGCTTAATCATAATACAAATAAGCAATCAAATTCAAATCTATATTGCCATACATTAGTCTTAATCTGTTATTTTCTATAATTTCCGCATTACAAAAGTTTATAGATTCTTGTTCTAAATCTTGTTTTGTTTGAATTGCGGGAATTTCAGCTATTAGTTTTGTTCCCTGCGAAAGCTCAAGAGAATATTTGTTTTCAGATTGTTTTTTGCAAGATAGTTTATAATATCCTGAAGGAATAACATCCCCGGTTTCTGTATAAACATTCATCGGAATCATAACTGTATGAGCTGCCTGTGATTTACTATCAAGATTGTTATCTTGTACAAAATTTTTAAAATGTTCTTCATCATAATTTGGCGAAAGCGGCTTGAAATTTTCTTTTAGTTGTCTTTGTTTTTTTGTTAAAGAACGCTCTTTTATTTGTTCAATTGTTTTTTTTAGTTTATTATCAGATACTGCTTTTTGGTTTTCAAACCCTTTATTGAAAACATTTGTATCTTTATTATTCCATTGGTTATTTGTTTTTGTCTCCGCAAAAACAATATTTTGTAAGAAAATACATACTATAAAAATAAAAATTAAATTAAAACTATATCTCATAATTAATATAATACTGATTTTTAACTTATTGTAAAGTAAAATTTAGCCCCTAATTTGAGAATTTTCTTTAAATTTTACTTCAAAAGCAGTGCCAGCCGGTAAAGATACCGAACCGCCTTTAGAAAATATTGCAATAACAGGACTTGCAACAAAGTTAACAGTATATACAACCGCACCAAAAGTCCATGGAATAATAGCCAAAATATTTACAACTGGAATAGGAAGGAATACATCAGCACATTTAGTTGCACCGTTATAGACTTTTCTGCCTGGTTCAAGTGATTTATAAAAGTTATGCCAGTATGAATGTTTGCCTTTAATATCGTTATTATATATTCTTTTTGAATTTACAAGACTAATTTTTGTATTTATTTTGGAAATTAATCCATTAAAATATATTTCATCAATATAAAGCTCGACTAATCCTCCATTTGAGGTTATCTGTGGTCTATGAGCATCCGTAATACGACCTTTAAAAATTGTTCCGGCAGGAATAACAGTTCCTTCTTTTGTAGGTATATTATCAAGCGAAGAAAAAGAAACAACTTGTCCTTTATGCATCCAATCACTAATTTTTGTTTTGGATACAATATTCACTTTTGTACCATGTTTTATGGTAAATGTTTTACCTAAAGGTTTATAAGATAAAACAGTCGCCGAAGGTTTTTTTTCTCCTGTTGTAGTTTGATGTATAGCCGGAGCTGCGGACGGAAGTGGCGGCAAATTCGAATTTTCAACATATTCTTTTCTGATATCAGCATCGATTGAAGAATCGAAATCATCAGCTAATGATGACATTCCTGTTAAAAAAAACAATAAAAATAATACAAATATCTTTTTCATACCAATATTTTAGCTTAAATATAAATTTTAGGCTAATTTGTTAACTTTGTTTTGGAGCTGTTTTTTCAAATTTTAAATCTTTTTTTAATGTATCGTATTCTTCTTGAGCCACTTTTACCATAGAACCGGAATTTTTATAATTTTTATATAATTTATCAAAATATTTGCCTAATTTACTTAAAACTACCCCGGAAGCAGCAGATAATGCAAGGTTTTTTGCCCCATACATCATTTTTGTTGTTCCGTATATAAATGTTGCAAAAGTGCCGACTAAAGGTACACAAGTATTTAATATTGTGGATATTCTTTCATCACCATTATCACATTTACTTATTGCATAAGCACCTGCACCTATCGGAAACATCAAAGAGAAAATATCAGTAGGTGCTGAACCGACTTTAAGTTCAGCTTGTTTTATAAAGTATTCACCGGCTTCAAGCTCTGTTGCATCTTTTAATCTTTTAACTATAGCATTTGCAAGTTTTGAATATTCTTTTAAATCCAAATCGGAAATTATTTGACTACCATTGCATTTTGCACCGGATTTATTTAATCCGTTTAAAATAATCATAATTTCTTCAAGAGCACCTTTTTCATCAATTTTGCTTGCACTTGATTTTATTTCGTTAAGCAAGGCCAGCATTCCTGAAGATTTTTCGGCAGTATAAATAGGATTATTATTAATATTGCTGCACGTATTATTTATTATTGAACATATATTATCGATAATAGCCTCACGATTATATTGTTCTTGAACTCCGGAACAGTTTTTAAATGCCTCTAACTGAACTTTTAGTTCTTTTATATATTCAAGAGTTATTTTATCATCATAATCAATTTGATTAATTAAATTTTCTAATAATTTATTTGTATTGTCATGTATAGCCGTAATATTATTAGTTATTTTCTTTTTAGCTGTTAAAATCTCTTTTTTAAGCTCATTTTTTGCTTCATTTGTAACATCTTCAGTTACATAACCTTTATAGTTTTTAGCTGTAAACAAACTTTTGTAATTCTTAAAAAATCTTTCTTTTATTTTCTCTTTTACGTTTGATAACAAACGGGAACGTTTTTGATTACGTAATTTTCTTGCACCCAGGCTAAAATTTTCATCAAAAGAACGTGTTAAAACATCACTTTGCGTAGATAATTCAGTTAACCACTGTGCTAAAGTTTTTGTTTGACCTTTTATTGTTATTTTTTGTGCTAAATCTTTTTCGGAACAATTAGACAAATTTACAATCTTATACTGTTTTAGAAGTGAAGATAAGTCTTTAATTTTAATTTCAGCTTTATTATACTTTTTACCTAAGGTTTTATTTACAATATTTTGGAAAAATCCGGTAGTTTTATCTGCAAACTTAGAAGTTGTTTTATTGCTTCTTAAAGCCTTATCTGCAAGCCAATCCTTAATAGCAGTTCCATTGGATAAAGATTCTAATACAATTATTACTTTATGTGCTGCTTTTCTTGATTTTAATATTGCCTTATTAGTAATTTCAGTCTCAGCTAAATGACGATTTTTGAATTTTGCAAAAGAGCTGCCATGAATACCCTTTGCAAGAACTAAACCTGCCATTCCAACAGTTAATATTGAAGATGCAACAGTTGAACCAAATAAAATTTTTTTAAAATGCTTTTTATCAGGTACCTGATTATTTGAACTTGCGAATTTATCCTCTGTAATAGTTTTATTTGAAAATTGATTATATAAACCAGATTTCCATTTATATTGAGGAAATTCATCAAATATATTACTTCGATTTATATTTGTTGAAAATTGCATGTATTTTACTTACCTATTTAAGGAAAAATTAATAAAGTTTGATAAACTTCTTCTTTGGAGAAATATTTAAGAATTTCTTTATCGTTGGCCCAATTTTAGTTCTATTTTTAAATAAAGCTGCAATCGAACCCAATATCAAAGCAAACTTTCCCGCACTCTTAAGCTGCTTGGAATTTCTGCTTAAAAAAGTGTCCTTTTTGTTATTTTTCTCAATAGTACTGCAAATGTTATTTTGTAAGTTGGCTGAACCAAACGGCGATTTATAAACATTAGATTTTAGAATACAGTTAATCATAAAAACTCCAAAATTCTTCCATTATTATAAAAAAATAATAAGAAGAAAAATTGCCTAAGCAATATAAATTTTTAATGAAGATTAAAATTATACTCCAAATGCAGTATTTTAGGGTTCAAATGTTTATTTTTTTTGAATTTTATCAGAAGATATATATAGAGGATTTAGAATTACATGTTTGACGAAAAAGCATTAAATACGGAATTTGATTTTGATATGAACTCAATGGCAAACGATTGTATGGAATTTGCCAGAAAATATCACGAACAATATCTTATAAAAGGCAGAAAAACCGACCTTGAAAATGCCGTTGATAACTATATTGATGCAATTAAATTTAATCCTCGTATACCCGAAGCATACTACAGACTTGCCAGTTTATTGTGGGATAAAGGGGAAATAAATCTTTCTTCAGCAATCGAACAATGCAAAGAAGCTATTAATATTGAGCCGAATAATCCTAACGCACGTATTTATGCCGCTTATTTTCTTGAAATGGCAAAAAAATATGATGAAGCGGAAGCGGAATTTAAAAAGGCAATCAATTTAGCACCTATTAAATCGGCTCGTTCAAGATTATCATTAGCATCTATGTACATAGATAAAATGAAAGACTCAAATATCAATTTTCAGGATTTCACAAAAACTTTATATTATTTATTCTCCGGAAGTTTAAGTATTGCACTTGATTACCCTTCTATGAGAATGATTTATAAAAATTTATCAAAAAATGTTGCATTAACATTATACTCTTTATTAGGTAATGTTTTAGAAAAAACAAAAAATTATTCTATGGCAGTCAAGGCTTATGATGCTGCCGCAAATAAAACCGGCAACAATGAAATCTATTATCAAAAAATAGGCGATATAAATGTTAAAGAAGATGATATTACAGTTGCAAGAACCGCTTATTTAAAAGCCTTAGAAGCAAATCCTTACAATAAAGACTTATTATTTAAAGTTGCCACCATATCTCAAATATATTTTGAAGATGATATAGATACCGCTATTGACTGTTATACAAAATTGCTTGAGCTTGAAGAAAATAATGCACAAATATATTATGAATTGGGACATTTATATCTAAAAAAAGAAGATTTTATAAATTCTATCAATGCATTCAATTTAGCATTAGAAAAAGATAATACAAATCCTTTTTATCATAATGCTATTGCTTATGCATTAATCAGAGCAGAACAATATGATGATGCTGCAGAACATTACAAATACGCAATAAATAAAAATCCTGACCCATCCTGGACGGCTATTGTTTGTCAGGCTTTGGCTTCATTATATTTTAATGTTTTTGATGATATTGATACTGCACTTGAATTATTAAAACAATCTATTGTGTTTGACGATACAAATGATGAAGCTTATATTGAAATCGGAAATATATATATTTCCGTAGAAGACATTGATAGTGCAATAAAAGCTTATTGTGAAGCAATTAAAAGAAATCCCAATAATCCTGTTTCTTATAACAAATGTGCAATGGCACTTTGGCAGAAAAATTATATTGAAGAAGCAGTTATCGCTTATAAAAAGGCGATCGCAATTTCTCCCGATTACGAAACTGCTTATAATAATCTTGGAGTAATTTATCTTGACGGACTAAGAGATTATCATGAGGCTAAAAAACTTTTTGAAACAGCAATTTCGCTAAAAGAGGATTATGCCTTAGCTTATTTCAATTTAGGTCGTGTTTTGGAAGCAGACAATGACAAAATTAATGCCGCAAAATGTTATCAAAAAGCTTTGGAACTTAATGGCGATAATTTGGAATTAAACTCAGAAGAAATTTCAGAAAAATTATTTAAACTATTTGAAGTTTAATAACACTATAATTTTTACCAAATAAAAAAGAACCGGAGCCGCTTAAAATTTAACGCTTATTATTGAATAACATTTGTAAAAACTAATAATCGTAATGCTCTTTTTTATTTAAGTATTCTCTTACCGTATTTAATGCAGCCTGAATAATTCTTGTTATTCTGGATGAAGATAAACCGACTCTTTCCGCAATTTCTTTAACCTGCATATTTCTGTAGAACCTGTATTCTATAATTGTTCTTTCTTTCTGCGGAAGCTTTGAAATAGCTATTTTAATATCCCTGCTTAATTCGGATAATTCTGCTTTTTCATCCGGAAGGGCGGATGTATCTTTTATAAAATCAAACGGAGAATCGTTATCCGAAGCAGCAGCTGCCAAGCTGTCTATTGATAATATTGTTTCATAAACAGCTTCTCTGACTTTATTCGGAGTTATTGCAGATTCTTCATCTCCTGCTTCATCGCCATCTTGATTATCGTTATTAGAATGTTTCAAAGAATACCATTTATACCTGTTTCTTAACTCATTTCTGATTGCCCATCTTACGGCAGTTGATATATAAGCATTATTATATTTAGCAAGTTGTTCATCCGTTTTGCCTTTTATCATTACTTGAATGGCAATAATACCTATGCTGACCAATTCATCATAATCAACCATGTGGTTTGGAATACGTTTATGCTCAACTCTTGCAACTTTTTCTATTATACCTATATAATCATTTATTTTTGCGTGCATACTTATCAGTTAACTATCTACCTATTTTATATTACTACCTTTTTGAGTATTTCGCAAATTATAAACAAAAATCAATATTTCAGCCACTGCTTTATATAATTCGGGAGGAATTGAGGCATTAATATCTACCATTCGAAATATTGCCCTTGCAACAGGCGGGTTTTCTATTACTGGAATGGAATGTTCTCTTGCTATACTTATAATTTTTTTCGCAAACAACTCGCTGCCCTTTGCAATTAACTTTGGCGAGTCCATTTCTTCGGGCTTATATTTTAATGCACATGCTATATGTGTGGGGTTGGTTACTATAAAATCAGCTTCCGGTACGGCATCCATCATTTTCTTTTGCAATAACTGCTGTCTTTTTTGCCTTAATGCAGCTTTAACGTGCGGGTCGCCTTCAGAGTTTTTATACTCATCTTTCACCTCTTTAAACGACATCTTTTGGTCTTGCAAAAATTTCCAGCGAACCATGCCGTAGTCGGCAGCCGCTATAATTAAGAAAGCAATCCCCGCTTTTATTATGAATTCCGTTATCAAGGAACCGAACTCGTTCATTATCGCAAAACTGTTATCTATACTTATTAACGCCATTATGCTTTCCAAATGGGATTTATAAACAATGTAGGCAATCAACCCAAGTAAAAAAACTTTTAAAATATTCTTTACAAGCTCGAATGCAGTCTTGGGCGTCATTAAATTTTTAAAATACTTTGTTGGATTTAATTTATCAAGATTGGGTTCTAAAGGTTTTGTCGTAACAAGCGGGCCAACCTGTATAAAATCGCCCAATATCGCTATAAATGCCGCTACAATAAGAATAGGGCCTATAATTAAAAGTGCGGGCAAAAATATCGATACGGCAAGATGAGTATACCCTATATCTTCCAGGTGTTTATCGGGTATTTTATCGTATAAATATACAAACAGCATGGAAATCTGATTCCATATAAACGGCGACAGTTTTACGATAAAAATAAACATTATCAACAGTGCTAAAGCGGTCGAAAAGTCTTTCGATTTTACAACCTGACCTTCTTTTCTGGCTTTTTGAAGCTTCTGCTGGCTGGCTTCAAATTGTTTATCCTCATCACCCATTTATATTGTCCGATTTTAGTACGAAATCATTGATATTACATCAATATCGGCAGGAAGATTTTTTCTTCCGTTCAATTCGTTAAGTTCTATAATGAAAGCCGCAGCTTTAACGTTTGCACCGGCTCTTTTTAAGAGTTTACAAGCCGCCGCAACGGTTCCGCCCGTAGCCAATAAGTCATCTATAACTATTACGCTTTTTCCCTGTTCAATCGCATCCTTATGTATTTCCAAAGTATTTCTTCCGTATTCCAATGTATATTCTTCACTTATTGTTTCGGCGGGAAGTTTACCCGGTTTTCTTATTAAAATACAACCCGCATTAATGTTATATGCCAGTGCGGAACCGAATATAAAACCCCTTGATTCAACAACTGCAACATAATCAATCCCTTTATCAATAAACTTTTCCGTTAAAAAGTTTATCATGGCTCTTAATGCTTCTTTATCTTTTATTGCGGTTGTTATATCTCTGAATATAATTCCTTTTTGGGGGAAATCTTTTATGCTTCTTACTTTTCCTTTTACAAGCTCTAAACTGTTCATCGGATTGTATTCTCCTTCTATTATATTTTACACTATTTTTCTAACTGTAGAATTCTGTATCAACATACCTTGTAATAATTTTACAGGCAAACCGACAATATTATCATAATCACCCTTAATATCACCGATAAATTCTTCTTCCAACTCCTGTATTCCGTAAGAACCCGCCTTATCATAAGGTTTAAATTTATATATATAATCCTTTATTTTATCGTCGCTTACCCGATTAAAAGTAACTTCGCTTGTTTCGCTCTTTACTATTTGATTATTTGCTGCGGTATCAATTATACATACTGCAGTAACAACTTTATGAGTATTACCGTTAAGCAATTTTAACATGTGAAAAGCATCATCAAAACTTCTGGGTTTGCCTAAAATTATATTGTTAAAGATAACAACAGTATCTGCACTAATTATAATTGCAGGACTATCAACGGATTTCGCTACAGAAAGACCTTTAGTTAGTGCATTTTTTTCAACAAGCTCATAACTGAATGATTTATTTAAAATATTTATTTCATCATCCGGCTGTTTAATCTCAAAATTTAATCCGAGTTTTTTTAATAATTCTTCCCGTCGTGGCGACCCTGAAGCAAGTATATAATATGTCATAACTATCCTAAAAAAAATTAACTTCCATATTACTTATTGTAATTAAAAGTTAATTTTTTTTTTACAAATATCTTAGTTTTATCAAATATTTTTACAAATATTATTGTTTTTTCGGTTTTGGCGGATAAAAATTGAGTTTTAAATATACCGCTGACTTAGATGTAACATTTGTACAAATACCTTTCAGCTTTAAATTCATATCCAACATACTTCGCTGCATGGCCGCATAATCATTCATTGCCGCCAGCATTTTTTGTGAATCGACCAGCTTTGTTGTATCCGGATTATCCATTTTTAATTTAGCATATTTTTTAACTAACTCTCTGTCAAGTTTATCTCTTGCTCCAACTGCCATAAAATTTATCCCCTGTCTAAATTTCTCCCTGTACAATTATAAAAATATTTTTCTTTTAAAAATTGCCTTTTGTTTTTTTATTGTAACAAAATATTAAAATAACTTAATTTTAACTAAAGTTTTTTGGAAATATACCGAATTACTTTTTGAATACGAGGTAATTACATGAGTTCGGTAGAAGCAGTTTCATCTATTATTATCGGCGGCTATTCCAATATAAATAATAAAACATTATCTAAAGATACCTTAGATAAACTTGAAAAGTACGGAATTGATGCTTCATCGGTTTCTTCGGAATATGAAGCAAAAAAATTAATAGAAAAAGCAGAAAAAGAAAAATCTGCAGCAGAACAGGAAAAAAATAATTCTAATCAGGATGATTTATATTCCCGGCTGAAAAATTTAGCTCAAAAAATAGGCATTACAATAAATCAAAGTGAGAATTTTGAAACAATCTTTTCAAAATTATCTAAAAAAATTGATGATTTAAAAGGAAACGGATACGGTTCCAATTACAATGCGGTTAAGTCAGAATACGAAACGCTGAAACTTTTATATAACACAGAAATAAAAGGCGGTTCATCGCTGTTAAGTGCTTTGGATATTTTAGGCAAAACAAACAAAATCGGAATAGGTTTATAACCTATTCCGATTTAACTTATCCGTTTCTTATTTATTTCGCATTTTCAAAAACTTTGTAAGAAAAGAACTTGAAGTCTTTAAATTCTCGTGTTTTTCTTTTTGTTCACGCAGTTCAATCCCTACTTGTTCATACAAATCTCTTACAACATCATTCGCTCTTGCTTCTTCTGTTGGGTACTGCTCTCTTATTTTTTGAAGTTCACCATAATCTAAAAATTTCCCGCCGCAGGAGTAACATTCATCTATTTGAACCTCCTTCTTTACGCTGGAATAGTTTTTAACCATTTTCATACCGCATACGGGGCATATCCTTGTCATAGATTGGTCAACATTTATAAATGTTCTATTTTCAAATAATTTTTCTAACGGTTCAATACTTTCGTGTTGTTCGTCAAACCTCTGCAATTCTCTGTTATCAAAATATATTCCGCCGCATTCGGGGCACACGTCCAAATTTACACCTTGTTCTTCCATGTAAACTTTTTCCATATCAGCACCGCATGCCGGACATTTAATTATTTCTTTATTATCAGCCATAATACAATCCTTCTTCTCACTTTTTCTGATTTTAGCATATTTTTTTGCATTTTAAAATATGAATAAAGTGATTTAACAACATAAAAACTTAAAAAGTTTATGCAATTTCCCTTTCAGGTTTTTGTTGTCTGCAATAAGTGCCTCATTATGATACGGAATATACTCATTTATAATATTTTGCGGAAGCTCATCCCCGTTACCGAGCGTTTGAGCGATATACCTGATATAATCATCCTGTTCCAGTTTATATTGCAGGTCTTTTTTTCTTATATCTTCATCCGCTTCCAAATGACATAAAGCATGCCAACTTGCGGTAAGAGTTTTATCAGGGCAATCTTGGGGAAATTCCAATAAAGCCTGCCGGACAAGCATTTTACCCGAAAGTACGTTATAAAATAATTTTGATACTTTTTTTCTGAGTTTGGAATAATCTACACTTTCACGTTTTTGCATTGTTTTTCTAATGCTCTCATTAATGAACGCATATCATTATTAAAGAATTGCCCTGCAAGGTTATTTATTGCACTTGCAGCCATATTTTCCCTTGTTTCAACAGATTTATAACAGAATTTTTTTCCGCTTTTTTGTCTTTTTAATAAATTCTTATCAACAAGCCTGTCCATAACCGTTTTTACGGTTGTATACGCTCTTATGTTTCCGTTATTATTAATATGAGATAATACTTCACTAACAGAAATATCTTTAATATTAACCCCGTTTTCTTCCATAGTCCAAATTGCATTTAATATTTCATTCTCAAGTGTTCCGTGTGTAAAAGCCATAAATCCATCCTTTAATTTTATATTTTAATAAAATTTTAAACAACTAATTACTACTATTATAGCACTTTTTTATTGTAAATGTCATTACTGTTAAATATTATTAAAATAAATTAAATTAATTTTCAATAACTAATTGTTCAAAGAACTGCACATTTTTTGTATTTTTTCGCCTTTTATAATTTTTAGAGTTAGAAAAATACAGTGCAAGTTTAGCTCGTGTTATACCAACATAAATTAGTCTTAAAGTTTCATTTATCTGTTCTGTTTTCAAACCTTCCTGAGTTTTAGGTTTAGTTATATTTTCTGTAAAATTTTTTATAGTTTGTACAAAATGACTTCCGCTTTTAAGTTTAATATTTTCAATTTCTATCGGGTAATTTTCCTCGTTAAATTCCGGAATAAATACATAATCGAACTCATCTCCTTTTGATTTATGCATGGTCATTATTTTTACGCCAATTTCCTCTGTGTTTGAAACATCATCTTCGAAAAATTTTAAAGCATTCCCCTGTTTATTTGCAAAATAATTTAATTGAATAAGAAGTTCCTCGTTTGTTTTAGTATTTTTCATAAGTCGTTTGATAAAAGTTGAAATTATGTATGTATTTGATTTATCCGAAATGTTTCGGGAGTAATACATTCCTATTTTCAATGCCAAATCCGATATATCATTTTTGTTTTTATTTAACCAGTAATCTATATCAAGATATAATTGCTGTAAATTTTCAGTTTCTATATCGTCAAAATTTAATAAATAAAACGGTTTTGAAGTTGAAGTTATTAATTTATATTCCTTTTCGGAAAAATTTTTTATTTTCATCAAGCCGTAACATTTTGCCAAATTTAGAACATTTGTATTACTCATAGGATTATTCAAAACATTTATAAGTGCATATATCAGCTTATATATGTCTTTTTGTGCCAAACAATCAAGATTAACATCTGTTAATACAGAGTTTGAAGTCAAAAACTCATTATACTCTTCAACCTGATAATTGAGCCTTAACAATATTGCGATTGAAGCCGTTTTATCCTGTTTTTTAATGTCTTTTATTTTTTCAAGAATATAATTTTTTTCATCTCTCTCATGTTCAAAAAATATATATTCGGGTTTATTTTTCGCAACGGGATTTTTTCCGGTATCAGTCATTTCTATAGGATAAAAGGCATTTGTATCGTTTTTTTGTTTAACGAGCGAATTTGCAAGCTGATATATCGCCTTTGCACATCTTTGTGATGAGTGCATTTCAACTTTTTTGTTATCATTTATAAAATCTTTAAAACTTTTAAGGTCACTGTTTGTAAATGTGGACGTTATAGCCTGATTTATATCGCCGCATCTGACGTAATTTTGATATTTTTTACTTAAAAGTGAAATCAATTTTTGCTGAATTATTGTCGAATCCTGTGCTTCATCTTCAATTATATATTTGCAAAGATTTTGATAGTATCTTAATATATCGTTATTTTCCTCAAGTATTTTTACTGCAAAACAAAGCATATCATCATAATCCAGCATGTTTTGTGATTTTAAATATATATTATATGCATTGTAAAATTGAAAGAATTTTTTTATATCTTCGTATTTTGAAACACCAATATTTTTACTCATAGACAACTTTACACCTGATATGCACTTTGTGTATGTATCAAATTTTTCGTCATCTATTTTTAATTTATAGAATAATTCTTTCATTATTCTATCTTTTGTTGAATCATCACAAATATCAAAATTTTCATCAAGACCTATTTTATTATGGTTTCCGTTTTCTTTTATTATTCTGAGTGCAAGACCGTGGATTGTTGAAATATTAGGAATGACAGTATTTTCAGGAAGTATATTTTGTATTTTCTCTTTAAAATTTTTAGCTGCTGACTCCATATAAGTTAAAACGAAAATATTTTCCGGTTTTATTTCATTTTGAATTAATTTAATTATCAACAAGAGAAGTATAGTTGTTTTTCCGGCTCCCGGAACAGCCATAACCCCCATTTTACCGCCATTATATTTTAATACTTCCTTTTG
>CANPYW010000004.1 GCA_947588745.1 Candidatus Gastranaerophilales bacterium
AAGAACAAAACAGTAAAGAATGTGATGCTACCTCTCGAAAAACGATATTTAATCGTTTTCCTCGGCAGAGTCAACTGTGCCAACCGCCCAAAAGAACAAAATTGTTAAGAATGTGATGCTACCTCTCGAAAAACGATACTTAATCGTTTTTCTCGGCAGAGTCAACTGCGCCAACCGCCCAAAAGAACAAAACAGTAAAGAATGTGATGCTACCTCTCGAAAAACGATATTTAATCGTTTTCCTCGGCAGAGTCAACTGTGCCAACCGCCCAAAAGAACAAAATTGTTAAGAATGTGATGCTACCTCTCGAAAAACGATACTTAATCGTTTTTCTCGGCAGAGTCAACTGCACCAACCGCCCAAAAGAACGTCCGTAATGTGATACTCCCCGAGTTTTTAACAATTTACGGTATATTATGCAAAATCTAACCGTTCAAATATTCAATTTTCAAATTGCAATAAAAAATTTATATACTAAATTTCTTTCAATGTCAAATTATATTTTAGATATTAAATTTGTCATTTCTATAGCAGATTTTGCGGCATCTGCTCCTTTATTACCGGCTTTTGTACCGGCTCTTTCTATGGCTTGTTCTATATTATCGCAAGTTAATACACCGAATATAACCGGAATACAAGTTTCAAGACCTACAGCCGCAACGCCTTTTGAAACTTCCGCACAAACATAATCATAGTGAGATGTTGAACCCTTTATTACTGCTCCTAATGTAATTATTGCCCTATATTTTGAAGATTTAGCCGCAATTTTTGCAGCAAGAGGGATTTCGAATGCACCCGGCACCCATATAATATCAATATTATCATCTTTTACGCCGTGACGAACCAACTCATCAACTGCCCCCGATAACAGTTTGGAGCATATAAATTCATTAAATCTTGAAACGATAATGCAAAATTTTTCATTTTGTACGGTCAGCATACCCTGTATAATGTTAGCCATAATATCTCCTTAACAAACAGCTCATAAATTATTCTACAATGCTGATACTATAAATACAATTTTTTACCGAAAAAATTCATATTTCCGTTAATAAAATGCTTGTATATTTCGGTAAATGCCACATCTCTTTGTAATTGGTATTTCAGTTTATCCGGGGATGAAAATTTCATCTGATTTCTTATTTTTGTGATAAATGATATTTTAATATTTTTGCCGTAAATATTTTCATTAAAATCGATTATGTGAACTTCGGTTTTAATTTTTTCGTTATTGACAGTCGGAGAATAACCGTAATTCAACACTCCGTTGTACTCTTTTCCGTTTATTTGTACGATTACATAATAAACCCCGTTGGGGATTTTAATTTTATCTTCGGGGTAAACTATATTTGCACTCGGGAAACCGAGTTTTGAAGCTATTTTATCTCCCTCAATCACGCAGCCTTGAATAAAAAAGTTATATCCCAGCAGTTTATTTGCTGTATAAAAATCACCTATTGAAAGCTTATTGCGAATTGTAGAACAGCTTACAATCTCATTTTCAACCACAAAGGGAGGAACTTCATAATATTTATATCCGTATTTTCCTTGGCATGCCCGCAGCAAATCGTCATTTCCCGTTTTATTATATCCGAAATTATGGTTAAATCCCGTAGTAATTGCTATAGGCGAAAAATATTTATACAAAATTTTGTCAAGATAATCGTTGGCACTAATATGTGATAAAGAGTTAAAATCGAGCAAAAAGACGTTATCAATGCCCAGTTTTTCGAAAATTTCCAATCTTTCATCAAGGGTTAATATCATATACATTGTATTTTGGGAAAGAACGGTTGAGGGATGTTCCTTAAATGTTATTATGCAAGATTTTGTATCATTTAATTTTGCGACATTTACGGCATTTTTTATAACGACTTTGTGTCCTAAATGAAGCCCGTCAAAAAAACCCAATGCCAAAGATGATTTATTAATATGTGACAATTCGTTAAAAATATGCATACATTAATTATAGACAAAAATAATATATTGGTTAATACTAAATTATAGGATATGAATAACAAAATAAATAATATAAATACGGATAATTCTCCTTGCAATTTTGATAATTGGCAAAAACATTTCGGAGCATATTTTTTTAATAACGGAAATGTTCTTTTTAAGCTGTTAACATTTTCCGATGTCGAAAATGTTGTTTTAGAGTTAAAACCCGTCAAAAAGAATAAATTATTCGTAAACATGAATAAAATAAACGAATGCGTATGGGAAGCCGAATTGAAAAAAAATATTGTAAAGCAGGGTGACAGGTATCGTTTTTTAATTACCCGAAACGGAGATACAATTCAAGTTAAAGACCCTTGCTCTATGTGGCAGGATTCATTATCTCAATGGTCAAAAATATATAACCATTCGCTTTTTAATTGGACTGATAAAGACTGGATGTGCGGGAAAAATCATAGAAGAGTGAGCAGAATTTCCAATGATACCAACGGACTTTTATCCGTTAATTCGTTAAAAATATACGAACTGCACATTGGTACATTTACAAATGCGGGTACATTTTTATCCGCAAAAGAAAAAATTAAACCTCTTGCCGATTTTTACAGGTTCAACGCCATAGAAATTATGCCCGTTGAAAACACATATTCTTTTAACTGGGGGTATGACGGTGTTGATAAATATGCTCCCAATCATACATACGGCACGCCGGATGAGCTTAAAGATTTGATTAATTATGCTCATAATTGCGGTCTTAATGTTATTATGGATATAGTACCAAATCATTTGGGGCCTGATATTGCACAATTACAAGATACAGGGCCTTATACCGAGGGTATAAATTGTTTCGGTTACAAATTTAATTACGAAAAAGACAAATATGCACATTATGTTAGAGATTTTATTATAGGTGCAGCTCTTAACTGGCTTATTAATTACCATTGTGACGGGTTAAGAGTTGATATGACAAAATTTATGTGCAGCGATTATACAATGAAACAGCTTGCTGCAGAAGTTAATTATCACGTTCCCAATGCTTTTCTGATTGCAGAGGACGGGCGTGACAATGATATTAGAGTTACAAAACCTTTTAGTGCAAGTGAAACGGATGAAAATGAATTAAATCACGAAAAATTTATTTCCGAAATAAACAATAATAAAGTATCGTTATCAGCACTGGGGTATGATACCGAATGGGATTTCCCTTTTCATAAACAAATAACGGCTTCCGTGTTAGGCGTTTGGGATTGCAGAAGAAAAAATCTATGTGATTTTGATTATTCACTGAGGGATTCTCAAACAAGAGTTAAATATCCCATGAGTCATGATGAGATTGGAAATATTGACGGAACAAGGCTGATTTCCAAAATTCTGGTTAAAGAACTCAATATCGAAAGCAGAGTTTGCGATTGCTGTCACAGCGAAAAATGTAAAATGGCGGCACATGCTTCACACAGAGTTTTAACCGCACTGCTTGACGGTTCGCTTGAGAACATGAAAGAAAAAGAATATAAAGCGTTTTTAAAACAAAACAATATTGTTAAAGGTATGACTTTTGAAGATATTCTAAATGCATATCTTCGTGCAGTTAAAAAGCATAAAACGGTCATAGGAAAAATATATTCGATACCGGGGCCGAAAATGATTTTTCAAGGTGATGAATATGCAAGCATATCTTATTTTAAATTTTTCAGAAAATTTTCCGCAGGGCCGGAATATTATTTGAGAGAAAAAGGATATGAACCCGGTATAAGTGCATTTAATGATTCAAAGCTTGACAGCGTAACGGTATGCGACAAATATTCATACATAAATAAAGGCATTGCACAATTTGTAGCGGATTTAAACAATTTAGCCGAAAAAAATATTGCACTTAATGACGGTCATATAGAAAAAACAATAATCCATGAGCAAACGGATATACACGCTATTCATACGAGAAATATTTATAATGAAATTTTTGCCGTTTCAAACTTTTCGGATAAAGCTTATGATACCTACGGAATTATGTTTCCGAAAGGCGAATGGCGGGAAACGATAAATTCAAATTATAAAATATACGCAGGTGATGATTTATATACAAACAAAAATAATACATTTTCAAATTTTTCATATATTTCCGTTCCCGATAACGGTATAGTTTTCTTTGAAAAATTGTAAAAAAGATATAAGTTAATTGTTTTTTCTGTAATCTTCAAGCAATGCCGCACCTATAACCCCCGAAAAATCACCCAGTTTTGCTTTCTCAAACTTTATGGAAGCTGCAGGTGTAGGCAGAGATTTTATTTTCGCAATTTCTATAGTTCTGTTATAAAAATAATCTATTGCATTCATAAGCCCGCCGCCCAGTATTATTTTAGACGGATTATAAAAATTTATTATACTTGCAAGTCCCGAACCTAAGTATTCGGCAGCCTCGTTTAAAATTTGAGTTACAAGTTCATCTTTGTTTTCCAATGCTTTTTTTATCATGCTTGTTTTAATCGGTTTATCTTCCACCAAATAATTAACGATATCCGATTTTCTGCCTTTTTTTAATGCACCTGTTATACGTTTTTCAATAGCGAGTCTTGAAGCATAAGCTTCCAGACAGCCGCAACCGCCGCACCCGCAGGAACGTCCTCCGAGGTCAACTATAATATGTCCTATTTCTCCTGCCGTACCGGTTGTTCCGTATCTTATTTTACCGTCTTGAACAATTCCCGAACCGATGCCGGTTCCGACAAATACACAAACATAATCTTTTTCGCCTTTTCCCGAACCGAAATACATTTCTCCAACCGTTGCAATCTCAACGTCATTACCTAATATAACAGGAATATTAAATTCGGTTTCCAAAATATTTTTAATATTTATATCGGCAAAATCAAGGTTAGGTGCATTAATTATAATACCGTTTTTTCTGTCAGTTTGTCCTGCAACACCAATTCCGATATTATCTATTTCATGTTTTTGAACGGTGTTTTCATTCAAAATTTCGCTGACCGAATTAATGATTTTTTTTATTATTTTATCGTAACCTTTATCTTTTTTAGTTTTCTTTTTAACAAAATTCAAAACTTCGCCCGAATTTTTATCTACCAATGCGGTCAATATTTTAGTTCCACCCAAATCTATACCAATAGAGTATTTGCCCATAAATTATTTTTCCTTTTTCAATTTAAAGTATAACATTATTATCAATTTCTTTAAAGAATTTTATTACGGGAGGTTTAAATCATGGCTTAAATGGGGTATAATATTTAAGTATAGATTTATGGAGGCATTATATGCGCATTACGGTAAAAGGACGAAACATTGAGATTACGGATGCAATTCGCAGCTATGCGGAAGAAAAAATCGGGAAAGTAATGAATCATTATGATCAAATTCAATCAATTGATGTTGTTTTGAATGTTATTAAAAATCCCTCGGTTGCTCAAAGTCATACTGCTGAAGTTATCTGCAAATTTATTTCGGGGTCTGTTCAAGCGGAAGAAAATGCAGAGTCCATGTATGCAAGCATCGATTTAGTTGCTGATAAAATTAACAGACAAGTGAAAAAGTTTAAAGAAAAACAAATTTCTTCTTCAAAAACTTCATCAATCAGAACGGATAATCTTGCTGCTGAAGCTGCCGAAGCTCAAGCTTCTTCTACCGAAAAATAAAAGTATTTGATTAAAAAAAGAACCTGATATTTATCAGGTTCTTTTTTTGTTTATTTTTTTGAAATTTTTTCTTTAGTATAATTAATTAATCCGCCCGCATTAATCAATTGCTGTATTTCTCTCGGGAATGCATTGCAATGATATTCTTTGCCGGTTGTTAAATTTTTTACAATACCTTTTGATAAATCTGCCTCAAGTATATCTCCTTTTGAAGTTTCATCGGGCAAATAAGGATGTTCTATAATAGGTAGCCCTATATTAATCGCATTACGATAGAAAATTCTTGCAAAACTTTTTGCAATTACAACGGATACGCCCGATGCTTTAATTGCAATGGGTGCGTGTTCTCTTGAGCTTCCGCAGCCGAAATTTTCACCCGCAACAATTATGTCATTTTGTTTAACATTTTTTGAGAACGATATATCTATATCTTCCATACAATGCATGGCAAGTTCTTTAGACGAAGCCGTATTTAAATATCTTGCAGGTATAATTACATCCGTATCTATATTATCAGTGTATTTCCAAACATTTCCATTTATCATTTTCTTTACAACCTCGTAATTATGTATTATACTAAGATTATACATAACATGTAAGAAATGTTAATAGCACTACTAAAAAGGAGATTTAAATGATGGAAATGATCGGTGAAGCAGCAGGACAAATTTGGAATTACCTGAATGAAAATGGGGAAACAACAATAACAAAAATGAAAAAAGATTTAGATTTAAAATCTAACTTTGCTGAACTCGGACTCGGCTGGTTAGCAAGAGAAGGTAAAGTTACAATGTCTAAAAAAGGTGCAGCTACAAACGTAAAATTAGTTTAGATATATTTTCTGTTTATGTAATATAAAAAGTTCGGTATTTAATCCGGGCTTTTTTTATGCTTTTATAAAATAAAAAGGTAAATTATGCGATTAATAAAAAAAGTAATTACACAAATTAAAGAAGATATAAAAACTATTTACGAAAAAGACCCTGCGGCAGAAAATCTGCTTGAGGTTTTATTTTGTTATCCGGGGCTTCACGCTCTTATTATGCACAGAATAGCACATAAGCTAAATTATTGGAAAATTCCTCTAATTCCAAGAATTATTTCCAATATTTCCCGTTTCTTTACCGGTATAGAAATTCACCCCGCCGCAAGAATAGGCAGACGTTTTTTTATAGACCATGGTATGGGTGTTGTAATAGGTGCTACTACGATTATCGGTGATGATGTATTGCTGTATCAGGGGGTTACATTGGGCGGTACGGGTAACGAACACGGAAAACGACATCCCACTTTGGGTGATAATATTGTTGTGGGTTCGGGTGCAAAAGTATTGGGCAATATAACAATCGGCTCTAATTCCAGAATAGGAGCGGGTTCCGTTGTTGTCGACAATGTTCCCGAAAATTCAACCGTAGTTGGTGTTCCCGGCAGAATTGTAAGGCAGAAACTCTTAATACAAGGTCAATTAATGCACAACAGAATTCCCGACCCCGTAACATGCCAGCTGAACAGATTAAAATATGAATTGCAAGAGTTAAAAGACGAAATAGAAGAATTAAAAAAGGGTCGATAAAAAGATTTATCGACCTATATTATATGAAATTTATATTATTGCCTATTAATGTTTTGTGCCGTCGCCGAACAATCCGTCAATGCATTTTGTTCCTAAGCCTACCAGACCGAAGAAAGCTTTTTGAAGAATATTTGAATGAGTTTCTTCAATATCGAGATTGCATGTTTCGTTTAATAAGTCTTCTCTTGAGGTAGCATCGCATTTTTTTGCACCCCACAATAATTGTTGGTCTTCAAGGCTTGAATTTTTCTTTGCGTGTTTTGTAATATAATCTTCCAACATAACGCCGTCAAGCTGAGTTTCGATTAAAGTTTTTGCTACTGCTCTTAATTGAGCATCATCGCCGCTTTCGGATATAAGCTGAGCATATCTTTCCTGACCCGACATTTCCTCCAGAAGTTCTTTGTATGCATTCAGAGCTTTATCTTCTTCACCGTTTAATAAATAAGTTTTAAACTTTGATATATCCGATGATACGGCAGCATCTCGTCCTGCTATTGCTATTTCGTATGATTCTTTTGATTCAACATAGTCATATTTATTTTCGAGATAATCGCTGTTATACATACTTGATATTGAAACACCGCCATTAATTAAATTTGCCGATGATGTTGCAGAACCGTTTAAAAAACTGCTGTTTTGAAATGCTACCGTCATAACTAACCTCCACTACCATAAAATTATTTTAACTAACCACATCTATATAAAAACATTTTGAATTTAAGAATTTACTCTAAAATTAAAATTCTTAATAATTTTTAATAAATAATGATATAGAAAAATAAGATTTAAAAAGGTTTGAAAATTATTCCCAAAATAGCACCTGTTAATATTGTTATTAAAGGATTTTTTTTGAAAAATGAGAATGGAATGATTAAAGCAAGGAAGATAAATAAATCTTTTGTATCTATGTTTGAAGGTATTATAAAACTGAAATTTTCACCCGTAATCGTTTGATAAAGAAGTTTTATTGCAATAGATGTTAAAAGAGCACAGGCTGCAGGTTTAAGACCTTTAAAAATGTAATCGGTATATATGCAGGATTGAAATTTGTTAAAAAGTTTAATAAACAAAACTGTTATAATAAAGGGAGCAAGGACAATCGATAATGTGGATATAATTGCACCCGTTATTCCTGCGGTTGTATAGCCCGTATATGTTGCCATGTTTATTCCTATCGGCCCCGGAGTAATATTTGAAATTGCAAGCATATTTGTTAATTCGTCATTTGTAAACCAATTATATTTTGTAACAAGAAAGTATAAAAACGGAATGGAAGCGTAACCACCGCCTATAGTGAATAATCCTATTTTAAAAAATTCGTAGAATAAAAGTAAATACAATTTAATCATGTAATTTCCTCATAACGGAGCAGAAAATAACGGAAATAATGCCGGATAACAGTATTACTATTGCGGGAGAAATATTTGATGCCAAAAGTAAAACCAAAATGATAAAAAACAGAGTGTAAGCAAATTTTGAGTTTATGCTTTTTGACCATAAATCTTTAATTGTAATAATTATTAACACGACAACGGCAATTCTTATGCCGCCGAATGCATTTTGGATGTATGTGTATTCCGTAAATTTCGATAATATATTTGCAAGCAGTAAAATTGTAATGAAAGACGGAAGAATAATCCCCGATATTGCTGCAACGGCACCTAAAAGTTTTCTTGCCCTATATCCCGCACATACGGCAATATTACCTGCAATTATGCCCGGAATACACTGGCTCATTGCAAAAAAATTAACAAGTTCATCTTCACTCATCCATTTTTTGTCATCGACTATATGTTTTTTAAGCAAAGGAACTATAACGTAACCGCCGCCCAGGAGTTGTATACCTATAAAACAAAATATATAAAATATTTCAAATAATGATGGCTTCTTCATAAAATTGATTATGACACAAATATTTAATTATTTATCAAAATAATTGTCATGTGTTAGAATACAAATATGAAAACATTTATTTTAGGTTTATTAATATTATTAACGGGATATATTATTTATTCCAAATATACCGAGAGGCAGTTTGAAATATCTTCGGAAAAGACGCCTGCCGAAAAAATTAATGACGGTGTTGATTATGTTCCAATCGGCAAAAAAAGGAATATGTTAATTCATCTTTTAAATATAGCGGGACTCGGGCCTATATTGGGGGCTATTCAGGGAATATTATTCGGGCCGGTTGCTTTTATATTAATTCCTTTAGGCTGTATTTTTATGGGTGGTGTGCATGATTATTTCAGCGGAATGATATCCGTAAGAAATAACGGATCACAAATTACGGAGTTAATAAAAAAGTATTTGGGTAACAATTCCTATAAGATATTTATTGTTATAGTTTCCGTAATGCTTCTGTTACTTGCTTCTGTTTTTGTATATACATCCGGTGATTTAATGGCGGAAAGATTTTTTAAACAGACCGATTTTTCACTTTCGAACCCAGTTATTATATCGATATACTGTCTTATTGCTTTATATTATATAACCGCCACATTATTCCCGATTGATAAAATTATTGGAAGATTTTATCCGATATTGGGTTTATTGCTGCTTATAGGTACGGGGCTTGTAGTTATCGGCTTTTTTACCCGGGGTGTGAATTTAACCGAGCTTGATTTAACGGATATAAATATACATCCTCAAAAAAATCATCTTATTCCGATGTTTTTTATGACCGTCAGCTGCGGGCTGTTATCAGGTTTTCATTCAACCCAATCAACAATAATATCAAGAACATTAATGAGTGAAAAAGACGGAAAAAATGTTTTTTACGGCATGATGTGCGTTGAATCGTTAATTGCAATGATATGGGCTGCCGCTGCCATGCATATCTACAACGGAAATTTAGTAAGTTCGGATTTGGTAGGAAGCGTTAATGTAATAAATACCATAGCTGATGTTTTTGTTTATCCGTCGCTTGCCTTTATTGTAACAATCGCAGTCGTGGTTTTGCCGATTACATCCGGAGATACCGCACTCAGAGGTTTACGAATGATTTTGGGTGAAGCATTAAAAATAAATCAATCTAAAGCCGTAAACAGATTGTTAATAATATTCCCCATTGCAATTATAATAGTAAGCATAATCGTTTGGGCAAAAATGAATTCCGGAAGTTTTACGATTGTTTGGAGATACTTTAATTTTGTAAATCAATTAATTGCAATACCCACATTTTTATATGCTACCGTCTTTTTATGCAAAAATAAAAAAAATTATTTAATAGCATTTATTCCGGGGCTTTTTTATATTTTTATTACATCAACATTTATTTTAAATTCAAAAATAGGGCTTGGTTTATCGTATAAAGTTTCCGTAATATCAGGTATCGTTTTAACATTATTGTTTGCAATTCTGTTTAAAAAGAAACTGAGGGATATTAATATAAATGAGTGATAATGAAAATTCCGGTAAGCAAATTATCATAATTGGTGCTGGGCCTGCGGGGTTAAGTGCCGCATATCATATTTTAAAAAATTCCGATTATAAACCGTTAATTTTGGAAGAGACCGAATATATCGGCGGTATTTCAAGGACTCATAACTATAAAAATAACAGAATGGACTTAGGCGGGCACAGGTTTTTTACGAAAGATAAACAGGTAATGGATTTTTGGAAAGAGATTTTTCCGGTACAGGGGAAACCCTCTTTGGATGAAATTATTCTGAATTCTTCAAATACAAAATATGAGCCATCCGAAGTCGACCCCGAAAAAATCGAAAATTTATTTTTAAAACGAAGAAGAATTTCAAGGATTTATTTTTTAAAAAAATTTTTTGATTATCCCATAAGTTTTAAACTTCAAACATTTATGAATATGGGGTTAAAAAATGTATTTTTATCGGGTATTTATTATATTTTTTCAACAATTCATAAAAGGAAAGAAAACTCGCTTGAAGATTTTTATATAAACAGGTTTGGTAAAAAACTTTATAAAATGTTTTTTGAAAACTATACAGAAAAAGTTTGGGGTATCCACCCTTCAAAAATATCGCCGGAATGGGGTGCTCAACGTGTTAAAGGACTTTCCGTTTTAAGTCTTTTAAAACATTGTATTTTTAAATCATCAAACAATAAAAATGTTGAAACATCTTTAATTGAAGAATTTTTGTATCCCAAAAGAGGCCCGGGGCAGCTTTATGAAGCAATTGCGGATAAAATTGTTCAAATGGGCGGAAAAATTATATTAAACAATAAAGTTGTAAAAATAGATTTTGATAACGGCAATGTTAAAAGTGTTATTACGTTTGATAAAGACGGAAATGAAAATTCGTATCCCTGCACGCATCTGGTTTCTTCCATGCCCGTAAAGGATTTGGCCGCAGCATTTATTAATATCGAAATACCCGCCGATGTCAAAAATGCGGCATTAAATCTGCCGTACAGAGATTTTATAACCGCCGGACTTCTTGTAAAAAAGCTTGCAATAAAAAATAATTCCCAATATAAAACCGTGGGCGATATTATTCCCGATTGTTGGATATATGTTCAGGAACACAATGTTAAGTTAGGCAGAGTTCAAATATTTAACAATTGGTCGCCTTATATGCCGTCGGATTTTCGTAATACCGTGTGGATAGGGTTGGAATATTTTTGCAATGAAGGTGATGATTTATGGAATATGGACAAAGATGAGTTTATAAAAATGGCATCTTTGGAAATAGAAAAAATCGGTCTTGTTAAAAGGGAAGATATAACAGATGCCGAATTAATCAGGGTAAAAAAGGCATATCCCGCATATTTCGGTTCATATAAAGATTTCGGTAAAGTAAAAGAATTCCTTAACGGTATTCAAAATCTTTATTTGATAGGAAGAAACGGACAACACAGGTATAATAATATGGACCATTCGATTTTAACGGGAATTAAAGCTGCGGAAATAATTATTTCCGGCAGTTCTTCAAAAGATGAAATTTGGAATGTAAATACCGAAAATGAATATCATGAACAAAAATAACATATTGGAATTTATAAAAAGCAACAAAACCGAATGCATTGTTTTTTTCTTGTATGTTTTTTTGCTGATTGTTCTTTCTTTGTATCATGAACCCTGGTTTGATGAGCTTCAGGCATGGGGTGTTTCAAAAGACAGTTTATACAATATATTTTTCCATGCTCCGCATTATGAAGGGCATCCTCCCTTATGGTGTTTGATATTAAAATGTTTTTCTTATTTTAATGTACCCGTTGAAGTCGGAATAAAAGTATCCAATATAATTTTTATATCTTCGGCAATGTTTCTTCTTATTTTTAAATCTCCGTTTTCAAAAAAGTTCAGAATGCTGCTTCCTTTTACGTATTTTTTGTTTTACCAGTACGGAATAATAAACAGACCCTATTCCATATTCTGTTTTGCTGTATTTTTATGTGCATTCTTATATAAATCACGTAATTTACACCCGTTTAAATTTATATTATCATTATGTTTATTATGTCTTTCAAGTGCTTACGGCATTGCGGTTGCGTTCGGGATTGTGCTTGCGTGGATTATACAAATTATAAAAGAAAAAGGCATAAAAAATCTTTGGGCGGATTTATATAAAGACTCAAGGACAAAAGCTGTTTTATTGTTATATTCGTTAATGTTTCTGCTTACGATTGAAATTTTCCCCGCAAAAAATACTTATGAAGTTAATCAGATTTTAACAACCGACTATCTTGTTAAATTTATATATTCGTTTTTTTCGCTAATATCGGATACAATTATAACTGATGTAATCAATCCTATTAAAGACAGCATATATAAATATAATTTTACTGATTTGCTTCACGTGTATAATATTAAAGCATTTGATGAAATTATAATTGAATTTTGGCTAAGTGTTTTTATTGGTCTGATTGTAACCGTATTTCTTTTTAGAATATTTAAAAAATTAAACAATCTGACATTATATAGCCTAAGTATTTATTCATTTTTGTTTGTTGTTTTTGCTTTATATGTCTTAAAGCATCATATCGGAATTTATATAATACTTTTGATATTTGCATTTTGGGCAGCTGTTGACGAAAATAAAACAATGGTTAAAGTAAGTAAATTTACGAACATTATTGTGAACATACTGCTTTTTATACAGATATTATGGTCGTTTACGGCTTCCATGAATGATGTATTATATAATTACAGTTTTGGCAGAGAGCTTTCGAATTATTTATCCCAATATAAATCTCAAAATTACAGAATAATGTCAAGCTTTTTCACAAAAGAATACTTATATGATAAAGCTACAAAAAAGAATTTCTTTTCACCTGAAAATAAGGAAATAATAAAAGTAACAATAGTAGAACCTAATATGCAGGTAATACCCGTTTCGGTTAATCAGTATCTAAATTATAATATTTTTTATAATTTTTATATAAGTAATCCCGGCAAAGAGTATATAGTTTTAAAGAGGCTTACCAATGAAGAAATCAAAACACAGTTGGAACTGTTTTTTAAAGACGGACTTCCCGATATAATTACGGGTGAAATAAAAATAGAAGATTTAAAAAAATATTATACGATTGTACATATATCAGAATATGGTGATATTTGGAAAAATAAAAGGCAAATATTGAAATTGCCCGTATATTTGAGAAATGATTTAATTAATAAAATTTAGCAAAAGGAATAATATGATATCAATTAATGAAAAGATAACTCCCAATGAAAAACAGCAGGAATGTATAGATACAACAGAAGGGCCGGTGATGGTTTTGGCAGGCCCCGGAACGGGAAAGACTTTTACAATTATTCAAAGAATAAAGAATATGATTAACATAAAAATCGAGCCATCATCTGTTTTATGTTTGACATATTCGGAGGCGGCCGCAAACGAAATGAAATCAAGACTGGTAAAGGAAATAGGTATAAGTGCGGCAGCCGTTTGCGTAAATACTTATCACGCATTTTGCAGCGAAATAATAAAACAGTTCCCTCAAGAATTCGAATTAACCGACGGTGTTAATCTTGCTGACGATATAACAAAAAGAAATATAATGTCGGAAGTTCTTGATGAATTAAAACCCGTAAATTACAGGACAAAATGGGGTGATTTATATTATTTTATTCCCGAACATTTAAAATCCGTTGATGAAATAAAATCAAACAGAACGGATAAAGAAAGCTACTTTAAAACGTTGAATACTCATCCCGATTGGCAGGGCAAGTTAAATGACTTGGAAATTGAATATAAAGAGCGTGAACAAAAAGGTAAGCTTGTAAAAACTTTTATAAATAAATATGAAGCTCAGAAAATCAAAATTGAAAAAGCAAAAGAAACGTGGAGTATTTTTGAACTTTATGAAAAAAAATTAAAAGAAAATAATTTTATTGATTTCAACGATATGATTAATATGGTGCTTGATAAATTTGAAATTAATGATGAATTTCTTGAAAAAGTATCATCAAAATATAAATATTTTCTTGTTGATGAATATCAGGATACAAATTATTCGCAAAATCAAATAGTATTTAATCTTGCAAGAGGTGCAAAAACAGATAATATATTCGTAGTCGGGGATGACGACCAAATTATATACGAGTTTCAGGGGGCAAAAACTGATACTCTCGAAAAATTTTTGATGTTATATCCTCAAACAAAAGTTATATGTTTAAACGAAAATAACCGTTCCACACAAAATATTCTTGATTTCAGCTATGATGTAATCGCACAAGATGAAACAAGATTGGAGAATAATCCTAAATTTAAAGCGTATAATATTACAAAAAAATTAACCGCAAAAAACCCGAAAATTGTTCCGTTGAATAAAAAAATTCAGGTACATGGTTTTGGTGATAACAGTCAGGAAAATAATTTCATAATAAATAAAATAGAAGAAATTATTAATTCAAATGATTTACCGAAAAATAAAGAAGATGAGTATGATTTATCACAAATAGCGATTTTGGCACGTGAAAACAATGAACTTACAAATTTCGCAAATTTGCTTGAAGCACGAAATATAAAATATCAAATAAAAGAAAACAAAAATATTTTTGACATAAAATCATCTTTGGTTCTTTATTTTTATTTAAAAACACTGTTAAATCATGAATTATACGGAGATAAACTTTTTGGTTTGTTGTTGAATGAGCCGTTCGCAATCGCTTATGAAGATTATAATTTTCTTCTTAAACAAAACAGACTCAATCATAAGGATTTAATTACAAATATAAAAGAGAATTTTGAAACACATAATTGGAAAGATAAAGATAAAATTTCTTCCTTTATGAATACGTTTGATAATTTAACAAAACTGAAAAGTACATTAAATATCAGAAATTTAATCATAAGAGTAATTAATGAAACAGGCATATTAAATTACTTTTTAAATAAGGATGAGTATAAAAGCGAAAATATTTATGCACTCAAAAAAATTGTTGATGAAGCCGTAGGTTTAATGAAACTGAAAAAAGGGGTTTGGCTTGGCAGTTTTCTTGAACACATTGATACCGCATTTAAGTCAAATATTCCGATAAATATAGATAAAGAAGAATATACATTAAATGCCGTACAGCTGTTGACTTTGCATGGCTCAAAAGGCAGAGAGTTTGAACACGTATTTATACCGAATTTGATATCAAAAAAATGGGAAAATAAGCGTGTAAATAATTCTCATTCCTTGCCTGTTGAAAAAGATAATAATTTAACGGATGAAGAAACCAAAAGACGTTCGGAACAGTTAAGATTGCTGTTTGTCGGAATTACACGTTCCAAACACGATTTAATATTGACATATTCAAATACAACGGATGCTTCTCCGCAGGAATTGACAAAACATCTTGAAGCCGTTATTTCAAATACCGATTTGGTTGAAACATATAATCACGACCTTACAAAAGACGAATATATTTATGAACTTGCAAGTGCCATGAAATCCGAACCGATAGATTATTCCATTAATTTTAATGATGAATTAAAGGCAAGAACGGAAAAATTTACACTCAGTCCGAGCAGTTTAAACGGGTATATGAATTGTCCGAGGGGATTTTTATATTCTAATATTCTGAATATCCCTATTTTGGATAAGGATTCCGATGATGCTTCATACGGAAGCTCAATCCACAGAACACTTCAAGCAGCAGTTCGTTACGGACAGGATAAAAACAGCTATCCGTCGCTTGATTATTGCATGGATTATTTTGAAAAAACGCTTGATACATTTGAATATAAAACAAAGGATAAAAGGGATGAATATATCCTGAGAGGAAAAAAATGTCTGCAAAAATATTATAAACATCTTCAGGATACGCCAATAGCAAGAATATATGCAACGGAATTCAGATTTGATTTTGTATCTTATGAGGGTAAATTTATTAAAGGATTTATTGACAGAATAGAAAAAAATTCCGATTTTACCTATGAACTTTATGATTACAAAACCGGCAGTGCCAAACCCGCCACTCAAATAGCGGACGGGAAAGATTATGAAAATTACTTAAATCAGTTAAGATTTTATAAATTTGCTTTTGAGCTTCAACATCCCGATACAAAAGTATCAAGGGCAGGTTTGATATTTGTTGAAGAACCAGATAAGAATTTTTATATAAATCTTACGGAAGATGATAACGAAAAAATAAAAGAAAAAATAAAATATGTATACGAAAATATGGATAAACTAAACTTTAACCCGCCCGAACCCGACAAAAGAAACTGTAAATATTGTGATTATATACATTTGTGCAAACTGAACAAAATATAATTTATTGATATTTATGAATTTTGATTTTTCAATCTGTCAATTATGCCGGAAATATTCTTTTTTTCGTCTTTTGGTAAATCAAAATTTAAGTAATCGGTGAAATATTCGATTGCACTTTCATTATCATTTCGAGCCATAAATAAAATTCCGAGTTTTTTATAAGACGGATGGAAATTTTCATTACAGGATATTGCTTTTAAATGGTTGGATATTGCTTTATCAATATTATCATCGGCTTCATAAGCAATTGCCGTTTGATAATATAAAACCGCATTATCCTGAATTTTTTCAAGTACGTTTTCATAATTGTCAACCGCACTCGCATAATCTCCGAGTTCGAATTGAATATTTCCTAAGTCCCAGTATGCATCCGTATTATCGGAATCAATATCAAGAATTTCAAATAATTGTGTCATTGCTAAATCATAACGGCAATCTTCTGTATAAAACCTTGATAAATAATGTTTTAAGGCAATTTCGTTCGGCATTAAGGTAACACCGTTTTCCAAAAGATTAATGGCATCAATTATATTTTTGTTTCTGAAATATACATCCGATAAATTAATATAGGTTTGAACCGATTTCGGATTAACGGATAATGTTCTTAAAAAGTATTCGGAAGCCAAATCATCTTTTGCAAGCTTTGAATAGCAAAGTCCGATGTTGTTTAACACATTGGGATTGTTTTTATCAAGTTCCAAAACACGCAAAAAAGACTCTGCCGCCTTTTCGTAATCGCCGACCTTAAAGAAATCAAGAGCTTTTTGTAATTCCGTATTTATTTCATTTTGCATGATTTTATATTACAATAAAATAAAAAATAAACAACATAATTATAAAAAGAAAGGTAATGTATGTCAGGACACTCAAAATGGGCGACAATTAAGAGAAAAAAAGCCGTAATTGATGCGGCAAGAGGTGTGGCATTCCAAAAGTTTTCAAGAGAAATTATAGTAGCTGCACGATTAGGCGGCCCCGACCCTAGCGGTAATTTTAGGTTAAGAACTGCTATTGACAGAGCAAAAGCGGCAGGACTTCCAAACGATAATATAAAAAGAGCAATAGAAAAAGGTTCCGGTGCATCAGGTGCCGACAGCGTTGAAGAACTCACTTATGAGGGGTATGCGGCAGGCGGTGCGGCCGTATTCATAGAAGCAATGACCGATAACAGAAACAGAACCGCAGGCGACATAAGAAGTTACTTTACAAAATTTAACGGTAATTTAGGTGAAACGGGCTGTGTGGGCTGGATGTTTAAACAGGTGGGTGCAATAGAATTCCCTAAAGAAACAACCGATTTCGATAAATTATTTGAAGCGGCAATAGAATCAAATGCTCAGGATGTATCTGATGAAGATGAAATATATAAGGTAATTACGGCTCCGGAGGATTTCCAATCCTGCGTAGAAACATTGGAAAAGAACGGTTTTAAAGGTTCTTCCGCAGAATTGACAAGAATTCCCGAAAATTTAATTGAAATAACGGATGTAAAAACGGCAACAAATATTTTAAGATTAATTGAAAAATTAGAAGAACACGATGATGTACAGAATGTCTACTCTAATTTTGATATTTCCGATGAATTAATGGAAAAAGTTGACGTGTAATAAATCGGAAAAAACGGTAGAAAGAAGATGTGCAAAAAGCATATCTTCTTTTTTTCATTTTATGACATAATATAGTTATGAATGACAAAATTATAATAAGAAAAGCTAATCAGCATAATTTAAAAAACATAAGTTTGGAACTTCCAAAAAACGAATTGATTGTATTTACCGGTATTTCCGGCTCCGGAAAGAGTTCTTTGGCATTTGATACAATCTTTGCGGAAGGTCAAAGAAGATATGTCGAAAGTTTATCAAATTATGCCAGACAATTTTTGGGACAATTGGATAAGCCTGACGTTGAAAGTATAGAAGGGTTATCTCCTTCCATATCAATTGACCAAAAATCAACAAGCAACAATCCTCGCTCAACAGTCGGTACCGTTACCGAAATATACGATTATTTAAGACTCTTATACGCAAGAATAGGCACTCCTCACTGTCCTCACTGCGGAAGCGAAATAGCTCCTCAATCAATCGATGAAATTGTCGATAAAATATTTACGTTAAAAGAGGGAACAAAAATTCAAATATTAGCCCCGATTGTTCGTGGTAAAAAAGGCGAATATATTAACCTTTTTGAAGAACTAAAACAGGAAGGATTTATAAGAGTTCGGGCTGACGGAAAAATTTACAACCTCGATGAGGATGAAATAGAACTTAATAAACCTCAAAAACACACAATTGAAGTCGTTGTGGACAGATTGGTTATAAAAGAAAATGCAAAAACAAGATTGACCGATAGTGTCCAAACGGCATTGGAAAAAGCGGACGGACTTTTAATTATTGATGTTATCGGTGCCGAAGAAATGATTTTTTCGGAGAAACTGGCATGCCCAAATTGTAATATCGGGTTTGAAGAACTTGCACCACGCAGTTTTAGTTTCAACAGTCCCTATGGAGCATGCCCGTCATGTTCCGGCTTAGGTGCATTATACGAAATGGATCCGGATTTGTTAATTCCGGACAGAACCAAATCACTTGCAAACGGGGCGATATATCCGTGGGCAAAGACGGGAAATCCTTATTATCAAGATGTATTAAAATCCGTAGCTTCTCATTTTGATATTGATATGGATACTCCTTTTGAAAATTTGCCCAAAGAACATCAGAATATTATTTTATACGGAAGCGGAAAAACTCCTGTTAAATTAAGATTTAAAGAATTCGGAGGAACAAGATATGTTACGCAGATAAGACCTTTTAAAGGTATTGTTCCTTATTTTATGAATAAATATAATGAGTCAAATTCAGATGAAATCAGAGAGTCCATACAGGAATTTATGTCGGAAATACCTTGCAGCGAATGTAAAGGTGCAAGATTAAAACCGTTCTCGCTTGCTGTTACAATAATGGGCAAAAATATTTATGAAGTTTGCAAAATGTCCATAAAAGAGTCGTATAAGTTTTTTTCCGATTTGTATCTCGAACTTGATGATTATAAATTAACCATTGCAAAACAAATTTTGGAAGAAATAAGAGCAAGACTTAAATTCATGCTTGATGTCGGATTGAGCTATCTTGATTTGGCAAGAGCTTCAGGCACATTATCGGGCGGCGAAGCTCAAAGAATAAGACTTGCCACACAAATAGGAAGCGGATTATCGGGGGTTCTTTATGTGCTTGATGAACCGTCAATCGGCTTACATC
Organism: Candidatus Gastranaerophilales bacterium; assembly: GCA_947588745.1. Taxonomy (GTDB): domain Bacteria; phylum Cyanobacteriota; class Vampirovibrionia; order Gastranaerophilales; family Gastranaerophilaceae; genus Avigastranaerophilus. Next base: position 20,122 of record CANPYW010000004.1, read on the forward strand.
AGTATAATAACGATATGCTTATCAAAACACTGTTAAGGCTCAGAAATTTAGGTAATACGCTTATAGTAGTCGAACACGATGAAGATACCATAAGAAGTGCCGATTATATCGTGGATATAGGTTTGGGGGCAGGCGTAAACGGCGGAAAAATCATAGCACAAGGCACGCTTAAAGATATAGAAAACTGTGATAAGTCTTTAACGGGACAGTATTTAAGCGGAAAAAAACAAATAAAAATTCCCTCCAAACGTAGAGAGGGCAACGGAAAATATATTGAAGTCATTAATGCTCATAAAAATAACTTAAAAAATATTAATGTGAAAATTCCTTTAGGTAAGGTCGTCGTGCTTACGGGGCTTTCCGGCAGCGGTAAATCCACATTAATGAATGATTTAATATATCAGTATTCTTTACATAAATTAAACGCTAATAAACCAAAACCGCAAGGTCTGGATACCATTTTAGGATTTGAAAACATTGATAAGGTAATTTGTATTGACCAATCACCGATTGGCAGAACTCCAAGGTCAAACCCTGCAACATATACGGATGTATTTACTCATATAAGAGAGTTGTTTTCAAAAACAAATGAAGCAAAAGCAAGAGGATATAATGCAGGTCGTTTCAGCTTTAACGTTAAGGGCGGTCGTTGCGAAGCCTGTAAAGGTGACGGTTTGACAAGAATTGAGATGAACTTTTTATCCGATGTTTATGTAAAATGTAATGTTTGTAAAGGTCAAAGATATAACAGAGAAACATTGGAAGTTAAATACGGCGGTAAAAATATCTCCGAAGTGCTTGATATGAGTATATCTGAAGCACTTGAATTTTTTGAGAACATCCCAAAAATTAAATCCAGATTACAAACGTTATATGACGTCGGATTAGGTTATATGAAGCTCGGACAAAGCTCAACAACTCTTTCCGGAGGCGAAGCTCAAAGAATAAAACTTGCAAGCGAACTTAATAAGCGTGCAACCGGTAAAACACTCTATTTGCTTGATGAGCCTACGGTCGGTCTGCATTGGTATGACTTGGATAAACTTATTAAAATTATAAACAAACTGGCTGATAATGGTAATACAATTTTAATAATCGAACATAATCTGGATTTAATAAAAACAGCCGATTATATTATAGATTTAGGCCCCGAGGGCGGTGATGCGGGAGGTAAAATTGTTGCCGAGGGAACGCCCGAAGAAGTTGCAAAATGTGAGAAATCTTATACGGGTCAATATTTAAAAAAAATATTAAATATTTAATATTTTAAAGTATTTATTTTGAAAATTAAAAATAAAATATACAAAAAAGACGGCTTAAACCGTCTTTTGTATATATAAAAATCGTATAGTTTATTATTAATCCGGAATATTCGGAAGTGTAGGTTCAACATCCACAGGAGGATAAGGCGTACCTATTGTCGGAGCCGGTGTTGGTATAGGTTCCGGTGCGGACTCATCCCGGTACGATAAATTCGACTCAGTCGCACCTATAAATTGAGGAGTGGGTTCTTCGGGTATATATATATGAGTTGGTGTTGGCATAGGTTCGGGTATCGGAGTGTTTCTAATTACGGGCTTCGGAGCCGGAGAGTTTTTAATTACGGGCTTCGGAGTCGGAGTAGCTACCGGTGCCGGTATTTTATCATCCGTCATTTTTGAATTTTTAACGTGTTTACTTTTGACTTTATTTTCAACTTTTTGTTCTGATTTCTTTTCTGCTTTATGTTCTTTATGATTTTGAACAATTTTTCCGACGGCACCGCCGATAATACGACCTGCCACTGTTGATAATGCAATTGTAGCTGCTAATACTGCAACACCGATACCAACTGCCTGCTTATTACTTATTAATAAAACATCTTTTGCTTTTTCAGTCAAAGTTTCATCAACATGAACCATATATTTTGAAGCTTCCTTAACTCCGTGTTGTATGGTTTCTCTACCATTTTTTGCAACATATACGGCACCTGCGGCAAAACCTATACCTGTTCCGACGTTTTTACCTTTTCTTACAGGTGATTTAATATTTGCATTTGAACTTACCTGTGGATTAAAATTAATCATTTTACTATCCTTTTAATTTAACTACAATTTTGCTAAAACTTCAAAATTATTTAATTTGCCATTTATTGATAAAATATTAAGTTTTTTTAACAAAAAAGGAGAAGATAGACTTCTCCTTTTTACCTAAAATAAAACAAATTACTTTTGAATATCTTTAACACTTAAAGCAATTCTGTGTTCTTGAGGTGTGAATTTTTTGATTAAAACTTCTATTTCATCACCCACATTATAAAGATTGAACGGATTTGCATTAGCAGGTTCCATTTCTGCTGATGGAAGTAATGCTTCAACACCCGGATAAATATTAATAAATGCACCAAAAGATGTAACTTTATTAACTGTACCTTTTATTACCTGACCTTCTTTAAATTCATTTTCAATAGATTCCCAGGGGTTATCACCCATTCTCTTTAAGCTTAAGCTTATACGTTTCATTTCTGTATCTATTTTTAAAATTTTAACTTCAAGTTCCTGACCTAAAGAAATAACATCGGATGGATGTTTAATTCTTTGCCAAGAGATTTCGGAAATCGGAAGAAGGCCGTCAACACCGTTTATATCAATAAATCCACCGAAATCGGCAATTCTTACAACTTCACCTTTAACAACCGAACCAACTTCAAGGTTAGAAATGATTTCATCAACTACTTGTTCTCTTTGTTCAGCTACAGCTTGTCTTTGAGATAATATTAATTTATTTTTCTTTGCATCCGCTTCAAGAACTTTAACTTCTATATCTTGACCTATTAAACCGTCAAAGGGTGCACCTGTTCTTAACTGACTTGCCGGAACAAATCCTCTTAAATCGGATACTTCAACAATTACGCCGCCTCTAACGATAAGAACAACTTTTGCTTTAATTGTTTCATTGTTATATTTAACGTTTTGAAGTTCCTGCCAAGCTTTTGCACATGATAATTTCTTTAATGATAAAACAATTCTTCCGTTTTCATCATCGGTATCTTCTTTTAAAATGTAGAATTCCTTTACATCATTAATTGCTAAATAATCAGAATAATTTTTATCGTCTACCTGATTATTTGTGATTTCTCTGTTTGGTAAAAATGCTTCGGTTTTAGCTCCGATATCAACCAAAAATCCGTCATTTTCCTGTTTTATAACTATACCTTTTACAACATCTGCAACGGAAAATTTATAGTTGTAACTTTCTTCCAATAATTTTACGAATTCATCTTGTTCGTTCACTGTGTTTGCCATTTATTTTATCCTTTCTTATATATTTTCCAAATATTTTATAACTTCATTTATAACGTCGTCTGGGGTTGAAGCACCTGCCGTTATACCTATATTGGTTGAATTTATAAGCAGTTCGTTATAATTCTTTAAGTCATCCGCATTTTCTATATGCACCGTATTTGTAATTTCCTGCAATATTTCAGCCAAATGAGTAGTGTTTGCACTTTTTTTACTGCCCACAACAATCATTAAATCCGACGATTTTGCAAGCTCTTTAGCTTCCTGCTGTCTTAGTGAGGTTGATTTACAAATGGTATTAAATATTTTTAATTCTGAAACAAGTGGTATTAACTTAGATATAACTTCCTGTAAAAATTCAATTTTTTGAGTGGTTTGAATAACAACCCCCACTCTTTTTTGCTTAAATATTTCGGGTTCGATTTTATCTAAATCGGAAATATCTGATATCACAAAAACATTATCTGAATACATTTCCGCATTGGCTTTAATTGCAACTACTTCCGGATGTTCGGGCTTTCCGAGTATAATGGCGAGATAGCCTTCTTTTGCCAATTCGACTGCTTTTTGCTGTACTTTTTTTACGTCGGGACAAGTTAAATCGACTACATCAAAACCTTTAGCCACAATTTCGTTAATTAATTGAGGAGCCATACCATGACTTCTTATAATGCAAATTCCGTCATTATTTTCGGGCAAAGATTCTACTGTTTTAATACCCAAATTTTCGAGCATATTAATAACATGAGAATTATGTATTAATTCTCCTAAAACCCAAACATTACGGGACTGATTTTCAATTTTAATTTTTTTTGTAGTTTCGACCGCTCTTTTAACGCCGTAGCAAAAACCGGCACATTTTGCCAATCTTATATTTCTATTCAGTTTTATAAACCTCCATTCGTTGAACTGGCAGAAAAAAATTCTACGGTATTTTTCTTATAACACGAACAAAAATTTAATACAAGAATATATCATTAAATTATATATAATATTCTATTTTGCATAATAACAATAACCATGACAATCATATAGGGGAGGACCGCAAGTACTATCTCTATTTGACATATTTACACGACAATCCCATTTTATATAGCAAGTAAAATCATTATCATAATACGTTATATAGTACTGCCCGCCTTGAGTATTATAACCATCTCCGTTGGAATAATTATGTGGTATCATTGTACCTTTAGATTTTAAGTTTGCATAAAAACCGCCGTCACATACTGGTTGCCCCGCAATAAATTCACTTCCACCGCCATCCAAAATATTATTATAAATATCAATTACTTCCTCATCCGATAAATTTTCCAAATCAAATTCATGCATAAAAACCTCTTCACTTCAAACTAAGCATATTACCCAATCTTAAATTCCATTCTTCTTTTTCAAATTTATAAAAACCCGAAAAGGGCGTAAACGTCATTTCTTCAAAGTATAAATCGCCAAGATATTCAAACCAGTCACACCTCACGAGCTTAAAGTCCAAACATAATTTTTGGGAAAGCTCAACCGCCAATTTCAAATTTTCGGAGGGAGGCTCTTGAACCGCCTCATAAATATCACGGAATTTTAAATCAATTTGATTGTAATTCTCATCATATACACTGCAATATCTTATATCACTGTATATTATTTTTTGAAAAATTTTAGGTTTTCCGTTAAAACAATAAATTTCATATTCAACAGGTTTTTTACTCAACTCCGTAACCATTAACGGCTCAATTAATATTTTTGGAACAATATTTTTATACTGAAGTTCAAACCCGCAGAACACGAAGAATGTTTGATACATCCAACCGTCAAACCGCCTTTTGACTATATCAAATAATCTTCTATTCTCAAGGAATTCTGTTTTGTTTAGTATTTTAAAATGCCATTTACATCCGTTATTGGCTTTTATAATAAATCTCTCAGGTAATTCATCAAAGGGTATGTCATCAAAATTGTTGCCAATCCAAAGAACAGGCTTTAAATATTTTTCCGAAATTTTTTCTTTAACAAAATCACGAACAAGAACTTTATCGGTTAAAACTGTTTTTAAATTAGTCGTATCATTCAATTTTAACCACTGGATTTTTTCGTTAAAATTTTTCGGATTTTTTAAATTAAGTTTTTGATTTGTATATTTATAAAAAATCTTTTTTAAATATCTCGGATAATCTTTGGCATCCAAATTTACCAAAAAGTCATATTCATAAGGCGGGTTTTTTGTAAATAACTTGCAGGTTAATGTATTTAAATTTTCTTTTATTCTACGAACAATAAGGCTGAAACGCCGTGGGGGGGGGAAAAAAAATTTTTAAATTGTAAAACTTCATATTAGACTGCATAAAATTTAAAATATTCATAAAATTACCCAAATCTAAGGTGACAAAATTATTATAAAAAAAATTTTTTAAATGTCAAATTATTTAATAGAAAAATAATAAAAAAAATAATTATGTTTAAAACGGATATTGCAAATAAAATTTATTTTATTTAAAATTATTTTGTAATCCCGTTTCGTCTAATGGTAGGACGCAACACTCTGGATGTTGCTATCGAGGTTCGAATCCTTGAGCGGGAGTTTTTTAATGCAATAGAAAAGGAGCATAAAATGTTTCACGTGATTACAGAACAGGATTATTCCGAATTTTCAAGAAAACAAATCGGAGAATTTTCAAAGTTTGAAAAGGCATTAGAAGCTGCACAAAAGGCTATTGACGGGAAACAAGGTTTGAGATACATAATTGAAAAAACCGACGGACATATTGATAGCTACGGAAATCAGATTGTAACTGTTGTTGCGGAAAGTGAATAATTATAGGGGAAGCTAATGCTTTCCCTTTTTTAATAACAATTTTTTACAGAAAAATTGTTGTAATTTGAATGTTTTCAGGTTACATTTTTATTAATAAGATATAAATCCACAGAGGAAATAAGAGAATGGAGGTCATAGAAAAAATGCCAAAAAAAACAATTACAGTTGATGGTAACTATGCTGCGGCTCATATTGCTTATGCATTAAGTGAAGTTTCGGCTATTTACCCCATCACTCCATCATCTACAATGGGTGAATGGATTGATGAATGGGCATCACAACACAAACAAAATATCTGGGGAAAAGAAGTAAGAGTTGCAGAAATGCAATCAGAAGCCGGTGCCGCAGGTGCAGTTCACGGTTCACTTGCTGCAGGTGCTTTAACTTCTACATATACTGCATCTCAAGGTCTATTATTGATGATACCTGTTATGCATAAAATCGCAGGCGAAATGCTGCCGTCTGTTATTCATGTTGCAGCTCGTGCATTGGCAGCACAATCACTAGCTATATTTGGTGACCACACCGACGTTATGGGCTGTCGTAACACAGGGTATGCAATGCTTGCTGCTAATTCGGTTCAAGAAGAAATGGATATGGCTTTAGTTGCTCATTTAGCTACTTATAAAGCTAAAGTTCCTTTCTTGCAGTTCTTTGACGGGTTTAGAACATCACATGAAGTTCATAAAATTGAAGAAATTTCTTATGAAGATATTGCAAGTTTAGTTGAACCTAAGTATATTGAAGAATTCAGACAAAGAGCATTAAGACCTGAAGCACCTAAATGCAAAGTTGGTGCTCAAAATACCGATGTATATTTCCAGGGTAGAGAAACGGTTAATAAGTATTATAATGCTGTTCCCGATATCGTTCAGGAATATATGGATAAAGTTGCTAAAGTTACCGGCAGACAATATCATCCGTTTGATTATGTCGGTGCATCGGATGCTACTGATGTTATTGTTGCAATAGGTTCAGGTTGCGAAACGATTGAAGAAACAATCGAATACCTGAATGCAAAAAGAGGTAAAAAATACGGTTTGGTTAAAGTAAGATTATACAGACCGTTTGACGTTAAGCGTTTCAATGCTGTATTACCTAAAACAGTAAAACGTATTACTGTTTTGGACAGAACAAAAGAACCGGGTTCAATCGGTGAACCTTTATATCTCGATGTTGTAGCAGCTTTAGACGATAAAAATATCAGAGTTATCGGTGGACGTTACGGTTTATCTTCAAAAGAATTTACACCTTCAATGGTATTTGCTGTATATAAACATGCTGAAAATAATGGTTTCCATGGCTTTACCGTTGGTATTGAAGATGATGTAACTCATAAATCTTTAAAAGTTGAAGAACACATTGTAACTGAACCTGAAGGTACTACAAACTGCATGTTCTGGGGTCTTGGTTCTGACGGTACAGTTGGTGCAAACAAAAATTCGATTAAAATAATAGGTCAATATACACAAAAAGATGCACAGGCATATTTCGCTTATGATTCTAAAAAATCTTTCGGTGTAACAGTTTCTCACTTACGCTTCGGTGATAAACCTATTAAATCTACATATTTAATTACCGCTCCCGATTTCGTATCATGCTCTGCACACGCTTACATAGGCAGATACGATTTATTAAAGGGAATTAAAGAGGGCGGTACTTTCTTATTGAATTCTCCTTACACAAAAGAAGAAGCTTTTGCACACTTAACACGTGACATGCAAAAGACTATAATTAATAAGAAAATTAAATTCTATAATGTTGATGCGGAAAAATTAATAAAAGAACAGCCGGGATTAAGAGGTAAAGGTGCAAATACAGTTATGATGGTTGCTTACTTCAAAGTATCCGGTATTATTCCGTTTGAACAAGCTTATGAAGGTATGAAAGAAATGACAGTCAAAACCTTTAAGAAAAAAGGTGATGATGTTGTTAATATGAACCTTGCTTTAATTGATGCAGCAGTTAACGCTTGTCAGGAAGTTCCTGTTCCTTCTTCATTAGATGGTGTTTGTGCATTGGAAGAAGTTAAATTAATTCCTGATAATGCCGATGAATTCGCTAAGAAGATAATAGAACCTTCTATGAGGCAAAAAGGCGATGACATCCCTGTTTCTGCAATGAGTGTTGACGGTGTTATTCCTACCGGAACAGCTTGTTTAGAAAAACGAGGCATTGCACCACGTGTACCACATTGGAACAGCCAAAATTGTTTACAATGCGGTGTTTGTGCAAGTGCATGCCCGCATGCTGCAATAAGAACGAAATTGATTGAAGCAGATAACATGAAAAACGCACCTTCATCATTTAACGCTATTGATGCAAGACCGAATGCAAACGGAGAAAAATTCAAAGTTCAGGTTTATTGTTTAGATTGTACAGGCTGCGGTGTTTGTTTAGACCAGTGTCCTGCAAACAAAAATCCTGAAAAGCAAGCATTAACGTGGTCATCAATAGAAAAAGAAGAAGAAGCATGCGAATTGGTAAATGAAAAATTCTTTGATGAATTACCCGATAATGTTATGGGCAAGAATACGACAAAGACGATTAAAGGTGCAATGTTAAGAAAGCCATTATTTGAATTTTCAGGTGCTTGTGCAGGTTGTGGTGAAACACCTTATGTTAAACTTGTTTCACAGTTGTTTGGTGAAAATGCAATTATTGCAAATGCTACAGGATGTTCATCAATTTATTCCGGAACATTCCCGACTATACCGTATACAACAAACAAACAAGGCAGAGGGCCGGCTTGGGCAAATTCTTTATTTGAAGATAATGCTGAATTTGGTTTCGGTATGAGATTAGCTGTTGACCAAAACAGAGATACATTAAAGACTTATGTTCAAAAAGTTCTTGAAGGTGACTCTACACCGGCTGATTTAAAAGAAGCATTAACAAATGCAATGGCTCATTTTGATAATTCAAAGACTGAAGAAGCAGTTGCAGCTCAAGCAAAAGCTAAAGAATTAATTGCAAAATATAAAGATGCACCATGCCCGAATCTTGCAAAAGTCAGAGAATTACAAGATTACTTTACCGATAAATCCGTATGGATTATAGGTGGTGACGGCTGGGCAAACGATATCGGATACGGCGGTATTGACCACGTATTAGCTCAAAATAAAAATGTAAATATTTTGGTTCTTGATACGGAAGTATATTCTAATACCGGTGGTCAAGCTTCAAAATCAACACCTACAGGTGCGGTTGCCAAATTCGCTACAGGCGGTAAGAGAACATATAAAAAGAATATGGGCTTAATGAGCATGTCTTACGGATATGTATATGTTGCATCAGTTGCATTAGGTGCAGATAGAATGCAGACATTAAAGGCATTCCAGGAAGCTGAAGCTTACGATGGGCCGTCAATCATATTTGCTTATGCACCTTGTATTGCACATGGTATTGATATGAGCAAGACTCAAACTGAACAAAAACGTGCTGTTGAGGCTGGTTATTATCCTCTATACAGATACAATCCTGCAAATGAACAGCCGTTCAGTTGGGATGCTAAGGAACCTACAGGCAATTATCAAGAATTCATTAAATCTGAAGGACGTTACAAGTCATTACTTAAAACAAATCCCGAAGCTGCAAATGAATTATATGCAAAAGCCGAGGTTGATGCACAAAAACGTATGGCTGTGTTTAAATCAGTCGGTGAATTGATAAAATAGTAAATACAAAATATTTGTATTAAAGAGGATGCATTAGCATCCTCTTTTTTTAAATGTTTAATAATCTTACAAAATAGAAAAAAATAAATTAATAATATATAATATTAATTTGTATACGGCAAAAAAGGAGAAAGAAATGTCAACAGAACATAACCGCTCTATTAAAAAAATTGCGGCTGCATTATTGCTAATGTTATTTTCCACTGTACCGGCATTTGCTAGTGAGGCAAATTTGGTTGTGCCTAAATTTGAAGGCGATAATTATATTTTGCTTTTAGTCGGTATTATTATTTCTTTTCTTGGTTTAATTTGGGGGTTAATTGAATTTAGTCATATTAAATCATTAAAAGTACATAGATGCATGGCTGAAATTGGTAATACAATTTTTGAAACGTGCAAAACTTATTTAATTCAACAAGGTAAATTTTTAATCGGGCTTGAAGTATTAATCGGTATTTGTATTGCATTTTACTTTGGCTCGTTACAGGAAATGAGCTTAAAAAATGTTTTAATTATTCTTTGTGCTTCCGTTGTAGGTATTTTAGGCTCTTATGCCGTTGCCTGGTTCGGTATTAGAATGAATACACTCGCCAATGCACGAACAGCATTCGCTTCACTAAGAAATAACCCGATGAAAGTATTGGGTATTCCTCTAAAAGCAGGCATGAGTATAGGTGTATTACTGGTAAGTATTGAATTAATTGTAATGCTTTCAATATTATTATTTATACCGGGTGAATTAGCAGGAGCATGTTTTATCGGATTTGCGATAGGTGAATCTTTAGGTGCATCGGCATTAAGGGTTGCAGGTGGAATTTTTACAAAAATAGCCGATATTGGTTCTGATTTAATGAAGATACAATTCGGAATAAAAGAAGATGACCCCAGAAACCCCGGAGTAATTGCAGACTGTACAGGTGATAATGCGGGAGATTCAATAGGCCCTACCGCAGACGGATTTGAAACATACGGTGTAACAGGTGTTGCTCTTGTAAGTTTTATATTGCTCGGAGTTTTTCCGGACTACCGAATTCAATTATTAACCTGGATTTTCGTAATGAGATATTTAATGATAGTAACCTCAATCATTGCATATATTATTAATGGAGTTATAAATAATATATTCTTTGCGGGCAAAAAAGATGTTGATTTTGAACAGCCGTTAACAAATTTAGTATGGATAACCTCAATTTTATCTATAGGCATGACATTTATGATAAGTAATGTATTATTGTATGATATGCCGAATAATTTATGGTTAACATTATCTATAATAATAAGCTGCGGTACTTTGGGTGCTGCATTAATTCCTGAATTTACAAAAATATTCACAAGTCCGAAGGCTAAACATACACAAGAAGTTGTAACAGCATCAAAAGAAGGCGGAGCTTCTTTAACAATCCTTTCCGGTATTGTATCGGGTAATTTTTCAGGATTTTGGATTGGATTGGTAATTGTACTGTTAATGACTGTTGCGTATTTCGCTAGTATGAACATACAAGATGTAATGATGTATCCTTCCATATTTGCATTCGGACTTGTGGCATTCGGATTTTTAGGTATGGGGCCTGTCACAATAGCTGTAGATAGTTACGGGCCTGTTACAGATAATGCTCAATCTGTATATGAGTTATCGCTCATAGAAGAAATTCCGGGTATATCGGATGAAATTAAGAATGAATTCGGATTTGAACCTGATTTTGAAAATGCAAAAAAATATTTGGAACAAAATGATGGTGCAGGTAATACGTTTAAAGCAACGTCTAAACCTGTGTTAATCGGAACTGCGGTTGTAGGTGCAACAACAATGATATTTTCATTGATTTTGGTTATACAAGAATCATTGAAAATAAAACCATACGAAATTTTAAATATGTTAAACCCATGTACAATACTCGGATTATTAATGGGTGGTGCAGTAATATATTGGTTCTCGGGTGCTTCAATGCAGGCTGTAACAACAGGTGCATACAGAGCTGTCGAATTCATTTCAAAAAATATAAAACTTGGGGAAGCCGACGACAAAAAGGCTAATATTGAAAATTCAAAAGAAGTTGTAAAAATTTGTACTGAATATGCACAAAAAGGTATGACAAATATATTTATAGCATTATTTACGTTTGCTCTTGCGTTTGCGTGCTTTTCTGCCCCGACGGCAAGAAGCTATAATCCTGTATCATTCTTTGTAAGCTATTTAATAGCAATTGCTATATTTGGTTTATTTCAAGCTGTATTTATGGCCAATGCCGGTGGGTGCTGGGATAATGCAAAAAAAATAGTGGAAGTTGATTTGAATGAAAAAGGTACATCGCTGCACGATGCAACAGTTGTAGGCGATACTGTTGGTGACCCGTTTAAAGATACTTCGTCTGTCGCAATGAACCCGATAATTAAATTTACGACGTTATTTGGTTTATTGGCTATGGAAATTGCTATTTCTCCTAAATTTGAAGAATACACTCATACGGCAGGTATAGTATTGTTTTTGATTGCACTTATATTCGTAATTCGCTCATTCTATTCAATGCGTATTCCGACAAATAAATAATATACTCATACAGAATAAAAAGAACCGCATTAAGCGGTTCTTTTTGGTAGGAATAAATTTATTTTAACTAATAGTCACTATTAATATTTTCTTCTTCGTCGTCGTCATCTTTTGTATAATTTGTATCAAAATCATCTGGAAGAAGCTCATTATCAGGCCATACTGTAGTATCATCAGCTCTTGTTGCCGATAAATTCGAACTTGCAGATAAATCTGATTCGGATAAATCTGCTTCTTTAACAATACAACCTGCCATATCCGCATCAGTAAAATTACAATAGTTAACAACCGAATAACTAAAATCTGTTCCGTTTAAAACACTTTCTGAAAAATCAGATTCTACAATATTTGCACGTGTAAAATCTGCCGCATTTAAGTCAGAACCCGCAAAATTACAATTTGATAAATGTGAATCAGTAAAAGATGTACCTGCTAATTCAGAGTTTGAAAAATCAATATTTTCTAAAGTAGTATTGGAAAAATCCAATTCAGTTAAATCAAGTGAATCTACAGAGGCTTTATACTGATTATAATCATCGGGCCTTTTTAGTATTAATTCTGCAAGTTCTTCTTTTGAATACATTAACATTCTCCTTAATTTCTCTACCAGCTAATATATGCTAACCATTATCTTATTCCACAATCGGATAGTTTTATAACATGCATTGTCTTTTAAATATATATAATATAATAACTTATAATTTAACAATATTTGAAGTTTTGTAAATTCAAATAGCAATTTTGTATTCAAAAAATTTTTTATATAACCATAGGGTAGGTTATAAAGGTAAGTAATAGTGAAATTCAGTAATATAGGCTCGATAGTTAGTCCTGCTGATAAAATTAATATACAGCCGAAATCTAAGACATATAGTTGTGAAAATGTAAGAAAAGCTTCTGATTTTTTTGAAACAACTCAAAAGCGTACCGCAAGTAAATCGTATACTTCAAATCCCGTTAATTTAGGTTTAAGTCCGCATTTATTATTCAGAATTTATAATAATAAAAATTATATAAAAAATTTAATAGAAAAAAATCCAAAAATAGAAAAAATTTTGAATTCCGTAGGAATAAAAAATCCTGAAATTTGTACTGATAATTTATCAAATATATCAAATTCGCATATTGTTACAACGACTGCTTATGCACTGCAAATAGCAAATCAGCTGGGATTATCTGCTGCTGACAAAAAAGCATTAGAGCAAGCTGCCGTATTCCATGACTTTGGAAAAGTGTTAATTCCCGAAAAAATTATAAATAAACCCGGTAAACTTGATGAAAATGAGAGAAAAATAATAAATGCACATACAGAGCTTGGTGCAGAACTTCTTGAAACAGCGGGCATGAGCAAAGTTATAACTAATTTAATCAGAAATCACCATAATCCTAAGAAAAATGATTTACTCGGAAATATACTTGCTGTTGCAGATATATATTCTGCATTAAGAGAAGAAAGATGTTATAAAAAAACAATGTCTGCTAAAAGTGCTATTTCCATATTAGATAAAAAAGCTGAAAACGGTGAATTGAATACTAATGTAGTTCACGCATTAGAAAAAATTTCTTAATAAAAAAATAGGAAGGACACGAATATCCTTCTTATTTTTTATTAATCTAAATTATATTAAACAGCTCTTTGAACCTTACCTGCTCTTAAACAAGATGTACAAACTTTAACTCTTCTAACTGTGCCGTTATCTACAATTTTAACAGATTGAAGATTAGGATTTTGTCTATATACATGATGTTTATGAGAAAATGAAAGTTTTGCAGCTTTTAAAGGTTTTTTTCCGCAAATTGCACATTCAATTGACATTTCTATTTCCTTTCAAATAACATTATATGTTGATGATATAAGAAAAAAAACTAATAATCAAGTGTTTGCATATAATATTATTAAATAATCGAAATAAAGATTATATTATGCGGGAAAAAAGACACTATTTGTAGTAAAATCAAAATATTGGATTATATTTATGCTAATAGACAATAAAACAATTAGAGAAGTAATAGAAGAAAAAGAGTATCTTGTCTTATCAAAGCTTGCCTCAAAAAGCAGAGAAACATCAGGCAGAAGCCGATATGAAGAACCTTGTTCTCTTCGTACGGAATATCAGCGTGATAGAGATAGAATACTGCATTCTAAGGCATTTAGAAGGTTAAAACATAAAACACAGGTATTCTTTTCACCCTATGATGACCATTTCAGAACAAGAATGACTCATACGCTTGAAGTATCACAAATTGCAAGAACGATTTCTCGTGCAATCGGCTTGAATGAAGATTTAACCGAAGCTATTGCATTAGGGCATGATTTAGGACATACTCCTTTTGGGCATAGCGGAGAACGTGTATTAAACGGAATTATGCCAAACGGATACAGACATAATGAACAAAGTGTGAGAGTTGTTGAATTTATAGAAGGGTTAAATTTAACAAAAGAAACACTTGACGGAATATTAAATCATTCATATCATTGTATGCCAAACACTTTAGAAGGGCAGGTTGTAAGAATATCGGATAAAATTGCATATATTAATCACGATATTCAAGATGCAATAAGGGCAAAGATAATAAAAGTAGACGATATTCCGAAAGAAAGTGTTGAATATTTTTCAACTACAAACAGAATTAGAATTACTAAACTTGTAAATGATATAGTAGAAAATAGTTTTGATAAAAATAAAATACGAATGTCTGATGAGTGCTTTGAACAGTTTGTAAATTTGAGAAATTGGATGTTTGAGCATGTCTATAATAATTCTCCCGCAAAATTAGCCGAGGATAAGGCACAAAATATCATAAAAATGTTATTCGAGTATTATTGCGAAGAATTAAATAAAATTTATCCCAATTCACAAAAAGATAATATAATGATGACGGCATGTGATTATGTATCAGGAATGACAGACAGATATGTATTAATAAAATTTGAAGAAATATTTTTACCGGAACCGTTAATAACAAAAAATAATGACGAATTTTTGTTTAAACTGGCAAAAATGAACGGATTAGAATAGTAATGGATTATGAAAAAACATATAGTGAAGCTGTTGAAGAAATAAGAAATCGTCTTGATATACTGGACGTTGTTCAATCAAGAGTTGTGTTAAAAAAAAGAGGGGCAAATTACTGGGGATGTTGTCCGTTTCATAATGAAAAAACTCCTTCATTTTGTGTGAATGTACAAAAAGGAATTTTTAAGTGCTTCGGCTGTGGTGAAGGTGGAAATGCAATAACATTTTTAATGAAAATTAATAATCAATCATTTTCTGAAGTCATACAAGATTTAGCACAGCAATTTAATATCCAATTGCCAGTTTTAAAAGGTAACAATAAAGAATTTATTGAAGAAAAGAAAAAAATAAAAAATGCAATAACAGAAGTTTGTGATTATTACCATAATAATTTGCTGACAAATAGTGAAGCATTAGGATATCTTGAAAAACGAGGAATAACCAAGGAAATAATAGATAGCTATAAACTCGGGTTCGCAAAAAAAGGTTATAGTGAATTACAAACTTATTTTAAGGCAAAATATACTCCCCAAATTCTTGAGAAAGCAGGGCTTACCGTTAAAACAGAAAAAGGTGATACTGTAGACAGGTTTAGAAACAGAATAACTATTCCAATAAGGGATGAATTTGGTGATGTAATTGCTTTTGGTGCAAGAGCAATTGAAGCAAATCAAAAACCTAAATATTTAAACTCTCCCGATACAATTCTATACAATAAAAGCCGGATACTTTACGGTATTAATGTTGCTAAAGATGAAATGATTAAAGAAGATTATTGCGTTATCATGGAAGGTTATTTTGATGTAATATCCGCTCAGGCGGCAGGATTGAAAAATGCAATGGCGTCATGTGGTACGGCACTTACGGTTGACCATATTAAACTTATAGCTAAATATACAAAATCTAGAAAAATATTTTTGGCTTTTGATACCGATAATGCAGGTTTAAATGCAACAAGAAGAAGCTCTGATGTTATAAAGGATGCTTTTTGCGGGCTTGGTAATATAAAAATTTTCGACCAGTCTTATGCCTCTATTAATGATGATAAATATGCCTGCGAAATTAGAGTAATTGCACCGTTTGAAAGCAAAGACCCCGACGAATACATTAGAGAATACGGAATTGATGAGTATAAAAAATACATCAAACAAGCACCCCTATTGATTGATTTTGAATTGGAGCAAATTTTAAAAGATTACAGGCATGACATATCTCCTACGGATAAGTTAGCAATTATAAAAAAAATCAGACCTTTAATCGAGGAAATTCCGAATGTTATAGTTCAAAATGAATATATAAGATTAATTTCTGACCGTATAAATGTAGATGAAAGGGCATTAATAAAAGAAATTAGTACAAACAAAAGTTATGATAACGTTATAAATACAGGGATAAGCGAAATTGTAACAAAAACTTCAAATATTTATGAAAAAGCACAAAAAAATTTATTATGCTTGTTTTTAACAGGTGCAGACAATTCAGACATAGATTATTTAATAAAAGAAATAAAAAATGTTACATTTATAGATAAAAATTTAATTATTATCAAAGAAACGATTGACAAATTTTCATGTCAGATGAATAATGATGTGGAAAAATTGATACAAGCCCTGTATAGTCAATTTGCAGAGGATAATAATATAAAAGACATAATAACTGACCTGATATATATGGCAGACAGCTTTAAAAATCTGACTGAAAGAGATTTTAAAGGAGCAATTCAGGAGAATATTTCAAAGATTCAACACTACCAAACAGATTGTGAAAAAAAAGAACTAGCTTCTAAAAATAAAAATATGGGCAGCGATGATATTGAATCTATGCAATTTCAAATGCAGTTAAGAGAACGAATAAAGAATAAACATAAAATCGGAGAATAAATTTAATGAACAAAAAGAAAAATTCAGATTTATCAGTTGTGGGTATAATGGATGAAGAAGAAAGTCTTGAAAGCAGACATTCCGAAACATCCGAAATCATTATGATGCAAGAATCAGAAACTATAAGTAGAGATAGTATCGATGTTATTATGAATTCGGAACGTAATAAAATCATAGATACTATGGAAAATGAGGATTTATTTTCTACCGATATAGCAGAAGATGATGAAGATACTGATGAAGTTTCGCTTTCTGATGCATTATTAACTAAAGGTATTTCTTTTGATGACCCTGTAAGAATGTATTTAAGAGAAATTGGACGTATTAAATTATTGACGGCTGAACAAGAAATTGAGCTTGCTAAAAAAATTATACAAGGTGGCAATGTTGGTGCTATTGCAAAAAGAAAACTTGTTCAAGCAAATTTAAGACTTGTTGTTAGTATAGCTAAAAAATATGTAGGTCGAGGCATGCTGTTTTTAGATTTAATACAGGAAGGAAATCTTGGTTTAATTAGAGCGGCTGAAAAATTTGACCATGAAAGAGGTTATAAATTCTCAACCTATGCAACATGGTGGATTAGACAAGCTATTACAAGAGCAATAGCTGATCAGGCTAGAACAATAAGAATACCTGTTCACATGGTTGAAACAATAAATAAACTCAAAAAAGTTACAAGAAAACTAGCACAAGAACTTTCAAGAAAGCCGACGGAAGAAGAATTAGCTATGGAAATGAATATATCAGTTCCAAAACTTCGTGAAATTATAAAAGTAGCTCAAGAACCCTTATCATTAGAAACTCCTATCGGCAAGGAAGAAGATTCCAGATTGGGTGATTTTATAGAAGATAAGGATGCGGATGCTCCTGTTAAAACAGTTGCTCAAGAACTTTTAAGAGAAGATTTAGCAGAAGTTTTAAGCGGGCTTTCTCCTCGTGAAAGAGATGTTTTAAGATTAAGATTTGGTATGGATGACGGACGTCAAAGAACTTTGGAAGAAGTAGGACAGTTATTTGGTGTTACCAGAGAACGAATCAGACAAATTGAAGCTAAGGCTTTAAGAAAATTAAGACATCCAAACAGAAGTAAAAGATTGAAAGAGTACATAGAAGTATAAAATATAAGAGGAGAATAAAATATATTCTCCTCTTTTTTCTCTTATTTTTTATTCTTAATTATTTTTAATGTTGTCATAAATAATTGCGGCTTCCTCATCTGAAATATCTTTCATATAGTTTTCAACATATTGTTTTGCCATTTGAGCTTTTATTGAAATTATATCTGCATTTTTGACCGAGTTTAAAACTTGAGATTGAAAACATTTGTTTTCTCCTACTCTAGAAGGCACTGATTCGCCGGCATTAACAGAAAAAGGGTAACGGTATCTGCTTTTTAAGACTGCGGAAACTTTTTGTCCTTTTAAATTACCTGTTATAACTGTTTCTAACCAATCTTTTTCATCATCCCATCCGTTATCTTCGTGTGTTTTTTCAATATTAATAACGTAGTTATCGTCGAAATTATTTAATACTTTTGAACCTGAAATTTGGCTTTCTAATTCTTTTATAAATTGTTTATTATTTAGTTCATTTTTTGTACGCTTATTTAAACTCGCTGAAAATGATAGTAATCTTGAATTAACGCTGTTTATCAACATAAAAAATTCCTTTCTTTATGAATATTAGCATAAAGAAAGAAAAAATTTTGTTAAAAAATAAATACAGTGTGCAATATGAGTCTATTTATAATAAAATTAAAGAAAAGTATAAAGAGGGTTTAAAGATGAGAGTATCATTAGAATGGTTAAATGAATTTGTTGATATTAGTGATTTAACTGTTGAAGAAATTGTTAATAAGCTTACTATGAGCGGGCTTGAAGTGGAAAACATTGAAAAAATCGGTGCAAAATTTACAAATATTATTACGGCACAAATTCTGGCTATAAAAGCACATCCTAACGCTGATAAATTGCATCTCGTTGATGTAGATACAGGCAGGGGAATTAAGACTGTAGTTTGTGGTGCACAAAATATTAAAGAAGGTCAGATTATACCTTATGCTTCAGTCGGTTCAAAAGTATTATCCAGAAAAACCGGTGAACAGTATGAATTGACACCTGCTGTTATTAGAGGAATTGAGTCGCAAGGCATGCTTTGTTCTCAAGATGAACTTGGTCTTGAAAATATGCAGGAAGAAGATGGTATTTTAGTTTTAAACAGAATTTTTAAGGATATTAAAATCGGGCATGATATTAATGAATTGTTAAATATTACTGAAGATACAATTTTAGATGTTGCACCCACTCCAAATAGAGGAGATGAAATGTCTATTGTGGGTGTTGCAAGAGAAATTGCTTCTTTGTTTAATAAAAAATTAAAATATAATCAGGTTGCTGATTTTGATTTGAAAAAATCATCAAATTTTATTGTAGAAATAATTGATAAAGATACTTGCAAATATTATTCCGCAGGTATATTAAACGATGTTCATATTAAACCGTCACCTGATTGGATGAAACGAAGATTGGAAGTTTCCGGAATAAGGTCTATAAATAATATTGTTGATATAACTAATTATGTTATGCTTGAAACAGGGCAGCCTTTCCATGCTTTTGATAGAGATAAATTAAATGGTTATATTTGTGTCAGACGTGCCAAAAATGGTGAAAAATTAGTTACACTTGATAATGTAGAGCGTACACTTAATACTGATTCTGTTTTATGTGCGACTAAAGATTATGGTGTTTGCATTGCGGGGGTATTTGGCGGACATAATTCAGAAATTGATGAAAATACTAAAAATATTGTTCTTGAAGCAGCATATTTTATGCCTCATACAACAAGAAAAAATTATAGAAGTATAGGATATAAAAGTGAAGCATGTGCACGCTTTGAAAGAGGAATTGATATAGAATCGACAAAGCCTGCTTTATATAGAGCCATTAATCTTTTAATCAAATATGCAGATGCAAAATTTGACGGTATTGTTGAAACAGGTATCAACAAATCAGATGATAGAGTTATAACATTAAGGTTTAATCAAATAAAAAGGTACTTAGGCTGTAATATTGAACAGGATAAATGTGTAGAAATCTTAAAAAATCTTGGTTTTGAATTAATTAATAGAACTTCAGAAACGGCAAGTTTTAAAGTCCCAGGTTTCAGAATTAATGATGTAATTCAAGAAGTTGATTTAATTGAAGAAATTGCAAGAATATACAATTATGACAGTATTGAACCAACATTACCTAATAAAACACATTCTCCCGAAATTACTAATGAAGAAATAATGCTAAAAAGAATAAACGCTTTATTTTTAGGATATGGATTTAATGAAGCAGTTACATCGTCATTAATAGGTGAACCTTTGTTAAATCAATTTGGTTTATCTTATAAAAAAGAGGAAGCTGTATTTGTTCAAAATCCTCAATCTGAAGATCATACAATGCTAAGACAGACTACTATTTGTAATTTATTATCAACTTTAAAATACAATTTTGATAACGGTCAAAAGAATGTATGGTTGTATGAAACAGGTAAAACTTATTTTGTAAAACATCCTGCTGAAAAAATAAATAGCGGAGTAGAAGAAAATAGAATTATTTCCGGAATAGTTACCGGTGAAACAAATAATAATTTG
This sequence comes from Candidatus Gastranaerophilales bacterium, assembly GCA_947588745.1. Taxonomy (GTDB): domain Bacteria; phylum Cyanobacteriota; class Vampirovibrionia; order Gastranaerophilales; family Gastranaerophilaceae; genus Avigastranaerophilus. The sequence goes on from CANPYW010000004.1 coordinate 40,971, forward strand.
TGGAAAAATAATGGAAAATTTGATTTTTACACATTAAAAGGAGTATTAGAAAGTTTGTTCAAGCTCTTAAATATATCTCAAAGAGTCAAATTATCGACCGGTGAAGAGTGTGAGTATCTTCATCCCGGCAGAAGTGCAAAGGTTATATTGTTAGGTAAAGAACCTGTTACAATAGGATATTTTGGAGAAATATATCCTTTAATAAAAGATAAAATGAAAATTAATCAAGATATTTATTTGTTTGAATTAAATCTGGGTAAACTTCTTGAAGCGGCAGTTTATCATACACAAAGATATAAGCCTTTACCGCAGTTTTTGGAAGTACAAAGAGATATTTCTTTTTCAATAGATAAAACAGTTTCAAATGAACAAATCGTTTTGGCTGTTAAAAAATGTGCTAATAATAAATTGTTCAAGGGTGTAAATCTTTTTGATATATATCAAGGTGAGCATATAAAAGACGGTTGTAAAAGTTTAGCATACCGAATAATTCTTCAAAATGAAGAGGCAACTTTAACTGATGAAATAATTGATAGTGAAATTAATAATATTAAAACCGGATTAATCAAAAAGTTTCCGACAATCAATTTTAGATAAAAGTCTAACAATATTGTTAAAAAGTACGAATTTTAATTCGTACTTTTTTTATGCAACAAATAAATATAATATATAATAATAAATATTACTAAATTTTGTATCATAACGTAATAATTGAATAAAAAATATTGAATTAAAGAATTAAAAAGTTATAATAATTATAGATTAGGATGTACGGACATGGTAGAAAAACAAAATGTACATATTAATTTGGGGATAATTCAAGGAGGAATTTTTAGTGCTTAGAAGCAGAGATATGGGAAGATCCATTGCAGTAAGACGATGGACAAATACGGCTTTAGATTGTTACAAAAGAGGCTGTGTTTGTGAAGGTTGTTTTTATACAGACTTTTTCAGTGGTACATCACAAAAGTGTCAAATGAAAGCTTCTGTATTAGAATTGGTGAGAGTATTAGGGAAACCAAATGTTGAAATTCAACAAGTATTGGTAGATTAATTATCAGAATATTTTTGTAAAGCTTCTATTTTATAGAAGCTTTTTATTTTGTAAAAATACTAAAAAAAAGAAACTGCTTATACAGTTTCTCTTTTTAGTTGTTTGTTTTGATATTTATATTATTTCTTTATAACCTTCTGTGTTATTTAATAAATCATAATCAATTTCATTCTCGTTATCAGCTATAATTGCGGCAACAACGGCATCACTTGCTACATTTACCGTCGTTCTTAACATATCAACAATACGGTCAAATGCGAATAAGAAAGCAAAACCTTCAACCAGTTCTTGAGGAGTTAATCCTAAACCGTTAAGAACCAATGCAATTGTAATTAAACCTGCACCGGGGATACCTGCACAGGTACTTGATGAAATTAAAGCCAATACCATTATTTCTATAATTTGCATGGGTTCAAGTGTAACTCCATAAGCTTGTGTAAGGAATATAACTGCAACTGTTTGAAATAAAGCCGTACCATCCATATTAAGCGTAGCCCCCAATGGTAAAACGAAACTACAGATTTTATGTGATATGCCTCGTTTTTCGCAGCAAGCGATTGTTAAAGGTAATGTAGCACTGCTGCTTGCAGTACCAAATGCAACTAAGAGTGCTTCTATTATAGCGGTATAGAATGTTCCGACTGGAACTTTACTGAATACTTTCATTAATAGCGGATAAAGAATAAAAAATTGAATAATGAAACCGCAGGCAATAACCGCAAATAATTTTGAAATTGTTGAGAATATGCTTATGCCGAATGAAGCAACAGATACTGTGGTTAAAGCGAAAATACCCGGTGCTGCAAATACCATAATCCAATCTGTTATTTTCATTGTTGCGGCGAAAACCGATTCAAAGAAAGAAACGATAGGACGATTAATTTCTCCGACTTTAGCGAGTGCTAAAGAGAAGAATAAAGCGAAAAAGATGATTGGTATCATCTCTCCTTTTGCCAGTGATTCCAAAGGATTTTGTGGTATCATATTAAGAAATAATGCACCGACTTGACCTCTTTGTTCTGCAATTGCCTGATTAACTTGATTTTGAATGTCGATAGCCGAGGCTTGACTGATAAATTCTTGTACACCAAGACCCGGTTTTATTGTAAGAACAAGGGCTGCACCTATGACAACCGCAAGAACAGTAATTATACCATAATAAAGGAGCATTTTCTTTCCAAATTTACCGATTTGTTTGCTGTCACCGATACTTGATATACCAACAACAATGGCACTGCAAACAAGTGGAATAACAACCATTTGAATAATTCTGATAAATGCCTGTCCTACTACATTTAAAATTTTAAGAATAGGTTGAAAAGAATCGGGATTATTATTTAAGTAGTTACCAAAAATTATACCGGCAATAATCGCTAAAAATATATGCCAATTACGTTTTATTCCTAGTCCTATGGCAACAAATAATGTTTGTACGTGTAATTTCATATAAACCTCATATTCTTATCGATAAAAATTTGCTAAATACATTATATATTAATGATTTTGCACAAATTACGAATAAAATTGTACAATTATTTTAGCAATAATTCAACTATTTTATTTATGTGAATGATAAGATACACAAAAACGAATTTTGTAATAAAATTTTGTTATAATAAAATAATTATATATAAGATTAGTCGAAAGATATGTGCATGGAAAATATTAAAAATAAAAAGTTTCATTTTATTGCTGTTGGCGGTGTTGGAATGAGTGGTTTAGCAAAGTATTTAACTGAACTTGGTGCTGAAGTTAGCGGTTCTGATTTTCAAAAGAGCAAATATACTGATTTATTAATAAAATGCGGTGTAAAAGTGTCTATTGGGCATAATAGTGAACTTATAAATCCTGATATGATTGTTGTTGCCAGCAGTGCAATTAAAAATGATAATCCTGAAATTATTAGGGCTAAGGAACTCAATCTAAAGATTTATCATCGTTCTGATATATTAAAAATGATATCTGATGAATTTTCAAATAATCAGAAGTCTTGTTTTATAGGATTTTCGGGTACTCATGGTAAAACAACAACCAGCGGGTTATCTTCTTATATACTTTCAAAAGCCGGATATAGACCATCGTTTGTTGTTGGCGGTATTATTCCTGAGTTAAATACTAACGGATTTTATTGTGATGATAAATATTTTGTTGCTGAGTTGGATGAATCTGACGGAACAATTCAAAAATATTCTACGGATATTGCAGTTATAAATAATATTGAAGAAGATCATCTTGATTATTATGTGAATGGACTTGAAGATATAGTTAAAGTTTTTAATAATTATTTGTCCAATAAACCTTCGCAAAAAGTAATCATTAATAATGATAATTCGGGTGTGTGTTATTTTATGAAATTATATCCTGATTATAATTTTATAACATTCGGTTTGAATTCTGCTGATTACACTGCAAAAAATATTTCTTATAAAGGTTTTGGGTCTAAATTTGATGTGTATTATAAGTCTGAATATAAAGATACAATTGAATTAACAATTCCCGGAATGCATAATGTATACAATTCGCTTGCGGTTTATGCTGCACTTAATGAGGCGGGTGTTGATATGAGTAATTTATCTGAATACTTTACCGATTTTTCGGGAATGGGTAGAAGATTTCAAAAAGTTTGCAGTTTTAACGGTATAGAAATATTTGATGATTATGCTCATCATCCAAGCGAAATTAAAACTACATTAAAAAGTATAGCCAATACAAAAACAGAAGGAAAAAGGCTTGTTGCTGTATTCCAGCCTCACCGTTATACAAGATTAAAATCCTTGTGGGATGAGTTTAAACTTGCATTTAATGATGCCGATAAACTTATAATTCTTGATGTCTTTTCTGCGGGTGAAGATAAGATTGATAATATTTGTTCAAGTAATTTTGCACGTGAAATTTCTCATAAAGATGTTGTATACATTCCGGGTTCAATTGAAGAAGCAGCTGAAAAATTAACAAATCACATCAATAAAGGTGATATAGTAATAACTCTTGGTGCGGGAACAATAACAAAACTCGGAAAATTAGTTGAAGAAAACTATAAAAAGGTAAATAGAATTGGTGCTGCGAATTAACGATTATATAATTAAAAATGAATCTACCTTTCGGATAGGCGGTGCGGTTCAAGAGGTATTTTTCCCCGAAAGTATTGATGAATTGCTGGTATTATTAAAACAAAAAAATTATGATATTGTTTTGGGAAATTGTTCTAATGTTCTTTTTAGTTCACAAAAAATAAATAAAACGATAATATTAACAAAAAAGATAAATAATTTTACTTTTGACGGAAATAAACTTTATGTGAGCTGCGGTGTTAGAGGGCCTATAATATCAAATGAATGTTTAAAAAGAAATTTAACCGGATTTGAGTTTTTAATTGGATTTCCGGGCAGTTTCGGCGGAATGATAGCAATGAATGCTTCAGCACATGGACAATCTATTTCAGATACGTTTATTAAAGCAGAGATATATAATGTTGATAAGAAAAAAGTACAAATTTTTACTAAATCCGATATGAATTTTTCTTATAGAAATTCAATAATAAAAGATAAAAATTTTATTGTTTTAAATGCTGAATTTGAACTTAAAAATGGCGAATTTGATAAAATAAAAGATATAATGGATAGAAACAAATCTTTTAGAACACAAAATCAACCCGGTCTTACCTATGGTAATGCCGGTAGTATATTCAAAAATCCTATTAATGACTCTGCTGGCAGATTATTGGATTTGTGTGAACTGAAAGGTTGTAAATCAGGCGGTGCAATGGTTTTTGAAAAACATGCCAATATAATTATAAATTATAATAATGCAACATCTTTAGATGTGATACAATTAATGCACAAAATGTATTCAAAAGTAAAAGAAAAATATACAATAGAGTTAGAACCCGAAATAATTTATGTAGGTAGTGATAAAACGGAAAATATGTTATGGAAAGAAATGAAAAAATAAAATTTGATTACAATACGATAATAGGTGTATTATGCGGCGGCTTATCAAGTGAAAGAGAAGTATCTTTGCGTTCAGGCAAAAATGTATTGAATGCATTACAAAGGTTAGGATATAAAAATGCCGAATTAATAAATGTTGATAAAGATATTGCTCAGGTGTTGATTGATAAGAAAATTGAAGTTGCATATAATGCTTTGCATGGCAAATATGGCGAGGATGGTTGTATACAAGGAATACTTGAAATACTTAAAATTCCATATACGGGTTGCGGTGTAATGTCAAGTGCAATATGCATGAATAAGGAATACACAAAACGTATACTATCTACTTGCAAGGATATTCCGTTAATCAAATCTGTTTTTGTACACAAAGGTGAAGATGTAAACAAAGCGTGCGAAAAGTTAAAATATCCTATTATAACAAAACCAGTATGTGAAGGTTCAAGTTTTGGAATGACAAAAGTAAATTCGCCGAATGAACTTGAAAATGCGTATAAAGAAGCATTAAAATATAATGATGATGTTTTAATAGAAGAATTTATAAATGGTTTTTTTGTTACTGTAGGTGTTTTGGAAGATGAATGTCGAGTTTTTGCGACTGAAATTCTTGAAATAAGACCAAAAAATGAATGGTATGATTATGAAGCTAAATATACAAAAGGTATGTCTGATTTTATAGTTCCTTCAACATCAATATCAAAAAAAACAACGGAAAATATAAAAGATATTGCAATAAAGGCACATAAAACCGCAGGTTGCAGAGGATTATCAAGAATTGATTTTATGGTTATGAATGACGAGCCGTATTTTCTTGAAATTAATACAAGTCCTGGAATGACTGATACCAGCGACTTGCCGGCACAGGCTCTTGCAATGGGAATTAGTTATGATAATTTAGTTTTAATGATACTTAATAATGCGGGATTAAATAGATAATGCCTAGTGAATATGCTGTTGAAAGAAGAATAAAACAGCAGAAACTCCGCCGAAAAGCAAGACGGGGAGAAATTGCAATAAGAAGATTATATAAATTTATAAGATTTATATTAATAATTGCAATATTCTACGGAATACACAAAGCAGCTTGTTCGCATTACTGGTATTTTCCAACAGATATATACAGCAGCCAAAGTTCAGACAAAATTGAAATATTAGGAAACAAAATTGTTCCTAAACAAAAAATATTAAATGAAATGAGAAAGTTTCCTGTTGAATATAAGCCTATATATCGAATAAATCCTGAAAAAATGGCACACGCTTTAGAACAGTTATCACCTGTTAAACGTGCTTATGTCAGAAGATATTGGTTTCCCGCAAGATTTGTAGTTATGATAGAAGAAGTTACTCCTGCAATTAAAATAGCTCCTACCGAATACGCTAAAGAGTTGGCGGCATATACTCTGGACGGAGAGTTTATAGGACGTGAATTTCTTCCTTTTCAGTATGCTGATAATTCAGTCAAAGTATTGAGTTACGGGACAAAAGGCGATGATTATGAAAAGTGGGATGTAGAGAAGATTAATCAATTGTATAAACTGGCAAAGCAACTTGAAGTATATTCAGGAGAAAAACTGGAATATATTGATTTAAGAAATCCGCACGATATATATGCAAAACTTACAAGCTGTAAATTGAGGCTTGGTGAGCTTGATGTATCATTATTTGAAAGAATAAAAGTTATTCAGCACATTTTACCGACAGTAAAAAATATGAAACTTAAAACTAAGTATATTGATTTGTCCTGGAAGAAGTCGCAATATATAAAGGAAGATGAATAAACAGTTTATTTCTTAATGATATGTTTTTATTTGATTATAATCGTTCTGCAATTTTTGGTGTTAATAAATCCCAGGCAGCTTCTGTAGGGTGCAAATTTTCAGGCATGAGATAAATTCCTGTGTCTAAGTCCTCATTTGTAAGTTCTGAAGTTTCTATAACATTAAAATTGTTTTCCAATAGTTTTTGTTTTAATAATGATTTATAAGCAATTGGCTTGTTTTCGTAAAGTATAACCGTAAATTTTATTTTGTTATTCCAGTGTTGTTCAAGGGATTTTCTTGTTTCAAGAAAATAAATTAAAGCTTTTTGAGTGTATCTTTCGGCAAATAATGGACAGCCTATAGTAAAGCTAAGATATTTTAGATTTATAGCTTTAATTAAATAAGAATTTTTTAAAAAGTTAAGCCATTTACTATTGTAATCATCCATAACTAATTTGTTATTTTTCCAGGAATAACGAACATGAAAATTATCGCCGATAACGCTAAAATCAGAGAATATGAGCATTCTTAAATAATGATCGAGTATCATAATATAAATTACATCATCTGTTTTTGGAATAACTTTAAAGAACTCATCACTATATGTGGGTGAAACTTGAAAATACATGTGTTGGAAACCGCTGCCGGGAATAGCCCTGTTGTATACAGGACGTTTTAATAACTGTGAAAGTTTATAGCCGAAATTTTGGTTAGGATTAAGATATTGCCCATGAGCAAACGAATCACCAAAGATTAATATGGGCTTTGATTTATATTCTAAGCCTACAGGCTTTCTGCCTTGATTGATATTATTTTTGTCATTAAATAAATTTGTTAAGTCTGTATAAGGAATGACTATATACTTTGGATAAAGCAAGTTAAACTGTGGAATATGAGTGTCTACCAGCGGCGTAGGTTTTTCTTTGATTTCTGATTCAAAATATAATCTGTAGCAAAAATAATTAGCAAGGAAAAAGCCTATAACAAAAACAATTGCATTAATAAATATAACTAAAAAGAAACTTTTCATATACTTATACTATTATAAAAACTGTTTATCATAAAGAAATTTATTTTTTTTTAACAAAATTGTAAAAACCATTTGCATAAAAATCTTTTTGCGGTAGTATATATTTGTCAGAAAAAGAAAATCCAACTCAACATAAAAATAAGGTCTATACCCAAATAGGCATTAGTGTTTATGTTTTTTATTTTACGGATAAAATAGATACGAAAGGTGTTTAAAGTGGAAGAAACTAAAACAAAATCTAAAAAGAAAAAAATAGAAACTACAACTGAACCTCAACAAAATGAATGGAACGAACAAGTTATACAAGTAAGCAGAGTTACCAAAGTTGTAAAAGGTGGTAAAAAACTTAGTTTTAGAGCAGTTGTTGTTGTCGGTAATAAAAAAGGACAAGTAGGCGTTGGCTGTGCAAAAGCTGCTGAAGTAATTATTGCTATACAAAAAGCAGTAGCTGACGGAAGAAAAAATTTGATAAATGTACCTATATTTAAAACCACAATTCCTCATCCTATAACAGGACGTTCAGGTGCCGGAAATGTTATGTTAAGACCTGCAGCCCAAGGTACAGGTGTTATAGCTGGCGGTGCTGTTCGTGCTGTATTGGAACTTGCCGGTATCGAAAATATATTGAGTAAGTCAATCGGGTCAAAGACTCCTTTGAATGCTGCTAATGCAACACTTAAAGCATTAACATCATTGAAAAATTTCGATGTTGTGGCTAAAAGACGTGGTTTATCGTTAAAAGATATGCTTAACTAAGAGGATTAAATAATGGCAAATAAAGTAAAAATAACATTGGTAAAGAGCCTTATTGGTTCAACAAAAAAACAAATAAAAATAGCTAAGGCTCTAGGTTTAACTAAAAAAGATCAAACGGTTGAACATGAAAATACTCCGGTAATAATGGGAATGGTTAATGCTATCTCTCATTTACTCAAGGTAGCAGAGTAACAGGAAAGGTAATTTAAAATGTCAGAAAGAATAAAATTAGTAGATTTAAAACCGGCTGAAGGTGCTACAGGTACTAAAAAAAGAGTAGGACGTGGCAGAGCTTCAGGCATGGGAAAAACATCTTGTCGTGGTAATAACGGAGAAGGGCAAAGATCCGGAAGTTCTTCAAAAAGAGGTTTTGAAGGCGGACAAATGCCAGGTTACAGACAAATGCCGAAATTAAAAGGTTTTAAAAATTTTAACGCTATAGAATGTGCAGTTATAAATGTTGGTGATTTGGCTAATTTAAAACTTGAGGAAATTAGCTTAGAATCATTAAAAAAAGCAGGTAAAGCATCTTCAAGTGCAAAATTATTAAGAGTACTTGGTAAGGGTGAAATAGAAAAAGCAGTAACTGTTAGTGCAAAATATTTTACATCTACAGCAAAAGAAAAAATTGAAAAAGCAGGTGGAAAGGCTCAGTTAGTATAATGCAACAATATACGCCAAATCAGCAAAATTTGCAGGCAATGCTGTCAAATTTAAATATTGCGGGATTAAAAACAAAAATACTGTTTACTCTTGCAATGATTATGGTATTTAGGCTATGTGCACAGCTTCCTTTATTTGGAATTGATGCAAAGAATTTTGCGAATATGGCCGCAACTAATAATCTGATAGGCTTTTTGGATATGTTCTCAGGTGGTGCGTTAGGCCAGGTATCTATTATTGCATTAGGTATCGGGCCTTATATTACTGCATCAATCATAATTCAATTATTAGCGGTAGTAATTCCTCAACTTGAACAGCTTCAAAAAGAAGAAGGTGAGGCAGGACGTCGTAAACTTTCTCAATATACCAGAATATTTACTATATTTATAGCAGCATTACAGGCTTTTGTTTTTGTATTGTATCTTGTCAGAACAGCAAGAGCCGCAATCATGCCTGATGTAAATATAGTGACATTTGCGGTTGGTTCAATTGTGATTTTAACAGCGGGTTCAGCATTTACAATGTGGATGGCTGAACTTATGACGGAAAGAGGAATTGGCAACGGTGCTTCCATGCTAATTTTTTGCGGTATTATATCTAAAATACCGTTTTATGCAGGTCAAACGGCAACGTTGGTAAAGGGCAATTCGTCATTACAGCCTGGCTTATTACTATTGTTATTAATCTTTTTTGCAACGATGATATTTATTGTCATATTACACGAAGCAGCAAGGAAGGTTATAATAGTTAATCCAAGAAGGCAAGTCGGAAATAAGGTTTATGGTGGAACAAACACGTATATTCCTTTTAAGCTTAATCCGGGCGGTGTAATGCCGATTATTTTTGCAATAGCGATATTATTGTTTCCTACAACTATATTAGGATTAGTCGGACAGGCTAATATCTCCAACGAACATTTAAGAGATATAATAATATACATCTCTAATCTTTTAAGTCCTTCAGGGTTTGCATATAATGCTATTTATTTCATATTGATAGTATTGTTAACATTCTTTTATGCTTCAATAATACCTAATTTGCAGCCAAAAGAAATTGCAAACAATTTGAAAAAATATGGTTCATCAATTCCGGGTATAAAACCGGGTCGTCCGACAGCAGAAGCACTTGATAAAATATTGAGCAAAACAACGTTTATAGGTGCTTTTGGTTTAGCAATTGTTGCTTTAATTCCGTCTTTAGCTTGTAAAATTACAGGTATAACAACTTTGCAAGGAATAGGAGCTACTTCATTAATAATTATGGTTGGTGTTGCACTTGACTTTATAAATCAAGTAAGAACAAACTTACTGCCTAAGAATTATGAAAGCTTCTTAAAGCAATAATTCAAAAAATAAATAAAAAAGAACTCAATTATTTGAGTTCTTTTTTTGTGTGGGAAAAATTGATGTGATATAATTAAGAATAATTAGTTAATAAAAGGGGATTATGATGAAAGAAGAATTTATATTTATCGGGCCTCCGGGAAGCGGAAAAGGAACTCAAACCATTAAATTATCAAATGAGTATAAGTTACCTCATATAGATACGGGTTCTCTATTAAGAGAAGCTGTTAAATCTGGCAGTAATGATGGTAAACTAGCTAACAGTTTTATGGAAAAAGGTCAGCTTGTGCCTATTGAAATAGTATCTTCAATAATTAAAGACAGACTTTTAAAACAAGATTGTCAAGATGGATTTATTCTGGATGGTTATCCTAGAAGTATTGAGCAAGCAGATGCATTAGATAAAATACTTAAAGAAATAGACAAAGATAAAAATGTAAATTTACAGGTATTCTATTTTGAAGTATCGCAGGAAAAACTTGTAGAAAGACTCGTAAATAGGCGTTCTTGTCCTAAATGCGGAGCAATATATAATATTAAAACTATGAAGTTGCAAGATGAAACAAAATGTCCGAAATGTTCTGCTACGTTAACAAGACGTGATGATGATACGGAAGAAGTTGCAGTAAAAAGATTTAAGACTTATTTTGAACAGACTTCACCGTTGATAGATTTATATAAAAAGAGAAACGTTTTAACGACAATAGATGCTTCTCTCGGAATTGATGCAATATATGAAAATTTAAAAGGAGCAATAAAATAAAATGTCTATTCATAGAAAATCTAAGTTTGAAATAAACTTGATGAAACAAGCAGGAAATATTGTTGCTATGGTTCATGCCGCAATGAAAGAAGCAGTAAAAGAGGGGGTTACAACAAAAGAACTTGACGATTTAGCTTATAAAATAATAAAAGCAAATAAAGCAGAACCGACATTCCTAGGTTATAACGGATTTCCTGCCACAATATGTGCTTCTCTAAATGAAAAAGTAGTACATGGTTTCCCTTCACATGAAACAGTATTAAAAAACGGTGATATAATAAGCATTGATATAGGTGCTACATATAAAGGATTTGTAGGTGATAGTGCTTGGACATATCCTGTTGGTGAAATATCCGAGGAAAAACAAATGTTGTTAAAAGCCACAGAAGAAGCTCTTTTTGCAGGCTTAGAACACATGAGGACAAATGATAAACTGGAAAATGTTTCCGGAGCAATAGAGGATGTTGCAAAAAAATATAATTTGGGAATAGTAAGACAATATGGCGGACATGGTGTCGGCAGAGAAATGCATGAAGATCCTTTTGTCTTTAATTACAGAACAAACAATCCTTTAGTACTCCAAAAAGGTATGACAATAGCAATAGAACCTATGTTAAACTTAGGATGTGATGATGTTATATTATTAGATGATAATTGGAGTGTTGTCACAAAGGATAAGAAGGCATCAGCACATTTCGAACATACTGTAAATGTAACAGATGACGGCCCTGAAATATTAACAAAATTGTTATAAGGAATATATATGATTGAAATGAAAGTAATGGGTATAGCCATAGATACAGCAAGCGGCTCACCTATAATAGTTTTAAATGATGCAGATAACAGAAAGGCATTACCTATTTGGATTGGTTCTGCCGAAGCAAGTGCGATAATCAGAAAGATTGAAAACATAAAAGTATTACGTCCTATGACGCACGATTTAATCATAGATATAATTGAAAAAACCGGATATAGTGTAGACAGAATTGAAATCAATGATGTTGAAAAAGATACATATTATTCAAGTATATATCTAAAAAATAGTGAAGATAAAGAGATAGAAATAGATGCAAGGCCTTCAGATGCAATTGCAATAGCAATAAGAGCAGATGCTCCTATCTTTGTTTCTTCTAAAGTCTTAGCAGACGGTAGTGTATCTTGTGATACTGAAAAAGACGAAGAAGAGCTTCAAGAGTTCAGAAATTTTATACAGAGTATAAAACCGTCTGATTTTGAAAAGCTTCTTAAAGATGACAAGCAATCGGATCAATAAAATTTTTTTTAGAATGAAAATTCTTTTTAAAAGATGTTTTATTGTATTTATTCTTGTACAATTTGTTTTTTTTAATATTTTCAAATGAAGATAAACCGATGATAGTATCTTTACAAAAGACATCTATAAAAAACTTAAACATATATACCTTTCTAATAAGTTGCTGTATAATTTTTAATAATGTGAATAAAAAAATCAAGTGAAAGGAAAAATTTATGGGAAAAATAACAAAAGAAATGGGAATAATTGAAGTTATTCAAGAGCATCCTGAAACAATAGAAGTATTCCAAAAATACGGTTTTGGTTGTATAGGGTGTGCTGCTTCCAGATTTGAAAACTTAGAAGCAGGTGCTAAGGTTCATGGCATTGATCCTGATAAAATGGTTGAAGATTTAAACGCCGCTATTAAGCAATAGAAAAATCAAAAAAGGATATTAATTTTAATATCCTTTTTTGTTTCAAAATTCTTAATTTAACTGTATTTTAAATAAAAAATATATAAATAATCTTGATATAATTAAAAAAAGAACACATTATGTTTAAAAAATTTAAGAATAACGTGACAATTAATTATGTTTTTATTATTATTTTGATATTGATTAAAATATAGTTTAAGGAGATATAAAATGGAAGTAATTCTAAAAAAAGATGTCCAGAATATTGGTGAAGCAGGTGATATAGTTAACGTAAAAGACGGATATGCGAGAAACTATTTATTACCGCAAAATTTAGCCGAAGTAGCAACAAAAGGTGCAAAAGAAAACAGAGAGAAAAATCTTGCCAGAATAAAAGCAAAACAAGAAAAATTGCATGCTGAAGCTTTAGAGTTAGCTAAGAAGATAGAAGCAATTGAAGTTTTGGAATTTTCAGCAAAAGCCGGAGAAAGCGGAAAATTGTTTGGTGCTATAACAACAAAACGATTGGCTGAAGAAATCAAAGCAAAAGCAGGTGTTGATATAGACAGAAAAACAATATCTTTGGACGCACCTATTAATAAATTAGGCAATTTTAATATGCAGATAAAACTTACATCTAAAGTAAAAGTATCATTGTCAGTAAAAGTTACGGCATCTGAAGTATTAAAAGAAGAAGTTGTTGAAGAAACTGACGAAAAATAAATAGGAAACAGATATGATATTAGTTCAAAATCGACGTTATTACATAATTGAGGGCTTTACGATATAATCGTATCTGTTTTGTTGCGATAATTCTAAAGACCTTCTTAATAAAAGAAGGTCTTTTTTAGTTAAGGAGAAAAAATATGCGACGAGAAAAAACAAATATTCAGACAAATGTCCCCTTTGTCAAACTTAGAAATTTAATATGGGGCTTGTAGTAGGAAATAAAAGGAATAAAATATGTCAATACAGGCAATATCAACAAAAGTAGTATCTACATTAGGAAATAAAGAATCATTAATACCGTTAATTGTAAAAGACGGAGTAGACAGTGCAAGTTTAACGTATAAATCATATAAAGAAGGCGGAGTAATAGAAGGTACAGACAGAGCAATAGATGAGTTTGGTACACAAGCTATTTGGATTGGCGGAATTCCGTTTTATAAAAAACTTATAGATAAAACCGCTTATCATGCGGCAAAAATTAATCCTGAAGTTGATCCGAGAGTAATTGCAAATAATGAATATGCAAGTTGGGCAAAAGAGAATGCAAAAGGAATAATGTCTAATACTAAAAATCAATCAGTAAAAAGTGCTTTAACCGATTGCTTAATTGATGGCGGAAATAAAGCAAAAGCTTTATTTAAAGGCAAAGTAATTGCCGCAACTGCACTAACATTGGCTACTTATTTCGGATTAACAAAATATAAACAATACAGAACCAAAAAGTCTGTATTGAACAATATGCAGCAAAAAGTGAACAGTAGTGATAATTTAGAAAATAAAAAAGCAAGTATATTCAATGATATAGAAAAGATTGGCTCAAAAACAAATAATTTATCTTTTAAAGGTTCAAAATTATCTCCGATAAGTGAAGCAATAATGTTTAACCCTGTACATAATATGAAAATTATAGATGCCGGAATTACAACTGAAAGATTGGTGTGTTCAAGAAATACAACCGAACTTGGAGAACACGCAATTAAGGAAGGCGGTTTCTTATTTTCGTTATACGGATTGGGAAATATACTGGAAAAAGGTGTTAATCTGCTTTCAGATAAGGTTTTGAATAAACCAATAGATTTAGATATTGATGTATTAATGGATAATAATTTTTCAGCTGCGTTAGAAAACGGCAAATTGGCTGCTGATATAGAAAACCTTCCCCAAAAAGGTAAATCTTTGACTGAAAAATTAGATTTTATTGTTAAAAATCCTGATAATGCCATTGTACAGGCTGCTAAAAAGTCAAAGATAGTATCTGAAATAAAGGATAAATCAGGTGCAAGCTATGTTGATACTTCTAAATATATAGATATCAATGAGTTTGAAAAATTAACTGAAAATATTAAAAAAATTAATGATAAGTATTTAGCTTCAAATGAACCTGTAAGAAAGTATTTGAATAAAGTAAAAGCACTTAAGGTTTCATCTGTAATGACAAATATAATCTTATCTTGTATATTTTTAAGCTGTATTATTCCTAAAGCTGTTTATCAATACAGAAAATCAAAAACCGGAACTACAAGTTTTCACGTGGCAAATGCAATAAAAAATGATGAATTAAAAAAAGAATATTCTGCTTAATATTTTGTGAAAAATATTACAAAATCAGCTTTATTTTGATTTTTTTTATTTCATCATGATAAAATAATTAAAAAAGGGTTTTAATGTGCGATACAAGAGCTGTTATTGGATTGAATCAGGAATAAATTTTGATATAGATGCTTATAAAGTTTGCTGTTTATACAGTGCAAAAGGCGGCGGAAATACAATTATAAAAAATAATTACAAGGGTGAACCCGTTGATTGGGATAATGTTTTTGCATTTAAAGAAATGATGAAAAATATGCATAAAAGCGGTCAAGTCTATCCTAAATGCGAAGAATGCATATATCTTGAAGAACGTGACTGGAATGAAGATCATACTAAAATAAGCATGATAAACCTTGATTATTGGACTAAATGTAATTCAAGATGTTCTTATTGCCATACAATGCAAGATAAGGACAGATATAACAGTTTTAAAAATTATAATTTTCTTCCGATATTAAAGGATATGATTAAAAGGGATATATTAAGACCGGACGGGCATGTAAGTTTTGGCGGCGGTGAAGTTACATTATTAAGAGAATTTGATAAATTATTGCATATATTTATGGATTTTGGTTTCCCGTTAACGAGAATACATTCTTCGTGTATAAAATATAGCAAAGCTATCGAAAAAGGCTTGAAAAACGGATGTGTTGATTTGATTGTTTCCGTTGATTCCGGTTCAAAAGAAATGCATAAAAAAATTAAGCAGGTAAATTCTCATGATAAAGTATGGTCTAATTTGAGAAGATATGCAGATCATCAAAAGTTTCCTTATGCCGTAAAATCAAAGTATATAGTAATCCCCGGGGAAAATGATATTCGTCAGGAAATAGATTTATGGCTTGAAAAATCAAAGCAGAACGGAATAAATTTTGTATTCCATGAAATAGAATCGAAATGGTTTTATGCCAGAAGAGAAAATGTTCCTGATGAGATAATCGATTTATTTAAGTATGCCAAAGCGAAGGCTGAATCATTGGGTTTAAGGTATGAGCTGTATGAAAGGGCTGAACACATGATGGAATATTATCATGAAAAGAGGTTAGACCATAATGCAGGAGTATAAAAGTTGTCATTGGTTGCAGCATGGTTTAAGTTTTGAAAATGATCATATTGAAATGTGCTGTTTATGTTGTCATAAAGGTGGAGGCCATTTATATATAAAAGAAAACTATAATGGTTCTGATGTAAGTTGGGATGATATATTAAATTTAAAAGAAAAATTTATAAAAGAGAACAAAGAAGGTAAAACAGATCCAAGATGTGAAGGGTGTTTTAATCTTGTATACAGGGGTTGGGCAGACGAAGAACCGTATATAAACTATATACATTTTAATCATTGGACGCATTGTAATAGTGATTGTATATACTGTTATACAAAATGGGACAAACAAGCTTATAATTCAAGACCGCATTATCAAGCCTTTCCGATGATTAAAGAATTGTTTAAGCGTAAATTATTTAGACCCGGAGGCGAAGTAACATTTGCCGGTGGAGAACCTACAATGCTGAATGAATTTGAAGATATAGTAAATTTTTTATTAAAAAATGGTGCTGATAGAATAACGGTTCATTCATCGGGTATAAAGTATTCTCGTGCAATAGAAAGAGGAATAAAGGATAAAATATTATCGGTTTGTTTATCTGCTGATTCCGGAACAAGAGATACATATAAAGCTGTTAAAGGTGTAGATAAATTTGATAAATTCTGGGAAAATGCAAAAAAATATTCAAAAGCACAAAAAAATATAGATAATAAAATTTATGTTGAAACAAAGTTTATATTAATTCCGCAAATTAATACAACCAAGGTAGAGATTGATAAATGGCTTGAACATACTGTTGAAGCGGGAATAAAATCAGTAGTTGTTGATATTGAAAATGAATATTGTAAAAAACTACGCACATATAATATTGCAAGACCGCAATATTTGGTTGAATTATGCAATTATATTATACAAAGAGCTAAAGAACTTGATTTACGCATTGTAGATTACAATAATTTCAGCTATCTCGTGTCTGATTATAATTTATTATAGAGGTGAATATTTTGAAAGAGTTTGAAAGTTGTGGTTATATAGAACATGGAATGGTTTTAGACCATTGCAACAGAATTAGACATTGTAATAATTTTAATCCTCGATATGGCGGTCGTCCGGTGATATATGAAAATTATTGCGGTGAGAAAATTAATTGGAAAGAATTTTTTCAAATAAAACGGGAATTAAGAAATAAATACAGAGAAAATTCTTGTCCGGAAAGCTGTATAGGATGTGTTGGCAATGCTCAAAAGCCCTGGGATGAAGAAGATTACATTGATTATTTGCTATTAACACCATGGGTGCCATGTAATTCGCATTGTATATATTGTCAAGCACCACGTGATAAATATGTAATAGAAAATACCAAAGTATATAAAGTTTTACCGCTTATAAAGGATATGATAAAAAATAATATATTAAAAAAAGACGGAACAATTGATTTTGCGGGTGGTGAACCTACAATATATAAAGAATTTGAAGCACTTTTAAGTGAATTTATAAAACATGATTTTGAAAAAATAATTATTCATACGAATGCGATTAAAAAAAGTAATGCAATAATAAAAGGAATAAAAAAAGGTGTGGTTAGAATTCTAGTGTCTGTTGATGCCGGTACAAAAGCAGTGCATGAGAGGGTAAAACAGGTAAAATCTTATGATAACGTATGGAAGCACCTTGAAATCTATGCAAAGAACCAGCCAAAAGATGCTGATAATGTTAAAACAAAATATATTATAGTTCCCGGTTTAAATGATAACGAAAGTGAAATAGATATTTGGCTTGAAAAGAGTAAAAATATCGGAATAAAGAGCGTTGTTTTAAATTTAGATTTTAATTGGATTATGGATAATATAAACAGTGATTTGACTAATTTATATAACTTGATGAAATATACTCAGAAAAAAGCAAGTGAGATGAATTTAAGATGCGAGTTATACGGGCAGATTTTTCAAGTTAAACGAGAAGTTGAAAAGACAAGAGAAGAAAATATAGCTGGATTTTAGATGAAAATTGCGATTTATGAAAAAAGACCTTATGAAACAGATGTAATCGACTTATACAGAAAAAAATATAACATTGATTTCGTTGAAACTGATGAAATATTAGATGATAAATCAGTCGTATTATCAGAAGGATGTGATGCTGTATCTACATTAGGGTTTAGTCAGCTTGATAAAAGTTTGCTTGACCGAATTAAATTAAATGGCGTGAAATATGTTTCAACAAGAACAATAGGCTATAATCATTTTGATGTTAACTATGCTAAATCTATAGGTTTAAAATTATCAAATGTGACTTATGCTCCAAATGGGGTCGCAGACTTTACAGTTATGCTAATGCTTATTTCAATAAGAAAATATAAGCCGGCAATGTGGCGTCAAAATGTAAATGATTATACACTCAACGGTTTAATGGGTAAAGAAATGCGAAAAATGACTGTGGGCGTTATAGGAACAGGCAGGATAGGTGCAACGGTCATAGAAAATTTATCGGGTTTTGGTTGCAAAATATTGGCTTATGATATGTTTAAGAATAATAAAATTATTGAGAAAGCTCAATATGTTGATATGGATTTCTTGTTGAAAAATAGTGATATAATTACAATTCATGTTCCATTAACACCTGCTAATAAAGAAATAATAAATAAAAATACAATAAATAAGATGAAAAAAGGTGTAATAATAATAAATACAGCCAGAAGTGAGTTAATGAACATAAAAGACTTAACGGAAGGAATTGAAACTGAACAAATAGGTGCATTAGCACTTGATGTATTTGAAAATGAAAACGAGATATATCATCATTATTTATCAACAGATATAATTAAAAATAGGGATATGGCATATTTAAGACAGTTCCCGAATGTAATATTAACACAGCACATGGCATTTTTTACTGATTCAGCTGCTGAAGAAATGATTACAAATAGCATTGAAAATATAATAAGTTTTAGTAAAACTGGAACATGCCCGAATGAACTGTAAAAAATAGAGGAAACCGAGTTATTTGGGTTTCCTCTTTAAACTGTTAATCAGAATTTCTGCTCATAAGCCTAGCAAGAAGTCTTAAGATTTCTAAATAGAGCCATACAATAGTAACCAGCAGTCCGAAAGAATAGTACCATTCATAAATTGCGGGGTAATTATTTTCAGAGCCAACTCTTATACTGTTAAAATCGCCTATTAAATAAAGTGCGGCAATAAGAGCAATAACGACATTAATAACAATAGCAAGTGTTGAGTTACTTGAAAAGTACGATACAGGAATGTGGAATAACATTAGTATTAATGAAATTGAGTAAAATACAGTTACAGATAAACCGGCAATAAATAAAATTGAATAGAATTTTGAAGAGAGATTAATTTTACCTATAAAAACAACTGCCGCCATAACAAAAACGGTTAGAATTGTAATAGTAGCCGCTTGAGAAACAATGCCTCTATATTGTGCTTCAAAAAAGCAAGAGGCGGACGATAAAACTATCCCTTCCAAAAAAGCATAAATAGGTGATAAGTAAGGGGCTGTTTTAGGCTTAAATGAAATTATAAGGCCAAGTATTAGCCCGATAATAGCAGACGGAATAGTTATAATATTGACTAAATCCAGCCTGCCTAATGAAAATTGATAGAATACTGCAGCGGCAGCTATAAGCATAATAGTAGAGAGTAAAACGAGCTTACCCATAGTGCCTGAAATGCTCATAGTTCTTTCTGATAATGTATAACTGTTAGAAATATTTAAATCTTTAGAAAAAATTGGATTTGAACTTCTCATATTACCTCCATTTATAACCATCAAGATTATAGCATATAACAAACGATTATGAAATTAATAAATAAAGTATAAAAACGTGGAGTATTATATGAAATCAAAAATAAAAAATATTTTATCAAGGCAAATACTTGATTCAAGAGGAATACCTTCAATAGAAACGGAAATTGAATTGGAAAGCGGTATAAAAGCAGCTGCGTCAGTTCCTGCGGGAACATCTACCGGCTTATATGAAGCATTTGAATTAAGAGATAACGATAAAATGAATTATTTCGGGAAAGGGGTTTTAAAAGCTGTAGCGAATGTGGAAAATATAATAAAGCCTTTATTAATTGGAGTTTCCGTATATAGTCAGAATAAAATAGATAAAATAATAATAGAAAAAGACGGATCAAAAAATAAATCAAAATTAGGTGCAAATGCTATTTTAAGTGTGTCTTTAGCTGCTGCAAAAGCGGCGGCAAAACAAAGTAATATGCCGTTATATAAATATTTAGGCGGTGTGTATGGGGTAACAATGCCAAAACCGATGATTAATATTTTAAACGGTGGATTGCATGCTAATAATAATACTGATATACAAGAATTTATGATACAACCTGATTCAAGCTGTGATATAAAAGATAGTATAAAAATTGGGGCAGAAGTTTTTCACTCTTTAAAAAAAGAACTAGATATTCGCAGTTATTCGACTTCAGTTGGAGATGAAGGCGGTTTTGCTCCTAATTTGAAGAATAATAAAGAAGCACTTGAGTTAATATCTTGTGCAATAAGGAATGCCGGATATACTTTCAAAGAAATAAAAATATGTTTAGATATTGCGGCATCGGAACTTTATAAAAATAATAAATATATGCTAAAAAGTGAAAATAAAGAGTACACTACAGATGAATTTATAAATTATTTAGAAAATTTGAGTGACGAATATCCAATAATATCAATTGAAGACGGTCTTGCACAAAATGATATTCAAGGCTGGATAAAAATGACTCAAAGAATGGGAAAATCAATCCAGCTTGTGGGTGACGATTTGTTTGCAACAAATTATGAACGATTAAAAGAGGGTATTGAGTGCAAAATGGCAAATGCAATATTGATAAAACCAAATCAAATAGGTACTTTGACTGAAACGTTGCATACAATTAGGCTTGCACAGAAAAATAATTACAAAACAATAATATCTCATCGTTCAGGAGAAACTGAAGATACATTTATAGCAGATTTGGCTGTTGCAGTAAATTCTGGACAAATAAAAACAGGTTCTGTTTCACGAGGCGAAAGAACAGCAAAATATAACAGATTAATAAGAATACAGGATGAAATATATTATAATTAAATTGCCTAAAAAAAAAGTTTATAATATAATTATATGGCAGTGCTTCCACGGGGAATTTGCGAATCTCTTGACCCGAACGCATAGCGGGGTGCAGAGCCTACTGTGAGACTTTTATATTGGTTAAGGACTTTATTTCTGTTGATGATAGTATAATCAGATGTGGCGTAAAACATCGAATCGTGTCAGGACAGAAATGTAGCAGCACTAAGATGTAACTTGCGGGTATGTCTGCTTATAAAGGAGACAGGACTAAGGAAATTAATCCGTATAATTGCCGATAGGTAGTGGCACTGCTAAAAAGAGAATTTTTAGATAAATTCTCTTTTTATTTTTTCTCTGAATTTTGAATTTCTTGTTTAAGCTTTTGAATGTTACCTGTGTAGGTATTTTCATTCTTTAAAGTTAATTTGAGATATTTTACGTAATTAATTTGATTTTTTAAGAATTTATAAACTTGTGACGCCATATAATAAACATCAGCTTCTTGTGGCATGTCAAGAATAGCTTGTCGAATAGTTTTTTCTGCTGAAGCAAATTTTTTTAGTTTAAAAAATAATTTAATTATTTGTTTTAATGCCTCTATATCTTTAGGATTTGTTTTTAATGTTTTTTCAAGATAAAGAAGTGCTTTAGTATTATCATTTTTATTGAGATATATGGAAGCCAGATTGTAATATGCCCAGCTGTAATCAGGTTGTTGAGCAATGATTTCCTCGTATAAACTAATTGCTTTATCCGAAATTTGTTTTTTATCATAAGAATATGCCAGATAAAATTTAGCTATATAGTCTTGTTTATTAAGCTCTATAGCTTTTGAAAAATATTTGATGGCATTATCAAAGTCTTTCTTTTGTGAATATATTTTTCCTAACTGAAAATATGAATTTTCATCATTAGAATCCTTTTCTACAACATTAAGAAGCAGATTAGCTGCTTCATCTAAATAATTCAATTTAATATATACGCAAGCTAAATTATACATAATATCTGCATTATCATTATCAATTGATAATGCCTTTTTATAAGCGGAAGCTGCTTTTTCTATATATTTCAATTTTTCTAAAATAATACCGATGTTGTATAAAACTAGAGCATTATCCGGAAATTTTTTTAAAATGAAGCTAAAATTTTTTAATGCTTCTTCATTTTCGCCAATGTCTGAAAGTGCTATTGCATATTCTTCCAATAATTTATAATCATTCGGGTTAGCTTTTACTTTTTCTTGTAGTTTTTTTATATCTGTGTTTTCCATATAACCTGCTTTTAATATAATATTTGTCTAAATGTCAATGGTATATTATTAACAACGTCAGAAGCTAAAACACCATATTCTGTTAACTTTTCAGATAATATTTGAGCTGAAAGACCATGAACATACGCACCCAATGTTGCAGCATCCAGCGGAGATAATTTTTGTGCTAAAAAACCTGCAATAATTCCGGTTAAAACATCTCCTGTTCCCGCTTTTGCCAATGAAGAATTGCCTGTCGGATTTATAAATATTTTTTCTCCGTCTGTTATTATGGTTTTATTGCCTTTTAATAACGTAATACAACCATAGGTTTGAGAGGTAATTTGGGCAAATTTTTCTCTATTTTTATTAATTTCAGCTGTTTCTACACCTAAAAAACGTGATAACTCTTTAGGGTGAGGCGTGATAATAACATCCTTTAGTAATATCTTTTCCTTATAATTAGAAATTATATTAATTCCGTCAGCATCTAAAACTATTTTTTGTGACGGATTAACACTATTTAAAATTTTAATTAAAAAATCTTTTGTTTCAGGATTTTGTGTTATGCCGCAACCTGCTGATATAATGTCATAGTCAAGTAGATTGTCTATATTATTATCATTTGATATTGAACCATTCATTGTTGAATTTAAAGGATAATATGTAGCTTCGGGAAGCATTGTTGATACACTGCTACAAACACTTTCAATAGCTGCTAATGCAACATAGCCTGCACCTGTCCTTAGTGCCGCAGCGGAAGAAAGATATGCAGCACCTCGATATTTTGCAGAACCGGCTATATTTAGTATTTTTCCATAAGTTAATTTATGGGAATTCTGTATCCTTTTGGGCATTTTAGAAAAAACATAGTCTTTATCTGTAATATCAGCCATTTTGTCTTATTGCCTCGTAAATCAGAATTGCAACGGAATTTGAAAGATTTAAACTGCGTTGTCCTTTTATCATTGGAATAGTAATTGAATAATCAGGATTAGCATTTAAAATGCTTTCAGGAATTCCTCTTGTTTCAGGCCCAAAAACAAAGAAATCTCCGTCTGAAAAAGAATAATCAGTGTAAACATTTTTAGATTTTGTTGTCAAGTAAAAAAAACGTGAATTTTTATAGTCGGATTTTAATGTGTCTAAATTTTCGTACTGCGTAATATCAACACTTTTCCAATAATCTAAACCGGCACGTTTAAGATATTTATCAGAAATAGAAAATCCCAATTTCCCTACAAGAAACAGCCTTGAACCAGTACACGCACATAAACGGACAATATTGCCTGTATTTTGAGGTATTTCAGGTTCAAATAAAACAATATTAAACTTGCTCTTTATCATTTTCAAAAAATCTTCTGCTCTCAATAATGACAGGAATACCTCTGATAATACACATAATAACAGTGGTATAAACCAGTATATTAGCAATAATGATTAGTATGTGCTGTATTGATGAATATTTTAAGAATGCTTCAACCGACATTGCATCACAAAACTGCATATTCGGAACATAGGCAATAATTACGAACAGAAAGGCTAATACTTTAGCCGCACCGTAAACGGCTCTTGAAAAGCGAGAAGCTGTTAAAAAATGACATATCTTGTTTTGCATCATTGTAGATGAACCGAAAGCTGTGTAACCTTGAGAAAAAGCGATACTTCTAAGTCCGTCAGTAATTATACCCCTTGTAACAACAACCATTGGAACCCAGGCTCCAACCCATCCGACAACTGCAAAAGCAATCCAATATAAATTTTCGACAACTCTATCACCTAAAATATCAAAAACCGAACCAAACTTAGATGATTCATTTAATGCACGAGCAACCATACCGTCTAAACCATCAAGAATAATTACAATCAATGTAATAAATAATGCGGAAACGTACATTTCAGGTCGCCCTGTAAAGATAAATTCAACTGCAATAACAGCAAGCAGCATTCTCAATATTGTTAATAAATTAGCCATTTGATTTCTCCATAACTATCTCTTACTTCTTGATGAAGCAAAATTAACAGCGTTAAGAGATTTAACTTTCTCTCCAAGCATTATTTTTTCTGCTTCCTCTAATACTTTTACGACATTATAGCCGTTATGACCGTCACTTCTTGCTGTTTTACCATTTTCAATACAATTTAAGAAATGCTGGCATTCTAATTTTAATGGTTCTATTTCAATATAATCAAGTATTTCATTTTTAGAAATTTTAGGAGATGAACTTTCAAAAATTTGAAGTTTATTTTCGCTCAATGTATCATCAAAAATTGCAGTAGCTTTTGTACCTCTTACAAGCAGATTAACTCTTTTTTGAGGATGTATCCAGCTGTCCGAAATATGAGCAATAATATTATTTTCATATTCAATGGTAACGTGTGTAATATCCATAATTTCATTGTTGTCAGAAGAAGCACCAACAGCACTTATAACTCTGATTGGTTCTTTACCGAGAATATAGCTCGTCATTGAAACATCGTGCGGGGCTAAATCCCACATAACACTTCTGTCATTTTTAAAATGATTAATGTTTAATCTGTCGCTTTGAACGTAGCGTATATCGCCTAAAACCCCGTCATTAATAAGCATTTTAAGCCTGTTAACAGCAGGATGATACATTAATAAATGCCCTACCATTAAAACTATGTTATTGGATGTCGCCATTTCATCAAGTGATTTTGCTTCTGCCGCAACAGTAGAAATGGGTTTTTCCACGTAAACATGTTTACCGGCTTCAATTGCTTGTTTTACAATCTTATAATGAGTATGGCTAGGAGTAACAACTGCAACTGCTTCTATATCAGTATTTTTAAGCACTTCATTATAATCGGAAATAATATTAACATCTGGATATTGTTCTTTTAACTTTTGTCTGTTATCGAAATCTAAATCGCAAACCGTATGTAAAGCTTCAAGATTATAAAAGTTTCTTACTACGTTTTTCCCCCATATACCACAGCCTATAACTGCGACATTATGCTCTCTCATTTTATATACTCCAATATTCAACATGATAAAGACAATACAATTATATTATTAAAGAAATAAATAATCAAAAATTTTATAACAAACCATTATTATTTCTCAACTGTAATTCTGCCGTCTGCTTTAACTTCAAACGGCTGTTTTAAAGTTTTTATATAATCAATAGTGAGTTTATCTTTATCAAAATCATATTTTTCTA
Organism: Candidatus Gastranaerophilales bacterium; assembly: GCA_947588745.1. Taxonomy (GTDB): domain Bacteria; phylum Cyanobacteriota; class Vampirovibrionia; order Gastranaerophilales; family Gastranaerophilaceae; genus Avigastranaerophilus. Next base: position 66,843 of record CANPYW010000004.1, read on the forward strand.
TAATATCTGTATCTTTGGGAATTAACATATCGAGTCCGTCCCCGCCATTTATTAAAAATTCATCATAGGCGGCAGTATAAATTCTATTTTCATTGGGATTATTTATATCAATTGGTTCTTCTGTTCCGTTTTTATTTATAAAAGATAAACTTTTTAATTCTCCGTCTTTACTCAATGTATATTTTAACCCTGAAACTTGAAGTATTCCCGGTTTTAAATCATGAGCGGATAGTGTTTTTCCGCACATTTTGATTGCCTCTACCAGATTTTTTTCGTTTAATTTTACTTTTGCCATTTTATTTGCAAAAGGGAAAATACTTGTTATATCACGTTCTTTTATAGGCCCTGTTGCAACAGAACCTCTGAAATTATTTGAATTGATTAATGCAATTTCCGTATCAAGTCCGTTTTTTACTGCATCAGCTACAAAGTCGGCCCAGGGGTTTTCCTCAATCGTCATATTTTTAGGCATACCTATTACTTGTGATAACTCTCCTATTTCAGGTGATGTTCCCAGTATAGAATCCGATGTTTTTGACATCATAAGATTTGGTGAATAATCATTTGTTTTACGGATATTATTTTGAACAGAAACTATTTGACCTTTATCATTAAATTCAAGATTTAAAATACCAAAGTTGTTACCGTCACGACCTGCCTGTGTTATGATTACGGGTTCACCGTTTGGCGAATATAATAAATTTTCACCTTCTTTTATATTTTCTATCATGTGATGAGAATGACCGCCCAGTATAACATCAACCCCTTGAACCGATTGTGCTATTTCTTTTTCTGTCTTATTCCCTTCGTGTGATAGAACAAATATTTTATTAATTCCTTGTGATTGTAATTTGTTAACTTCTTCTTGTAATTCGGACTTTGTTTGTTCTATATTATCAACCGTTATTCCTGCCAATAATTCAGGTTTTTTAATTCTTTTATTTATATCTGAAGGTTGTAAACCAATTAAACCATATTTTTCACCATTTTTATCGGTTACAATAACAGAACGTAGAGCTTTTTTTGATAATTCTGAATTATTATCAGGAAAATTTGAATTCATGGCAAGAACGTTTGTTTTTGAATTTTTTAATATATCACCGCAGATTGAAGCTGTAATATCAAATTCATGATTTCCTAAAGTTGTTGCATTAAAGCCTGCAATATCTAAAAATTTGGCAGCAGCAGTATTCCTTTCTTTATTAGAACCTATGAAAGTATCCCCTGAACATAATTTTAAAAGTCCGGCTCCTGAATTCTCAGCTTCTATTACAGCTGCTTGTGAGGCTGAAACAAGTCTTTCCATTTTAGGAATTTGACCATGAATATCATTTACATAAAATATTGATGTTTTTGTATTTTTATTTATATCCGTTTTATTGTTGATTGAAGGTTGTATGTTGTTTTGTGTGTTATATATTCCGTTATTTGAAGCCGAATTGTAAGAAGATAAAATATTCATAAATAGTTCCGTGTTATGTATTGTATTCGGTCTAAAAAGTAAAAATAAATTTTTTTGCGTTTTTATTTATTTATTTTTACTTAAAATGATTAAATGTTTTGGCTTCAAAAATTTCTTGTGTAATTCTTTCGTGACTATTTGCATATTCGATTATTACAGAGGGTGAATTATCTTTGTTCTGAACTTCTCCTATGCAAATAAATTCATTTGTGTTTAATTTTGAATATAAATTTTCGGGCATGCAAAATAAAAGCTCGTAATCTTCGCCGCCCCATTTTACAAAATTTTTATAATCAATATTATTTCTATTTGCAAAATCGATGACGTTTTGAGATACCGGAACTTTATCAAAATCAATTCTTAAGGAATGTTTACTGCTTACAGCTATTTTGTATAAAGAATCTGCAAGTCCGTCGGATGTATCAGTTACGGCGATGTCGCAGTCGGTAAGATTTGCGATTTTATTTGCTTCTGAAATTCTTGGGTGAGGATTTACGTGGCTGGAAATAATATCTTCTTCACAATATAAAAATTCGGATAGAGCATATAATCCGGCTGCACTTTTCCCGAAATTACCAGTTACAACGATTAAATCGCCTTTTTTAGCATATTTTCTTGAAGCAAAAAATAGTGATTGTCTTTTTCCTATTGCTGTAATTGAAATGATAACGTTATCACTACCTGTGATATCCCCACCTGCAACTTTTACACCGTATTGATTACAAACATCATTAATGCCTCTGTATAATTCACTCACAAAATCATTATTTATATGTGAAGGAACAGATAATGAAACAGTTATAAACTTTGGTGCTGCAAGAGCTGCGGCTAAATCGCTCAAATTTACGCTAACGGATTTACGGCCCAAAAGATACGGGCTTGTTGTATATAATGAAAAATGAACATTTTCGACCAAAGTATCCTGCGTTATAAATAAGTCAAAATCTTCTAAATATGCACAATCATCACCAATTAATGATGAATCGGTAAGTTTTTCGGATATAATTTTTAAAAAATCAAACTCTTTCATAGTACAATTTTACATCAAAAATTTGTAACAGAAAACTTTATAATTGATTAAAAATTTTTTTTTAGCATGTAAAATAATCAGTATGGTGGATTTGTAAGTAGCAAAAGTTGTGAGGATTAGATGATAGAATTAAACTATCGAAACATTAGAAAAGAAGTAATCGGTGAAGAAAACGGGTTGAATATCCAAGAAGAATTTGATAATTACAGTGATAAAATTCGTCAAATAATTGCTGATTTGAATTCTAATAAAGATAAACCCGGGCAAAATTTACAATGGATGAATTTAGGCTATAACGAAGAAACTATATGGTATGTTAAAGAATATGCCGCTATGGTTGAAAACAGGTTTGATGACATAATTATTCTTGGTTTAGGCGGCTCGGCTCTCGGTGGAAAAGCCGTATGTGAAGCACTTTTGCCTCCATACTGGAATTTTTTGACTAAGGAGCAGAGAAATAATTACCCTAGAATATTCTTTCTTGATAATATTGATCCCGATCAAATGTCATCTTTGCTTAAAATAGTTAATCTAAAAAAGACTTTAATAAATGTTATTACAAAATCAGGTTCAACTGCTGAAGTTATGGCACAATATATGGTCTTAAAAGATTTGCTTGAAAGTGAATTGGGTGATGATTACAGAAAAAATGTAATAGCTACTACAGATATAAATATGGGTATATTAAAACAGTTATCCGATCAGGAAGGCTATAAGACTTTTTATATTCCTGATGATGTAGGTGGTCGTTTTTCTGTTTTTTCTGCAGTTGGTCTTTTGCCGTTTGCTCTTGTAGGTATAAATATAGAGGAAATAACGCAGGGCATAAAAGATATGGATTTGGCTCTTAAAAATACGGATATTAATTATAATATTGCTGCTCAAAATGCACTAATCCATTATTTGATGAATACAAAGAAAAATAAATCTATTTCAGTTATGATGCCTTATTCAAACAGATTAAGATTTGTTGCTGATTGGTATTGTCAGCTGTGGGCAGAATCGTTGGGAAAAGAACGAGATAAAAATAATAATATTGTTCATACGGGGCAGACCCCGGTTAAATCTATCGGTGTAACTGACCAGCACTCTCAAATACAGTTGTATAATGAAGGGCCGAATGATAAAATAATAAATTTCTTAAGAGTTAAAGAGTTTGATACAACGATAGAAATACCTAAAATTTTTGAATATACCGGAATTAGTTATTTGGGTGGAAAAACAATAAATAAACTATATCAAGCAGAAGCTGATTCAACAATGGCATCGCTTATTGATTATAAAAGACCAAATGTAACAATAACAATACCCCGTATTACGCCGTATTATTTGGGGCAATTGTTGTATATGTTTGAAGTACAAACAGCAATAACCGGAGCTTTGTACAATATAAATGCATTTAATCAGCCGGGAGTTGAACAATCAAAAAACTATACTTACGCTTTAATGGATAGGGTGGGGTATGAAGATTCTGCTAATGAACTAAAACAAAAATTGTCCGAGAATTTAAGTATAGTGTAAACAGAATATGGAAGCAGCAAGAAAACAAATATTAGGGTATTTTATCGATTTATTAACTTTTGATGAAGCCGTAGAAAAGACAAAAAAGGCTATTGAACTTCGTAACAAACTGCATATTATAACGATTAATCCGGAAATAATAGAAACTGCAAATAAAAATCAGGAGTTATCTCAATTAATACACAATTCAGAATTAGTCATTCCTGAAAGTGCTGGAATAAAGCTTGCATTGAAATTAAAAGGAATAAATCAAGAGCAAATTCCAGGTATCGATTTTGCTAAACGGATAATAGCTGAATGTGATAAAAATAATTATTCCATAGCACTTATAGGTGCGGAAGAAGATGTTATACAAAAGGCTTGTATTAATTTAAACAATGAGTTTAAAAATCTAAAAATATCATATATTCAAAACGGTTATTTCTCCGGAGAGCAAGAAGATAAAATAATTGAAAATTTAAAAAATTCAGGGGCAAGATTTATTGCGGTAGCTCTGGGAGTTCCAAAACAAGAATTATTTATCAAAAGGTGCATGGAAAAATATCCCGATGCAGTATATATTGGAATAGGAGGTGCTTTTGATGTATGGGCAGGAAAAGTTGAAAGAGCACCGAAATTTTTCCGAGCAATCGGCTGTGAATGGTTTTACAGAACAATTACTCAGCCTAAACGAATAAAAAGGGTATATAAAACTTTGCCCATATACTTATTTAAGATTATAATAGAAGCGATACAAAAAAAGTAATCAATTTAAGAGGAAAACATGATAAATAAAATATCTGAACCTGATATTAAAGAGATTAAAAATGTTTCAAAACAATTGAGAAGAAATGTTTTAATGATGATACATAAGGCTCAGTCGGGACATCCCGGCGGTTCTCTTTCGTGTATTGAGATACTTAATGTTTTGTTTAATTATTGTATGAAGCATTATCCCCGGTGGGATAAAGATGTGAATTTTAATAATCGGGACAGGTTTATCCTCTCAAAAGGTCATGCTTCTGCGGCATTGTATGCTGTGCTTGCTCAGTGCGGATATTTTAAAGAAGAAGAATTAATGACTTTCAGGCAATTAGGTTCAAGACTGCAAGGGCATCCTTGTAATACAAAGCTAGAAGGGATTGAAGTTTCAACCGGTTCTTTGGGACAGGGCTTATCAATTTCTTGCGGAATCGCACTCGGTTTGAAACTTGATAAAATTGAGTCTAAAGTTTTTGTTCTTATGGGTGATGGTGAACTTGAAGAAGGCAACGTTTGGGAAGCTGCGATGAATGCATCTCATAACAAACTTAATAATTTAATTGCGATAGTTGACAGAAATAAGCTTCAAATAGACGGTTCTACGGAAGATATAAAATCGATAGGTGATATCAGATTAAAATTTGAAGCATTCGGTTGGAATGCGTTAGAAATCGACGGGCATAACATTGAAGAAATTTATTATTCTTTACAAAAAGCCAAAAATTCAGATAAGCCGTTTGTTATTATTGCAAATACCATAAAAGGCAAGGGGGTATCATTTATGGAAAATAATGCCGGCTGGCATGGTAAAGCACCAAATGATGAACAGCTTAAACAAGCACTTGAAGAATTAAAATAGGGGTAATTATGGCAAGAGAATGTAAATCAGTCAGAAGTGTTTACGGTAAAACTTTAGCAGTACTAGGCGGTATTAATAAAAATATTGTTGTTTTGGATGCGGATTTATCTTGTTCAACTCAAACCCAGGTTTTTGCAAAAGAGTTCCCCGATAGGTTTTTTAATGTAGGGATAGCAGAACAGGATTTAATGACAACCGCCGCAGGTCTTGCTTGCTGCGGGAAAATCCCTTTTGTATCTACATTTGCAATGTTCGCAACCGGTAGAGCATGGGAACAAATTAGAAATACAATATGTTACAGTAATTTGAATGTGAAAATTGCGGCTACTCATGGTGGAATTACTGTTGGAGAGGACGGTGCAAGTCATCAATCTCTTGAAGATATCGCTTTAATGAGGCTTATTCCCAATATGACCGTTATTATTCCTGCTGATGCAAAAGAAACAGAAGAAGCAATAAAATTTGCGGCAAATCATTACGGCCCTGTGTATATAAGAATAGCCAGAACGAGTTTACCCGATATTTTTGATGAGTCATATAAGTTTGATTATAAAAAAGCAAATGTTATGAGGCTGGGAAGTGATGTTTCACTGGTCACTAATGGTGAAACGTTGGTAGAAACATTAGATTGTGCTAAAATATTATCAGATATCGGGATAAATGCCGAGGTAATTAATGTCCCCGTTGTAAAACCGATAGACAAAGATACTATTATAAATTCAGCAAAAAAAACTAAGAATGTAATAACAATAGAAAATCATTCGATAATTGGCGGGCTTGGCTCTGCTGTATGTGAAGTATTAAGCGGGGATTATCCCGTTAAAGTAACGAGAATAGGGATAAATGATGAATTCGGGCAAAGCGGAAAAGCAAAAGAGTTAATGGCTTATTATGGTTTAAACGCTGATATGCTTGTAAAAAGAATAACAGGATTACTTAAATGATTCAGCTTAGAAATGTTTATAAACAATATAAAGACATATACGCATTGTATAATATTAATTTAGATATAATGTCCAGTGAGTTTGTTTTTTTAACAGGTTCATCCGGTGCAGGAAAGTCTACTTTAATGAAGTTATTATATAGAGAAGAAATTCCGACTTCGGGAACAGTTATGATTGGAAATATTAACATTGCAAAACTTCCGAATGACAGAGTTCCTAATATAAGAAGATGTATGGGAATAGTGTTTCAAGATTACAAATTACTTCAAAACATAAGTGTATATGATAATATAGCTTTTGTTATAAGGACACTCGGAATGCGTTCTAAGGAAATTCAAGAGCGTGTAATGGGTGCTTTAAAAGTTGTTGGATTAAGTAATAAAATGAATGCTAAACCTTGTGAACTATCAGGCGGTGAACAACAAAGAGTAAGCATAGCGAGAGCAATTGTTAATGGCCCTCCGCTTTTAATTGCTGATGAGCCTACCGGAAATTTAGACCCTAAAAATTCTTTGGAAATTATGCAAATTCTTGAACAAATTAATGAAAAAGGGATAACTGTTATTATATCTACTCATGATAAAGAAATAGTAAACTATTTTAGAAAAAGAGTAATTACAATGGAGCAAGGACAAATAGTCAGAGATGTCCGGGCAGGTACTTATGAGTAAAAAAAGTATTATTAAAGAACAAGTAAAAAAACATATTCCGCAGCGTCATTTGTCGTCTGTACGTATTATGTACAGAATTGCTATGGAAACGATATACGGTATTCATCGTACAGGTTTAATTAATATAGCTATTGTGGCTGCTATGGCTGCTATTTTATCAATATTCGGTGCTTTATTCAGAACAAGTTTCTCTTTGAGCAGTTTTGTTGATAAATTGGGTGACGCTTTTGAAATATCAGTTTATTTAAAACCAGGAATAGAGCCTGAATATATGGCTTCCAGATTGCGTGAAATCGAACACGTTAAAAAGATATCGATTGTTACTAAAGAAAAAGCCTGGGAAGATATGAATAAAGATATGGATGTTTCAGGCATGGAAAATCCTTTACCTGATACTTTGCATGTTACAGTTGATAATCCTGATAATATTGCAAATGTTTGTGAAAATTTAAAAAAAGTTTCAGGTATAGAAAATATGTCTTATGCTCAGGAAATGGGGAAGAAGCTTCAAACAATTACGAATGTGTTTAATACTGTGACAATATTTGTATTAATTATTGTAGCATTGTTAACAATTATAATAATAAACTGTACTATCCAGCTTGTTATTCAATCCCGAAAAGAAGAAATTGAAATTATGCGGTTAATGGGAGTAAGCAACTGGTATATAAAAATTCCTTTGATTTTACAAGGTGCTATTTATGGTTTTTTAGGTGCAATTATATCTTTATTACCGCTAAATACTGTACAGAACGGTTTATACAGACTTCACGTATTCTTTAATGTACAACCGCCTGAATTTGCTATTAATATTGTTGTATTGATATTATTTGTAATGGCAATATTCTTTAGTGCAAGCGGAAGTCTGTTATCTATAAAGAAGCATTTACAGGTATAAATCAATTTTGGCATTATATTGATATATGCCGTTAGTTTAGACTTGAAATCTTGTAAATTATTTAATTTCGTAAATTTTTTATAGTTTAAAACCTTTAATTTCTTTAGGTCTGTTTTTTTCAGAATAATCTATTCTGTCCGGTTTTTCTTCTGTTGTTTCTTCTATAGCTTTTTCAAAGTCTTGAATATCAATTTCAGCTCTGTCACGTTCAAGTGCATTCATTGAAGCATTATATGTAATTTTGCAAATTGAATCATTTGAAAATCCGTCAAGCTGTTTTGAAATTTTGCTTAAAGAGTCTTGATTTTCGGCTAGATTTTGACCTTTTTTAACAGACGAAAGCCGGTGTTTAAGTAAGGCAATTCTGGCTTTGTCATCAGGAACATCAACAAAAGTTTTAGTTGTAAATCTGCGTTTAACGGCAGGGTCTAACAACTGATATTTGTTTGTTGCCGCTAAAATTATTACTCCCGAATCTTCCGCTTTATCCATGGATTGAAGCAACGTAGCCACTTGTTTTATATCTTCGGGCCAGGTTTTATCATTTCTGTCAAATCCGATAGAATCTATTTCATCCATAAATACCAAAACCGGCTTTTTTGTCTTATTTGCAATCGATATTGCTTCATCAAATGCTGATTTTATATTTTTAGAAGTCGCATTAACATAAGAAGAACCTGCCTTGCCTATGCTAAACATATATAATGGTGTATTAATTTCTGCCGATAGTGCTTCTGATATATAAGTTTTACCGCATCCTGGCGGGCCGTATAAAAGAATTGCTCTTGGCATTTCTTTACCGTATTCTTCAAAATCCTGTTGTGCCTGTTCTGGATTATTAATCATTTTTACTATTGAGTTTTCTAAATCTTTTTTTACTTTTTCCATGCCGGCGACATCTGAAAATCCTTTAGGTGATGAAGATTTTGGTATAAATTCTTCAAGCAGAGAATTTTTACGCAAATTAGAGCCATCCGTAGAATTAAGTTGTCTTTCTGAAGGAGCAGGCCCGTTTGTTGTAATGAATGAAGTATTTTCATCTGTTTCGTAATCAATTTCATCTTCATCCGGATTAACATATATTACTTGAGTAGGTTGTGTTTCGTTATTTTGAACTTTGCTGTGATTAAGTTCGCACCATTCATCTAAATAATTGCAAACATCAATTCTCCAATCGTCTTGTTTTGCACCACGTTTAATAAATTCATCCTGATAGTGGTCAAATTCTTTATCGGCAAAGAATAAATCTTCAAACGTAATTGCAATGAAACCTGCGAGCATTTGTTTTTGTGTTAAAAATAAATCTAAATATTCTTGAAATTTTGATTCAGAAGAAGATATTTTTTCTGATTTAGTTAAGTTCTTTTCAAGATTATTGCAGACTCTATTCATGCTTGTTAATGTTTTTGCCCAATCTTTATCCGGGTATGATTTTAATTTTTCTACTAATTCTTTATTTAATTTTTTATCATAACCAAAAGACGGTCTGTATGAATTGTTAAATGAAACTTTCACTGTATATCCTCAATAAATTGTACACAATAACCAGAAACATCATAAAAAATAAATTTGCTATTAAATTTTGCTTGAATTAAAAAGTTATTTTATGTTATTATAAAGAAAGCTTTGGAGAAGTGGCCGAGTAGGTTTAAGGCGGCACCCTGCTAAGGTGTTGTGTGGAGTAATCTGCACCCAGGGTTCGAATCCCTGCTTCTCCGTTTTTTCTTTAGAATATTTTATATATAAGGGTATGTTAAAAAGTATTATTAATTTTTTATCGGGTTTATTTATAATATTTCTTTTATATTATTTTTGCTTTTATGCGGTTAAATTCACCGGTATTCAATTCCCGCCCGCAATTTTGGCAATGATATTATTTGTTATTTTACTGAATTTCAAAATTATAAAAAAAGAATGGGTTGAATTAACTTCGAAATTTTTTCTTAATATTATGCCGTTACTGTTTGTTCCTTTTATTGTAGGGCTTATGGTTTATAAATCTTTATTAATAAGCAATTGGTGTGTAATATTTTTAACCGTAACGGCTGCAACAGCTTTAACAATCGCCGTATCTGGGCTGTTAACCGAGTATGGAATAAAAATGTTTAAATTGATTAGGATTAGAAATTTAAAAAAATGATTAATTATTCAGGCTTAATATTAACGGTCATTATGTTTTACGTTATTAAAAAATATAACAAAATTCCTTATTTAAAGGAAATTTCACCCGTTTTGATATCGGGTCTTGCAATAATATTTATTCTCAAATATTTTCATATAACTTACCAAACTTATGAACAAAGTGCGTCATTTTTAACTTTTTTACTTATTCCCGCAACCGTTGCTTTAGGTTATCCTCTTTATGAAAACATTGATATATTAAAAAAGAATAAAAGAATAATTTATTGTTCGTTTATTGTTTCAACCGTCTTTGCTCTTTTAATTACCTATATTATAGGTGAAATATATCATTGCGATAATCAAATATTGATTTCTATGCTTCCTAAATCAGTTACGGCACCTATTGCTATTGAAATATCAAAGAATATGAACGGAATACCCGAATTAACCGCCTGCACTGTTGTATTAACGGGAATATTTGGTGCAATATTCGGTCATAAAATACTAAAATTCCTCAAAGTAAGAAACAATACCGCAATAGGTTTAGCAATCGGATGTGCAAGCCATGTAATAGGCACTTCAAAATGCATTGAAAAGGGAAATAAAAAACAAATTGTTATGAGTACGGTTGCATTGGTAATTTCGGGAATTTTAACGGTTATTATTACTTCATTGTTTATAAAAATACAATCAATATTCCTTTAAAACAAATAAATTAAACATTAAAATCCGTTAAGAATTCCGAGATTAAAAGCTGGGTGTATGCGGCGGGGCCGTCTGAGGTAAACCCCGTAGAACAGCCTATATTCTTAATTTTTCCGTCCTTAGTTTCTGCAATATAGTTATTGTTTAACAAAAAGTTTTTTATGGTTAATAAATATTGCAGAGGAATAAGGTTATCGTTTGCACTACCCTGAATTTGTTTTATTTTTCCTAAATATGTTGTCATTGCAAGCTTAGAAACCCAACGGTCTTTCTTTTTTTCCACGAATATGTAAAAATCACCGTCTTGTAATACTTCCTTTGCTTTATTATCTTTTGAACGTGTGCACCAGTTCGGGTTGCTTAATCGTTCGACATTCAAAACATTATCGTCATAATTTATACTGTCTTTTTTCTGTGAGGGGATTTTTATCCAAAAGGCAGTTGATTGATTTATCGTAGTTTTATCGGATTTATTCAACAAATTACCGTCTTTATCAAACAACAATGTCTTTTTAAATTTATCCTGATTTTGTATCTCATTTAACGAAATTTTTATAAGATTTGAATTATAAATTTCCAAACATTCCTTTTCCGATAATTTATCAATTTTATCGATTGTTTCATTTAATGCTTCAATGCTTACAGGGGGAGGTATTTGTCTGTTATCGGGAGCAATCCCGGATGATAACATTCTCCAAAATTTTATTTTGTTATTATTCCCATAATTGTTATCAATGTAATATTGCCAATCATATTCCCGTTTTTGTCTTGCCATATTAACCATTTTGACTTCATTAATTTTAACGTCATCAGGTATGTATCCCGGCAATTTTACCTGATTTACGGAAGAAGGATAAAAATGAAAACTGTATTTTTCATTCTTACTGTCCGAGCCGAAAGAAACTTGTGAGTTCTTTCGTTCTGTTTTTCTTAACCGTTTATTTGTACTATTTTCATACTTATGTAATCCTACTGACTGTATATTCATAATTATCATCTTTTTTGTTTTTATTCATTGTTACACATCTTTTTCACGAATTATAATCCTGTTTGCATACGTAGTATCCGTTATTCTGATTATATCATCCTTATACTTTTCATACTGTTCTTTTGTGCAGATGATTTTACCTCCGACGGATTTAAGATTTTTTGGAAAAGATTTGACTGCCATATTTCGCATATCAAAATTCTTTTGTATAACAGATACGACAGATAACAGGGCATCTTCATCAAACCCGAGCATACTGACCGGAATTGAAACGTCTTTTGATATATGAGCTTTTGAATCATACGATTTTAGTATCAAACCGTTTTCATCATTTCCCGCAACCTTGTTGGAGAATAATTTTTTAAATACGGCTTCCGTATCATCAGATGTAAAATTCGGATTAAAATTCTGTTTTGAATTTGCAATTAAAACCTGCAAATAAGATTGAGGGCCTTCGGCATTATAGTCGGCAATTAATTGAATATTTTTTAAATTACCGTTATTCCCGTATTGAATATAATTATGTTCGAGCAGGAATTTTAAAACAAGGTCAAACTTATCATCAGGTATTACTCCGTTATTTAATTGTCCCTGTATTCTTTCTATTTTGCCGTTAGAACAGGTCATTGCAATTTCAGGTGTTCTTATATCATATTCGGAATTAAACGGATTTTTTGAAAGATATATATAAAAATTACCCGATTCCAGTGCCGCTCTTGCTTTATTTTCTCTTGTTTTTGTACACCAATTTTCGTGGCTTAATACCTCTAAAGCATATATTGATTCACACTCACTCGTTTTTGCTCTTTTTAACGGCGGTAATTTTATCCAGATATCATCCAATTCTTCAACCGAACCTATTTTAGATTTATCGATTTCTTTTGCCTCCGCATTATATATATTATAATTGGAATATGCGGGATGTTTTATTATTTTGGTTAATATATCATCAATCAGCATTGAATTATATACTTTTGAAAAATATTTAATACTTTGAGCTTTTAAACCACGCTCTTTTGGGGTTATATTATTTTGAAAATAATCAATTGTTCTATCCAATACATCAAGATTTAACGGTGAAGGTATATGTCTATTTTCTTCAGTTACTCCGTAATTAATCCCTTCCCAGATAATAAATCTTGTAACGGGGTCTTCTAATTTCTTTTCGATGGGATGAGCGATTGTATCCGGATTTTTACCTGTTAAAGTATCTCTCCACTGACTAAATACCATATCTCTTGATTCATTAATACTTTCCGTAATATTTTCTTTTAAACTTTCGTTATAAAATGATGGAAATGTATTTTTGTCTATAAACGATTTTGAATATTTATAATAATTTTCATTTGGAGCTTTATATTCTCCAACTATTGATTTAACGGCATTATCTATATTTTTTGGTTGAGTATTTGTATTACTTTTTTGCTTTTCTTTTAAAATTTCCGAAGCCATATACGAAAATGTTGTTTTATAATCATAGGGCTTACTTCCTTTAAAAGATATAGTGTCATATTGTTGGGAATTAAAAACAACATTTTGTCTTGCTGCGGGGTATGATTTAATACTGTTAAACGGTGATATTAACTTTAACGGTTGAATATTCATACACTTTACCATATACTAAACTACAGAATCAATAAAACTCATCAATACAAAATTTTTACAATTTGAATTAAAAAGTTAATAAATATATACAAAACTAAAGAGAAATTTTAATGAAAAGATGTAAATGGGTTAATTTAAAAAATCCGATATATATTAAATATCACGATGAAGAATGGGGGAACCCCGTTCATGATGATAAAATGCTTTACGAACTTTTTATACTCGAAAGTTTTCAGGCGGGTTTATCGTGGGAATGTGTTTTAAATAAACGTGAAGATTTTAGAAAAGCATTTGATAATTTTGATATTGATAAAATTGTAAATTACGACGAAAACAAAATACAAGAGCTTTTAAATAATAAAAATATTATTCGAAATAAACTAAAAATACATGCCAGTATCAGCAACAGCAAAATATTTAAAGCTATACAAAAAGAGTTTAAATCGTTTGATAACTATATATGGAGTTTTACTCAAAATAAAATTATAAAGGAAAAATATACGCTAAGAACAACATCTCCGTTATCGGATAAAATTTCGAGCGATTTAAAAAAACGGGGCATGAAATATTCCGGTTCTACCATAGTTTATTCTTATCTTCAGGCAATAGGAATTATTTATGCACATGGTGATGAATGTGATTTAAAGCAATAATTAAATATCTCCTGATTACTTAGGATATCTGCATAATTTAAATTTATCAATAACTTACTAATAATATTTATATTGAGATTTAAAAGTCAATCAGGAGGGGAATGAATTGTGCTTAAATCACGTAATAATATGTCTTTTGAAAGATTAAAATACTACAGAAATTTGGCTGGAGGAGCTTTTGAATGTATTCAGAGCCGGCTGTCTAAAACACCGAAACCGTTATGTTTTTCATTAATGGTAACCAGTAAATGTAATTGTGATTGCGATTTTTGTTTTTGGAAACATAAAAAAGGGACTGATGATTTACCCAAAGAGGAAATTATCAGATTAATAGAAGAAGCCGGAAAAATAGGTTATATGGATAGTATATTTTGGGGTGGAGAACCTTTGTTAAGGCAAGATATCGCAGAAATAACAAGAGCCTCACAAAAAGCCGGTTTATATACCAAACTAGCTACGAACGGTTGGTTCTTAGAACAGAATTCAGATTTTGCAAAATATACAGATTTAGTGTTCGTTTCTTTAGATGCTATTGGGCAAGCACACGATAAAATCAGACATCTAGACGGAATATGTGCCAGAGTTATGTCAGGCATTGAATATCATAAACTGCATTTCCCTAAAATGAGAATATATGTGTGTTGCACTGTTTCTTCTCAAACGGATTTTAATCAAATAAAAGACGTTGCACAGTATTGTAAAAATGTGGATATTTTATTATATTTTACTGTTAATAAATCTAATCAAATGTTGGATGAAGCTAAAAATGTAAAAGATACCGAACTTGAAACAGAACAGCTTTCCGAAATCTTTATTAGAATTAAAGATTTAAAAAAACAAGGTTATCCGATTAGGAATTCGGATTATTTTATTGACTATATTATTAATAAAAAGAATTATTACGAATGTCATTGGCCGAGAATTGCCACAGTCATATATTCAGACGGAAATATGTTAAGGTGTTACGATAGAAAACCCTACATAAACATTAAAAACAAGTCATTAAAAGATGTAATATCAAATTCTGTTTATATTGATACGGTTAATAAATGCAAAGAATGCAAGCTTGCTTGTGTGGGAAATTACGCACTTGATGCATCGGGCTTATGGAAGCTTGAATGGCCGGCTATAAAGTCTTTAATGCAAATAGCTATAACATAAACAGAAAGTGAATGATTAATATGAAAAAAGTTATTTCTTTTATACTCGTAATAATATTTTGTTTTCAATCAAGCGGCTTTGCTGTTGCAATTGAAAAAGAAAAAAATATACCTTCCCTTCAAGATGATAATAATATAAATGCATTTGAAAACAATTTTCAAACAAATTCTGATGGGAATTTTATAAGTCAAAAACTTAGTCCGATTGAACGTGTATTTAACGGTAAAGAAAATGAAACTTCCGGAAAAATGCTTTTACAGGTCGGTTATGATATGTTTACCGGAATTAATCCATTGGCGGGTAATTCAGCAGGAAAAATCGATAATTCTTATAAATTAAGTATCGGAGAAAAAGTAACTGTATATTTGTATGGCGATTCAGTTGATGTAATGGCAATATCGGGAACAAATCTTTTGAACCCTATGACTAAGACTGAAGTTGATTCTAAAGGTAATATTTTTATTCAGGGAGTCGGTATGTTTAAAGCCGAAAATAAATCCTTACATGAGCTGGAGGAAGAAGCGAATTCTGTAGCACAGAAAAAATATCAAAATTTAAAAGTGCGTTTAACAATTGCGTCAGGTCAAGAATTTTCCGCTTATGTATTTGGACAGGTAAATAACCCCGGACGTGTTACCATAAGCAGTAATTCATCTGTTTTTGATGCCGTTAATGCTGCCGGCGGCGTGAAAAAAACAGGTACTTTAAGAAATATACAATACAGTGGCGGCGGGAAAAAACAAAATATTGACCTTTATCAAATTATAATGACAGGAAAAAGCGAAATTCCTGTAATTAAGCCTAATGACAGTATATATATCGGTAAAATAGGTGATGTTATTGCACTAAAAAACGGTGTAAAAATTCCCGGTATATACGAAATAAAAAACGATGAAAATATTGAAAAAATTATAGATTATGCCGGTGGGCTGCTTGTGGGTACTCAGACAAATGATATAATACTAACAAGTCTTGATAATACGCTAAAACAAAGAATTGCTTCGGATTTGTTGTGGCAGGACGCAAAAAATACAAAATTAAAAAACGGTGATTTAATAGAATTCAGAGATTCATATAATGAAGCTGAAAACGTTGTAATACTTCAAGGTAATATTAAACATCCTTCAACTTATGCATTTAAAGAGGGTATGAGGTTATCTGATGTTCTCAAAAGTGAAGATGAGTTACTTGAAGAAACATTTATAAATCAAGCTGTAATAAGGCGTGTATCTGGTAAAAATAATGAAATTGAAACTATTCCTGTTTTCTTAAAAGATTTTTTTGCAGGCAAAAAAAATCCTATTTTAAAACCTCGTGATGTTATAAACATTTATAAAAATACTAATTCAAGTTTTATTGATGTATATGGGTGTATTAATACTCCAAAACATCTGGCTTATACCGATAATTTAAAATTGAATGACGTAATGACTGATTTACAATTTTTAGAATCAAATGCAAAAGATAACGGTGATAGTGAAAAACCTATTGCATACAAAGGCAGCATTGAAGAAAATGAGTTTAAATCAGTTGAGAAAACAGATGAAAGTGAAAATAAAATAATTCCTGCCGAAAATATTGCTGTTGAAATAATTAGTTCTGACGGAACAATAAAATTGTATTATCTGTATGATATAATGATTAATTCGGATAAAATTAAAACAATAGCTTTAAATCCTGATGATAAGGTCTTTTTTAGAACATTAAGAAATAACGAAATAATTAAAAAAGTTAAAATATCCGGTTTTGTAAAAAATCCCGGTGTGTATACTTTTGTTTCAGGCAAAAAACTCTCTGATATGATAGAATTAGCCGGTGGATTGGCAAATGAAGCTGAGTTAAGAGGTATTGTATATTTAAGAACTAATCTTCAGGGAAAACAAGCAGCTCTGGCTTATAAGAATAATGACAGAGATATCAAACTGCTTGAAGGAAGGCTTGCAAGCGGATATAAACAAACATCTGAAGATCAAAAAAGTAAAATGGAATTAATCGAAAAATTAAAAGAAGATCAACAAAATATTGCTTCTAAATATTCGGGGCAAATCGCTTTAAATATACATAGCAATGATTTAACTCAAATTGATGAATCGGAAAATATTTTAGTTCAAGACGGAGATGATATATATATTCCTCGTGTATCAGACTATGTAAGCATTATCGGTGAAGTTTATAACGAACAATCTTTCTCGTTTAAAGAAGGTGAAGCCGCTTCTTATTATATAAAAGAAGTAGGTGGATATACTCCTAATGCCAATAAATTCAGATTATATAAAGTCGGAATAAATGGGCGGGCTGTAAAAATAACAGCCAGAAGTCCTATAGAAAAAGGGGATATAATTGTAATTCCACGTAAAATTGCCGGTAATGATTGGATAGGGCCTATATGTTCAACTCTACAGGCTATTTCATCTGTATTTCTTATAATGTTTGCAATAAAAAAATGGTAAAATATTAATATCTCAGCTTATTTGCTTCAAATACGGAATTATTTTTTTGAACTATAGATTTATTATAAGTAAATATGTTAACTGCACTTTTTAAAACTTCAACAGTTATATCATCTTTAATTTCTATTTTTTCTCCGTCAGTATGACAGGTTATAGATGTGTTTTTTATTATTATTTTTGAACCTTGCAAATATAAAACATTATTATTGTTTTGTTTATAGTTTAATATAATTTTGATAAATTCATATAAAAAAATTAGAGGGTTAGCAGTCTTTAATATGAATACTTCAAATATACCGTCGCATAAATTTGAAGTTTTAGAAAGTGTAACAATATTTTTATACATATTAGCAGTGTTTGCAACGATAAAACACGAAGCGGAAAACTCATAACAGCTATCATCTATTGATATCTTATAGTTTTTTAATTTAAGGTGCAGTGCAAAAAAAATACCTGAAAGTAAATAAGCAAAATAACCAAGTTTGTTTTTTAGTGATTGCGGCGTTTTACAAATTATATTTGAATCATAGCCAAAACCTATTCTTAAAATTGAATATAAATCATTGATTTTCAATACATCAATTTTTTCTGTATTACTATTTTTTATGATTTCCAGGGATGTTTTTAAATTATTTTTTATATTAAGCTTTTCTGCTAACAGATTTGCAGTTCCGGAAGGTATTATACCTATATTTATATCTGTATTTATGCATTCTTTAACTACTCTGTTAACTGTTCCGTCACCACCTATTACAATTACGGTATCAAAATTCGAAAAATCGATTAAATTCAAATCGCAGACAGAAATAGTCCTAAATTGGCAATGATTTTTCAAAATAAAATCTACAACAGCTTTTTTGTAAACAGTTGATTGTTTACGTCCGGCATTTGGATTAAAAACTATAAGAACTTGTTTCATAGCGTGATTATAAATTATAAAACAATTGATAGCAATCAGACTAATATACAAATTATAGTTAAGTTTATAAAATTATAGATTGTTAATATAAAGGAGTAAAAATGAGATTAGAAAACGAATTAGAAGCTTGGCAATTAAACACTATGGGAAAATTGGATAAAATAAAGCTAAAATTAAATAATTTAATAATAGACCAAACTATAAAATATTTAAGTAAAAATTACAGTAAAGATAAATTAATAACTTTGGCTCAAATATTTGAAAAAATTTCCGGTTCAAAAGGCGGTGTAAAACACGCAAAACGCATGCAGTGGCTTTTTAAATCAGAACATCCTCATTTGTTTTGGTGGAAAAAAATATTAACGGAATTAGACCCTAACTGTAGAAATAAATGGATTAAAAACTTTTTTGTAAACGGATACTACGGTGATAATTTAAGAAAACGAAACGAGTTTAAAAACAAGTATGGATTTTATCCTCCAACGGTATTATTGGCAAGCATTACGAAAAAATGTAATTTTGCGTGCAAAGGTTGTTGGGCTAACGAATATGAAGTTGAAGAAGATTTAAGCAAAGAAAAATGGAGAGAAATATTTAAAGAAGCCAGAGATAAAATGGGCATACATATTATAGCCGTTGTCGGAGGAGAACCGTTTATAAGAAAAGAATTTTTAGAGCTGGCCGAAGAATTTCAAGATTGCTCATTTATAACATTTACAAATGGCTCATTAATTAATGAGAAAACAGTTATATCTTTAAAAAAATTAGGTAATGTCCATCCGATGTTTTCTTTGGGGGGATTAAAGGAAAATACTGATGCGGTTAGAGGGCAAGGCTGTTTTGATATGGTTATTCAAAAAATGGATATGTTAAAAAAAGCCGGTATTTTCTTTGGCTGTTCTATTACCGCAACTGCCTTAAATTGTGAAGAAGTTACATCAGATGAATATATGAAAATGTTATCGGATAAGGGCGTGTTATGGGCCTGGTATTTTCATTATGTGCCTGTCGGGAATAATCCTGATGTAAATATGGTGCCTAATGCACAACAGAGAAGAAAAATATTAAAAGCAGTTTATAATGCCAGAAACACTTTACCAATGATGACAGTAGACTTTTGGGGCGACGGCCCTGAAATGATGGGCTGCATAGCCGGCGGAAGGCAATATATTCACGTAAATCCTAAAGGTGATGTGGAACCTTGTACATTTATACATTTGGCTACTCATAATGTAAAAAAATGTACTCTAACGGAAGCATTATCTTCTCCTTTTATGAAGGCAATAAGAGAAGGAATACCATACAAAGACGGAAATATGTTAAGACCCTGTATGATAGTTGATAGACCCGAAGTTTTAAGAAATTATTATGAAAAATTTAATCCTTATGAAACTCATAAAAATGCGGCAGCATATTTGACCGATAATGAAATAAAAACAAAAATTGATGAATATTCTAAAGAAGTGAAAGAAATATTGGATGAAGATTGGAATAATAACCATTGGATGACCATATTTCCTTTGTATGGGGAATATTATATAGACAGAAATAAATTCTGTTCGTCAGAACCGCCATGTCATCGTTGTAACAACGCTTATGAGGATAAATGTAAAAAATAAATTAAGCATATATTTTATAAATTTAAAATCGCAAATTTATAATTTTGCGATTTTTTTATGTATTTTTCTAAACTTTATATAATTGTTTTAATTTATTTGTCATAGAGGCTTTTAAATATAAAATTTTGCCATTTCTAAATCAATTGGATATGTTATTTTAATATTTTTTTCTGAACCCGACACAACATATACATCAGCTAATTTATAATTAATTATTAGTCCTATATCATCAGTAGCGGTAAATTTATTTTTTATTGCAAGTTCATGTGCATTTTTTATAATTGAATAATCAAAACACTGCGGAGTTTGGCAGCGTATAAGTGTTGAGCGGTCTAAAACATTTGTAATAATATTATTTGAGTCTATTTGCATAATTGTATCTGTGGATTTAACTGCAACATTAACAGCCTTATGTGTTTTTAGTGCATTAACGCAGTCTGTTATAATTTTCTCTGAAACAAATGGTCTTACTGCATCATGGATTAATACTTTTGTATTAGTATTATTAATTTGCAAAAGACCTTTATATGCACTTTCTTGTCGTGTTTTCCCGCCCGGAACTACATTTATAACCTTATTAAAACCTTTTGCAGCTGATTTCGTTAAATCAATAAATTCCGGATTTGAAACAACAATAATTTTGTCGATTAAAGGATGTTTATTAAAAGCAGAAATAGAATATTCCAGAATTGTTTTGCCGTTAATTTTATAAAATTGTTTTGGTATATCAAGTCCGGCTCTTGTTCCTGAGCCTGAAGCAAGGATTAATGCATAGATTTCGACCATAAAAGTTCCTAAAAGTATTAAAATGGAGACGGAGAGATTCGAACTCTCGTCCGGAATGGGATATACCCCTGCATCTACGAGTGTAGATTTTGTTGTTTAAGGTAAATTACGGCACAAATCCTTCCTGAAATATACCCTGGCAGTTTTAACTGATACGCAGTTTGAAAGTGAACTTAGTTCGGCTACTTTCATTACCGAAGTGCATCTTGCATCGTTGCATTATGTTAAACGGCAAGCTGGTCTAACATAACGGCTGAACTGCGTTTACGCAGCAAGAGCTTGAGCTCTTGAGAAATCAGCTTTGATTACATTGCTATTGTTAGCATTTAATTTAGTTTGCTCGTTGATAACTCAGAACAGCTCTGAGACCCGCAGCCTGAATACACCAATCCACCCGTCAAATCCAAAACGTCCCCATATTTAATTATCAATGTACATATTTATTATTGCATAAATTTAGTTATTCACACAAGTTATATTCTTTTAATATTTCAATATATTTATCATAATTTTCGCCGTCTACATTTGGATTTGAAAAACCGGATGTTAATATATCATATAATTCTCCGCAATCACGAAATTTGAAATTGTTTTCTTTCAAGGCTTTACAAAATTTATTAATTATTGTTTTTGACATTTCCTGAACTTCGTTTTTTTGCGGGCATTCTTCGTAAGAACGGTTAAAATGCGAACCGAATTCGCCGTCAAGAATTGCATATAATGCTTCCGCAAACTGATTTGTACTATCTTTTTTATCGTTAATATCAACAAAATTGATTGTTTGTGCAGATTCATCAAATAAAAAATTATTAGCATTGTCGCAATCTATATAAAGTCCTTGAGATGAAATATGGTTTATATCTTTTACGAATTTGTCATAAGTTGATTGCGGTGCGTTTGCCAATAATTTAAGCGAATTTATATGCTGATTAACATTACTTTTATTAAGTAAATTTTTATCATACCAGTTTATATTTATCGAAATACCTAATGTTTTGCCTTTTTGTTTCTTTAATATCCAATATTGATGCGAATAGTTTTTTCCGGCGGGAATTCTTACAATTGAAACAGGCTGCCCGATATTATAATCGGGTAATATATCTTTTAGCTCAATAAATTCAGGTTCGTCAATCGAGTGCCTTATAAAATTTGTTCGATTATAAGATTTTAAAACCCAATTTTCACAATCAGGAATTTCATAAACACATCCTTCAAAGCCTTTGCCTAAACATCTTCCGCTTTTTTCTGCTATATCTACAGCTTTAGAACTAAAATTTGTCTTATCAGCCCACTTCTTAAATGCTTGATACGAATAATCATTACAAGGTTTTGTTGTTTTTTCAAAAACATCCGTATTAATATTTGAATGGAAACTTATTTTTTTTGTTTGTGCCGCATTTAATTTTTGATGTACCGGTTTTAAAAAATTTACACTTTGATTATATATATTCATCTTTTTTACCTGTTTTTGTCTTATAAAGTTATATAAACAATAAAAATTGCCTTATAAATTAAAAAGTCTAACTTTTGTAAACAATACTATAGAATTAGTTCTATAGGCTTATATTTTTTTTAAATTTATGCTATAACTACAATATCAAATTAGAAATCGGAGGTTATTTTATGACAGTTGGTTCATTTGTATTTATGTTGCATTCACACCTTCCATATTATAGAAAAGCTGGTATGTGGCCGTTTGGTGAAGAAAATCTGTATGAATGTATGTCTGAAACATACGTGCCTCTATTGAATGCAATATCGGAATTATATGAAGAAGAAGGGATAAAAGCGAAATTAACGGTCGGAATTACTCCTATTCTTGCAGAACAATTAAATGATGAACATTTAAAAAACGGTTTTGTTGAATACTTAGATTCAAGAATTGCTGCTGTTTCCAAAGATTTAGAAAGATATCCTGACCCAAAAGTTGAACATTCTCAACATTTAAAATACCTTGCAAAGTATTATTTTGACTGGTTTAATCATATAAAAGACAGTTTTGTTAATAAATATAACAAAGATTTAATTTCGGCATTTAAAAAATATCAAGATTTGGGTTGTATTGAAATTACAACTTCCGGGGCTACTCATGGTTTTTCACCACTGCTTGCTACTGATTCTAATTTAAATGCACAATTTAAAGTAGGTTCAGATACTACAAAAAGGCTTTTCGGTAAGAAAGCTAAAGGTTGCTGGCTTCCTGAATGTGCATATAGACAAGGTTATGAATTCACGGGCAAAGACGGTAAAAAGAAGTGGCGTCCGGCTATCGAAGTAACTCTTCAAAATAATGATATAGAATATTTCTTTACGGAATCACATGTTATAGAAGGCGGTAACTCGGTTGGTAATAGAAGAGTAGTTGGTATATACGGTAATATTGAATATATTCCGCTTCCTGCAAGAGAAGAAACCGGATATGATACGTATTCCGCATATTGGCTTCCTGATGCACAAGTTGCTGTCATGGGTAGAAATGATAGAGCTGGTTTTCAGGTTTGGTCGGCTGCTGACGGTTATCCCGGTGACGGATGTTATCGTGAATTCCATAAAAAAGATGATAAGTCTGGTATGAATTATTGGAGAATAACATCTCCTAAGACTGATTTAGGTGATAAAATGCTTTATGACCCGGTGTTAGCCATGAATCAAGTAAATTCTAATTCTGACCATTATACAACATTAATTTATGATTTATTAAAAAATTATAAATCTCAAAAAGGCAAAGAAGGTTTAATTATGGTATCTTTTGATACTGAATTATATGGTCACTGGTGGTTTGAGGGTATTGAATTTATAAAACAGGTAGTAAGAAAAATTAATAATTTCATTCCAGAAATCGAAAGATTGACTGCAGGCGAATATTTAGAAAAACATCCGCCGGTTGATACAATTCAAATACCTGAAAGCTCTTGGGGGCAAGGCGGTCATTTCTATGTTTGGTTAAATCACTTAACAGAGTGGATGTGGCCTATAATTCATGGTTGTGAAAAACGTATAATTGATATTGTTTCTAAATACGAAAAAATACCTGAAGATAAGCTATTGCACAGGGCTTTAAACCAGCTTGCAAGGGAAAATTTATTACTTCAAAGTTCTGATTGGCCTTTCTTAATTACAACATGGCAGGCAAAAGATTATGCAACTGAAAGATTTCAAGAGCATGTTGCAAGATTTGAAAAAATTGCAGACATGATAGAAGAAAACAGAATTGACGATTTAGAACTTCAAAAAATTGAGTCAATAGATAATTGCTTCCCTGTTATTGATTACAGAGTATATTTACCTATTGAAGAAGGTGTTATACCGCAACAAGAGGCTAAATTAGCTCCTTTGTATGTATAAACTCAAATATATATAAATTAGAAAGAACCGCTTTAAGCGGTTCTTTTTTGTTTTAAAATTGTTTTTTCATTAGGCTGTTATTTAGAAAGAATAACGCCTTGAACTTCTTTTTGAAGATTGAGAGAATCTTGCAGGCTGTTTTTTAGTTCAGCAGCAGTATTAGCATTATAAAACTTACCGGATGTAACAAGTGCAACACATTTAAGTTGATTATTCGCCTGCTCATCTCCAATAGCGAGGGCAATGACATCTATTCTGATATCATCACGATATTTCATTAAATCTATAACAAAGTCACAAGGGCTTTCATCGCAGTTTTCACCGCCGTCACTAATTAAAATAATACGTTTTTTTGATTGCGTATCCGCAAAATCGAAATATGCCGCTTGTTTTAGTGAGTAAGTAATCGGAGTCCATCCAACAGCTTTCATTGAGTTAAGGCGTGAATAAATATTTGCTGTGTTATTTGGTTGAATTGGAGCTATAAGTTGTGAAGCTGTACAGCTTTGTTTTGGCGTGAAACCTGTTCTATGACCGTAAACCCTAAGCCCTACAGAGGTTGAAGAAGGTATCATAGGAAGTATTTCTTTCATAGTTGAAAGTGCGGTTTGGAGTTTTGTTTTACCCGTAATTCTTTCATTCATGCTATTTGACAAGTCGACAATAAAAAGAATTTTTTCTCTGTCATCAAATGAATTTACATTATTTTGATAATTTGTAGGAGTTGAATAGGTAAAATTCTGTTTAGCATAAGCAAAACTGCCAAAAACTGAAATTAAAACAATTATAAATATTAATATTCTTTTCATAAAATCACCCGTTGTTGTATATTTTACCAAAAAGTGTATTTAAAGTCATTAATCTTGAGAATATTAATTAATCTTTAAATTCAAACAAATAATTTTTATAAGTTATGTTTGATTTACTTAAATTCTTTTCTGTTGTCAGAGGCTTATGTATTGTTTTTGCTGGTGGTGGAACTATTTTAATAGTATTAAATATTTTGTTAAAGTCATCGGTGTTATTAACAGGGTAATAATTGCCGTTTCCGTAGTCTGCCAGACATTTTAATTGAGAATAATCGTTTTCTTTAATAGTTATGCCGATAACATCAATTATGTAATCATGATGTGTTCTTATAAACTCTTTAATGAATTCGCAAGGGTTATCTCCACAGGTTTCAACGCCATCTGTAATTAAAATAATATGTTTCATTTTGGCTGTTTTTGAAAAGTCGTTTGTAACGGCATTTCTTAATGAGAACCCTATAGGAGAAGCACCTCTTGTTGTATATCTATTGAACGAATTTAAAATGTAATCTTTATTATTAGTGCTTATTGGGGCAATAAGCTTAGAAGCAGAACATATTTCTTTTTCATACAGACTTTCTATATTTTCTGCAATATATGAACTTTCAGAAAACCCAAAAATTCTTAGTCCGACTTTTATGTTGTTTTCGAGTTTGTTTAAAATTTCTCTTAATATATCTATAGTTATAATTAATTTTGAAGTATATCCCATTCTTCCATTCATTGAGTTTGAATAATCCAGAATAAATAAGACTTCTTCATCACTTTTAATAGTCAATTCATTGTTTGAATTTATGTTATAGTAGTTGTAATTATTATAAGAGTATGCTTTTATGCCAAAGTTAATTATTAATGTAATGATAAAAAAAAATATTAATGTTTTCTTTTTTAAAAGAAATTCAGTCATAATTAATCATAGGTTTCTATTATGTAATTTTTGTATGTTATATCATTAGATTTGAAAAGCTGATTTTGTGGTTGTATTTGTGTATTATATTGATTTTGAGGCTGTATATCTGCTGTTGGCTGTAATACTCTATAAAATGCGTCTTCTATCTGATTTGAAGTATTTGCGGTTATTATCGTTCCGCTTGTTGCTTCCGTAAGGCATTTTAATTGAGATAATTCATCACCTGTAACACCAATGGCTATAACATCTATAATTAAATCTTTTCTTCTTTGCATCAAATTTCTTATATATGAACAAGGGTTTTCTTCGCAGCTTTCCCCGCCGTCAGTTATGAGGATTATATGTTTTGTATTTGATGATGATATAAAATCATATTTTATGGCAGTATCTATTGAATAGGTTAAAGGTGTAGTTCCCAGCGGAACTATAGAATCCAATGCAGACTCTATATTTGCTATATTATAGCTTCTGATAGGTGCTACAAGCTGTGTTGCTCTGCAAAGTGCCGACGGGTCTGTAAGGAAAGTTAATAATGAAGCATCTATTGTTAAACCTATTGTTCTTAATCCGACTAGTTCTTCTTGATTGAGCTTTTGCAATTGTGATTTAGCTGCATTTATCGCAACAACATATTTAGGAACACCGTTTAAGGGTTGGTTCATGCTTAATGAAGCATCTAAAATTATAAGCTTTTCTTCGGCTGCAACAGCACTTAAAAAAGATAATATAAACAGTATTATTGTTAAGAATATTTTTTTCTTCATAATATAATTTTATCAGATTTTTTCAGAAAAGCGATATAATATTATAAAGGAGGAACAAAAT
This sequence comes from Candidatus Gastranaerophilales bacterium, assembly GCA_947588745.1. Taxonomy (GTDB): domain Bacteria; phylum Cyanobacteriota; class Vampirovibrionia; order Gastranaerophilales; family Gastranaerophilaceae; genus Avigastranaerophilus. The sequence continues at coordinate 93,865 of CANPYW010000004.1, forward strand.
GTTCCTCCAAAAATATATATAAATTTTAACTAACCAAATTTAGCAGCCTATGCCCAGCATCTTTTTGTACCAGCTGAATGTTTCAATATCATTACCATTAAACGTTGCTTTTAATGATTGTTTCTTTAAGTACTTTTCAAATTCATCGGTAAATTTTGACGTGATTGGTGCAGAGCTTTTTCTAACTTCCATAGATGCCATTGACATGATAACCTCCTTTTATTCGTAACACAATTAAAGAGCAATAATTATATTATAATTGTACCATTTTTCAAGCATGATTTCACATTGGATATGTAGCTTATTAATAAACTAACTATCATTATTGATTTTGGACTATGTAAATATATATTTAAATGATTGTTTAAATAATGTATAAAATTTTAAATGTAATTAGGATTTATAGAAAGCCACTTATATTGTTGTTTATCGATATTTCCTGGCTTTTCAACAACATAAGTACCTCCAAAACGCCCTCTGGAAAAGGTTATAAATCCGTCCTCTGATATACTAATTAATGCTTTTCTAATTGTGTTTGAACTTACATCAAACATTTTTGAAAGTTCAATCATAGAGGGAAGTTTATCTCCGGAATTATAATTTTGATTTATCAAATTAATAATTTTTTCTTCTGTTTTTTGGTAACTGTACAAAGCAGCTTTATCTGCATTTGCAAAAATTTCGGTTTTTTGGTTTAGGTTATTATCGAAAGGATTTTTAGCTAATATACTTCCGTATCTTCCTCTTCTTGTAAGTATAATTCCTTCTTTATTGAGAATATTTATGCAGTCATTAATTGTTTTAATACTAACATTTAATTTTTGTGCAAGAATATCATAAGTTGGTATTCTATCGCCCACAGCGTAATTTTTAGAAAGATAGTTTTTAAGAATATTAGTAATTTTATCGACAAGAGTTTGTGTTGAAAAATTTTGTAAGACATTTAATTCTTCATTAGAAAGTGTCGGGATTTTTTTTATATACCAGCTTGTAATGTTGCCTCTATTTTGATTTAAGCCTATTATTCCGGCTGATAATAGATTTTCATAAGCTAATCTTGTTGTATTTTGTGATATTTCAAGTAATTCGGCAACTTGTCTTGCAGAAGGCAGTGAACTGCCTATTTTGTATCGGTTTTGAATTATGTACCTTTTCAATGCAAGAATTGCTATATCACGTTTTGAGGTTAATTTTATATGCGTGGATATCGGATTTGAAACTGAAGCAATCATAGTACCAAGTTTTTGCTTTGATTTAACAAGTCCGGTATCTTCGATATATCTTATTGCATTTTGAACAGTGCCGACACTTACGCCGAGATAGTTTGAAATTTCTGATTTCTTTGGAAGAATATCATTTTCTTTAATTTTCTTTTTTTCTATCGATGAAATTATCCAATTAGTAATCCACTTCTTTATAAGTGAGTCTTTTGGTTCATAGGAATTAGCGAAATCAGGTAATTCAACAGGTAATTCATTAATATTAATTTTTCTTTGTTCTGTAACTATATCAGGCATAATACCTCCTGTTCCGGATATTATAAGTCTGATTATAATATTTTTTGTTATTTTTTTTAATAATATTAATAATTTGTTACTTTAAATAATAAATCAATATTAAACAATACCTTCTCTCAATGCTTTAACAGCGGCTTGTGTTCTGTCATCAACAACAAGTTTTTGTATTATATTGCATACGTGAGCTTTTGCGGTATGTTCGCTTATACAAAGTAAATTAGCAATATCGCTGTTCGATTTTCCGTCAACGACAAGTTTTAAGACTTCATACTCCCTTTCTGTGAGATTAGCGTGTGTACTTCTAAATACTGCTCTTGAACCTTTTTGCTTTGGAATAACCTGTTCCGATTTATTTCTTAATGAAGGTACAATCTTTGGGTCTAGCCACATAGCACCCTTATGAACACTTTTTACCACATTTAACAACATATCTGAACAAATATCTTTTATAACATAAGCGTAAACGCCCGCTGATAAAGAATTTGATATTTCATCCATATTATCATGAGATGATAAAATTATTATTTTAGATGGTATATTTTCTTCGTAAAGTGCTTTAATTACTTTAATTCCAGACATATCAGGCAATCCTAAATCAAGTAAAATGATGTCCGGAACCAGTGTTTTGGCTTTATTTATCGCATCTCTGCCATTTTCGGCTTCAGCTATTACTTCAAATTCATTATTTTCTTCAAATATAGTCTTTATTCCCACCCTGATAAGTTTATGGTCTTCTACTATTAATATTTTAATCGGATTTATATTCATAATGACCTCCAATCTTATATTAGTTTCCATATTTAATTTCTTAAACCTGCTAAATATAAAATTATGTGTATAATTAGTTTTTTTATAAAAAAAATATTATTATTAAAAAAATTATTTTTACAGAATTAAATAACGAATAGATATATACTTATAATATTTAGATGAACTATAAAATATTATGAATATATATCGTACCACAATATACCGATAATATTTATGGACAAAAATTTATTTAAAAATATAAAATTTATAGAAACGGATGATAAATCGATAGGATTATACAGTGATGTATATAAAGATATTTTTCATTCAAAAACTGGTGCATTAAAAGAGGCTAATGAAAAATTTATTCATCCGATAAAAAACTTGAATTTTAATTTTGAAATTAAAATTTTAGATATATGTTACGGTATTGGTTATAATACAAAATCTGCATTAGTAAATTTAGGTGCTAATCATTCAATAGAAATAGATGCATTAGAATTAAACCCCGAATATATATTAATATCTCCTCTGATTTCTGATTTAATTAATGATAATGAATTAAAAATATTTATGTTAGAGCAAATATTTAAAAATTTTAAGGATTTAGAGGTTTACAAAGAGGTTTTAAAATATATCTGTTTTGAAAAATTAAATACTTTTTTTGATAAATTCATAATCGATTTTATGACCTATTTATTTTCTTCCGGGTATATTTTATTACCTGACATAAATCAACAAGGCTTCTTACATAATATATATTATAAGTATATATCGAACAACAATTTATACTATGATAATACCAATAAATACGCCAAACATAAAATTAACTATTTTAATGGTGATTCGAGAAAATCTATTCAGCTTTTAAATAATGTATATGATGTTGTATTTCTTGATGCATTTTCACCTCAAAAATCTCCTGCTTTATGGACAATTGATTTTTTGGCTCAAATTAAAAAATTAATTCATGATAATTCAGTAATTGTTTCATATTCAAAATCCACACCATTTAGAAGTGCATTATTAGAGCTTGGTTTTCATGTTGGTAAAACTTTTATTGATTATAATGAATGTGGAACTATAGCATCATTAAATATTAATAATATTTCTAATCCTCTTTCAGATTTCGATTATCAAATTATTAAAACTACAAGTGGTGTTGTTTATAGGGATAAATTTTTAAACGCTTCCGATACTGATATAATTAATAATCGAAATATTGATATGAAACTTTCAGGCAGGCAATCACGTACTTCTTTTATGAAATTTTCCTCTTGATATTATCTATTTAGCTAATCATATTAAATTAAAATTTACGTAAAAAGAGTAATATTCCTATTGAGAAACAAACAATGCTCCAAACTCTATATGAAATTCATATAAATAAAATGCTTAAATCTAGAGTATAAAACTATAACTATATTAAAATATTTTATTAATAAATCCAAAAATATTATAGCTACATAACGTATCGAAATAAAATTTTATAAGTATATATCTTATAGAATTAATATTTTATTAAAAATTAAATTATTGAAAATATATTTTATAATAATAAAATAAATAAAGAGGTATGATATGAATTATTCATTAGTAGTTTTTGGCGGTGGCACATCAGGTATTGCGGCAGCATATATTGCTTCTAAATATGGTATCAAAACTTTACTTGTTGAAAAGTCTGATGTGTTGGGAGGTGCAATTACGCAAGGGCTTGTTGTTCCCTGTATGAATTTGGATACTTCCGGTATTAATCAGGAGTTTGTTTCCGCACTTATTGATTATGCTAAAAAATATAATGCCCAGCATACCTATTCCGACGGCAATAGATACTGGTTTAATCCAGAAATTTTAAAGATTGTCTTTGATAAAATGCTTTCAGATGTCAATTGTGATGTATTGTTTTCAGTTTATCCTTCAAAAATCTCTTATTCTAAGAACTTTTCTGTTTCTTTATTACATAAAATGTTATCATTACATATCGAAACGGATTATATTGTCGACGCTACATCGAATGCAGAAATTTTTAGATTGTTAAATTGTAAGTTTCAAAATAAAAATGAGCAAGTTCAGCAGCCAACATTAAGGTTTATATTATCTAATATAGATATTTCTACCTTTGCTGATTGGCTCTTAAAATTTGATTTAGACAGAAATGTTACAACTGTTGAATATTCGAAAGACCAAATTTATCTTTCTACCGCCTATACTTGGTCTAAAGATAAAAATTGGGCATTAAGACCTATTTTTAATGAAGCGGTCAAAGATGGTATTTTAAAAGATGATGATACAGCTTATTTTCAGGTGTTTTCTATACCCAACATGCCCGCCTCTCTTGCATTTAATTGCCCCAGAATATTAATTGATGGTGATATATTAAATCCTTTTGTTTATTCCGGAGCTTTAAAGCAAGGCAGAGAACGTATTTATAGAATTTATAATTTTTGTAAAAAGTATTTTCCCGGATTTAAGAATTCATTTATTTCTCATATATCAGATTATTTAGGGGTAAGAGAGTCAGTAAGGGTGAAAGGTCAATATACTCTAACATCTGAGGATATTATTAATAATAAAAGTTTTGATAATGTAGCTTTTACGTCTAATTATCCTATAGATATTCATTCTCGAGATAACGAAAATGATAAATTATTATTTACAAATCATACGTATAAAATTCCACTGGAAGCTATAAAATCAGCTGATTATTCTAATTTATATGCTGTTGGAAGGATTATCAGTGCTGATTTTATGGCTCAATCTGCAGTCAGAACACAATTAAACTGCTTCTCTATGGGAGAAGCAGCTGCTAAAGATGTATATAAATGTTTAAATAACTTTTAATCTAAATAGAAAGCTGTTACAACTTTATGTGAGTCCTCAGCGTGCTGTAAAGCTTTGTGTAAAGTATTAGATGTATGAGAAAGGAAGCAAATAAATTGCTGGCATTCATCGATTATTTCTCTGTTGCAAATTCTGCTTGCATCAGCCAATGTCATCATAGAACGGTCAGGATGTTCTGTAATATTGGGAACGCCTATCAATTGGTCTTGTACATCAGAAGGTTGTTGTCCTATAGTTTGTGGTAGAATAACTCTTAACTTATCAGGATTTGCTTTCATAGCACCTCTAATTGCCGCAGCATTTGTTCCGCTTGAACCTCCGCTTGTTATAACCGTATTTCCTTGTATTACTAATGCATAAGATAAAACTTCTATAATTTGCTGATGAGTAATAGGAAGATTTCTGCTGCCAATAATAGCAACTTTTTTGGCAGATTGCTGTATTGTGGCTAATTCAACAGCCAAAGCATCTAATACGCTAGGGTCGTTTGATGATACTTTGTCCATATCATCGACCGGAACCATAATCTGCTGTTCATTTTTGTTTTCGTCCGACATATTTTACTTATTATCCTAACTATAATCTATTTTAACAATACATTTATAATATCACATTTTTTATAAAATATAAAGACTGCCTTTAAAATTAATACTTAAGATATTTACTATAACGTAATTATTTGAATTAATTAGTTTATAATATCTTAATTTTAGGAGAAGCTATGGAAACAGTTGTATTTTATGATATAAAAGATTACGAACAGACTTTTTTAGAGAGTGAATTATCAGATAGATATAATTTATCTTTTATACAAGATAGTTTGACTTTTGATTCTCATATATCAAAAACAGAACAAAATGCCTCTATTATATCTGTATTTACCGGCTCTCGGGTTGATGCTCAAACTTTAAAGAATTTTCCTAATCTAAAATTAATATTAACAAGGTCGGTAGGATATAGTCATATTGATACTGACTATTGCAAAGAAAAAAATATAATTGTCGCAAATACTCCCCATTATGGGGATTATACCGTTGCAGAGTTTTCATTCGGCATTCTTCTTAATATTGTAAGAAAAATTTCTTTTGCAGCTCATAAGTTGCAGCAAGGCGAAATGTACCCTGAAACATTTGGTATGGAACTTTTTGGAAAAACAATAGGAATTGTTGGTATTGGTTCAATTGGCTCTAAATCAGTAAAAATTGCCAGCGGTTTTTCTATGAATATTTTATGTTATGATGTTAACAAAAATGAAGAACTTATTTCTAAATATAATATTTCTTATGTAGATTTAGAAACATTATGTAAATTATCTGATATTATAATGCTTCACGCTCCTTTAACTACTAAAACTTATCATTTAATTAATAAGGATACTTTGAATTTAATGAAAGATACAGTGGTAATAGTAAATACTGCAAGAGGTGAATTGATTGATACGGAAGCTTTATATGACGCTTTAATAGATAATAAGATTGGTTATGCGGCTCTTGATGTGCTTGAGTTTGAAGAAACTATATCAAATAAACGACCGGGGGATAACTTAAATTTGAATAATTTAAGAACTTCATTAATTAATGGTAAACTTTTAAATTTAGATAATGTTTTGGCTACTCCTCATATTGCTTATGATACAAAAGAGGCTGTTCACAGAATTTTATATATGACTGTAGAAAATCTTAATCAATTTTCTCATGGCTTAAAAATTGAAAATCGGATAAATTCATAAAAAAAATGCAAGTTTAAATGTAAGATTTAAGAACTTGCAATATTTACACTAGCCGAAACATTAATAACTTTCTTATTATATAATTTTTTTTTGATTTAGTAAAGTAAATTACTTATTTTTACATAAGTATAAGTTAACATTTATTTACAATTTTAATAGCATTATCATTAAATATTTATAAAATTTTTTCAAATATCTTAATGCAATTTAACATAAAAGACAATTTTTTTGTATTTTTTTCTTATATATGTTAAAAAGATATTTATAGAAAGAATTATTATGAATAACAAATCTTTTGGAAGCTTAACGTTAAATAAGTCCATAATTCATTTAAAAAAGATTTTAAGTAATGATGATTATGCTATTAGCTATATTTTTAATGACATAGATAAGCATCTTAAAAATTTAACAGTAATAGAGGCAGAGCGTCAAATAGCATTTGAACATCTGCGTGATTTGACGAAACGCCTTCAATCTAACAGAATAAAAAGTAATGCAAAGAAATTTTGCAGATATTTTTCTGATTAAATGCTTATAAATATTTTATTCGTCTGCAATAACAGCTATTTTCTCTCTTTTTAGTATTTTTATAAAGGATTTGTAATTAATATTTAAAAAATTAATACTTTTTTTCTTTTCAATACTTTTTTCGCAATTCTGAAGTTCTACCGCAAATTTAATTAATCTTGGATTCATATAATTTCCTTAAATTTTAATACTTATATATAAAGTATTTTTATATTAAAAAATTGCTTTAACATATACAAAAATTTATGTTACTATATAAATTATGTTAGCTGTTAAACTCATTAAAAATAAACAATATCCGCTTGAAATTCCTGAAAATATCATCGTCAAGCATGGTGATATGGTTATAGTCCTTACTGATAAAGGTGAAGAAGTTGCACAGGCTTATCTTGTTCCACCTCAAATTGAAAGTATTCTTATAAGGAAAAAAGTACCCTCAGTTCCTTTGGTTAGAGTTATGAGTGCTGATGATTTAGCTTCTTATGAAGAACTTTGTAAGCTTGAAAATGATGGTTATAAAGAATGCCTTAATTTAATTAAAGAACATAAACTGCAAATGAGTTTAATTCAATGCAAATATACTTTTGACAGGAAAAAAGTTACTTTTTATTATACAGCCCCTGAAAGAGTTGACTTTAGAAATTTGCTAAAAGATTTAACAAAAGTATTTAAACGTGTCAGAATTGATTTAAAACACATTGGTGTTAGAGATGAAACGTCTTTATGTTCCGGAAATGGATTGTGTGGTCGTCCTTTTTGCTGTTGTTCATTTAAACGTCAATTTGATTCGATAAATATTAAATTAGCACAAGATCAAGGTATGCCGATTACGCCAAGTAAAATATCAGGTACCTGTGGCAGACTATTGTGTTGTTTAAGCTATGAATATAATAATTATATAGAAACTGCAAAAGAAATGGTTCCAATTGGTTCAGGAGTCATGACTCAAGACGGTCTTGGACGTGTTTGTGCTTTAAATATTCTTACTAATAAAGTATCTGTGAAGTTTTCGGACGGAAAAATTAAGGAATTCTTTAATAATGAAGTCGAAATGATTGATGCTGATGTTAATATTGATATTGATACTAATTCTTCCGGTTATAAGTATGCTTCTATGCAGCAGCAATCGGATGATGACTTTGATATCAAACAAATAACTAATGATAAAGGAAGTTCTACAGGTAACATTTAATTATTTTCTTTTATATCAACCGGAAGTGTTAATATAAATGTTGTATAAATATTATCTGTACATTTAACTTTTATTTCTCCACCATGGGCAAGTATTATTTGTTGTGAAATATATAAACCCAGTCCGGTTCCTGATTTCTTTAGTTTTGAATTCCCAGAATAATATTTTTGAAAAATTAAATTTAAGTCCTCTTCTGAAATACAATTCCCTTTATTTGTAATGTAAAATTCGGCAAATTTATCAGAAAGTTCTGTCTTTATTATTATTTCAGACTCTTTTGCACTGTATGTTAATGCATTATGAACTAAATTTTTTATAACTCTTTTTAGCTGAAAAAAATCAAAATAACATTTTAAATCTTTTGTAGGTTCTATGTTCATTATGATGTTTTTATTTGAATTATTTATTATAGGCTGCATTTCATTTAGTGAGGATTTTATAAGTTCATTAAAATTGTTGCTAGAAAGATTAAGAACAGGTGATTTTTGTTCTATTTTATATACTTCTAGCAAGTTTTCAATTAATTCTTTTAATTCCTGATTAGAGTTCTTCATTAACTTTAATACACTTACTTGTTTTTTGTTTAAAATGCCAAATCTTCCGTCCAGCAGGTAGTTTAATGAATTTAATTCCGCTATAACGGGTACTTTCATATCGTGAGTTAATGTTGCTATAAATTCATCTTTTAATTCTTTAAGCTGCTTTTCTTGTTGTATTATTTCTTCTAATGTTAAATTTTTATTTGATAGAGTTAGTTGATATTCTTTTATCATTACTTCTCTGTCATTTATAGTTTCAAATAATCTGTTGATTGTTGTTTCAAGTTCTTTGTTGTGAAGGTTTTCCAGTCTTACATTAATATTTCCGTATCTTACTCTTTTTATCGCTATAATTAATTTCGCTATATCGTTTTGTATACATTTTCTTCTTTGTATTTGATTTATATATAACATAACAAGTGTTATTATTATACATACTAAAAAACATAATATTGTTAATGCTAATTTATTCATATCCCAATTATAACAAAAAAGGAGCCAACAGACTCCTTTTTAATCAACTGTATATATGTGTTTAATGTACCATCTGACTCATAACTTCTTCTGCAAAATTGTCTTGTCTTTTTTCAATTCCTTCACCGAGAGTCCAACGTACAAAAGAGTTAATTGTTAATTTACCGTTAATTAATTGTTCTATTGTTTTATCCGGTTCTTTTACAAATGGTTGTTCCAATAAACATCTTTGCGACATTAATTTGTTTACACGTCCTTCAACTATTTTAGCTTTAATATTATCCGGTTTCTTTGCTAAATCTTCTTTCCCCATTTCAATTCTTGTTTCTTCTTCAATAACAGATTGCGGAATTTCTTTTCTTGAAACAAATTCGGGAGCTGAAGAAGCTATGTGGAGTGCAATATCTTTAAGTAAAGCTTGGTCATCTGCACTCGCAGAAATTAATACGCCTATTTTACCGTTGTGAACATAAGTAGAAAGATTTCCTTCCAATATTTTATATCTTCTTATGCTTATTTTTTCACCAATAGTAGCTATTTTATCTTTTACAGCATCTTCGATTTTCATATTACATTTTTTGCAAACAGATGAATTTAAAGCATCCATATCTTTTGGTTTTGTTTCCACAATATGTTTTGCTAATCCGTTAACAAAAGATTTAAAATCTTCGTTTTTCGCTACAAAATCAGTTTCACAATTAACTTCAACTATAGCACCAACACCATTTTCAATGTAAGAAGCAACTAAACCTTCTGCAGCTATTCTGTTTTGCTTCTTTTCTGCTGAAGCAATACCTTTTTGTCTTAAAAGCTCCATTGCTTTTTCCATATCACCGTTCGTTTGTTCAAGTGCATTTTTTGCATTCATAAAACCTGCACCGGTCTTATCTCTTAGCTCTTTTACCATTGAAGCACTAATTACCATATTAATTATTCCTTTCAACTTTTTCTAATATTATTGTACCTATAAAAGGTACAATAATATTATATCTAAAATAAAATGTTATTCTTCTGTTTTATCAGCAGTTTCAGAGTCTGTTTTTACTTCATCTTGCTCTTGAACCGTAACACCTGCATCTTCTGCTTTTATAGATTGAACTTTTGCCATTTGATTAGCTTTGTTTTCTCTTAATTGCTTTCCTTCCAATACCGCATCAGCAAGCTTTGAACAAACTAATTTTATGGCTCTTATTGCATCGTCATTTCCCGGAATGATGTAATCTATACCATCAGGATCTGCGTTTGTATCTGCAAGACAAATAACCGGAATTTCAAGTTTGTTTGCTTCTGCTATGGCAATTGCTTCTTTCTTTTGGTCTATAACTACAAGTATATCAGGCATGCCTCTCATTTCTTTAATACCGCCTAATGTTTTTGTTAGTTTAGAAAGTTTTCTCATCATTTGAGCTATTTCTTTCTTTGGAAGCTTGTCTAATTGTCCTGAGTTTGAAAATTCTTCAATTTCTCTTAATTTATTTACACGACTTCTTATAGTTTCAAAATTGGTAAGCATACCGCCTAACCATCTTCTGTTTACATAGTATGCACCTGCTCTTTGAGCTTCTTCCGCAACTACATCAACAGCTTGTTTTTTTGTACCAACAAAAACAACATTTTTACCTTTAGCCGCATAATCTCTAACTACAGAATATGCTTCATCTAATTTTTCAGATGTTTTTCTTAAATCTAATACATAAATACCATTTCTTGCGCCATAGATATATGGTTTCATTTTCGGGTTCCATCTTTGTGTTTGATGTCCAAAATGAACACCTGCGTCAAGTAATTCAATCATTGATGCTACTGGCATCGTTTTTCTCCTTTTTTTCTTGTAACCTTCGAATTGCGTTCCCATCTTTTTTATAAGACTAAGCTTGTTACATATTGTAATGAGCCTATCGGATTAACAATTCAACAATATAATAATACAAACATAAAAATTTTGTCATTTTTTTTATTATATTGTAGAATTAGTTATGTAGATTATTGAGGTATGTTATGAGTTTGTTTTTTATTTTTATTGTCATATCTATTATTGCTGTTATTATTGAAATAATTCTTCCTACCATGTTTTGTATAAATTTTGCCTTTTCAGGTATTATTACATCAATTGTTTCTTTATACTGGAATAATGAGTTAGGTTTAACGGTTTTATTTATTGTGTTATCCGTTCTTTCCATAGTCTTTTTAAAGCCTATTTTATCAAATTTGCTATCTCACGATAATAAAACTGATTTTAACGGACAATATACGGGTAAAATCGCAAAAGTTTTATCAAAAATTACTAATACTGAAGGTTCAGTTACCATTTATGATGAAAGATGGGAAGCAAGATTACTTGATTCAACACAAACAGAAATCCCCGAGGGTTCTGATGTAAGGATTGTCAGAACAAAGGGAACTATATTATACGTAGAAAAAATTTAGGAGGTACAATGGAATTTTACTTTTTAGGGCCTTTTATGTTCTTTATTATTATAGGGCTAGTGTTTATACTTTTAAAATGTGTAATTGTTGTTCACGAAGCAGAGGCTATTATTATTGAAAGCTTAGGAAAGTATACAAAAACTCTCCATTCCGGTTTCCATATCATTACACCTTTTTTGGAGGCTCCCCGCCCCATGCTTAAAATCGAAAAAAAAGCAGGGCTAGACGGTAAATTCTATAACGCTCTTGTTCAATCTGATAGAATTGATTTAAGAGAAACAGTATATGATTTTCCCCGTCAAAATGTTATTACAAAGGATAATGTTACAATTAGTATCAATGCTTTATTGTATTTCCAGATTATTAACGAAAAAAAAGCATTATATTCTATTGAAAATTTACCCGAAGCTATAGAAAAGCTTACTCAAACTAACTTAAGAAACCTTGTTGGTCAGCTTGCTTTGGATGAAACTCTTGTTTCAAGAGATATTATTAATGATAAATTAAGAGAGATACTTGATAGAGCTACTGATAAGTGGGGCGTAAAAGTTAATAGGGTAGAACTTCAAGATATTGTTCCACCTGCAAGTATACAAAATGCAATGGAAAAAGAAAAGAAAGCTGAACAAGATAGGCGTGCTACAATTCTTGAAGCTGAAGGTATAAAAAAGTCTGCTATTTTAAAGGCTGAAGGTGAAAAAGAAGCTGCCATAAATCAAGCAGAAGGTGAAAAACAGGCCGAAATCTTAAAAGCTGAAGGTATAGCTCAGGCTCGTATAATTCAGGCTGATGCTGAAAAAGAAGCCATTTATAGAATTGTTAATGCACTTGCGGATAAAGGTAATCCTGCACAATATTTAATTGCTATGAAATATTTGGAAACCCTTACAAGTATTACATCTGGCGAAAATAATAAAATTGTTTATATGCCTTATGAAGCGACGGGTGTGCTAAGCTCGGTTGATTGTGTAAAACAAATGTTTAACAAATAAATTTAACAGGCGATAAACTTAAATAATTTATCGCCTTTTTTAATTATTATAAATTTGAAATATATGTAGTATAATAATTAAAAATGAATTTGGAAAATATTTTTAATATGGAATTACAAGAAGTAAAAAATGATATAGCTAAAATAACGTATAATCCGGCAGAAAACCATTTATTACCTTCTGACTTTATTTTAATAGAAGATTCAAATCAGAAGTTAATTTCTCAAATTATTGAAATTGAAACTACCGGCAGTACGTCGAATAATCTTGCAGTTTTAAGGCTTGCACTTGCTATAGATAATGACGATAATTTAATGTATTATAATGGTTATATTCCGTCTAAATTATCTAAAATCATTTATATAAATCCCGATGAAATAGTTGAGCTAATAAAAGGCACAAAAGATAATATATTTATTGGTGCTTTGTCTAATCATTCCGATTGTTTTGTAAAACCATCCGTATCTTTTTTGAAAGATAAACTTTATATTCAATCTGACAGAGAAGATAAAACAAGAACTATTATTAAAAATTTAGTTATGCAGTTACAGTCTAAAAATAAAAAAGTTATATTGATTGACTTTGACGGCAGTTATTCCGCAGCTTTTGATTTCCCTAAATTAGAAATTACTAAAAATTTTAAATTACCCTTAAATAATGAGGCTTTTAATACCATTCTCGAAACAGATACTTCTGATTGCCCGCTTGAAGATAAGGCTGTAATTGAAAGTATTTTTCTCGAATTGAGAGAGTATTTAAAAACTCTTGAAAATACTTTTATTCCGTTTACTCTGTTTAAAAATGTTGTTGATAATGAGTTTATGGTTAGCCCGATATCAGGTTTATTACTTTTACGTAATAAATTATGGTATTATGCTCAGGAAAGTATTTTTGCAGAGTCAAGAATTCAATATGATGTTATTAATTCTTCATTGTTAGAAAATAATGTAATAATTATTGATGCTTCATTAATTAATGAAAAATGGTATAAATTTGTTATTCAAACGGTTATTGAGCTTACAAACCGCCAGTCTTATGTTGTCTTTTCATTAAATGACATTGCTGCTGATAAAAAATTTATTGTTAATTTATTTAATAATAAAATTATCACTCCTGTTATATCTTCAAATTATAATTCTAAATATAGACAATTGTTAAAGTCTATTTGCAAAAACTATATAATGTTTAAACCTGAAAATACTCTTAATGAACAACCTTATAGTATTTTGTTAAATAAAATTAACGAAAATGAATTTCTTATATTTGGCGAGGCTACTCTGTATTTACCTTTATTACTGGATTGTTATAATTTTAATGATAAAACCGGTGATGAAATAATAGAAAATGAAATAAAAAAAGATGTTGACAAATTGTTTTCTATTTCCCCTTCAATAATTCCGCAAACATCTGAAATTACTAATCCGCCTAATTCTGATGATGTGATGGCATGTGATGATGAATTTAATGAACAAGATTTTGAATTTTTGGATGAATTGGATGCTGATGAACAATCAAACATTAAAAATGAAGAAAACAATAAAAATGAGAAATTTAATTATGATGTATTTAATCCTGTAGCTGATACTCAGGTTCAGACAGTGGATAAGGATAATTTAGTTCATATAACAGATGATAAAGAAAATGTTCAATGTGTTGAACCTTTAAAGAGAAGTGAGATTGTTGCTGATGATGAGTTATTATTACCTCAATCATCTGATAGTGATAAAAATAATTCTGTTGAATTAATTGAGCAGCATAATTCTGATTTAGATGACTTGTTTTTTAGTGATTCTATTACAGAGGATGATAATTCAATTTTATCTATTCAAAATGAAAATATCCGGGACTCACAGCAAAATAAACTTGATGATAATAAATTGAGTGATATTGATTTACAATTAGATATTGATTTATCTGAAAAAGAAGATGATTTAATTATTGATGTTAGTGGAGAGAAAGAAAATTTAGACACTGAAATTATTGAAAATAATGATAATAATGATTTTGAAATTATAGATGATGTTAATTCTGAAAAGATTGATGAACCAATTCAAATTGAAAAATCAGACAGTGAAGATTTGATTATTGAAGAAAAAAATGAAATTATAGAAGAACAAAAAGTAATTCAAAATAATGATAAAAAAGAGTTT
>CANPYW010000005.1 GCA_947588745.1 Candidatus Gastranaerophilales bacterium
GGTTCATTTAAATTTCTATTTTTAGTAAAAGATTTTAAAACTTTTTTAAGTTTGTCGTTAATATAAAAGGATTTCCGTTTTTGAGTTTTCTTTTCAATAATAGTAATATGTGTTTTATCCACTACATCAGAGACATTTAATCCTACAATATCAGATACTCTTAATCCTGAATTAAGACCTAAAACCCAAAGAACATAATCTCTTTCGTTATGTTCATTTAGATATTGTTCAACAGATTTAATTTCTTTTTTGCTTTTAATAGGTTCAGCAATATGTTTTTTCATTTTAATCTCCTTATTTTAATAAAAATTCAACTTCAAAATTGTCTATTAAAATAAAGAAAACTAAATTAATAAACATAAAAAATGATATTTTAATTTTAAATAAAAAAAGCTCAGACTCTTTTAGAAGTCTGAGCATGGAACGAATGAGAATTAGTTTTATATATTAAATTTTTAAATAAAATTCTTCGATTGTATCAATTCTATGGTGAGCTGATTTTGTACTGCCTTCAACTTTCACCATTCTTTCAATCAGATTATTATGTTTATCCTGTTTCTTTTCTATATCATTCAATTTTTCTTCAAAATGACCTATTTTATACGCAATATAAAGTGCTTGTATAATAACGGTTATCAATATTCCCAATAATTCATAATTCATGTTTATTAATATTCCTGCTTTTTATATTTATAGACACTCTCACATCATACCCATAAGCTTTTTTATTTGAAAATACATAAACAAGTTTTTGATTTTGTTCGTTTCACGTACTTTTCCACCCGCAGAATTTTTGGTAATTATCAACGCTGTGTTTAATTAGCCAGCGTTTAAAAGCACACACATCAGCTGATTTCATACAGCCGATTAATACTAAGGTTGAAAGATAGCGGTCATTATTTATAAAAGAATGGTTTTCGCATAATTTATCGTGAAGAAGTGAAGCAATTTGAAACTCGGGGTCTGTTTTAGAGCCTATCAACCGCCAAAATGCCCGTGGTATACTTGCACCGTCCCAGCGATAACCATCTTCAATTTTAAACGAATATACATTATCCCAAAGCTTTAATCCTTTTTTATGTACTTTTCTCTTGTCCGTAATAGTCACGGATAACCGCTTTTTATTCAAAAACGGTTTATTTTTTATATCCTCCTTTTCCTCTTTACTCATTTTAGGAAGCGGAAAGAGCATTGTAGTACAAGGAATAATATTAAAATCTATTTCAATTTCTTTATCTTTATACCAGAGCATTTTTGTTTTTCCTTTTTACCGTTTTTATTAAAAAAGAGTGAGGAAGTATCCCCTCCCCGTAGCAGACTAAGGGCATACGCCGTGTCGATAAATCCGGGGCAGGGAATTTCATTATTGCAAGAGTTTTCCCCGCCGTTATATTTTCCACGTGAACTTAAACCCGATACGGTTTTTACTTATTCTTATGCTCTTCAAGAAATTTAAGGATAGTTTCTTTAACCTTTTCCAAAATTTCATCTGCGTGCTTCTCTATTATTTCAATCCCTTTCTCTTTTAATTCGGGCATTAATTTTACAATTTTTTTTGCAATTCTTTTTATTACAAATTTTTCCAACCAATTAAATACTTTTGTCATAGTTTACTCCTTTTCTTAATTTTATTTGATTAGCCATTGACAACCGACAGTTTACGGTTTATAATATAATATAAATATGATTGTATCTTTTAAACATAAAGGACTTGAAGAATTCTTTTTAACAGGTCAAACAAAAGGTATTCAAGCAATACATGCCAAAAGATTAAAAGAAATACTTTTCATTTTACATGCAATGACATCCACCGATGATTTAAAATTACCTTCATTAAGATTTCATAAATTAAGAGGTACAATGAAAGACTTATATTCGATAACAGTTCAGGCTAATTGGAGAATAACCTTTAAGTTCAGCCCTGAAACAAATGATGTATATATAGTAGATTATCAAGATTATCATTAGAAAGGATATACAATTATGGAAATGTGTAATCCTCCTCATCCCGGAGAAATACTAAAAAATTTATATCTCCCTGATTATAATTTAACAGTTACTTCTTTTGCATTAAAACTTGGTGTTTCAAGGACGACTGCCTCCGAGCTTGTTAATGGTAAGAATGGAATTTCAGCAGAAATGTCATTAAAATTAGCAAAAGCATTCGGAACTTCCGCTCAATTTTGGCTTAATATGCAGCAACAATATGACCTATGGCATGCACGTAAAAAAGTCAACCTTGATAATGTTGAAGTTATAGCTAATTAACTAGTTTTTCGGGTAATTCTTTATTCTCAAACAAATAATCAAGGTCATCGGAGGTATAACCCAATAATGTTCCTATTTGTTCAACATACGGGTTACCCCTGTAGAAATTATTCGCTTTCAGTTCTATCTTTAATGCCTTTATGTCCAGCCCCTCGGGCGGGTTTAGTTTCACAAATTCGACTATATCGTCAAAATCCATCCCCTTTGCTTTATAAATTGCCCTTTCTACATCTGCGGCGGTTAAACTCATCATCTGTTTTCTTTCTTTTTCCGCTTCCGCTTCTTCCTTTGCTATTTCCTCAGCCGTCTTTTTTACTACTTCTCCACCTTCTATCTTGTATCTCTCGGGGTGATTTTTTATTTCCTCGCCCACTTCCTTTTTTACCAAATACCCGCTTACTTCCCCTATCTCTTTTATTTCGCTTACTTTTAATTGTTTATCCACTGAATAAAAGTTTTTCCTGTAATCCTTTTCTATTCTCCAATTCTCGACCATTACTTTTTCGTTCTCTTCTTTGTCTTTAGATGATATTTGTTTTTTCGTATACGAATAATATACAGGTATCTCGTTTTCCCCGTATTCGGGCGGTTGTATCAGGGTAGAAAAAGCATTGACCAATGGCACATATCTCCCCTGAACTCTGCTTTCTTCCGGGTCTTGCTCCGCAATCGTATAACCTGTATATTCTTTTGTTCTTTTGTCGTAATTATATATCTTTATTTCTTCCATATTTTAATTCCCCATTTTTTACTTATATCGTGTTGCTACTCTTACTTTTACGGCAGGAGGTCGTACCGTTTTTGCGAAATCATTATATATTCTGTTATGTTTTGAGGCATCTATTCCTATCGTTTTCCCGCAATGACTTGCTGAAGCATTATATCCACCTCCCGAACGATCTTCTACTTGATATAATGCTCCTCTCTGCGTACCTAAAAATACATTTGCCGGACTCTTTATTGTCGCCAATTCTCCTCTTATATTCGGAAGTTCTGCTTCTAAATGTCCGTATGTATTATCACTTGTTCCCCAGATAACATGATTTCTAAAATCGGGTAATCTAAATTCCGTTAAACTTTTGGGTACTAATATTTGATAACTTTCTTTTCCCCCTATTTTTATCTTACATTCTTTTAAATCTATCTCCATTCCGCTCCTGATTTCCAACGCATGTTCTGGGTCGAAACCAAATGTTAATTCTGTTGTGTCATCTTGATATATTGCTGCCTTATTCTTTACGCTTATTTCTTCAACCCAACTTTCACCATTATAATACTCTACTATATACGTTCCCGTCGTACCGCCTGTATAACTTAATCTGATATCATACCACCTTAAAGGTTCAAATTGGTTTGTGCTCTCTGTACTTGATACTAAATTCCAGCTGCTTCCGTTGCTTGACAACCTTAAATACAAATGATTATTCGTATTTATTCCAAATTTCAACTGTAATTTTGTAAATGAATCAACCGGTGCCATTATCGGTCCCGTTAAATCTCCGTCAAATTGTGGTGTTTTTACTCTTACCTGTATTTCCCATGGATTTGTTCCCGGCATAAAGGCATTTTTTAAACATAGACTATTAGCAGCATAAAAATTCGATGCGATTAAATCTTCCGATATATTTATGTCTCGTGATGATGATACTATATCCAGATTTACTTCATATTTATCGGATAAATACTCATAATCATCTTTATATATATTATAAAGGTTTGAATATGTTGTTTTTGATACTAATGCACCTTCCAGCCATATTTCATCTCCTTTTAATTTGTTTTCTAACTTGAATATCGGCTGACCTATCGGACGTAACAAATTATCTATCTCTTGTTTTATGTTCGTTTTTTCTTGCGTTATCTTACTTTCTGCGGTTTTCTTTGTTTCTTCTATCTGTTTTTCTACCTCTCCTTTATCCGCTTTCATCCCGTATATCTCGCCCATTGGCAGCGTAAAGTTCTTATTCTCTTCATCTATTGTATAATATGGTGCATACCCGTACTTATTATACATTTCTGCCACTTTATCCCGATACTTCGCCTCCGCTATCTTTGAACCGGTTTTTGATAATGTGTATGGAATTTCTAGTCCCGTTGCGATTTTATCCGTTCCGGTTTTATTCCCTCGAAATACTACTACTCCACCTGACATTATCGATAAATATTTTAAGTCTACACTACATAATGAACCTGTCGAACCTACTATTTGTGCTATCGGCTTTGAGGCGTTTGTATTTATATAATATAATTCCTTATTCGTGCTTGTTGCTGTATATTCTTTTCCTACTGTATACTCATCCCCGGCACTATATTTATATAAAACTTTGTATGTTCCACTTTCATAATTAAATTCATATTTTATATATATTTCTCTATCTTTTAGCGTTTCTGCTGGCGTTTTTAAAATTATATCACCCATATACTGTGCTACTTTTCCGCTATCATTTCCGGTTGTAACATACGGCTGTATTAAAATATTATCATCACTTTTGTGCCTTAGTGTAAATCCTCCGTTTAAATCTATATTTATTTGCCCCAGCTTCATTTGTATGAATGCATCTTTTTCCGGAATACTATATAATCCCTCTATATACCACGATTTATTTTTTAATGTTTCCAGCGTTATTCCCGTTAATACATAGTTTGTTTCACTTAACCCGCTTGCAATCCCGTTTTCTGTAATATTTGGACTCCCTATTACTTCATACTTCGTAAGGTCAAATGTCGAATGCAAATATTTATCTACGGATGAATAACCTTCCTCATCCTCGATTAATTTGCCATTATTTTCATAAGATTTAGAAGCTATCAATTGCTCATACATTACCCCTGTAAAATCTTTTATTTTTTCTGCATAATATTTTGCACCGTAAGATAATCCGTCAACAGGTGCATCTGTTTTTGTTGCCCAATCTTTTGCTTTTTGAATTTCTTGTTCTATAACTGTAATACTTGTATTTTCTGCTTGATTAATTGAACTTAGTGATGAATTTTTTTCATTTTCTATTTCTTCAAGTGCTTCTTCTTTTACCGTATTTATATTATTGACAGCATTTGTTTTCGCCGTTTCAGCTTCTTCTATTGCGGTTATTTTTACATTATTTATATCCTCTAATGCACTTGTTTTGGCTGAATTTACATTCTCTAATGCAGTTGTTTGTGCTTCTTCTATTTCGCTTAATGCTGTAGTTTTATCTTTTTCGATATTTTTTAATGCCTCAGAAGCTGTATTTTTAGTTTCTTGTGCGTAATATTTAGCTGAATAATCGATGTTTTCTACTTTATCATCTGTCTTTATTGCCCATTCTTTTGCCAAATCAGCACTTGCCGAAGCTTCATTTGCTTTTTCAGAGGCAATATCAGCCTTATTACTTGCCAATTCCGAATATATTTGTGTATTATGTTCACTTATTTTAATACTATTAAGAAGTTCATCGGGTTTTATATCTGAACCTTCTACAACCATAACAGTTCTTTCAAATTTTCTAGAAAAAATTTGTAAAATTCTTACTATATAATCAAATGTCCACTCTATAACATCAATGTTATAATATAGCGAGTTTTTAAACTCATTTTCTTGTTTGATTACTAAATCCAACATCAAAGACAATCTTTGATTGTTTTGTAACACTCCGTAACTAGAGCTTTCTAATGGGAAAGTTATATAACTTCCGTCCGGATTACCTATTTCTTTTATTGAATAATCAACTCCGTCTTCCAAAAGATTTGTAATTCCATATTCATTTAAAAGATAAACTTTTAACTCGGATGATTTTTCAATTAAGAAATCAAAATCAAATTCTTTTGCAGAAGAATTGCCTGTGTGATTATTCACAGGAATTATTGATGATACAGTCATACTATCTCCTTATACACATCTATCTTTTATATCATTTAAAATATTATTTCTTGTTGATAAGTCAGCAGGTTTTTTATTTGTAGTTTCATAATTTTTTATTGCCGTAAAATATAGCTTAAATATTTTGTACTTATCCTTTTTTGAATTAATATTATATTTTTCTAACAAATTAGAAATATAAAAATAATCAGCTATAACAAAAGCAACCGTATTATTTTTATCTTGCTGCAATTCAAGAAAGAAATTATAATCTTCTTCCGAAAGACAACAAATATAATCAGATAAATCAGATTGCTTAAATTGCAAAATATCGTTAGACAAGTCATCTAATAATTTTAAATATTCATTTTCATCTGAAATTATATATTTGTTAGAACCAATATTTTTTAAATATTCTTTTTTCTTTTGTATATCTTTTTCTTTTAAACTGAAATCTATATCAAGAAAATAACTTGAAGAATTATTTTTAATATTCGATACAATTTTTTGCCAATTATCGCTGTTTTTTAATTTATAATTATCATCTTCTTGCTGTTTTTTGGTCATATTAAAAATTTTCATAAAGGCTTTAGCTGATTTTTTTACCAATTCATCTTTAATTTTACAAAATTCTTTTTCCTGCTCAATTTCTGTCAAATTATAAGAGAATAACTCTTTTGCCCAGTTATATGCAATTATATTAACTTTTAAATCATTTATGGATTTTTCTAAATCATCCCGTATTTTTTCATCCAAATCATCTTGATATTTTTCAAAATAAACACTTGCCCGAACATCTTTTTCAAGAATAAAAGCCTCTATTATTCCGTAATAGAAATCTGATTTATATTTTTTTGAATTAAATTTAATTATTTCCGATTTCCACTTCTCTTGCTGAGCCATCAAATTTAAAATTGTAAACCCGTTTTTTAAGGAAACATCAATAACCTTTGGATTATCTTTGTATAAAACAGCTTTCTTTTTACTCAATTCAAGTGCATTTTCAAATACATCAAGCTGCCATTGATTCATTTCTTTAATTGTATGCAATTGCATTTGTTCTTTTATTGCATTAATTTTTTCTTGTTTTATTTTAAAAAAAATATCTTTAGTATCGGGAGATGATAATTGTAATTCGGAATATAGCTTACCAACAAAATTTTCAAGTTCAGACAAATATTCTTTTTGTTGTTTTTCAACATTTTTTCCTTTAATTGAATAAAAACCATTTTCGCCGAACAAAACATTAGTTTCCCATTCATCTACAAGATTTGAAAATTCAAGAATTTTTGTCTTATCGGAAAAAAATAAATCATTATCTTCCTTTTTTTGTTTAGAATAATATTCCGGAATTTGCCGCAGAGAATATCCGCTATTATTATAAGAACCTTGCAAGTTGTACCACCTTTCCTGCCTTTTTGCCTATTTTTCATTTTTATCATTATGACTATCTAGAATAAATTTTTTGTTTCGTATACTGCATCCGAAACAAGATTAAACAGCATATTTTCTTTAGTCATTCTTGCTTTTTTTAAATATAAATCAGATTGAGAAATATACTTTTTGGCTCTGATTTCAGAATTTTTAACAACAGACAATGCTTCGATATCTCCATTCATTTTTGTTGTATCAAGAACATCTAATGCAGTACCGGAATTTGAAACGATATTACCGGCAGCACTTTTAGCTTGAGTATTTCCCATTTGAAGTATTGTTTTTAATCTTATTTTTCTGGCTTCTTCTAAACCTGCTTGACGTTCCATGGCTGCATTATCACTCAGAGCTTTTGCCTGATTGTTATAAGCTTCAATTTGATTTTCTGTTTTTTTTACGTTCAATATATTTTGCAAAATAGCACTTGTAATTTCGGCTGTTTCCACTACACACATAACATATTCCTTTCAGTTATTTATATTATTTACTTTATAAAAAAACTCGTGTTCTTTTGGTAAAGACATATTTTCAGGTAAAGGATTATCAAAATTAAATCCAAATTTTTTAAGCCAAAATTTAGCATTATGATTATATTTATATATACAGTTGTACATTATTTGATATTTTTTATCATTTTCCGCAAACTGCTGTTTCAACACTTTGGATAATAATATTTTATTTTTATTAATATATTGTGTTGTCAATAACCACACATTTGCTATTGAAGGATTTGCATTTTTAACAGAACAAAATCCACCTATTGCAACAGGAACGGTTTTATTTTGGAAATCAAGACCGTATAGAACTAAAAATTTTTTATCCTTTAACACTTCAACTGTTTTTTGATACCACTCATCGCCAAACAATGCAATCAATTCGGATTTATCTTCCCATCTTATATTATCAAGAACAAATATATACTCTTTTTCACTTGAACATTCTTTCAGCATATTATTCTGCCACCGTTACATCTAAAGAAATAGAATTAATAGTTATTGGAAACGGATATATTTGTTTTAAATGAACTGTTGCTTCTTCTTTATAATTTGTAAATGAGTATAAGTTTATATTTCCGGAATACAAATAATTAGCATCATCAACACTTTCTAAACTCCTTAAGTTTTGAACAGCATCACCGTCTGTACCGATTACAAATATATCTTCCCTCGATTTATCAACCGAAATACTGATTGAATTGACTATTTTTAAAAGCCCTTGAGTATTTTCACCTTCAAGATTAAGAGTTTCCAACTCAAATTCATAAGGTAAGCCGACAACAATTTCAGAAACAGGATAATCCAATTGAATAGAACCATTTTCAACTTTTTTATTAATTATTGCAGCTCCCTCAGCCAAAATATTAACGGTTTCACCTTCCAAATGCTCCAATCCGCTAATTTTTTTTATAGGTTCTCCGCTATAAGTCAAAGCAGAATCTAAAAATATACCGTCTTGAGTTCTTTTTACATATCGTGAAGCCATACGCTCAATATAACGTTTCGTTTTGCCGTTTATTTGACGATTAACAACGAAATATACAACATCTTCATCATCTTCCCGCACAACAGCAACGGATTCGAACTTTCCTTTTGTTTCATGCCTGTGCCAGCCTGCCACTTCTTGTTTTTTGTTATAAGTTAAAGCATTAACAGTACCATCAGACATAACACACCACAAAATTCGATAGGGTTCTCTTGAATACGCCATATCAACAACCGTTTTACCCTCAAATAAATGGTTAGCAAAAATAGACAATTCTTCACCGTCATAACTGTCTGACACATAAGTATAACCTAAATCCCTTACTACCGAACCTCCGCTTTGAACAAATAAAATCATATTACCTGAAACAATAGGTGCTATATGAGAGCATCCGTAAAAACTTTGCGGAGAAGCGACAAGTGAAGAAGAAGCAGTGAATGCACCATCAGAGCCGTTTAGTTTCCATTCTCCTGCGGATGTAAGTAAAATTAAATCATTCATAGCAATAATATGTCTGATTTCGTTAACTTCACGTTCCGATAATGTGATATTAATAGAATCCGAAGCATTTAACGGTCGTGATATATTAAAATTATTATTTGTGGAGGTTTGTGAAGCCAAAAGTTGTTGCGGATTATCTTTCAAACATCCATATACTTTCCTTTGTTGAAAATAATTGACGCATCCGGGATTATTACCGTTTTCAAAAGGATTTGTATAAATCGGTGCTGTAGATGACAAATCAGGTTCTATTTTATTATCTCTAAATGAAGTTTCGGACGTTGTTCCTATATAACCAAATACACCGTTAACACTCTTATAAATATTATATTCTTCTGCCCCTTCAGCTGCCGTAAATGTGATTGTTATATATTCGGTTACACCCCAGTGACCTTCAGCTTCACCGGTTACTTCAACTTCCAACGAACGATTACTTTCTTCATAAGTATCTTTTTTAATAGAAGTTACTACATACTTATATTTTTGTTTATGTTCACTCGCTCCGGTCCATTTGCCTTCAACGTCTGTAGGAGGTAAAAGTTGAGGCTTAAAATCAATACTTTTTAACTCCCAATTATAATGAGATAACCTTGAAAGCTCCTGTGGCGGATGATTTATATTACATAAAGTCAGCACATCGGCATTTTGTGCATATTTTATATTAAACAGTTCATCACAAGAATATGGAGTTTCTATCTCTACCGGTTTGTTATCATGCTCAGCATCTATAATCTGTCCGGCATCTTTTATAAATCTGGCATAAGAATTACCCAATTCTATAATATACGTTTGTTCGGTATTAAAAGAGAAAGGAATAATCCGCACTTTTTCATCTGAATTTTTTACTTCGCAAATAAATTCCAGCCCGCTTCTGTTACTTACACTTCCTTCTGTTCTTACAAACCCGTTTTTTAATGTTTTTAATCCCACTTCATATTTTGATAAATCATTTCTTGCATACAATGAAGGACTTAGTTCTCCTCCAGTAAAAGATTTTTGAGTATATCTTGACATAACTTCACCTTACATCCAACCACGAACAACCTGTATCATTTTTTATATAACCTTCTGAAGCATTAATTGTCTTTGCTTTAGCAAGTATACTTGTATATATGTTCAAACAATCATTCTGTATTGCTCTGTTACCTGCGATTGCCGGAGCAGCAAGAAATGCCATATACCAGCATAAAGCCATAACAAATTCGGTTGTAAAAAATGTTTCATTATCAACAGCTTTTGTATATCTTAATACCGCAGGAGTTAAATTTGTATTGATAACTTTTTGTCCGCTTGAATTAGCTGCAATTTCAAATTCAACCATCTCTTTATCGGAATAAGGTATGATTTCCCTTGCGAATATACAATCATTAGGATAATCATATTCATACAAAAATTTAGGATTTTGAGGTATATTCCCCGTCATTGTTAATTCTCTGTATGAATTTGCAAAATTCCAATCAAAATCTTTTAAAACCTGTTCTTTTGCACTTTCATAAAATTCATTCAAAATTATTGTATTTTTATCTAATTGATTTGTATGCTGCAAGCCTACACTTACTCTTAAATTTTTCAATGTAATATTGAATATTTTTGCTTTGGTATAATTCATTTAAACCTCTTTTCTTAGCGTATAAAAAATGATATTCGGCATTTCTGCCGAATATCACAATTAATAATTAAGCGTTATGAAAACTTTCTTCCACGCCATCGGCAATACAAGCAAAAATACTGCCCTGAGTAGGAGAAGAACCATTAACGGTATAACTTAAACGCATATAACCTAAATTCCCTTTAGGAAGAAATTTAATGTTTGAAATTGCACCTTTCTTTAATTCTTCAAGCAGCATTGTTTGAGAAATTAAATCCGTTTCAGCCTCAAAATTCTCCGTTTTCGAAGTTTGAACTTTTATAGTTAAACTTGTTAACGAATTAAAATCTTCGCCAATCTGTATAAAAACATTAATCGGCGTACCAAATGATACTTCTCTGTTTCCTAAATCAAGAATATTTTCAGAAACGCAAGTATCTGTAATTTTTTGATTATTTGAAAATAAACCCTGTTCATCTAAAATCATATTATATCTCCTAAACTATTGAACTAAACTTTCATTGCACGCAATTTGTTCACATTCTCTTATCGGAATATTTTTATAATGAAGAATATTTTCATTCAAATATTCTTTAATTGTGAAGTTAACATTTGTTTTTTCTTTTAATTGTGCTTCAAAATACATTAATACGGTTGAATTACAATAAATATAAGTTCTGCCCGTTTTTGCAAATCTTCTGATTTTATAATAAGCCTGATTAAGAAGTTGTTCTATGTCAATTTCAGAAGCTTTAGCCAAATCAGAAATTCCAATATTAGCAATTCTGCAAGTTGAACGCCAATCACGAACAGATAAACCAACATCCATTTTAAAATGATCTTGATATACTTTACGTTTTCCACCGGTTGCACTTGTTTCAGTTAAAATACCGTCATCTTTATGTTGAACGCCTGCTTGAGAACCTTGAGGATATAATAGTGAAGTGTGCAAATCACCCCAGGTAACAAACCATATAGAAGTATTATCAGCACCACTGCTTCCGGCATTAATGATATTTGAACCTATTTTTTTAGTATCATTAGAAATTTTTGAATATCTAACAGTTAAACCGTCAAAAGCAGCCGCATTTTCTTTTATACTACCGTAAAAGATAGTTTCTTGTAATTTTTGGTTCATAGCTTCTATAAAAGCAGATGATTCTGATAATCTAAAAAGTTTAGGGTTTTCAGCTTTATCAACTAAATCAACATCAACTATGGAATAAGTTTCCAACATACCAGTAACATCTTTAACCTGTTCGGTTGTAGATTTAGAGCTTGGTACAAAGCCGTATAAATTTCTAAATACAGCAGAAGGAAGTCCTGTTCTTATTGTAGTAATATGATTAGTACCATCATTACATTGTAATGCATTAGCATCTTGTAACAATTCGTTTGTTTCAGACATCATTTCAATAATTTCTGCGGCAATTTTGCCGTTTTCAGTACGCTTTAACCTGTCTGCGAGGGTTAAATAATTCGAACCTAGTGTCGCCATTTGTTTTTCCTTTCTTTCTTGCATAAAATAAATCCGTTAAACCGAGTTCAACAGATTTTACAAATAATGAATAAGCCTCAAACTATGCAATTAAATTACATAGTAGGGAATAATATATCTTCTCTGCTTTCTTTTTTGACATAAGGAGAAGAAATTCCCAAAAAGTCATCATTTCTCATTAGCTTACCAATTTCATAAAACATTTTTACTATTTTAGGATGACAGTTTAATCCTGTTTGTTGAAGCAAAGCCTGCACATCTTCATCAGCAAAACATCTATAAGCCATATTTGCAGTTTGCATTGTTTTATCAAAATATATTCCACCTATCTGACTATCATTTATAAGTGCTTTTTTGAAATCATCAATTTGCTGTCTTTTGCGATTTTCAATTTCACTGTCCAAATTTGCAGCCGCAATTTTTGTCATTTTAACAGCCATTGTCATTAATTCATTTGCACTTTTTTGAGAAAGATTATATTTTGCAGCTAATTCATTAAATTCCGTAAGTAAATCATTGTTATAATAATAATTTTCAGGGAGTTCAATACCCGAATAATCATAAACTTCAGGCTTTCCAAAATAACCTTCTTCATCCGGAACATCACTGTTTGATGTATTTTCCTCCGTTTCTGCGGGCAAATTATCAAATGCACCGTTTCCTAATAACAAATTTTCATTAATGTCCTGTTCCATTTTTTCTCCTTTCATATACAAAATATTAAGATAATCCTAAACGAGCAATTAAATCACTCCCATAAGAATCAACACCAGCTATGTTTTTAATAATTTCAGAACCTTCTTTTAATTGTTTAACCTGACTTTCCTGATTTTGAGCTTCTTCCTCTGCCTGTTTCTTTTTTTCCACAATTGTAGTAGGTACAATTTGTTCAGGAGAAATATTTGCATAATCAGCATAATCATCAATAATTTTGTTTGCATTAAGTTTATTTTTTAATGACTCATCTAAACTTTGAGCTAAATTTATAGTAAATGTAGTAAATCTTTCCATGGCCGAAATTTTTACAGCTTTTTGAGCCTGAGCAAGAGTTGAAACAAATTCAATATCCATATTTTCACCCATAATTTCTTCGGGCGGCTCCGGCAGAATATCAAAAGCAACGCATTCGGCAAAAACCCAATCAATAATACAGTTTAAACCACTGTGAATTTGCTGAAGCAACGGAGATAATAAAACCATTTTTTCTTCTTTCAGCTCATTAACTTCCGTAGCTGTTCTTGAACGCTCTGCAGTATTTAATATCATTGAAAATAAATCATTATAGAATATCTCTTTTATTGATTCTTTTAATTTTTCAATGATTGCATCCACTTCAAGCACTCTGGGATTTACTTCATAAACAGGTGACAAACCTCTGCCGTTTTCATCTTCTTCTATAAAAGCAGCCGGTGCATCAATCATCTTTTTATTTTTTAATGCCGCAGGGCCTTTATAAGTGGGACTTATCATTTTTTTAAGTGCTTTTCCTTCATCAACAACCATACTCATCAGTTGTTTTACATCAGGCAATGCATTTACTCCCGGACACTCGCAAGGATAAACATCTTCTCCGTTAACTTCTGCCTCAAATACGGCATAAGGAAATTTATCAAACCCTGTTTTTGATAAGAATTTATCTTCTTTAGAATCCGCTTCATAATAAACTGACACAAATGCCTTATCTTTTGCCCAGGGCGACAACGGCATAAATTCCTTATTCGGTTCAACAAAATGAATAATTTCAAACATTTCTTCATATTTGTTTGTTTCTATTGCCCGCAATATATTGTGCGATACATTTTCTTCGCCAAACCTGTCATAAATATTTTTGGCAGTATCCATATAAATACGGCATATAGTATCAACATCACCTCTGTAATTTTTAGCTATTCTATACGAACCAATGGGTAGCAGCTTGCAATTTAAAATTAAATTTTCATCATTTTGAAGTGCAAGCACCGAAATACCGAATACACCTAGCTGTTTATACACAGACGGCAACACTCTGTATAAATTAGAAGAATTAAATATATCCCTAAACAGATTTTCTACCGCATTACACCAGGTTTTAACTTCATAACTTTCTTTATTCTTATAATTGTGAATTTTAACCCGAAACCAATTTGTAGCAGGATTTGTAGCTCCGGACATCATGCCTGATGAAAAATTTCTAAGTGCTAAAAGGGGCGTTGAATCTTTAATTTTTTTATTTCTTGCCGGTTGTTTATTGACATTACGAACCAAAAATCTAACCGAGCGGGGAAGAAAATATTCCGATAATTCTTGCCAATCAGATTTAACGGCATTAAAGGTTTCTTCCATTTCCTTCAAGCGAGAATTAAAATATCTTATGGTATATTTTTTTTCCTGCATTCTATTCACCTAATAATTTCTTTTTTGAAGTAAGTACATCTTCATCTACACCATTGCTTGAGGTTTTTATATTTTGAACTGCCGACTTAACGTTTCTGTTTTCAGCAGTAGGTTTTTGAACAGAAGCATCGGCTTGAACAGACTGTTTAATAACTTCTCGTTGAACAGTCGAAGGTTTTGACGCAATACACATATTTTTTCCTTTCTATACCCTAAAATAACTACATTTTTGAATAATTTTTTTCTATAAAATTTTCTAAACGGCTTAACCTATTTAGCCAGCCTTTATAAAAAACTTTTTGTTTAGGATTATTTTTAACAATATTTTTATATTTTTCCCGTCTTAAATCTAAAAAATATTTAGGATTATTCCCCGCTTTTTTATACATCTGCTTTGCGGCTCCAACACCATGATTAACGGCAGTATCAAAAAGAATAATCGCAATAATGTTATCCGGTGCCTTATTAGCACCGGATAAACACCAAAAATCAGTATAATAAATTTTTTCTGCCTCATCTTTTGTTATATTGATAACATTTTTTAATTCCAAACCATTCTTTTTACGGTATAAATCATAAGTTCGCTGGGTAATGCCAAAATTAGTTTTGCCGCCGTTATCTAGCTTATGATTTGAATATCCGCCTTCTACAGAAAAAATGTATTTTAAAGCAAGATTAAAATTTAATTCATCCATCTTTCCTCCATTTAACCATAAGGATCAAAACTGCTGTCAATAAAAACAGTTTCATCATTTTCATCAATAAGATATGAATAATAATTCACGGCAAATATCCCCATCATTAAACTGTCCGCAAAATCAGGACTTTCCCCATGTTCAGATTTCATATCTTTTTTGGATTGAATAAAAATCTGTCCGTTTGGTTTATAAGATTTTTTTATATATTCTAACTGATTAATAGTTAAATCAGATGAAATTTTAAGCCATTCATTATCAATAAATTCTTTTAACGTTAAATATCCGTCAGCACGTCTGTTCAAAGCATTAGGTCTGTTACTTGAGGCAGCTCCGTTAAATTTTATGGTAGAAGATATAATATTTTTTATACTTACATAAATTGAATACCCTAAACCATCAGCATCCAAGACTAAAAGATTAGGTTTCCAATTATTATATAAATTAATTATCCTTCCCTTAGTAATATCAGTATCAGGCTCATTCCAAAACTCTTGCTTTTCCAATGACCATTGCACAGCATTTTTTGATTCAATAAAACTTGCAACGCATAAGTCCCCGCCATTACCGGCAAGGTCAACGGAAAGGCAACGAATTTTTCTCGAATTATCCTTATAAATCGAAAGGTTTGCCGCTTTATCCAGCTTAATCGACGAGAACAGGAAATCATTCGTAACATCTAAAGGATTTCCTTCCCATATATGCATATAGTCTGATAAGTTTCTCTCTTTACATCGCTTTGCTTCATTTATAAGTTTATTCGGACAATATTTATTATCATAATAATTAATTTTTATATGCAGACAATCATCTCTCGAAACAAACTCTGAATAAACGGCATCCTTTCTTGTTAATCTGTTCATTGTAAATATTACAATGGAATTTTTCTTTCTTATTGTAGGAATTATAATATCTAAAGTCGATTTTGTAATGGCTTGTGCCTCATCTATCCATAGGATATCAACCCCTTCAAGGCCCTTTATATTAACACGACCTTGTTCCCGAAAGCCTTTAAAAATAATATCGGACATACTGGTATTATGAATAATCTTATTTGACTTCACCGTATAGTCTAAATTATATTCCTCAATTAAATCAGAAAAAATTTTATACACACTATCCGAAATAGTAGACTGCGTTTCTCTGCCGCAACATACTCTAACTTTTCTTTTTTCACTCAGCCATAAAATAATCCTGGCTATACTCTGCGATTTGCCACCACCTCGCCCTCCGTCAATTAAAAAATAACTATATTTATTTATATTTAAAATTACAGGAATTAATTTTTCGGGAATATCTAAAATTTCAGGTAGTTCAATCATTTTCAGTTTCCAACTTTTCCCCAATTTCAATATTTAATTCTTTACCGTCAATCTTTACACTGCCCATTATATTCACAGAAGATGCCACTACATCTTTATCCGAATATAATCCGCATAACTTCCCTTTCAACTCCTCCGCTTTTAAATACAATGAAATATCAGGACTAATTTCATCATCTTTACCTTTTTTATTCAAAGCCATTTGTTGAACAGCTTTTAATTCCTGAAACGAATCATTTTTTGAATATATATTAATGTTTTCTTTACTTTGCCTTTTCTTTCCAGCCATATCAAATTACTTTCACCAGCTTCCTTTCACCGTTAAAATCAACAGCATATTGATATATTTTGCCGTTCTGTGACTCTACATTAACCCCGTAAACAAATCCTTTGTTCGATTTTGTTCCGAAAGAAACTTTTTCTTCTTTCCACTTACCCTCTTGAAGCTTTTTTATAAACTTTACAGTCTGCTTTCTTTTGGGTCTAAATGTTTCATACTTTTTTGATTTCGTATTATACTGTGTCAATTCTGCAGCAATACTGCCGCAAACAGGACACACAAGTATTTCCAGTTTTCTTTCCTTATATTCATTTTCAGGAAAAAGAATAACTGTCTGTTGAGGCTTATGATAGCCTCCGCAACAATAAATCACCCGCAACATTCCCCCGACTTAACGGTTTTAGTCACCTTTTCGCACATAGGAATTATTATATTCCGCTACTCAAGTCTTAAACCAAATCTTATTATTATAATAGCACATTTATTTCCTTTTCGATATATCTTTTAGAAATATATTTACATTTCTTAACATTTATATCTATGAGAACTATTATTAGCGATGATATTTTTCATTATTGATAATTTTAAATGCTCTATATATCTGTTCAGAGAGCAATAATCTAGCCATTTGATGAGTAAATGTCATTTTTGAGAAACTAAGTTTAAAATTTGATATATCTGAAATTTGTTTATCTAATCCGTTTGCACCGCCAATAATAAAAACAATTTCGCTGTAACCTTCATGAGAAATCATTTTTATTTTTTGAGCGAAATCTTCAGAAGATAAGTTTTTTCCGTTTATTTCAAGCGTTATAATAAAAGAGTTTTCTTCTATATGCTGTATAATTCTTTGTGCCTCTGTTTTTTTATATTTATCTGTCAAAGACTCATCAAGAATTTGTTCTGCGATTATTTCCGTAACCGAGAAACTGCAAAATGGCGAAAGCCTTTTTTTATATTCACTCAGAGCATCTTTTAAATATTGTTCTTTAATCTTTCCAACTGCTATAATTCGTATATTCATAATTTATTATTAGTTTACGGAAATCACAATTATAACATTTTATACAAATGACGGATTTTTTATATAGTCGTTGTTAGCTTTCATAGTTTTATAGAAATCACAATTATGACATTCTATATAATTATCAGATGGTATCTTTCCAAGTAAAATCTGCCTCATTTTTTTCATTCTAGGAGCTCTTAATGCTCGCTGCAATCCGACTTTAAATACATTAACCCCTAAATCTCTGTGAACGGCACAACAACAGCCTAATAGTCTGCCATCCCAGTTAACTTGAGGAGAAAGCCATGGATGTAAACATAAAGGTATAGAATTTTTTCTTAAAAGGTTGAAAACATCAGAATCATACACAGGAATACGTTTTGAATATACCTGAGTTAATAATTTATGATCTTCTACAGTATATTCTTTTTTTGACCAGGGCATTTTATAATAAATATCAGCAAAACCTAAACTGCTAGCTATATCACAAGCTTCAAAATATTGATGTTTTGTATAATCAAACATTATAAATTGCCATCTTAAAATTGGATATTTACTATTATATTTTTTCTTATATTCATTTAATTTTTTTATATTTGAAATTACATTATCGTAATTACCGTTTTTTCTATAAATTGAATAAGTTTCATTTGAAGTTCCATCAATAGAAAAAGTTATGCCCGCAAATTGATATTTTACAAGTGCCTCTATTATTTCATCAGAAACTTTATTAAAATTTACGCCATTAAAAGCAGTTAACTTAACATCTTTTTTGTGAGCATACTCTATAATTTTAATAAAATCGGGATTAAGGAATATTTCACCGCCCATCGACACTTCAATCATTTCTATATAAGGATTTTTATCTAAAAGTTTTTTAAAATCTTCAAACTTCAAATAACCGTTTCCGACTATTTGTCCGCTTGATTTTTTACGCATATAGCAATCACTACACTCCAAATTACACAAACTGCAAAGTTCAACTCTCAGCATTGAAGGCAGCTTAAATACTTGTCTGTAAAACTTCCAAAATTTTTTATTCATAACTTTTTTCCTTTTGTTTCAATTCTCTATAGATTTTTTCATTTTGCGGAACTGCTATATTATACTTTTTTGCCAACTTCAATACCTCGCCCGAAAAAATTTCAGTTTCAATATGTCTTTTTGCCATAACATCCTGAAGCATTGATGTAATTGCATCATCAATTTGTTCAAACAAAAAACTTACTGCTGAATTGTATATTAATTCATAATTAGAAATTTTTTCATGTTTTGCAATAATTGCAGCCTCATGCATAAGTGATTTCAAATCAGAAGCCAATTCACTATCCTGTTTGATTTGTTTTAAAGTTAAGCCGGTAGCGGCACTAAGCTGATTAATCCCGACATTTATCATAAATTTTTTCCAATATTCACCATTAATATCATCAGAAATTCTGTATTTAATATGAGTTTTATCACAAAATTTAGAAAATAAATCAAGTGCATTCTTTTGATACGGGAATTGAATGCCTGTAACTATTTCATATATTCCGTCATTTTCTATATTTCTTCCATTACGAACACTTGAATGTCCAAGATAAAAGGAAGTAAGAATATTTTTATCCGAATACGTTTTGGCTATTATACTTTCGCTGTGAATTCCGTTTAACAAAGAAACAAAAATAGTATCTTCATAAACAAAGTTCTTTATATCATCCAATACTTCATCCAAGTTATAACTTTTAACGGCAATAATAATTAAATCTGCTTTAAAATTTTTATAATCAGGCAGAATATAATCAAAATTATAAGGTACATTATTAAATATGGTAGTGTTATTTTTATATTTTTGATATCGTTTTTCATCCAGAAGAATTTTGAAGCAAACATCTTCAGAATTATATATCGGAACAGCAACAATAGTTCCGATTGCCCCTAATCCGCATAAAAGTACATTTTTTATTTCGTTCATTATTTATACCTTATTCGTCTGCTGTATTCATCAAAAGATATATTAGAAATTCGACCTTTTACAAAACAAATAATTATAATTATAAAACAAAATAATAAATTCAGCATAAAAGTTATTTCAAATGCCTGCTGAATTGTCCAAAACCCCTGCGGAAGAAATCCCGAACGAATTGCATAAACATATAGATTAAACAATAAAACAATAAAAACAAAAGCAAATAAAATCTTATAAATAATACTTTCCCTGTCGCCTAAAATATCAAAAACTCGTCTGTCTACAAGAGATAAAAAAGTAACAATATAAACCATATTCAAAAAAGCGAGCATGGTTTTAGCGATTACAAGATAATCCTGAGTTCTTACATCAGGAATAATAAAATTATTAAATATGAACGTTGTGGCAGCCGAAATAAAAAAAAGAATTATAATATTAAAAAAGAACCATTTACGCCCAATTGCATTGTTTGAAGCAAATAGTCTGTCATCGCTCATAAAAACCTCTCAACTATACAAAGTATAGAATAATTACAAACAAATATCAATGAAAATTATTTAATAAAGGATATAATAATTGCTATAACAGCTGCAACGGGTATTAAAACAAAGAATGTAAGAATATCCAAAATATTAATAATAAATGGAATATTGTATATAAAAAGCCTTACACATAAACAATAAAGAACCGGAAAAACAAATAGTATGATAAAAAGCTTTTTTATATTTTCAGAAAACAACAAAGATTTTGATTTACTAATATCCATAAAACGACGATATATTAAAGATAACATAGCAAATACCGCCACAAATTTAACGAGAGAAATAACGAAATCAAGAATATAAAAAAGAAATTTTACGGAAGTGTGTTGAAGGAAGGTAGCAAAATTAATGAAATACAGTCCTAAAAAAATAAGAAACATAATAGCCATATTAATGGCATAATTTTTTCGGTTAATAACACCATTATAGCCAAAAAAATCATTATTAGTTTCAAAATAAGCCATAAAATCTCCTATAAATGCTTCCTTAAACTATTTTCAATAACTGAAGAAGAAACAACATTAACAATTCTTTCAACAGGTTCACCATTTTTGAAAATTAACAAACAAGGCACACCAATAATCGAATATTTTTGAGCTGTTGTAACATTTTCATCAGCTTTAATTTTAACAAAATTTACATCTGATGACAACTTTTCCGCTAAATTTTCGATTACCGGAGACAGCTTTCTGCAAGGGCCGCACCAGGTTGCCCAAAAATCGACAAGAGTAACCTTATCCGACTTTAAAACAATATCATCAAAATTTTCATCAGTAATATCTGTAACCTTAGACATAATAAACCTCATATAAATAACAAGAGAATTATTAAATAACTAATTCAAAAAGTAAATTAGCATATTTATCTAATTTTATAAGAATAAATGTAAATCATAAAGTAATCTTAACTTGAGATAAAAGAAAAGTCCAGAATAAAAAATTACTTGACAAAAAGTTATATTCTATATACTATACAGAAAGCATACGAGATATGCCGGTGTAGCTCAACGGTAGAGCAACGGTTTTGTAAACCGTAGGTTGTAGGTTCGATTCCTATCACCGGCTATTTCCGAGTTTTGTACATTCGAAATAGAAAACGTGGGTAGATGGCCGAGTGGCTAAAGGCGACAGACTGTAAATCTGTTGACGAGAGTCTACGGTGGTTCGAATCCACCTCTGCCCATTTTATTGAGCCCTTGTGGCGCAGTGGTAGCGCATTCCCTTGGTAAGGGAAAGGTCACGGGTTCAAGTCCCGTCAAGGGCTATTTAGCTATTGTATAAAATAACAGACAAGTAGAATATCAAAGAAAAAGGAGTTTAAACTCATGGCACGCGAAAAGTTTGAAAGAAACAAACCGCACGTTAACATTGGTACTATCGGACACGTAGACCATGGTAAAACAACGTTAACGGCAGCAATCACATCTTGTATGGCAGCTGTAGGAAAAGCTCAAGCAAAGAAGTTTGATGAAATCGATGCAGCACCTGAAGAAAAAGCAAGAGGTATTACAATTTCAACAGCACACGTTGAATATGAAACAGATTTAAGACACTATGCACACGTTGACTGTCCGGGACACGCTGACTATGTAAAGAACATGATTACCGGTGCAGCACAAATGGATGGTGCAATATTAGTTATTGCGGCAACCGATGGTCCTATGCCTCAAACAAGAGAACACATCTTACTTGCAAGACAGGTTGGTGTTCCTAAATTAGTAGTATTCTTAAACAAATGTGATATGGTTGATGACGAAGAATTGCTCGAATTAGTTGAAATGGAAGCAAGAGAGTTATTAACTAAATATGAATTCGACGGTGATAATACACCATTCATTAGAGGTTCAGCATTAAAAGCATTAGAAGCAGTTCAAGCAAATACAACAATTGCTCGTGGTCAAGATAAATGGGTTGATAAAATTTGGGAATTAATGGATGCAGTTGACCAATGGATTCCTACACCTGATCGTGACGTTGATAAACCGTTCTTAATGCCGATTGAAGATATTTTCTCAATCACAGGTCGTGGTACAGTTGCTACCGGCAGAGTTGAAAGAGGAAAAGTAAAAGTTGGACAAGAAGTTGAAGTTGTAGGATTTGGCGAAACAAAGAAAACAACAGTAACTGGTGTTGAAATGTTCAGAAAACTTCTTGATGAAGGTATCGCAGGTGATAACATCGGTGCTTTATTAAGAGGTATTGATAAAACTGATGTACAAAGAGGACAAGTATTGGCTGCTCCCGGTTCAATTACACCGCATACTAAATTCACAGCTAACGTTTACGTTTTAACAAAAGATGAAGGTGGTCGTCATACACCATTCTTCCCTGGATATAGACCTCAATTCTATATCAGAACAACAGACGTAACCGGTTCAATTAAATTCGACGGCGAAATGGTTATGCCAGGTGATAACGTAGTTATGGATGTTGAATTAATCAATCCGGTAGCTATCGAACAAGGTATGAAATTCGCTATCAGAGAAGGCGGACGTACAGTTGGTGCCGGTGTTGTAGATAAAATTATTGCATAATAGTTTTATAGAATAAAAAAGAGAGTCAGAATTGACTCTCTTTTTTTATTTCAATTTTGGCTTGAAGTATACGTAGAGTTTTTTTAATTTTTATAATAACTCCAATATAAAAATATACGTAAAGCTGTTTAATTTTTATTTCAAATAAAAAACTTATTTTAGTCGATATACTTCCCGCCAAATAAGTCTTTAATCATAGCCGCCTGACTTGATGCATCTACAGAAGAAATAGAAGGTTTATCTTTTTCCAATTCCTGTGCTTTTTTATTTTCAACATATTCATGATAAGCTTCTTCCTCTTGTTTTATTAACTCTTTATCTTCAGTTTTTTTTTCTTGTTGAGGAGGAACTACCGTTTTTTTCGATAAATCAATATTTTCACTTAAAATAATATCTATATCCGGATTTTTAACACATAAATATTTTGAAACGGCATCATAAAGAGCTTGTTTTTTATTACCTTCTTTTGCCTGTTTAACAAACATCTCTTTAGAAAAAGCTATTACAACTTTTGACTCGGATATTTCAACAGGTTTTGCCAAATTTGAATAAAAAGCTTTATTGGGAGGACTATCAATTGTTTGTAATATTGATATCCATAATTTATTCATATCATTTGAGCCTGCGGCTTGAGCTATACTTTCTGATACATTCTCCGTTGTATTATTTTCTGTTCGGGAAGTAGAATTCAATGTTTTTTGCGGTTCAGTTTTTTGAGGGGCTGTTTCCGGCTGCTTTGGATGTTGGTCAATAAATTTTGGATGTTCAGGCATTGCTAAAGATTTTTCTTTAACAGCACCAACAGTATTAACCGGATTAACAGAAACAACAGCAGACCGACTTACCGTATTTACGCCGGATAATTTCGCTTCAAGTTCTTCTATTCTTTTCAATAAATTATCTGCGGAAGGAAGATTTTTGTAATTAGTTAAATCAATGATACACAGTTCAAGCCAAAGATATTTATTAGTAGTTTCTTTAATTTGAACGGCATAATAAGAGAGCCTGTCAATAATTTGGATTATTTCCGAAACGGTGAACTTTTCAGCCTGAATTTTTGTATTTTCGTAATTAGTTTCATTAATTTGCGTAAGTGAATAAATTAATTCTTTATCAGAGCAGTTTTTAACAATCATCAAATCTCTAAAATACTGAATTAAATTTGTTACGATTTGAACGGGTTCATTACCTTTTGAATATATTTTATCAATTAACGGAACGGAATTTGCACAATCAGAATTAATAATATAACCCGTAATTTCGTTCAAAACATCATAAGAAATTTTACCCAAAATTTCGTTTACATCATTTGTATCAATTTGTTTATTAAGCCCCAAAACACTAATTTGATCGAGTAAGGCAAGAGCATCACGCATACCGCCCTGTGAATTTTTTGCAATGGAGTACAGAGCTTCTTTTGTAATGTTAATATTTTCTTGTTCGGATATATATTGAAGGCGTTTAACTATATCATCGGTTGTAATACGCCTAAAATCGAACCTTTGACATCTTGAAATAATTGTATCAAGGACTTTATGCGGTTCTGTGGTTGCAAGAATAAAAATAACATTTTCAGGTGGTTCTTCAAGTGTTTTCAAAAGAGCATTAAAAGCGTGATTGGAAAGCATGTGAACTTCATCAATTACATAGATTTTATATCTTCCATTAACGGGAACATATTGAATTTTTTCAAGGATAGCCTGAGTATCTTCAACGCTTCTGTTACTTGCGGCATCGATTTCAATAACATCAACCGGAATAGAGTTCATAATATCCAGGCATGCCGGACATTTCCCGCAAGGAGTGAGAGTAGGCCCTTCTTTACAATTTAACGATTTAGCCAAAATTCTGGCGGAAGAAGTTTTACCAGTTCCTCTCGGGCCGCATAATAAATAGGCATGGGCAATACGATTTAATTCAATTGCATTACTCAGGGCATGCACAATATTTTCCTGACCGATTAAATCATGAAAAGTCTGAGGACGATATTTTCTGTATAAAGGAATGTATTTATTATCCAATTGCCTGCTCCAATTATATCTGCTACTATTAATTATATATTAAGCAATAAAAAAAGTGTCGGAAATGGAAACAATCAAGCCAAAAAAATTAATTAAAAGTAATAAAATAGGAATAATAGGCATATCGGGACAGATAAAAGAATATGCAAAATTAGAGAAAGCAAAAATATTTTTTGAGAATTCCGGGTATGAAGTTGTAATATCAAAGAGCTGTAAATCATCGCATAGGTACATGGCAGGCAATTGCGACAAGGATTGCATTGATACCTTGCATAATTTTTTTGAAGATAAAAGTATAGATGCGATAGTATGTGCAA
Source organism: Candidatus Gastranaerophilales bacterium (assembly GCA_947588745.1). Classification (GTDB taxonomy): domain Bacteria; phylum Cyanobacteriota; class Vampirovibrionia; order Gastranaerophilales; family Gastranaerophilaceae; genus Avigastranaerophilus. Next base: position 25,647 of record CANPYW010000005.1, read on the forward strand.
GAGGTGGATACGGAACATTAAGACTTTTAAAATATATCGATTGGAATATTATAAAAAACAATCCTAAGATTTTTGCGGGATATTCGGACATTACGACACTGTTAAATATGATATATAAAAAAACAGGACTTATTACATTTCACAGTGCAATGCCGTACGGTGATTTTTCAGGCGATATTAATTCGTATACAAAAGAAAGTTTTTTTGAAACTTTAAGCGGTATAAAAACGGAATACAAAGCCGAAAATTCACAATTATATTATAAAGGCAAAGCAAAAGGCAGATTATGGGGAGGAAATTTATCAACCCTTGTTTCTTTATGCGGAACCGATTTTGTTCCGAGCGAAAATCTGATTTTACTATTAGAAGACCTAAATGAGCCGGCATATAAAATTGATAAAATGCTTACTCAGCTTTTTAACATCAAAGAGATTAGAGAGAATGTAAAAGGTATTGCTCTTGGCGAATTTTTAAATATAGACAACAAAGATTATTTAAAGGATATTACAACAGAACTTGCACAAAGGTTGGCAATTCCGGTTTGTGACGGGTTTAAACTTACACACAATAAAGAAAAAGATACAATCCCAATAGGAGTCAAAGCACAATTTGACTCTATAAAAGGAACTATAAACTTAGAAGAATATTATACAATATAACTATAACTATTCTGGATTATATATTTTATCGATATTTACTTTAGAACTAAAATCCTGAAGAACATCGCTGATTATTGAGGTAAGTTTTTCTTCTGAAAACTCATCTACCTCAAAAGTCAAACGTTTAACAGAAGATTTTTTGTTTTTTTCCTTGTGTTTTATATCAACAATTAACTTTATATAAGCCGGGAAGGTAATAACAATATTACTTTCTATATCATTTTGCTTAATTGAAAATATACTTTCTGTTTCAGATATATCAAACTTCACTTCTGCATCTGGAAGTTCCGAAGAAGCTTTTGTTTGAAGTCTGTAAAAGACAGGTGCAACAATTTTATCCAAACTATCGAAATATTCATTTCTCAAATCCTTATTATTTTTCTTTGGATTTGTTTTCTTTGGTTCAGAAAGATTCAACTTTTCATCAATAATATTTTCTTTATCTAAATAAGAAATATCTTTTACATAAGAGAAATCTAAACCGCTTAAAAGTTGGTCTTTCATAGATTTTTGCAGACAAGATTCCAGCTTATCAAAATCAGTAGTTATTTCAACAGCAGTAGCAAAAATATCATAGTATGCACTTAAGTTATTTTTTATTCGCTGTAAAACAGCCTGAGTACCTGTTATTCCAGCATTATAAAGAATTATATAGAAGCCTGAATTTTTAGCATAACCGATTATATCATTCCCTCTCAAGATAGATTTAATTTTTTTCGCTGTTTTTACTTCACTCATTTTCTTTTGCTCAATAGGTACAGGCTTTAAATACATAAATACGCAATTTTCTATATTTTCTTCACAGAATTTTTCAAAGAATTTTCTGTAAACAATCGCCGTTTTTTCTTTGGTATACAAACCTGTAGAACTTTCTATTATATTTGCGGCGATTAAAACATCGTTATTTGTTTCAATCTGTTTATATAAAACAGCTTTTTGAATGGTTAAAAATATTCTGGTTAAAATAATAGAATCCGGATCAGATAAGAAGAAAAAGTCGTCAATTCCGCTGTCAAATGCATATAACAATAAATCTTCAACAAAAACATCCATTATAAAAATAATAGGAACCTTATCGAGATTTTTTAATTTTCGTATTTCTTTTACAATGCCTACAGAATCCTGATTAGCACAGTATAAAAGAATAACAGACGGCTGCATAGAATTTAATACGGATATCGATTCAATATAAGAAACAATTTTTACGACATCACATTCTCTCAATAATTTTATTTTTTCCGATATTTTAGAACCAATTTCCTGATTATTCGAAATCACCAATATATAATTATTCTGCAAGCAATCCACCTTCTTATCTTTTTCTTAAAACATACCTTTTTTTCTAAAATAGAATACAACCGCCGTTGAAGTTATAATAGAAAGTGCAACTACAATTAAAAACCCGAAATGATTAGTTTGATACGGAACAGGAACATTCATGCCCCATAAACCGCCAATCATTGTAGGAATTGACATTATAATAGTAATTGCAGCTAAAAACTTCATAACCTGATTTAAGTTATTATTAATAATTGAAGCAAAACCTTCCATCATGGCTTCTAAAATCATACGATGCATATCAACCATTTCTATTGCCTGCTTATTATCAATCATAACATCTTCAAGTAAATCCATATCTTCTTCCGTATTTTTTAAATGATTTGCGGAATTAGACTTGGTCATTCTCATTATTTTTTGAAGCACTATATCATTATCTTTTAATGCTGTAGAAAAATAAACCAAAGTTTTCTGTATTTCCATTAATTGAAATAATGCTTTGTTATTTGTTGCCTTTTGAAGTTCAGTTTCAATATTTTCACTTGTACGATTAATAATATCCAAATATTTTAAATAAAATTTTACGGAACGATATAATATTTTTAATAAAAATTCAGTTTTATTTCTTGTATCAAAAGAGTATGCAGTGGATTCATTAAAAGAAGAAAGAATATTATTATCTTTTGAGCAAACAGTAATTATTGCAGTAGGAGTATAAATTATACCGATAGGCAGAGTATCAAAACATCCGTCATCAGTCATTATAGGCAAATTAGTAATAATTAAAATGTTGCTGTCTTCAATTTCAATACGAGAACGTTCATCCAAATCGAGAGAATTCAAAAGGAAATCTTCATCCAACCCCAAAACCAATGAAACTTGTTTAACTTCTTCTTCATTCGGTGCAATTAAACTAAACCATGAACCCGATACGGCTTCACTTATGCTTAGCCTTGATAGCGTTTTATTAGATTCTGTTTTGAAAATCTTTATCATACTATAATTCCGAATGCCTCTTTATTTATTAAAGCATGAATTTGTCAATATGTGAAGTAAAATCAAGCAAAAAGACTATGCAAAACTATAAAAAGCTCAATGTTCAAACTTAATTTCTTTTAATCCAAATCCGTTTAAATCAATATTTGCCTGTGTTGAAGTAATAGAAAGTAGTTCAGACTTATTTTCATTATAATCTATACTCCAAGTACCCAAAAAAAGCGGTTTATCTTTGGTAAAAGCATAAGCATATAAAATCATTCTGTCGGGATTATTTTTATCCCAACCGATTGGGAATATATCCCACATATAATCTTTTAAATCAATATTCTTATTTTCTCGCCACCAATATATTATGGCTTCCCGAACGGCATTCAGCCTTTTATATTGACCTGTTTTAAAATCATAAACAATTATATTCGTCTGCCATGTTTCAGATAAATTAGAACCTATTTTTTCTTTAAAAGCAAGCTTTTGACTATCTTTTGACCAATCAATCGGATACAGCGTTTTAAATTGATATTCAATGAGCTCATCAGCCCCCACCGTTAAAAAAGGTTTAACATCACTTTGTATTACATTTGTTTTGTATAATATTTCATATACATTTCCGGCATTTTGAGGCACTTTAATTAAATATGCGGCAGAAGATGTCTGCATATTTTGAGGATAGAAAAACGCCTTTGTATAAACCATTTTGGTTTTATCGGGCGATAGAATTCCGGGTGCGGTAACAACACGCTCGGAAACTACTTTACGCACATCGATGTTTCTTTGCCCCGGAGGCGAATTGTATCTTATTACACGGAAATTAGGTTCGGGTAATATAATATCATCCTCACGTGTAAAATCAGGCTCAGGTATCACAAAATCTTTTCGTTTTTTTTCAGCGGCAAACTTATCATAATCATCCTCCGTTACAGGTTGATTAGACTTATCTATATTATGAAAATATATTCTTTTTGTCGGAGGAAGATGCAGTTTTGCCCTTATTTTTTCTTCAATTGTACGAGGGTCTTTTTCTTTCTTTGATATTTGTTCGTTTTCTGATGTTTGTTCACTCGCAGAATTATCAAAATTAATTTCATCTTCCGCATAAACAAAAGTATTTATACTCATCAACCCTATTAAAACATACAAGAAGAAAAGTTTACGCATAAACTTAAACAAGACCTTCTTTTACAGCTTGAATTGTAGCTTGAGTTCTGTTTGTTACGTACAATTTTTGAAGAATACTATGAACATGAGCTTTTGTGGTTGATAAAGTAATAACAAGCTTTTTTGCTATTTGAGAATTATTTAATCCTTCAACAATTAAAGCAAGCACTTCAATTTCTCTATCCGTAAGCCCATATATATTTTTAGCATTCTTATTCAAAGTTGAAACATTTTGTCCGGATTTATCGGCAGAATTTTTACTTACATTAGATAATACAAGCCTTGCAATAGCAGGGTCAAGCCAGGCAGTACCTTCTGCAACCGCTTTAATTGCGGCAATAAGCTGTTCTTCTTGAGCTCCTTTCATTATATATCCGTCAGCCCCTGCTGATAATGAATCAAACACATCATTATCAGACTCTCTTGAAGTAAAAATTAATATTTTTATATTGGGATTAGATTTTTTTATTAATGATGTTGCTTGTATACCATCCATTTCAGGCAGCCCGATATCCATAAGAACCACGTCAGGATTATATTTCGAGGCCAATTCAACAGCCTGTTTACCATTTTCAGCTTCCGCAATCAAATCTATATCGTTACAGTTTTCAAATACAAGCGATAAGCCCAAACGAACCATTTTATAATCTTCTACAAGTAAAACCTTTATGCTTTCCATAACTTTGTATCTTCCTTATTAACCGTAACATCCAAAAGAAGGAAGAAAAACTCGCTTCCCTTTCCCTTATCACTTTCTAACCATATTTTACCATTGTGTGCATCAATTATTTGCTTTGATAAATATAATCCTAGCCCCGTACTTATCGAACGTTTTTCCTGAGTTCCTTGCGAAAAACGTTTAAATAATTTGGGGATATCCTTTTTATATATACCTTCACCGTTATCTTTAACGGAGAAACGTAAATCATTATTATCTATATCAGCTTTTACTTCAATTTCTCCGTTTTCTTGTGTATATTTAACAGCATTTCCCAATAAATTAACAATAACACGTCTTAATTCGTTTCTATCTGCAAATATTTCACAATTTTTAATTTCAGAGTATAATTTTTTAATCGTTAAATGTTTTTTATCGGCTAAAGGTAAAACCTGTTCAACACATTCATCAACCAACAATTTAAAATCGAATGCCGTTTTAATAAGTGTAAGTTTTCCGGATTCATATTTATAAACTTCCAATAAAGTATTCACAAGCCCCAGCATATCTTCATTGCTTTTTTTAAGGTTAGAAAGGAACATATACTGTTTTTCGTTCAAACTTCCCAATTTTCCGTTCAGAAAATATTCCAATGTTTGAATGGCTGCTAATGATGGAGTTCTTAAATCATGAGTTAAAGTGGCAATAAAATCATCCCTCAATCTTTCCATTTCTTTTTGAGCATTTATATCCCTTATTATAAAAACGTATTTTGTCGTGTGATTTTCATCTTTCGGAGGAATATATGAGCAGCTTATTTCAACGGGAATTTTATTTCCGTTTACTTCGTTTTGAATATATATATCCCGTAATATTTCATCTTCTTCGGAATTAAATATCAAATTCCAATCGGCATTTTCGGAAATAAATAAATCTTGAACTTTTTTTTGTTTAAGAATTTTTTGAGATAAGCCAAAGAAGCTTTCTGCCGCCGGATTTACATTTAATATTTGTTGTTCTTTAGAGGAAACTATTATTCCGTCCGCACAGTTAGTGATTATAGCGGATAAATGCTCATTCATTTCAGATAAATCCGCCGTTTTTTTACTTACCAAATCTTCTAAATGTTTGGAATATTCTTCCAGTTGCCTGTTTTTATCCTCTAAATTATCAATTAAATTAGCTCTTTCGTAGGCATTTTTAATGTTAATTATCAGTTCGTCATTATCCCAGGGTTTTTCGATATACTTATACAATCCGACTTCATTAATCGCTTTAATTGCATTTTCCTTATCAGCATATCCCGTAAGCAAAATCATACTGGCATTTTTTTGAAGTTTTTTTGCTTCCGAGAGAAATTCAATACCGTTCATTTCATCCATCATAAAATCGGAGATTATAACATCTCTTTTATTATTTTGAAGATATTTTATTGCTTCTTTCGGACTGTTAAAGAACACAACATCATTAAACTCCTCAATAAGAAGCAAAGATTTTAGTGATGTTGTAACAAGTTTATCATCATCAAGTATTAAGATTTTATAAGGATAAGGCATTAATACACACTCCTAATAAAATGATAGTTTATCAAAGCCAAATAGACAAATATTTTACAAATATTAAGTTGCAATATTTATTTTTCATACATTTGTTCAATTTTTGATAATTTTACTTGTAATTCTGCAATTGTTGTTTTTAAAAGCATTATTTCGGCTTTTAAAGTAGAAATTCGCTGCGGAATTTTAACAAGATTTTGTTTATCTGTTAAGCGTCTTATTGCATTTGAACATTCTTCGCTCTTTTTTTGAGCTTCTTCCATAGACATAACTGAAGTAATAACGCTTAAATTATGAATTTGTTTATCCGAATTATTAATCTGCTTAATTATATCGTTCTTTACACCCTGCGTTTTTGTAAGTTCCAACTCGGCTTGTTTTTTTTGTCGGGATTTATTAAACGCAATTATAACAGGCTTTGTTTCCAAAAATTCAATTTCTTTATTTATTTGAATTAAAGCTGTTTGATTAATCAGAACCTTTACATACCCTCCGTTTGGATGTAATTCAATAAAACTTAATGCTTCTCTCAACTTATTATATCTGTCAAAATCAGCCTGTTCAGCTGCCGAATAATCTTCTGATTTAAAATCTTCATCAGGATAACCCGATATTTTAAAAAGTATATCTGCTTCTTTTTTTGAAGCTTCTTCAAGCGATTGATTTAATACCAATCTGTTTTTTCTTTCTTTTTCCAATGAAATATAAGAAGCATAAATTTTATCAGCCCTGTTTTTTTGAGATTGATACATTTCAACTGTAGGATATTCTTCATTTAGAATATCCAATTCCAATTTAATTTCGTCATAACTTAACATCTCCGTCTGAATTTGCTCATTTATATGGGCTAACTGTACTTTTAAATCGGATATTTGCGTCTGCTTTTGTTCTTCTGTTAATTCAGAATTTTCACCTTGCTTATTTGTTTTGGATTTAGAAGATTTTTTCGCTACATTCCCATTCACAAGTTCATTTAAAGAATTGCTTACCCTTAGGCGTTTACCCTTTAATTCTTCAATAGCCATAGATGACACATTTAAAGAAGATTCCAGTTTATTTCTTTCTAAAATTGCAAGATATTCCTTATCATTTTCAAGTTCGCTTAATTTACCTTCTTGCTCCAAAATTTCATTACGCTTTTCGGTAATATCATTTTCGCAATCTTCAATGGCAACATTGATATCATCTCCGCAACTTTTTATTTTATAATCTATGGAATTAAGATAATTTACCGTTTCCGTTTTTTCTACAAATAATCGTTCCAGATGTTTCAGAATATTCGTTGCTGAAATTCTCTTTTTTACATTTTCTTGAGATGACTCAAGAAGCTGTGCCATTGCAAAATCAAATTTTTCTTTTGGCATATTATTTTTAATGGACGGAAACATTCTGTAAAATACATCAAAGGTTACGCCGTCTTTTAAATGCTGATTACAGCAGCAGCAAGCTTCAACCAAATTCAAATCTACATTATTATTGTCCTGTTCTAAATTTTGAGGAGATGTATGGTCTATTGTCTTTATTAAAGGATGCATATTTTTTACCAGCAATTTTTGTGCTTCATCTCTGTTCAAATTATAAACCTGCTCAAAAATCGACTCACCTTTTAAAAAAGGTTTTTTTTCTGAAGATTCCAAAAACTTATCAAAAAACTTAATTTCATCTGCATTTTCAATTTTTTTAGCAACGGTTATTTCGGGAGCATTTTTTCCTTCCGATAATTTTTCCGATACACTCCTAATTTTACCTTGCAATCGTGTAGATTTTGAAGAAAGCATCTCCTGGGCAATACTTTCGGTCTGGGCTTCCGTATACACTTTACAGCCGCAATAAGCACAGTGATTTGTAGGATTTATGACTGACTCGGAAGTGTAATTTTTTCCGCTGAAAGATACCTCATCACAATTCCGTATACTTATTAAGTTAATTCCATTATTTGAATGTATATTTTTTTGTCTGTTAAAAAACCCTATATTTGAAATATTATTAATAGCACAAATTCTCATGCATTCCCCGCAAAACATATATACGTCTTATGCATTAAAATATCAATAATATTTTTTTTGTTATTATATTAAGGTTTTTTACAAAGGTTATATATTTCTGGTATTTTCAAGAAAAGTTCTGATACATTTATTAATATTACCTGGCGTATTCAATACGGAAGGTATTTCATCTTCAAAATCTTCTTCCGGCTGTGAAGGAGCTTCTTCTGTATAAACCTCATCATTAGGAGAAACTTTTCTTTTAAAGAAATAAGCCAATACAATAAAAATGGCAATGCATATCAATAATGCTCCAAATGATAAAAATAACTTTTGCAATACAAAAGACATTTCAGAATGATTTTGTGCAGGAGTTTCAACGGTTTCAACCGTTTCAACAGTTTTTGCATTCTCAGGCAATGGCGGAATATCCGGCCCGTTTTGATATTCTATAACCGGTAATCCGTTTAAATCTTCATTTGGCATATTTTCTGCAATTAAAATTATATTATGCATTTATTGCATTTTCACTTTCTTCTTTTTCAGCCTTTTTTGCTTTCCTTGGTTTTCTAACCGTTTTCTTCTTAGTTTTTACTTCTTCACGTTTTTGCTCGGCGGCAACTTCTACAGGAACTGTATTTTCCGGAGTTTTAACTTCCGTTGCGGCGGTTTCATCCGCATTTTGCACAGTTTCGTTATTATTATCATTTTTCTTTCTTCCTGCTGCCCTTCCTCTTTTCTTCTTTTGAACAATATCCTCAGTTTTCATTGCTTCCTCTTTAGGTTCATTTTCTTCAACAGTTTCAACCTTGTCAGATTCAAACTGCTGTACGGGAACAGGCATATCGCTGTTTAAATGTTCTAGAGCTTCCGCTTCAAGCTCTGAAATTTTATCGGCATTTACATTTTGTTCACGATTATCATTATGAATTTGGTTATTATTTTTGTTATTAAATTTGTTAAAATTCTTCCTGTTTGAATTATCATTATCCGACTGCTGATTATTATTTGAATTATTATTCGGATTATTGTTAGGATTATTAAATACTTTATTTTGCTTATAATTTTGTGTCTTATTTTTAATCTGTTGAACAGGAATTTTCAATTTAGCGGCTTTTGCTTTTATTTCGCCTTCTGCAACAGGTGCTGATAAAATAATTTCATCGGGTATATAGCCATTTCCCTGACAATGCGGACATTTTTTACCAAATATTTCAGATAAACTCTGACCTTGTCTGTGTCTTGTTAATTCAACAAGCCCCAAATCAGACAACTGACCGACTTGCGGTTTAGCTTTATCTTTTTCAAACGCTAACTCAAGTTCTTCCATAATTGCAAGTTTATCTCTGCGGGTATTCATATCTATAAAATCAACAATTACCATACCGCCGATATTTCTCAATCTCAGCTGTCTTGCTATTTCATGAACCGCTTCTATATTAGTTTTTACAATGGTTTCATCCTGCGTATTCGAGCTTACGAATTTTCCGCTGTTAACATCAATTACCGTCAAAGCTTCCGTTTGTTGAATAAACAGATATCCGCCGCTGGGAAGATTAACTTTAGTTTGAAGTGCGGCTTTAATTTCTTTCATAACACCCGATGCCACAAGCAAAGTTTCCGAACCTTTATAAACGTTTACTTCAATATTCTTGTTCATATTCCAGTTTTGTAATATCTGTTGAGTGCGATGAACACCATAAGACGTATCAAGAATAATTTCGTCAACATCTTCACTGCAAGCTTCACGCATTACTCTGTATAATAAATCCTGATCCCTGTATAAAAGGCTCGGAGCGGGCCTTGTTTCTGCGGCTGTTACAATCGTATTCCATTTTTCAAGCAATATTTCCATATCTTCCTGAATATCAGCTTCGGATTGCCCTTCCGCTTCGGTTCTCACAATAACACCTATACCAACAGGCTTTAAAAGACTTATTATTGATTTTAATCTTGCTCTTTCTTTATTATTAACAATTTTTTTAGAAACATTAATTCCAGTTTCCTGAGGCATTAATACCAAAAAACGACCGGGTAGACTTATCATTGTAGAAACTCTAGGCCCTTTATGACCTACAGGTTCTTTTACAACCTGTACTATAATTTTTTGTTTAGGCGATAATTTTTCTTTTAAAGTGCCTTTGCCTATTGCATCATGAGCATGAAGGAAGCCCATTTTATCATATCCGACATTTACGAACGCCGCATCTATACTTGGCAATATATTATCAACGGTTGCAAGATATACGTCATTTAAAACCATATCACCTTTATGCACGTAAAACTCGCAAACTTTACCATCTTCAATAACGGCTGCTATATTATCTCTTTCCGCTACAACTATCGCTTTTGACATACAATTTCCTTTTCTTTAAACTTTTATAACTCGTTCATATCTTTGTCAAAAAAAGCAGTTCTGATTATTCGAAAATTAATATCTTTGTAATAGATTTTTATTAAATCATCAGGTCTTAAAGGCGGTATATCATCGGATTTTCCCGTTTTTAAGACTGTCTTTAGTTTATTTTCAATAACTTCTGCCGACTTTATTGACTGTTTTATATTTACAAGTTTTTTTACACCTTTTTTGTTTATCTTCTCTATTAAAATCTCATTTTTTGAAGATATGTTATCTTTAATATACAACAAATCTTCTTTTTTTAAAACATTTTCTTTTAAAGGGTATATTAAATAACTTGCCCATTGTGCAATAACATCAATCGTCTGCACTTTTTTATCAATTTTTGCCGCTGAAACAATTCTTATTGATTTTGGCAATACATTATTTAATTTTTCAATCAAATCTTCTTCAGAAATGTTTTCACATAAATCGATATCTATAAGTTCACAGTTGCTTTCCATAAAAAGCGGCAAAGGTATTCCGAGCGAAAACTTGGGTGAAGGGCTGAAACCTTGTGTATAACATAATTTAAGACCGCTTCTATAAAGCATTTTAATTATCGTATTTTGCCAATCCAAATGAGAAATATATCTCATTTCATCACACCTGCTCATTTTTAATCTGAAACGGATTGAATTTTGTAATGGAGAATGCTCACGTGGATTTTTTACATATTCATAGGGCTTATCCAATACTTTATGAGTTTTTAAATTTTTACACACACCGCACAATGTGCAACCGAACTCACAAGGCATTTGGGCAACGGAATTTAAAGCACAATTATATTGTTTTATAAGCCATTCTTTATCTAACCCCGCATCTATATTATCCCAGGGCAGAACTTCATCCGTTTTAAATGTCCTTTGAGCTTCTTCTGTTATATCAAACCCGCATTCCAAAGCTGTTTTTTGCCATAATTCTTTATCTACATTTTCACTCCAGCTTGACAGATAAACACCTTTATTATGAAGTGCCGCTATAAAATTATTATATTTTTTATCCCCTCTTGAAAGAGCAGCCTCAAAAGATGAAATAAAGCTGTCATTATAATTAATTTTTATGCCTTTAAGACGTCTTATCTTTTCAAATAAATAATTTAATTTTTCTTTTACCTCGTCATGCGAAGCCTGAGGGCACCATTGAAGCGGAGTAAAAGGTTTTGGAACAAATATCGAAACCGTACAAGTTAAATCTAAATTCGATTTTAAATTTAAAGATTTTTTTAATTCCTTCCCCTCGTTTTTTATCTTTTCAAAAAGTTCTGCCATTTCATCAATATCTTTAAATGTTTCGGTCGGAAGTCCGATCATAAAATACAATTTTATATTTGTAAAACCCGTTTTATAACATTCCAAAACGGTTGATATTATTTGTTCTTCGGTTAAATTTTTATTTATAACATCTCTAAGTCTTTGACTTCCCGCTTCGGGTGCAAGAGTAACAGTGCGGGCATTAACTCCGTTTACCAGCCTTGCAAGATGTGTGCTGAATTTATCAACCCTTTGGCTAGGAAGTGAAACGGATATTTGATTTTCCATCAAATCATCACTCAATTGTTCAATTACACTTTCTATATTCGAATAATCATTCGAAGACAATGACAAAAGAGAATATTCTCTGTAACCCGTTAATTTTAAAGATTTTTTAACAAGATTAATAATATCCTCGGCTTTACGTTCTCTTACGGGAAGATTGGTATGTCCCGCCTGACAGAAACGACACATTCTTCCGCAGCCTCTTCTGATTTCAAGTATTACTCTATCTGAAAGGCTCAACGAATAAGGAACGGGAGAGTTTATAATATTTTTATCTTTTGATATATCATATATTCTTTTTTTTACTTTGTTTTGCTCTTGCGGAGAATATATTCCCTCAATTAAAGACAACTCTTTTATCATCTTGTTTTTGGATACATTTTGATTTTTTAATTTCAAATACTTATCAATTAGTTCAATAATTAACTCTTCCCCGTCGCCAATCATAAACAAATCGATAAAATCTTCCATAGGTTTGGGATTATAGCAGCAAGGCCCGCCTGCTATTATTAAAGGATAATTTTCATCTCTTTCATTACGCTTTAAAGGAATACCCGATAACTCAAGCATTTCAAGAACGGTGGGATACGAAAGTTCATATTGAAGAGAAAATGCCATGAAATCAAAATCTTTTGCATTTTTTTTAGACTCCAAAGCAGATAAACAAATGTGCTGATCCCTTAATATCTGCCTGTAATCAAAATCAGGTGCATAAACCCTGTCTGCCATAAACCTTTCATCACTATTTACAACAGAATACAAGATTTTCTGCCCCAGATTATTTATACCAATTTCATACTTATCCGGGAACGCAAACAAAAACCTGATTTTTGCACCGTCAAAATCTTTATTTGCACTCAAATACTCCGAACCAATATATTGATACGGCTTGTTTACTTTATATAAATTTTCTTGTGTTTCTAATAATAACGGACAGTTCATTTATGCCAAATCGTCAGGAATATATCTTTCTATATCTATAATTTCGCCATAAGATTTATTATTTTTAAATCTATCCAAAAACCTTAATAAAGACTCATTGGGAACTTTATATTTATATATTGCGACACCGATACCGACCTTACGCATTACACTAACGATATAAAAACATTTATCGGCGAAATCCCGCAATAATTCTTCATTAAAATAATTACCGTTTTCATCACGAGACAGCTTTACATACTGAAAACCTTTAAAAAATCTTTGCTTTTCATTATTAGTATTCTGTGATGGTTTTTTAAATAAATCTATAATTTTATCTTCTGACATATTTTTATTGAATAAAATTATTTTAATTCAGTCAAATTATTAACAATTATTTATTTTCTGTAGTATAATAAAAGAAAAATTCATAGCGGTATCGTCTAGTGGTCAGGACGGGAGATTCTCAATCTCCAAACACGGGTTCAATTCCCGTTACCGCCGGTTCTGCTTTCCTATTACTATACAGCTTTTGGCTATTTTTAAGTTTTCTTATGTTCATTCCGTGTCCGTTTTTGATTTTGAATTAAATACTAAGTCTGTGAATTAAATTAAAAACCGCAAAGAAATTATTTTTCCGTATCATCTATCCAAACATAAGTTCTGGGTACGGCAGATAAAAAAGGATTAAATCCGTTTTCATAATTTCGGGAATTATTTATATATTTATCAAATTTATCTATTTTAAATTTTATAAATAAAAAATATCGTTTTAAACTCATAATAACTTCCAATAATTACATTATGCAAAAACACTTTTAATAAAATACCCCTATTAATATTGATTTTTTTGAAAAAAAACATAGACTTGTGTATAATAAATAACATGCAAAAGAAAATATTAATAACAGACGATACAAAAACCTGGTTATACTTTCATCAGGAAACAATAAAAGAACTTTATAACGATACATTTGACATACAAATGTGCGATTCGGCCGTTCAGGCATATAATTTAGTACAAAGAAATAAAACCAATCCGTTTGATATCATAATAACAGACCTTCAAATGGAAGATAGTCATGAGCCTCAAACAGCAGGTGAATGGTTGATTAATCATATTAAAAAAACAGATGAATATTCAACTACCAAAATAATTATCATATCTGCCATGAGTAATATTGAAGATATCGCAAAAAAACTAAATGTAGAATGCATTTCAAAGCAAAGATTGATAAATAACAAATTATTATTGAAATATATGTTTGAAAAATTAATGCCTTATTTAAGCAGCACTATCTAACTTTTTTTAACTTTACGGCTCTTTCAATATCTCTGTTTTGAACTTTTTTAGCAAGATCATCACGTTTATCATAAAGTTTTTTACCTTTTGCAAGCGATATTTCCAATTTAGCCCAACCGTTCTCGATAAACAAAGATAAAGGAACTATTGTGTAACCGTCCTTTTTAATTTTACCGGACATTTTTTCGATTTCTTTTTTATTAAGCAACAGCTTTCTAGTTCTGTTTTCATCGTGGTTATACCTGTTTCCCTGTTCGTAAGGGCTTATATGGCAGTTATATAAATAAACTTCACCATCATTGATTTTGATAAAGCTGTCTTTCAGATTCACACCGCCTTTGCGTACGGATTTAATTTCTGTACCCGTTAACACCATGCCCGCCTCGTATTTATCGAATATATGATATTCGTGAAACGCTTTTTTGTTATTTGATATAATTTTTCTGCTCATACACCAATTATAACATCATAATTTCATTTTCAATCACTTGCATCATAATAATATTAATAAGTATTTTCCTTTTATTCGAATTATCAAATATATTTTTTAATTCGGCTTTATAAATTTTATAATAAAATTCATTATTTGAATTATAAACAAAAGCGGATAGATAGTTTTTTGAATTATTGTTAATAACTATTTCCGAAACAGATTGTTCAAAAAGCAATTTATATTGAAACAAATCTAATATTTGTTTAAACCTGCCGTTCAGATACAACTGCATAATTATTTGTTTATTATAACGTCTAGACACTTTTTACAAACTTTTTTAAACGATTATAATAATAGTTAATCTTGTTATCCTGAACAATTTGTCTTAATTTATTTTCCGCTTTAACGAAATAAGGTATATCATTAATGCCGGTTGTTATTTCATAATCTCTATAAATATTGTTTAACACATCTTTTAATATATAGATTTTTTCATTTCTGGATATAAATAAATTAGCGAAACAATCCGTAATAATTTCTTTAAAAGTTGCTCGTTCGCAATCTGTATTGTTTGTAACAAGACGTAAATATCTTTTTTTCATCACTATACACATCCCTTTCCTTCTATTTTTATAAAATTAATGCAATAATATGTAACTCATAGTATAATGTTTATATAAAGTTGTACATATTATTGTTTCTATAAAAAATATATTACATTATGATGTAATTTTTTACAATGAAACAAGTTCTTAATGTAACAAAAATTAAAGTAGGAAATTATATGAATATAGGAAAAAGAATTAAAAAGCTTAGGTCAGAGCTAAATTTATCATCTATTAAATTTGCAGAGAGTCTTGATATTCCCGTAAGAACAATAGGCAGTTACGAACGAAATGAAGCCCAGCCCGGTGCAAAATTTCTTAAAGCCTTAGTTGATTGTTATTATGTAAATATAAACTGGATACTTACAGGAAAAGGTAACATGTTTATATCTGAAAAAACAAATAAAGACTTAAATTATATAAGTCTGCTTAAAGAAAAATTCAATCTTACAGAAAGAGAAATGGAAGGACTTGCCGAAATATTGGAAACAGAAGCCAGCAGAGATATGGTTTTTAAGTTCATTGAAATTAAACATGGCAGTAAAGAAGCTCTTGATAGTTTAATTTATAACCTGCAAGGCATAAAAGCTATTTATGGTTAATCTATATCAACCGGCTCTTTCAAAATTGCATTTATTGCTTCTTTAGCATTTTGTTTTACATTATCTGATACGTTAGGAAGAATTGTGAGCTGCCTTAATACATCAACAGTTCTTTTAAATATTCTGACAAGGTCACCCTCTGAAGAATCAACCTGCTTTGCAATATCTTCCCATGGTGTATCAAGTATCCATTGTTCTATGAGAGGTGAATAAAAAGAATTTATGTACATTTCAGTATCTATATCATGTTCTCGCTGCAATATTGATATCTTTTTTCTTATCTCTTTTATTTTATTCAATGCTTTTCTTGAATTTTTACTGATAGGAGAACACGGGAACACTTCCGTTCTCATATCTTCCGTCACCAATGCACATATAACAGATGCAAGTTCATAAGGTAAAAGCTCATCTAATATACCTTTTAAAATAATTTCGGATAAAAACAGTTCATTCTCCGCACGAACCATTGAACACATTATTCCGGCATCGGTAGGACACAAATTATCCAAATAACCCATTTGTTCCAATATATCTTTATGTGCAAGAAATTTATTCCAATAGATATCCTTTTGTTTATCAATATTTTTGCACATCTCTTTATTTCGTTTTTCATATCTTTTTATAATTTCAAGATTTTTCATGTGCTTTTTATAACTTCTGCAAATTTCACATTGATATTTTTCCATTTCAAGTCTTATACTGCGTGTTTTTTCAGTATATTCCAAAACCTCGGGTGCCTCTTTTACACCTTTTTGCTTTGCCTGCTTTTGCAAAGTTCTCGTTAATTTTCTGAATACAATGTACTTTTCTTTTATGGCATTAAACTTCAATAAATCATCCGTACTTAAATTAAACGGACATTTTTCACTTTTTAATTTATTCAGCGTCTGTTCACAGCTTAATTGCTGTAAAATGATTGGTTTTAACCTGTCATTGGATGAAAAATAACCAAAACTCTTTAATATAAGCTCTTTTGCCTGATTAAGCTCCAAATTTTGCAAAAGATTTAACACCATTGAATAACTCGGCGAAAAACGACTTTCCAAAGGATTGGATGAGCTTTTAACCAAATCTGCAACTTCTTCGGGACTTTGAAATTGCGTACCCATAACAACAACATAACCTATCTTATCCATTCCCCTTCTGCCTGCACGTCCCGACATCTGCAAAAATTCATTTGCAGTCAGCATTCTGTGTCCGGAATCGGTTCTTTTGCTTATTGCAGAAATAACGGTTGTTCTTGCGGGCATGTTAATTCCAGCCGCAAGAGTTTCTGTCGCAAATACAACTTTTATTAATCCTTTTTGGAATAATCTTTCAACAAGAAGTTTCCACGCAGGAAGCAGCCCTGCGTGGTGAGAAGCCACCCCGTTATATAAATATTCCAAATTTTTATTATTTTCCAAATATGTATGTTCTTTTAAGAACTCTTGAATTTCGAGTCTTATTTGCTTGGCTTCGTCGTCGGTAATTAAATGTAAATCCGAACATTTTTCCATATTTTCATCGCATTTTTTGCGTGAAAACGTAAAAAATATAGCTGGAAGCATGTTTTTATTATGCAAAACATTTATAACATCCTTTACCGTATTACGCCTTTTAGCCTGACGAGAATAATAGCTCATCTTTTTTTCAGGTTTTATTTTTCTGTTGAGTTTTCCGTCCGGAGTTAATAAAGATAATATTTCTGTAGGTTTCGAAGAATCAAAATAATAATGTCTTAAAGGAACGGGTCTGAAATCGGTATAAATAAGTTTTGTATTTGAATGAACAGTATTAATCCAATCGCATAACTGTTGAGAATTAGCAATAGT
This sequence comes from Candidatus Gastranaerophilales bacterium, assembly GCA_947588745.1. GTDB lineage: Bacteria > Cyanobacteriota > Vampirovibrionia > Gastranaerophilales > Gastranaerophilaceae > Avigastranaerophilus. The sequence continues at coordinate 43,551 of CANPYW010000005.1, forward strand.
AGCACTTAAAGCAATAATTTGAATACTGTTCGGACAATATATAATACTTTCTTCCCAAACCGTACCCCGCTGTTCATCATTCATATAATGAACTTCATCAAGCACAACATACTTAACGTCACGCAGATTATCTTTCAAAGAACCGAAATTAGTTCCGTAGAGCATATTTCTGAACACTTCGGTTGTCATAACAACAATAGGTGCTTCTCTGTTTATGGAGGTATCACCGGTTAAAAGACCTACATTTCCTTCTCCGTATTTACGTCCGAAATCATAAAACTTTTGATTAGACAAGGCTTTTAGAGGCGTAGTATAAAATAAACGTGTATTTTCTTCCAATGCTCTATGTATTGCGTGTTCTGCTATACAAGTCTTGCCTGCCCCCGTAGGTGCACAGACAACAATGCTGTTACCGGCATTTATACTTTCAACCGCTTCTTTTTGAAAATCATCCAGTTCAAAATCAAACTTAAACAATATTATACCTTCATAAGATGTTTATTATCGTAATCAATTCTTCCTATTAATTTATTAAGACGTCTTGCAACATCTTTAAACATAGGAATATTTAAACTTTGTGCACCGTCTGATGAGGCATTTTCAGGGTCATGATGAACCTCTATCATAACGCCATGTGCACCCACTATTAAACCGGCTTTTGCCATTGGTTCTATTAAATAGCGTCGTCCCGTACCATGGCTCGGGTCAACGATTACCGGAAGATGCGAATACTTTTTAATGACGGGGACAGCCGCAATATCCAGTGTATTTCTCGTTGCACTGTTATCAACGCCTTTTATACCACGTTCACACAATATAACTTTATCGTTTCCGTTATACATAATATGCTCGGCAGCGAGTAAAAATTCTCTTAAAGTAGCCGCAGCACCTCTTTTTAGGATTACCGGTTTGCTGCATTTGCCGACTGCTTTTAACAATTTGAAATTTTGCATATTTCTTGCCCCTATTTGAATTACATCGGCATATTGGCAAACCAGATCCAAATCCATAGTATCCATTAATTCTGTTACAATCAAAAGTCCTGTTTTTTCTCTTGCAATTGCAAGATATTCAAGTGCTTTTTCTTCCAGCCCCTGAAAATCATAAGGAGAAGTTCTCGGCTTAAAAGCACCACCTCTTAAGAAATGACAGCCCATTTCTTTAGCCGCATCGGCAACTCGCAAAAGTCCGTCCAAATCTTTCTCCACACTGCAAGGGCCAACAATTAATACGGGCTTTTCATTTCCACCTATACGAACTCCGTTTGAAAATTCTATTACCGTATCTTCCTGTTTACCTTCTCTTGAGGCCAATTTATAAGGTTCTTGAATAAGCTTAACACTTCTTACACCTTCATAAGATTGAAAAGAATGCGGTTCAATAAGTCGTTTATCACCTATTGCTGCAATAACAGTCATAACATCGCCTTTATTTAAAACCGTTTTAAAACCTTTATTGTGTAATGCTCTTTCTACGGTTTCTATCTGTTCTTTTGTAGCCGAAGGCTCCATTATAATAATCATATTTTCCTCTTTTCTAAACTGCAGTTTTTTCTGTTTTCGGCTCTAAAATTGTATTCAAGCACGACTTAGCAACAACCGTTCCGGGCAAAATAATTGAATTTTCTACTGTAACATTATCTTTTACAATTATATTATCCCATAAAATACTATTTATAATTTTAGAATTTGAGCCTACTATGCAATTATTACCGATAACACTATTACCAATAAATTCAGACTTAAATTCCGATTTAAAATTAGTGCCTGTTACATACTTTCCGTTTTTAGTATTATACACTTTCGGAATATATGATGACACAATCCCGTCCAATAGTTCAATATTAGACTTTTTATACTGTTCAATAGAACCAATATCAGACCAATAGCCATTTAATACATAAGTATTAACGGGAATATTATTTTGCATTAACAGCGGAAAAACATTTTTAGCGAAATCGAAAAAGGTATTAACGGGAATATAATTAAATATATCGTAATGAAAGATATAAATACCCGTATTTGCAAGATTTGATTTTGCAAGCTCAAACGCCGGTTTTTCTTGAAAACTTTCAACAAATCCGTTTTTATCGGGAACAACTATCCCATATTTATGAATTTCACTATCTTTAACTTCCTTAATAACAATAGTTGCTATAGCCTGTGATTTTTTATGCGATTTATAAGCCTCATGAATATCAATATCCGTTAAACCGTCACCAGACATTACAATAAAATCATCATCCTTTTCAAAAAAGAATTGACATTTTTTCACTCCGCCTGCTGTTCCCGACAATTGGTCTTCTTTAATAAATTCAAAATTAATTCCCCAATTATTTTCCGAAAAATAGTTTATAATCTGATCGGATTTGTAATGCGTATTTGCAACTATATCAGTAATCCCTTGCGACAATAAATGTTTTGAAAGAAGTGCCATTGCTGGAATATTCCCGATTGGAACAAGAGGTTTTGGAACAATACTAGATAGAGGTTCCAATCTTGAGCCGACTCCTGCTGCCATTATCATTGCTTTTTTTAACATACTTAATTCCAATCCTGCTAATTAAAACGGAAACTTATTGCCAAAATTTTTAGGAATTTTTATTTTCCCTTTTTTCATTTTCTGTTTAATATCAGAAAAACCTTTCATTACCTTTCTCATTTGATTAAATTGAGAAATTATTTGATTAACCTCGTGTATGGGAATACCCGACCCGGCAGATATTCTGCGTTTACGTGAAGTATTTATTATATTAGGATTTGCTCTTTCTTCGGGTGTCATACTCGATATAAAAGATTCTATTCTTTTAAGCTGTTTTTCACCCTCAGTCGCAATTGTTTCTTTTGTATCTTTGTTCAATCCCGGTATGGGAAGCATACCTAAAATATTATCTATTGAGCCGAACATTTTCATTTGTTTCTGCATATTGAGAAAATCATTGTATGAGAACTCGGCTTTTTCCATTTTCTTTTCAAATTCTTTAGCCTGTTTCTCATTAAAAACTTCCTGTGCTTTTTCAACAAAAGAAACTATATCACCCATTCCAAGTATTCTGTCTGCCATTCTTTCGGGATAAAAATCCGATAAAGCCTCAAGCTTTTCCCCCATACCCGTAAGTTTAATAGGTTTGCCGGAAGAATGAACGACACTTAATGCCGCACCGCCTCTTGAATCACCATCCAACTTCGTAAGCACAATACCCGTTATATCAAGCTGAATATTGAAATTTTCCGCAACACTCACAGCTTGCTGACCGAGCATTGAATCTATTACAAGAAGTTTTTCCTGCGGTTTAAAAGCCCTATCTATCAAAAGAAGTTCGGCCATCATATCATTATCAATCTGCAACCTGCCTGCCGTATCAATAATTACGACATTATATCCATTATCTTTTGCATAATCCAAAGCCTTTTGTACAATATCCTGAACATCTTTAGAACCGTCAATCGTAAAGACAGGAGTTTGAATTTGTTCACCAAGCGTTTTAAGCTGAGTAATTGCGGCGGGTCTATACACATCTGCCGCAACAAGCAAAGGATTTTTGCCGTCTTTTTTTAATTTAACCGCTAATTTTGCGGCGGAAGTTGTTTTTCCTGAGCCTTGAAGCCCTAAAAGCATTATTAAAGAAGGATGCCCGGTTAAATTCAAGGGTTTGTTTTCATTGCCCAATATGTTAACGAGCTCATCATGGACTATTTTAACAAGCTGCTGTGTAGGATTAACACCTTTTATTACATCTTCTCCGAGTGCTTTTTCTCTCAGATTAGACATAAATATTTTAACAACTTTCAAGCTGACATCCGCATCCAAAAGTGCACGCCTGACTTCCCTTAAAGCTTCAGTCATATTTTCTTCGGTTAAAGTTGCATTCCCTGAAGTCTTTCTTATAATTTCTTGTAATTTATCGGACAAATTATCAAACATAATTAAATTCTACTATAAAAATCGTATATCGTACCAATGATTTAAAAATTGTATCAGTTCTTAATTAATATCGTTCCTATAACCTTTTGTTTGAGAAACTTTTCTGCCTGCTGTTTCTATTTTTAATTTTATACAATCAATACATTTTAAAGGAGAGTCGTTTATACATATTTTATCGGGATATATTTCATAATATTTTCGGTATTTTCCGATAGTCATATTCGGCATTACAACATTGGCACCGGAATTTAGTGCAATAATTCTTCCGTTTTTTCTGATTGTTTCCATTGCAGTGGTAGCGGGAATATTAATATCGGGCAAAACAAGCCTTGTTACCGCCATTACTTTTAACGCCATATCAAAATTATCTTTGCTTGCATCTTTTAAAGGTGTTTCGGGGTGGGGAATTAAAGGGCCTATTCCCACCATATCGGCATTTAATTCTTTAAAAAACAATATATCTTCGGCAAGAGAAGATATTGTCTGATTGGGAAGCCCGACAAGAACACCCGTTCCGGTTTCGTAGCCCAATTTTTTTAAATTATATAAACACTCAAAACGATTATCTATACTCATTTTAGGATGTAAAGCTCCGTATAAATTTCTGTCTGTGGTTTCTATTCTTAAAAGATACCTTTCAACACCCGCTTCTTTTAAGATTTTATACTCTTCAAAAGTTCTTTCGCCTATACTTAAAGTGATTACGACATCATTTTTTCTGAGATTTTCTATTATACGACAAAGCCTGTCAACGGTATAATATGAGTCCTCCCCGCTTTGCAGCACAAGAGTTTTATACCCCGCATTAACCGCATTCTGAGCCGATAAAAAGATTTCTTCGTCACTTAAACGATATCTTTCGACTTTTTTATTTTCGCTTCTGAGTCCGCAGTAATAACAACTGCGTCCGCATATATTGCTGAACTCAATCAATCCTCTAAGATGAACATTATTTCCTTTATATTTTTCACGCACTTCATCAGCCGCTTTACAAAGCAAAATTCCGTCTGAATTTAAAAGTTCGATAATGTCGTCTTTGGAAAGACTATGTTCCGTTTTGGCTTTTTCTAATAATTTCCCGATTTTCACAAATATATTATAAAAGAGGCAACAATTATTGTCACCTCATTTTATGGTATTATATACATTTATTAACTTGCGGCACTTCTCCTTGCCGGGCGATGAATCATTCCTGCTCTTTTCGCATATTCCTGAAGTTTTACCATTTGCTCGTTTGAAATATAGCCTTTATCAACCAAATTCTCCCAAGAATCCGGATGTACCAATCTTTGTAATTTTCTGTAAGTTTTTACATCGTAAGGATTTTCGAATAATTGTTTTTCAAGTTCTACGGCTTTCTTTAATGCTTCATCATACGAATTTTGAGCGGATTTTGCGGCATCCGAGAAATTTTTCGCCGTACTTTTTGCAGTATTTGAAGTTGCATTCGTGGTATTTCCCAAGTTGTTTGCAGCACTTTCAACATTTTGTTCCAATTTTGCGGCGGATTTTAATCCGTCATCAGTTGAAGCGGCAGCGGATTTTATTCCGTCATCCGTTGAAACGGCTGCACTTTTTATGGCATCATCCGTCGAATTTAATACCGTGGAAGCATTCGAGGAAGAATTTGCCGCAGCGGACACGGTATTATCACATTCCGAAACAACAAGTCCCGTTTCTTTAACAGTTGTTAAAGCAGCCCTGGCTGAAGCGATTTGAGCCGCACTCATATATCCCAATGCGACATTTTCCGCAACTTCAACCGTTGAACCTCCGATTTTTTCAATTGCTTCACGAGCTTGAGCATCGGTAGTTGCCGATTGAACTTCTTTAAATGCTTCAATGCCGTTTTTAACGGATTTTGCACCATTAATTACGGCACAACCTAAACCTGCGGCACCTGCTACCGCTAAAGCAGCCGGCCCAAACAAAAGAGTTGCACCTACAGTTAAACCAACCACCCCTGCTGTTATACCCAATGTTTTAACGGGATTGGATTTTACGGCATTTATAACACCCGTAACCTGCCCTTTTAACTTCTTTCCCGCACCGGAGAAGAAAGCTCCCGCTTTTTCTTTAAATGAGATTTTTCCGTCATCTTTTCCGTCTTTACATTCGGAATTAACTTTAGAATTGTTAACATAAATATCGGAAAAAGCTTTGAATACATCAGAGGAACGGTTCATATTCCTTTGAACATTTTTTATTTGTTCGTAAGTAACCGCTTTTTTACTTTGTACGTCAGAAACAAATCCCATATTTTCCCTTTCTCCTTTGGAAAAAATTTAATACATAATTAAATAAAAAAATTTTTCTTACAGAATTGATATAAAAGAAATTTTTGTAAATTTTTATTTCAAAAAAATAGTTCTTCATTTTTTGATAATTATATGCTAATATACTTATAGCTCTTTAAGGAGAATATTTATGGGCGAACATTGGGCAGGTTATATAGGTAATTTTCACGTTCACTGGGATACATTAATAACAATGTGGTTTGCAATGATTGTTGTTATTACGTTTTCTTTTATAATGACACGAAATTTATCCGTAATACCAAACAAATTACAGGCAATCGGCGAAAGTATAATAAAATTTTTTCTCGGAAATCTATCCGAAATTAAGAACGGAGAAAAGCACATACCCATTGTTGCTTCATTATTCTTATTTATTTTAACCGCAAACCTTATGGGGCAATTACCGTTAAGATTAATACATCTTAAGCAGGGAGAATTGGCTTCACCCACAAATGACATAAATTTAACGGCAGCACTTGCGGTTTTGGTATTATTATATTACCTTTTACAAGGTTTTAAAGAAAAAGGAATTAAATACATATACCATGGTTTAAGTATAACGGGGATTATTACAACATTGGTAGACCTGCTTGAAATGATAACAAGACCTTTGAGTCTTGCACTTCGTTTATTTGCAAACATACTTGCAGGAGAGATACTTGTATCAGTTGTAATGGGTCTTATAGCAATTATAGCTCCCGTACCTGTCATGCTTTTTGAAATATTCGTGGCATTTATACAGGCGTTTGTATTTATGATGCTTACAATAGCATATATAACATCAGCAGTTTCTAATGAACATTAATTGAAAGGAGAATAAAATGGATGAAATAAAAACAATATCCGATTTGGCACAGTTAGGTGCAGGTCTTGCAATAGGTTTGGCAGGTTTAGGTGCAGGTCTTGGTATAGGAGTAGGTTTAAAAGGTTTAATGGAAGCGGTAGCAAGACAGCCTGAAGCAGCAGGTAAAGCCGTAGGGTTTTTCCTTTTGGGTGCAGCCTTAGCCGAAGCTTGTGCATTGTACGCACTTGTTGTGGCTTTAATGTTAATAGGTAAAATATAGGCTTAGATTATGGAATTTGATGCTACTTTTTTAATAGCCGCAATAAGTTTTGTTGTGTTTGTATTTATTATGAATAAAATTTTCTATTCGCCGATTTTAAACATAATGAAAGAAAGACAAAATATTGTCGAGCAAAATTTTAAAAGTGCAAAAGATACAAGACATGAAACAGAAAATAAAATAAATTTTCATAATACCGAACTTGAAAAATCGAGAGATAAAGCTCGATTGGCCGTTTCGGAGACAACCAGACAACTAAAAGAAGAACGAACAAAAGAGATTTCGGAATTTAAAGAAAATTTATTCGGAAATATTGCTCAAGAAAGAGAGAACTTAAAAAATTCTGCACTTGAAGCAAAAGAAATATTAAAAGACAATGTTGTCGACATAGCAAAAGAAATATCGCAAAAACTTTTGGGAAGCAGCATTGACTCCGTTTCGATAAATAAATCTCAAATAAAAGAAGAACAAGGTTAATATGTCAGAATTTTTTCAAATACTAATAGAATCAAATACCGTTAATTTTATAATTGTACTTGCACTTATATTAATAGTTTCCAAAAAACTTAACATAAATAAGTATATAGATACAATCAGAAATGAGATACAAAATTACGTAAAAGATTCTGAAAATGAGAAAGAAGAAGCGGAGAAGTCTTTAGAAAACATAAATGAAAAAATCAGACATTTGCCCGAAGAAATCGAAAAAATCCAAAAAAGTACGGATATAAGCGTTAAAAGTATAAATGAAAAAATCAAATCCGATATTGAAAATCAAAAGAAAGACATACAAAATAATGCGGACAGAATTATGCAACTTGAAATCAAGAAATTTAAGTCCAAATTGACTAATATATTATCGGAAAAATCAATAGAAATAGCAAAAGATAATGCAAAAGAGCAATTGAATAATAACAAAGAGCTGCACAACATATATATAGACAAGGCAATTGAAGAAATTGACAGGATTTCATTATGAAAACAGGTGATATAAAAAATACAAAAATAGCAAAAAAGTATTCAAATGCATTATTAGAAACGGCAAAAGAAGAAAACAAATACGACACTATATATAACGATATTTTATTTGCGGCAGAAACCGTCAATACAAATAAAGATTTGTCAGATTTTCTTTTAAACCCGATAATTAAAGCAGAGGATAAAAAAGATGTGATAAAGAAAATTTTTTCATTTCATACGGATAAAACCACATTAAATTTTTTGTGTCTGCTCGTTGAAAAAGGAAGAATTAACGCATTAAACGAGATAGTAAATCAATATACTCAATCGTATAATAAAATTAACAATACAATAAAACCGTTAATAACATCTGCAGTAGAATTAAGCAGCAGTCAAAAGGAAAGATTGACGGAAAAATTAACAAACAAACTAATGAAAAAAGTGCTGCCGGAGTATATAATTAACCCTGATATCATAGGCGGACTTATAGTAGAAATAGGTGATAAAACAATAGATTTCAGTATTAAAAATAGATTTGACGATATGAAAAAGCAATTAACAAAGGGAAACAGATATGGTAACAATTAATCCTGATGAAATAACCTCAATAATAAGAGAAAAACTTGAAAATTACGAAACAAAATTATCCGTAGATAATATCGGAACCGTATTGGAAGTATCTGACGGTATATCAAGAATATACGGATTATCGGATGCAATGTCCTCCGAACTTGTTGAATTTGATGACGGGAAAGGGACATTAGGTATAGTTTTAAACCTTGAAGAAGACAATGTCGGTGTTGTAATTTTAGGTGAATATACCCATATAAAAGAGGGAATGACGGTAAGAACCACGGGGAAAATTGCTTCTGTTCCCGTTGGTGACGGGTTATTGGGCAGAATTATCGACCCTACGGGTATACCGATTGACGGACGAGGTGATATACATTGCGATAAAATAAGAGCAATAGAAAGAGTTGCACCGGGTATTGTTACAAGAAAGTCGGTATTCCAACCGCTTCAAACGGGATTAACTGCGATAGATGCATTAACTCCGATAGGGAGAGGACAAAGAGAATTAATAATCGGTGACAGACAGACGGGAAAAACGGCTATTGCAATCGATACAATAATAAACCAAAAAGGAAAAGACGTAATTTGCGTATACGTTGCAATAGGACAAAAGACATCAACCGTCGCATTACTTGCTAAAACTTTGGAAAACTATGGTGCAATGGATTATACAATAATAGTATCCGCTCCCGCCAATGAATCCGCACCTATGCAGTATATTGCTCCGTTTGCGGGATGTGCCATTGCAGAAGAATTTATGGAGCAAGGGAAACACGTATTAATAGTATATGATGATTTATCAAAGCATGCACAGGCATACAGAGCCATGAGTCTGTTATTAAAAAGACCGTCGGGACGTGAAGCATACCCGGGTGACGTATTTTATCTACATTCAAGATTGCTTGAAAGAGCCTGCAAATTAAACGATGAGCTTGGCGGAGGAAGCATAACCGCATTACCAATAATTGAAACGCAGGCGGGAGATGTATCGGCATACATACCTACAAATGTAATTTCCATAACGGACGGGCAAATATTCTTGGAATCAAATTTATTCAATGCCGGTACAAGACCTGCAATTAATGCGGGTATATCAGTATCAAGGGTAGGCGGTGCCGCACAGACAAAAGGAATTAAGCAAGTTGCGGGTAAATTAAGGTTGGATTTGGCACAATACAGAGAATTGGAAGCTTTTGCCCAATTTGCAAGCGATTTGGATAAAGCAACAAAAGACCAATTAACAAGAGGACAAAAATTAACCGAGGTATTAAAGCAAGCACAATATGCACCTTTAAGTGTTGCTAAACAAATAAGCATATTATTTGCGGCAAACGAGGGAATACTTGATGATGTTGAGAACTCCAAAATTAAAGATTTTAAGCTCGGCTGGTTTGATTTCTTTGAAGCGAATATGAAAGAGTTATCAGAAAGATTAAATAACGGAGATAAACTTTCAGAAGAGGATATGGAAGCATTAAGAACTCAGTTAAACAATTATAAAACGAACTTCTTCAAATAAAAACGGGAAATCAAATGGCAAACTTAAAAAAAATAAAAACAAGAATAAACTCTATCATAAGCACGCAGAAGATTACACGTGCAATGAAAATGGTTGCTTCCGCAAAGGTAAAGAAATTTGAGAACAAAGTAAAAGCATCAAGACCATTTACTTATGAGTTAGAGAAAATGTTTTACAGGCTGTTACATTCCGTTGATGAAATAGATACAAAACGAACACAATTTAAAGAGCCTATAAATAATTTTCCTGTTTTGTTAAAAGAGCGAGAAATAAGAAACGTAGGACTGCTTATAATCACATCAAATAAAGGATTATCGGGAGCATTTAATGCAAATATCGTAAGATATACATTAAAAACTATTGCCGAGTATAAAGAAAAAGGTATCGGATGTGAATTATTTATAATAGGACAAAAAGGCTTCAATGCTTTAAAAAGGGCTTCTGAAGAAAGCGGATTTAAAATAACACAAACGTACTTAAATTTTCCCGAAAATCCGACATCTTCACAGGCAAGACTTGCAGCATCTGATATGGCACGTTCGTTTGTTAACGGCGATATAGATTCCATGGAAATAATTACAACAAGATTTAGGAATATGATGTCATATTCCGTTGAAAAATGGGATATTTTACCGCTTGATGAAATAGAATTCGACTATACAAAAGAAGAATATTCCGATATGGAAATAGAGCCGGGGTTATCATCGGTATTATCAGAGTTAGTTCCCCTGTTTATATCCAGCATAATTTTTCAAGCAATGCTGGAATCCGCAGCAAGCGAATTGGCTTCAAGAATGACGGCAATGTCGGCGGCATGCAACAATGCGGAAGAAATGATAAATAAACTTACAATAGATTATAATAAGGCACGTCAAGCAATGATAACGCAAGAATTAACGGAAATTGTAGGCGGAAGTGCCGTTCAAAGCAAAAACAAATAATGAAATTAGTATATAAAATTACAACAGTGTTTATATTGGGTGCTGTATCTTGTACAGCACTATATTATGGTGTTCTTTTTGCACTTCCTCATTTTGTTGACTTAAACAAATATAAAAATTCGGTTATATCATCAATAGCAAAAGAAACGGGATTTAAAGTATCATGTGAAGATATAACCTTTAAAAAGACTTTAACACCGCATTTAAAATTACATTTATACCACACATTAATTTTGTACCCCGATAATACTGAATTTCTCAAACTGAAAGAAACCGATTTAGAGATAAAAATCCTGCCTCTTTTATTAAAGAAGATAGAAGTAAGTAATATAAAACTTGCAAGACCAATTATCAATATTACTTTATACAAAGATTTTTCTACATCGATAGAGAAATATAAAACTGATAAAATTCCCAATACAAGAGGGTTTAAATTTATAACATCAAATGCAGAGGTGTTATGCAATAACTATAAGATTAAAATAAATGATGAAAGTATAAATAAGCTTTTTTATCTTGAGGGGAAAAAATTATTATTAAAAGAATTTATTCCCAATAAACAGGTACATATTGTTACAAAAGGGAACTTATACCATAAAGAAACTCAGTATATTAAATATGATATGGATATCATATCATTTTTAGATAAATCACAATTTACCTTTTCGCCGTTTAAAACACTATATAATTCGGATATTAAAGCAGAAATATACGCTTTAATAAAAGCAAAAGACAAAGAAAACATAACGGGCGAAATAAAAATAAATAATCTTAAACTAAAAGCGAATAATATTATTCTAAAAAACAACAGCATAGACCTTATCTTTAAAGGTGAAGAACTCAGGTTAAATTCGATATTACACACATCAAAACACGATATAGCAAAACTGAGCGGAGAATATATATTCGGTAAAAATAAAAAGCTTAATATAAATACAAAAGCAAAAAACATAAACTTAAATAATTTACATAAAATTATTTCTGAAATAACGGATATTTTAAACGTAAAAAATCCCATAAAAGAAGCCGAAATTGACGGAATTATCAATGCCGATTTTAATATAAAATCCGACTTTAAGACATTAAGTTCAAGCGGACACGCAAAAATCAGCAATGCAAAAATCAGTCATAAAGAATTGCCTTGTGCATTAACCAATATAAACTCCGAAATAGATTTCAGCGATAATAAAATTTTAATATCCCAAACAAAAGCATATATAAACGGAGTCCCAATCACTTTAAGCGGTGAAATAAATAAAGACGTGGAATATAATATCAATGCGAAATCAGGTAACATTGATTACACTAATTTAATTAAAATATTTAATATTAATAAAAAACTTCCGTTTGATATAAAAAGAGGTAAACTTTCTTTTGAAGCAAATATTAAAGGAATATTAAACAAAACATATACGGGTGATATTGTAATCAACAATATTTCGGCATTGATAAATAAACATCAAATAAAAGCAGATGAATTAAAACTGCTTTTTGATGACAAGAAAGTAACTATTCCTCAAAATTCAATATTATCGCCCGTTCCGATAAATATTTGGGGTGAAATAAAAGATTATAATAAAAAACCTGCCGGTATAATTAATTTTCAAGGGGAAATACCCTCAAAAATGTTATCGGATACGATAAAAAAGCATATAAATATTGCAAATAAACCGCAAGGATATATAAACACAAACGGAGTTATTAATTATAACAACGAAACGATTCATGTAAAAGCACAACTGCAAGCAGATAAAAACAATTATATATCTTATGCGGTAATAAGAGAATTGTTGAATAAAAATTCGTTATTAAATTTGGATTGTTATATAAAAAATAACAATATATCAATATCCGACCTCACATTATATGAAAATCCGAACAATAATCAACAAAAAATCATGCCTGTTGATAAACTGAAAAAAATCATAAATATAACGGGACAAATTGAAAATTTAAAAGATATAACGTTAAAAAATATAAGAATAACGATACCCTCATCCATAAGCAGTGCTTCAAACTTTTTGGGAGGAGAAGAATTTAATTTTAAAGCCGATTTAACCTTAAACAACAAACTTTCAACACCCGATATAAAAGGTAATATCAAAATTAACGAATTAAAATTAAAGAAATATTTAACCGCAATCAAAAATGCAAATTTAAACTTTGAAAATAAACAAATCAAAATAACCATGCCGGATGTTGCAATAAATAACTCATTATTAAATATAACGGCAGAGGTAATTCAGCCGAACGATATAAAAAACGTAACAGTATCAAATATAATGCTGCACAGTACAAACCTTGATATAAATACATTATTCCCGATATTAAAGCAAAAAATATTTAATAAATCCAAAATTAATATACAAAAGGGAAGCGTAACAATAAATAACGTACAAATTTTAGACTTAAAAGCCAATGATTTAAGTGCAAATATATCAATGGAAAATAATATAATCAAAATATCCGATATCATAGCAAGTGCATACGGTGGAAGTATAACGGGGATATTGATATACAACCCGATAAACCGAGTTATAAAATCCTCAATAAAAGGAAGTAATACGGATATAAAGACGGCATTATACGATTTATGCAAATTGGATGATAATATATCAGGGCGAAGTGATTTTAATGCAGATATAAGCTTAACGGCAGGAGAATACGCTCAAACAATTAAATCGTTAAAAGGTCAGCTTAATTTCAATGCCAAAAACGGCAAAATGGGTACACTGGGGAAATTTGAATATTATTTATATGCACAAAATATTTTATATCATGGTCTGTTAAACACAACATTAAACAGAATTGCAAACTTAATACAACACGATAATACAACACAATATCGCAGTGCAAAAGGGAAAATATTGTTTGATAACGGGTATATTATTGCAAACGAGATACAAACCATCGGAACAAATATGAGCTTATACATAACAGGAAAACATAACATGCTTTCCAATTTGTCTGATATTGACATATACGGAAGAATTTCCGACAATGTAAACTCAAAATTAGGTGACTTTGCAAATTATTCAATATCAGATTTTATGTCAAACCCGCAGGAGAAAAAAGATAATTTAGTTATACCGATTTCAAACGAAATAACCGATAAAATTCCGGATTTATATAACGGAACAAATATAAAATCAAATACATTTAAAGTAAACGTATACGGTAATATGAGAAACATAAACTCAATAAACTCATTTACCTGGATAATGCCGCATATAACATCTGAGCCGGAAGAGAATACAATTCAAACAGAATCTTTAAAAGAAGAAAAGCTTCCTACATTTTCGAATTTAAGAGGCGACAAGATTTAAAAAATTAATCAACCTTGCAATTAGAGTGTTCTTCAATATCAACTTGAGAAATAATCTGCTTATTTAGAATTGCAAAACTATCTTTAGTTTTTTTTTCAAATTGTTTGTTAAACCCAATCATTTTAGCGTAATTAAACTCATTTTCCCATCTGGCAACAACAACGGTAGCAATGCAATTACCTATCAAATTAACGGTTGTTCTGCCCATGTCAAGAAGCTGGTCAACACCTAAAAGAATAGCAACACCCAAAATTGGATAGCCGAAACTTGAAAGAGTACCTGCCAAAATAACCAGAGAAACACGAGGAACTCCTGCAACACCTTTACTTGTAACCATTAAAGTCAGCATAATAACAATTAATTGAGAAACAGATAAATTAATTCCTACAATTTGCAGCGAAAACAACATACCTAAAGCAAGATATAAAGTAGAACCGTCCAAATTAAAAGAATAACCGGTCGGCATTACAAAACCTACAATATTTTTAGGGACACCGAATTTTTCCATAATAGTCATAGCCTGAGGCAGAGCAGCTTCTGAAGTGGAAGTTGTGAATGCAAGAATAGCAGGTTCTCTAACGGCTCTTAAAAACGAGAATACAGATATATTAACAATTCTGCAAGCAAAATTAAGTACAACAAAAAGGAAAATGAATAAAGCAAGATAAAGAGAAGAAATAACCTTGGCATAATTAACCATAATCCCCATTCCGCTTTCCGAAATTGTATAAGCAATAGCCCCAAAGACTCCAAAAGGAGCAAAATTCATGACTAAATGAGTAAACTTAAACATAATTTCCGAAAGAGAAGATATACAATCAAGAACAGGCTTAGCTTTTTCACCGACAGAACAAACAGCTAAAGCAAAGAATACAGCAAAAACAACAATCGGAAGAATATCCCCGTTTGCCATTGCTTTAACAATGCTGGTTGGAACAATATTAACAATCATATCGGATATAGATGCGTGAGTATTTTGAGCAACCATAGCAGCAGCTCTATCCATCATATTTTGAGAAATTCCCGTAGAAAAATTCGCACCGGGCTGAGTTAATAAACCGACTGAAAGCCCGACAACAAGTGCAAAAGATGTAGCACATGCGAAATATACAAAAGTTTTAACCCCCAACTTGCCCAGAGATTTAATATTACCATAAGAAGCAATACCCGTAACTACAACGGAAAAAATCAAAGGAGCAATAATCATTTTAATCATATTAAGGAACAAATGAGCCAAAATATGCATGTGACAACCAATACCGGGAAATTTCCAACCGATAAAAATTCCGAAAATTAAAGCTAAAAATATATAAAGGGTTAATTTTGAAGTTTTCATACAGATAATATTCCTAAATATATTATAAACTAAACAAATATATATGACTATGAAATATTGTTATAAATTATTCTGGAAGCCTTAACAATAAACTCTTTACCTTGCAAATTATTATAAGGACGCTTAGCCAAAATGACAACAATATATTTTTTTCCGGAAGAAGTTTTTACAATACCGGCATCTCCAACCATAAAACCAATATCTCCAGTTTTATGAAGTAATAAAGCATTTTGAGGAAGCCCTGCTTGTAATAACCTGTTATTTTTAACATGTGTCATATAATCATAGATATATCGCTTAGATTCAGCACCTATTATAGGTGTTACATCAATGTTATATAGCATTTTAGCCAATTCTTTTGCCGTAGTAACATTAGTTCCGCCTAAATCAGGAAGCCAATTATTAATGTGTGTAGTTTTAAGCCCCCAGCGTTTAATTGCCCTGTTCACTTCTGGCATACCGCCTATTTTAGCCATAATCATATTTGTAGCGGAATTATCGGAGTTTGTAATCATAATTCTGGCGAGATGGTCCATAGAATGATGAATACCGCCTTGAGAATACTGCAATTTGCCGGAGCCTGAAGCTCTATAGTAATCTTCTAAAATCATAGTATCATTGATAGAAAACTTACCTGCTTCAATTTCTCTGAACATTTCGATTAACACCGGAATTTTAATAATACTTGCAGCGGGATAAGGTTTATCGGCATCGATATTTACATAACTTTTTCCGTTATATTCCCAAACATAAACAGAAGGTTTAATTCTTGAATAATGGGAGGCTAAAGCTAACAAATTATTTTTTAAAGTCGTTCTTTCGTAACTTTCTTTTAAATCAACCATTAACTTTTTGGAATACTTGGTATCTTTAATCGTATAATGTCCCAAAAATAAATCTTTATACAAATAATTATTTGTAGGATATAACAATTTGTTATAATCAATATTTAAAATGACCTTTTTATGATGAGTAAATGCAACAGAAACATAATGTTTAAAAGAATAAGGGAGAACAAAAAACAGCAAAATTGCAAAAAACGAAGCCGAAATACACTTATTAATGAATAAGTAATTATCTTTATTTTTTTTACGTTTATGTCTTACAATCGGTCTGATTTTTTTGACTGGTGTATTTTTTAAACAATATTGCTCGTACATTTCGGTATATAAATCAACTTTTCTATCTTTACTATAACTAAGTTCCGGCAAAATAGTCCTCCATTAATATTATAAACATTTTTAAGCAGTTACTGCAATTTTGTAAATTATATTAATTATCTGTTAACCAAAAAGAAGGCAAACAAAGATAAAACTTTTATTTTTCTAATAAATTTGGTACAATAATACAGTTCAAACAATAAATGTAAAAATTACATCTGCATTAAAACAGAAAGGCAATAAAATGAACAATATTACAATTTATACTGATAATAACGGAACTTTTTTAGAGAATTTATGCAAGAATAAATTAAATATGAGTGCAGATGTCAAGAGTTCGGAGGAAATACAAAATATTGCAGCCGAAAATTCAACAGCCGCAATCATTGATGTTAAAAAAGAAAAAATCAAAGAATTATCAATGATAATGAAATTTCCAATGCCAATATTGTTAATCTGTGATGAAATACCCGACGATATAACAATAAGAGGTGAAGCTTATGATTATACGTTAAAACCTCTTAACGAATACGAAATAACTACAAGACTAAAAAATCTGATAAAAATAAAAACCTTAAACGAAAAAATAACAAATATATCAACAACAGATGACTTAACAGGTTTACACAACAGAAAATTCATGCTTGAAAGATTAGATTCAGAAATATCAAGAGCAAAAAGATATCATTCAAATGTGTCATGTATATTATTCGATATAGATTTTTTCAAAGTAATAAACGATATGTACGGATACGAATGGGGCGATATATTATTAAAACAAATTTCAGAGATGTTATCAAACCTTGCAAGAAAAGAAGATGTAGTCACAAGATACGGTGACGAAGAATTTATGGTGCTGTTACCCGATACACCGGAAGATAAAGCGTTCATATTTGCGGAAAGATTTAGACGTGATGTGGAAAAGATGTCATTTATTCCTGCGGGCGAAACGGAAAAACATCCCGTAAGAATATCAGGTGGAATTGCGACATACCCTTGTCTTGAACAATCGGAAGAAACATCAAATACAATGGTAAGATATGCGGAACACGCTTTATACAATGCAAAAAAGCGTGGAAAAAATAAAATAATACTATTTTCACAAGTCAACATGGAATGTTAATAAATGGGTATAGCTAAAGATAAAAAACCGATTTCATTTTCTTTTAACAATACTGAAAGATGTCAATCAAGATGCATAACCTGCAACGGCTGGAAAACATCTTCAAGCGTTATGGAAAAAGAGCTGAAATTAGAAGAATGGAAAAAAATATTATATAACCTTCATAATTGGATGGGAAATTATCAATTTATAATATCAGGTGGAGAACCGTTTATACGCCCTGATATATTCGAGATGGCACAATACGCCTCAGATTTGGGAGATACCGTAAATGTTGTAACAAACGGATTAGCATTACCTGATAAGCTGGAAGAAGTGCTTAATTCGGCATTTACTAATATAACATTTTCTCTGAATGCGGTACAAAAGCCGATTATTCATAACACATCAAGAGGCAGAGATGATGCATTTCAAAGGACAATGGATTCAATTCAAAACCTTGTCTACATGAATAAATCGAGAACGGGTCATAAATGGAAGAATATATTTCTTTCAACGGTGGTAATGCCCACAAATTTAACGGAAATAAAACCGATAGCGGAATTTTGTAAATGCGAAGGCATAGGAGTAAGCTATCAGTTAATGGACAATGGAGATGCATTTTCTACAGCGGTTGAAACCGACAGTCAAATATACGGAAAAGACATAAAAAAAGCTGCTTTGGAAGCAATAGACGAAATGATAGATTTAAAAAAGAAAGGCTATCCGATATGTAACGGATTCAGCCAGTTAAATGCTTTTAAAGTATTAATTGATACGCCGGAGAGAATACAAAACATTCAATGTATGGTAGGTGAAAACAATTTTGCCATAGACCCTTACGGGAATTGTAGAATATGTTTTTGTATGGAGCCCATCGGAAACTTAAAAGAAAGTTTACCGGAGGATTTATGGTTCAGTGAAAAAGCTGATAAAATAAGAGAAAAGATATTAAATTGCACAATGAATTGCAGATTATTGAATTGTAACTTTAAGTAGGAAATATGCAGGAAATAAAATACGAAAAATATATAAGCTGTAAATGGTTAGAATCAGGAGTATGTTTTGATAACGGTGTATATGGTTCTAACGTAAAGTTATGCTGTTATATGAGTGCCCCTGGCGGCGGAAACTCAATGATATTTGAGGGATACAAGGGCGAAAAAATAGACTGGGATAAATTTTTTAAAATCAAAGAGGAATACAGAAACATACAAAAATCCGGTAATACTGTAAAAGGCTGCGTAGGTTGTGTATTTCTTGAAGAGAAGAATTGGCCTCAAGTAAATTATATAGATAATATTATATTTGACCATTTTACGAAGTGTAATTGTGCTTGCAATTACTGCTATACAGAAGAAGATAAGAAAAGATATAATACATTAAAAACATATAATATATATCCGATTATAAAAGATATGTTTGATAAAAAAATTATCCAAAGAGGCGGTGCAATAGGTTTTGGTGGAGGAGAGCCAACAATATTGCCCGAATTTGATAAATTAATAGACTTATTTTTAAAAAACGGATTTAACGATATGCGAGTACCGTCATCGGGCATCAAATATTCAAAAATGGTAGAAAAAGGAATAAAAACAGGGCAATTATCGGTAGTAGTATCGATAGACAGCTCTACAAGAGAAACATACAAAAAGATAAAACAAACGGATGCATTTAATACAGTTTGTAAGAATTTAAAGAAATATGCCAAAGCACAGAAAAGTTCATATAATGTGATAAGTAAATATATAATCATTCCAAACGTAAATGATACAAAAGAAGAAATAGATAATTGGCTGAAATTTAATAAAGAAAATAACATAGAAATTGTTGTAATAGATATAGAAAACAGCTGGTTAAACAAATACCGAAAAACAGAGCCGGATAAAAGAATAGTAGAATTAATTATATATGTAATAAAAAAGACTCAAGAAATGAAGTTTTTCAGACTTGAAATATGCGACAGGGCAAAATATTTATTAAATTTTAATAATTAACAATACTTCATATTTATAAAAATAATCACTTGACATAATATTTATATGTGTCATAATGATAATGTAAGATTTAAGTGTAAGCAAAACACTAAATGAAATATTACAACCCCGAACACATATAAACTCCTAAATAATAAACACAAAAAGACCATTAGGATGCAGAAATAGACCACTTTTTAAAAAGGTGGTTTTTTTTATTTTTATATAATTAATATTGAATTATGATTAATAAATAACGATAAAAAGTTATTAAAAAGCTTAAATTAGAATATATAAGTGTCAAAAATACAATTAAAATATATTAATGGCAATTTAATAAATATTTATGTTTTAATTATAATAAGCAGATGAGGTAAATAATGACAATATTTAAAATATTATCAAAGAATACATCTCAAATAAAAAAAAGTTCTGAGCTTCAAAGCAAAATAAATTCTGAAGGAGTTCAATTACTTCAACAAACCCAGAACGCATTAAATAGTTCTATAGCACAACTTGAGAAATTTACAAATCAAGAAATCCCTCAATTGGCAGATAAACAGCAGGAGATTATTGCGAGTTTGGAAAAACTTGCTCAGAATGCTCAAATTCAAATAAAAAAGAAATAAAGAATATATTCATATATTCTTTACTCAGGATAAAAACACATTTTATTAAGGGTTAATATTTATAACAAGCCTGTGTTCCTCAATAATCTGCTTAAGATATTTTTCCACTGTTAATGAGTTGTCTTTTTGTTTTGCGGTTTCAAACTGTTTTTTAAAAGCCGAATTATCATAAATAAAGTAATATTTATTTCTCTTTTTAACAGGTGGATATAAAGTTGTAATTAGTTCCGGAAATTTAAGAGAAGAAAGAGTATAAGATTTAGCATTATCTGAGTATAACTCATTTTCAATACAAATCAATACAAGAATAAAATTAAGCTCATCTGAAGGTGAAGATATATTCTTATCTTTTATGAATTTCAAATAATCTTCTGAAGTCATCTTAATATTTTTAATTGCATTCGGATATACAATATTTTTAATAATAGTATTGGCTTTATATTTAAGGGCATTTGCAACATCTTGCGAAGTAGCCCCCTGTTTTGCATATTCCAGAGTTTTATTTAAAAGGTCAATAATAAGATTATAAGAAAAGTTATTTAGCTGGCGTCCACGTAAATAAAAATCTGCCAAACGTTTTTCATAATTAAGCCAAAAATCGGTTAAATCACCATTTTTTTGAGTAATACATTCATCAAGAATGGAATTTAAGTCTGGAAACTTATTAACAACAGCTTGCATAAAGAAGAAATCAAAAAGTGCAATTCTTTCAGTTTTTATATTTTTATCCGAAGAAATGAAATTATAAACAGCCCAGTCAACTTCATTAAACTTTCTGGTTAATACATGCATAGGGCCTTCTGTTTTAGTAATATTATAATAGCTTTCAACATAATCAGATACGCCATAAGCACTGATTTCAAGAGGGTTTCTCATATTTTCGGATAATTTATAAAAATCGGAATAAGAGCTTGTAAGTTCTAATTCGTGTTGAGAAATCAAACGATTAAATGCATCTTGATAATATTTGGCATCAAAATTAGATACATCTGCATAATATGCGACTTTTTTCCAGAAATCTTTATTTACACCCTTTATATTTTTACTTTCAAGCAGATTAATAAATTCAGAATAGCCCATAGATTTAGCTATTTTAGCCATTTTGTCGAAATGGTCAAGTTCGTGAAAAATAATAGAGATAAGTATCTTCGGATTTAAAGAGTATAAGACACTGCTATCTACATAAATACATCCCGAAGCTATATCAAAATATGCAGCCATATAACTGCCTTGAACCTTTCCCGTACCTTTATCAAGATTGTTGGAAAATACTTTAACACTTCCGGACGGATAACCTAAATAGACTACAATTTTGTCAACAATTAATTCAATAAAATGAATACTATTTACGGGATAATCTTTAAATTCGTTTAATAAACCATCAAAGCCGACATTTTTTTGAACCATTTTTTCCGTATTAACAGAATCATCAGCATAATTGTATCCGGCATATTTAGGCGGTGCAGGAATTGTATATTCTTCCAAGTCCGTATTTATTCCACCTGTAGAACTTGAGTTTCGAGAAACTTCCAATTGTTCTTCAAAGGTTTTAATTTTTGAGCTGTTTTTATTTGAAACAGGAATAGTAATATAATATACAGCACCAATTATAAACACAACAATAAAAGTCACAAATTTTAAAGAAATCAATTTATCTTTTTTGTTACTATCCATATAACCTCGCTTAATTATTAAAATTATATCATATAATCGGCAATAAATATGCTATAATTTATACAAATAAAAAAGGGATATAAAATGGAAAAGAAATATATTTACTTTGTGGATGTCACAAACAGGGATGGTGTGCAGACTTCAAGACTCGGTTTGGCAAAACTTCAAAAAACCATAATAAATTTAATGCTTGATGATATAGGTATAACTCAATCGGAGTTCGGATTTCCGACAACAAGACACGAAATAAATTACTTAAACGGAAATCTTGAGCTTGTAGATAGAGGCGTAATAACCAAAACAAAGCTTTCAGGCTGGATGAGAGGTATAGAAGAAGATGTTCTTTTATCATTTCAAAATGTAGCAAGATTAAAAAATGTAAATCTTTCCGTTTCAACTTCAGAGCAAATGATAAACGGTAAATTCGGCGGAAAAAAGACAAAAGAAGACATTTTAAAAACAATGGTAAAAGCGGTTGATACAGCGGTAACCTGCGGTGCTCAATCAATAGGAGTAAATGCGGAAGATGCTTCAAGGAGCGACATAAACTACCTGATAGAATTTGCACTGGAAGCAAAAAAGCATGGTGCGGAGAAATTCAGATATTGTGACACATTAGGGTATGATGACCCCATAAGTGCTTATGAGCGAATATTTAAAATAGCACAGGCGACCAAAATGGATATCGAACTGCATTTTCATAATGACCTCGGAATGGCTGCGGGCAATTCCGTAATGGGTGCAAAAGCCGCAATAGATGCGGGCGTAAACGCATATATCAATACGGCTATAAACGGAATGGGAGAAAGAGCGGGAAATGCCGATTTAATATCCTGCCTTCTTGCGGTATTAAAATCAAGCGGAATGAAAGATAAATATGAAATCGACCCTAATATAGATTTGTCAAAGACCTGGAAACTGGCACAATATACATCATACGCATTTAATGTACCGATACCGATAAATCAGCCCGCAACGGGAGCAAACGCATTTGCTCACGAATCAGGCATTCATGCGGACGGTGCATTAAAAGACAGAAGAAACTACGAACTGTACGATTATGCGGAATTGGGACGAGGTCAACCCGAAATAGTAGAAACCGGCAGAATGATAACAACAGGTGAATATGGCGGTATAAAAGGGTTTAGAGATGTTTATGAAAAAATGGAAATTGAATTTCAAGATGAAGATGAAGCGAGAAATATACTTGAATTAGCTCGTTATGCCAATGTTCATACACAAAAACCGTTAACGCAGAGTGAACTTAAATTTATATATTATTATCCTGATATTGCGGCAAAAATTATGACGGTTACACCTTATTATATGCCTACAGGTAATTTAAAAAAGAGAGTTGATAACAATTTTATAACTCAACCGTATTTATTTGTATAAAGGAGTAAAAATGGGACAAACGATAGCGGAAAAAATTTTATCAAGCCATGCCGGAAAGAATGTTGTTCCGGGAGAATTGATTATTGCAAATATAGATGCAGTAATGGTGCAAGACGGAACAGGCCCTTTAGCGGTAAATGAATTTAAGAAATTAAATAAAGAAAAAATACAAAATCCCGAAAGAACGATATTATTTATAGACCATGCCGCACCGAGTCCCCGAAAAGAATTATCAAACTCACACACTGTTTTAAGAGAATTTGCAAAAGAATACGGTGCAAAGTTATCCGAAACAGGTGAAGGTGTTTGTCATCAAAGACTTGTTGAAAGTTATATAAACCCGGGCGAAATCCTTTTGGGAGCTGATTCACACACCTGCACATCGGGTGCAATCGGTGCATTTGCTACAGGAGTCGGCTCAACCGATATAGCCGTAGTAATGGCACTGGGAAAGACCTGGTTAAAAGTACCGGCTTCATTCAAAATTATACTCGAGGGAGAATTTCCAAAAGGAGTATTTGCGAAAGATTTAATACTTCATTTAATAGGATTAATCGGTGCGGACGGTGCGACATATAAGGCATTGGAATTTACGGGGAATGCCGTAAAGAACTTAACAATGTCCGAAAGATTTACGATTTCGAATATGGCGGTTGAAGCAGGAGCAAAAGCCGGATTATTTGAAACGGATGAAAAAACTTACGAATATTTAAAAAAACAGGGACGAGTCGAAAAATTTAAAGAAATAAAAGCAGATGAAGATGCAATTTATGAAAGGGAAATTAAAATAAACTTAAATGAGCTGAAACCCGTCATTTCATGCCCGCATACGGTAGATAATACAAAAACGGCGGATAATATGGACAGGGTATATGTAAATCAGGTATACATAGGAACTTGTACAAACGGAAGAACGGAAGATTTAAGAATTGCGGCAGAGATATTAAAAGGTAAAAAAGTTCATAAAGACGTAAGATTGCTTGTTGCACCGGCTTCAAGGCAAGTATTTTTGGAAGCGTTGGAAGAAGGGATAATTACAACACTTGTGGAAGCGGGAGCTTCAATAGTTACAGCGGGGTGCGGAGCGTGTGTAGGAGTTCATGGCGGAATACTCGGAGATAAAGAGGTATGTTTATCCTCACAAAACAGAAATTTCAGAGGAAGAATGGGGAATACCGAAGGTTATATATATTTATCATCACCGGCAACAGCTGCATACAGTGCAATAAAAGGATATATAGCGGATGTAAGAGAGGTATTACAATGATATTAAAAGGTAAGGCACATAAATTCGGAGATAATATATCAACAGACCACATAGCCCCCGGCAGATTATTTCATTTAAGGTCTGATTTAAATGAACTTGCAAAACACGTACTTGAAGATGCAAATCCGGAATTTGCAGGCAAAATGAAGAAAGGCGACTTTGTTGTTGCGGGGAACAATTTTGGTTTAGGTTCTTCAAGAGAACATGCTCCGCAAATAATAAAAATAGCGGGGGTAGGTGCGGTTTTAGCAAAGAGTTTTGCAAGAATATTTTACCGAAACGCAATTAATATAGGTTTATTATTGATAGAATGTGATACCGATAAAATTGATGCGGATGATGAACTTGAAATAGACATTAAACAAGGCTATGTTTATAATGTAACAAAAGGAATAAAAATGGAGATAACCCCGCTTCCGGATGTAATGATAAAACTGCTCAACGAGGGTGGACTGATAGAACACATAAAAAAACATGGCGATTTTGATTTGGTATAGGAGTTAAAATGAGGAAAGTAACATTAATTCCGGGTGACGGCATTGGGCCTGAAATAACAAAATCGGTAACGGATATATTAAAAGCCGCAAAAGCGGAAATAGAATGGGATATACAAACTGCGGGAAGTGATGTAATTAAAACGGAAGGAGTACCTTTACCCAAAAGAGTAACAGACTCAATAAAACGAAACAAGGTAGCATTAAAAGCCCCCGTAACAACCCCCATAGGTAAAGGGTTCAGAAGCGTAAACGTCGAATTAAGAAAATCACTTGATTTATACGCAAATTTAAGACCCTGTAAAAATATCAAAGGCATAAAATCCCGATATGACAACGTTGACATAATAATAGTAAGAGAGAATACGGAAGATTTATATGCCGGGATTGAAAGACAAATTGATAAAGACAGTGCGGAATCAATTAAAATAATAACAAGAAAAGCTTCAACCAGAATAGCTGAATTTGCATTTGAATATGCGGTAAAAAATAACAGAAAATGCGTAACAGCTGTATCAAAGGCTAATATTTGCAAACTTACGGACGGATTATTTTTGGAATGTACAAGAGAAACAGCAGCAAAATATCCTCAAATTGAATATAAAGAAATTTTAGTTGATAACTTATGTATGCAACTTGTACAAAATCCCGAAAATTTTGATGTACTTGTTCTCCCGAATTTGTACGGAGATATAGTTTCCGATTTATGTGCAGGGCTGATTGGCGGACTTGGGATAGCCCAAGGTGCAAATATAGGACTTGAAGCAGCGGTATTTGAGCCTGTACATGGCAGTGCCCCGGATATAAAAGGACAAAATAAAGCAAATCCTACAGCAATGCTTCTTTCCGCAATAGAAATGTTAAAGTATACAGATCAAAAAGAAACTGCAAAAAAAGTTGAAAATGCTCTTTTAAAAACAATAGAGCAGGGCAAATTCCTGACACCCGATATAGGAGGGAATTCTACGACGGAAAAATACACAAAAGCCATAATAGCCAATTTACAGTCCGTATAAATAATTAAATATAAGTAATTAATAAAAAAACCAAAATCCGATTTTTAAACGAATTTTGGTTTTATTTTAATATTTATCCTTATTAGCACTGTTTAGTGAGCGATTAAAGCGAGCAAAACACCTGCGGCAACCGCTGAACCGATAACACCTGCAACATTAGGCCCCATAGCGTGCATTAATAAGAAGTTTTGAGGATTTTCTTCCATACCGACTTTATTTGATACACGTGCTGCCATAGGAACAGCCGAAACACCCGCAGAACCTATTAAAGGATTAATTTTTTCTTTTAAGAACAAATTCATAATCTTAGCCATAATGACACCTGCTGCCGTAGCAAGCGAGAATGCGATAATACCTAAAAGCAATATTTTCAAGGTTTCAATTGTTAAGAAATGGTCTGCCTGAAGCTTTGAACCTACGGTTAAACCGAGGAAAATCGTAACAATATTAATTAAAGCATTTTGCATAGTATCCGATAACCTGTCGGTAACTCCGCATTCTTTGCAAAGATTACCGAAAGTTAATGCACCGACCAAAGGACAAGCTGACGGCAGGAATATTAAACAAAGAACCAAAACAACAATCGGGAAAACGATTTTTTCTCTTTTTGAAACAGCTCTTAATTGAGTCATTTGAATTTTGCGTTCTTCTTTTGTTGTTAATAACCTCATAATAGGCGGCTGAATAACCGGGACAAGTGCCATATAAGAATATGCGGCAACCGCAATCGAACCTAATAATTCCTGTTTTAATTTAGTCGTTACATAAATGGAAGTAGGCCCGTCAGCACCGCCTATAATACCGATAGAACCTGCGGCTTGAAGGTCGAACCCCAAAACAATCGCCAACAGCAAAGCACCGAAAATACCGAACTGAGCGGCACCGCCCAAAAGTAAAGTTTTAGGGTTGGCAATTAACGGCCCGAAATCGGTCATTGCTCCGACACCCATAAATATTATTAAGGGGAATAATCCTTTATCAATACCATAAGCAAAGATAATACCCAAAAAACCGTTAGGGCCGGCTATTTCTTCACCCAAAGGCATCGGAATATTAGAAAGTAAACCGCCAAAAGCAATCGGAACCAGCAATAGGGGTTCAAATTTCTTTTTAATACCAAGCCACAATAAAAAGCAGCAAATAAGTATCATTATAGGCTGACCAAAATGTCCTAAAAATTGGTCAACACAAGTTCCTTCAATTTGTTTATGAGCGGTATTTATAAAATTATAAATACCCGTCGAATACCAAAGTTGATTTAAACCTTCTTCTAATTGCATTTCAGACCTCCTAACCGACAGTCGCCATCACTTGAGCCGTAGCAACTTTATCGCCTTGAGAAACCAAAATGGAAGTAACTGTTCCCGCAACGGGAGATTTAATCGGAGTTTCCATTTTCATAGCTTCGATAACAATAATTTCTTCATTTTCTTCAACCGTATCGCCAACATTTTTGGAAATTCTTAATACGGCACCGGGCATGGGGGCTTTAACCTCTGTTCCCACACCTTCTTTAACTGCGGAAGTTTCTTCAACGCCGTCTTTAATATCAACGGTATATTCTTTACCGTTAACAACAGCTTTTCCGTTTTGAAGTTTAACGGCATATTTTTTACCGTTAACAGTAACGGTACAACCGTCCGAATTAGTACAACTTTCTGATTTTTTCTCAACGTTTGCGGTTTTATTAACGGAAACAACACCCTTACCCAATAAGAAATCAATACCTTTATCAACATTTCCGTCTTTACAAGCTGCAGCAATAAAGAGATTTTCGTCGGTAACAGGCAGACCTGCGGCTTTCAAACGTTCTTCCGCTGCTTTTAAGCCTTTTTCAGGGTCTTTTTCGTTGATGTCAACAACTTTTTCGGTAGTAGGTTGAAGTCCTGTTTGTTGTTCAGCCCATTTAACCAACTCGGCATCAGGTTCACAAGGTGTTTTACCGAAATACCCCAAAAGCATTTTAGCATAACCGGGGTTAGCTTTTTCCCATGGATGTTCCGTAATTGCATTTAAGAATGATTGTTGAGCATAGAACTGGGAAACGGGAGTAACGGAAGTAGCATAACCGCCTCTTTCAACAACTTCTTTCATATTTTCGATAAGCTTAGGGAATTTATCAAGCATACCCATATCTTTTAACTGATTAACCGTTGTAGCCGTAGCACCGCCGGGAAGCGGAGCTTGTATCAATATAGGGTTAACCGCCAAAGAAATCGGAGAAATCGGATAATCTTTCATACATTCTTTAAATATTTCTTCCGTTTCCATAACTTTTTTAATATCAATACCCAAATCATAATCCGTATCTCTTAAAGCATGCCACATAGAGATAATATCGGGTTGACCGGTACCGCCGGAAACAGGTTTCATAGCCAAATCAATACCGTCGGCACCGCCGTCCAAAGCAGCTAAATATGCTGCAAGACCTGTTCCTGCCGTTTCGTGGGAATGAAATCTGATATGAGCATCCTGACCCAAAATTTCACGAGCCATTTTAACCGTTTCATAAACTTTTCTCGGATGAGAAGTACCTGAAGCATCTTTAAATGCCAAACTGTCAAACGGCAAACCGGACTCTAATATATTTCTTAAAACTCTTTCATAAAAAGCAACATCATGAGCACCTTCGCAGCCATAAGGAAGTTCCATCATCGTAATTGTAACTTCGTGCTGAAGCCCGTGTTTTTTGATACTGTTAGCGGAATCTATCAAATTATTGACATCATTTAGTGCATCAAAATTTCTGATAACATTTACGCCATGTTTAGCGAACATTTTTGCGTGTAAATCAATAACATCACGTGGCTGAGAATTAAGCCCTACAACATTTACACCTCTTGCCAGAGATTGAAGTTTAACATCAGGGCCGACAGCCGCTCTGATTTTATCCATGGTTTCAAACGCATTTTCATTGCAGAAAAATATTGGAGCTTGAAATCTTGCACCTCCTGCCGTTTCAAAATGTTTTATACCTGCATTAACGGCAGATTGAAGTGCGGGGATAAAGTCATCCACAAGAACTTTAGCACCATATATAGATTGAAATCCGTCTCTGAAGGAAGTATCCATAACTTTAATTTGTTTTTTTGCCATTTTTTGTTCCTCTTTATATGTAATATACTGATTATTTTCTTAATTTTGCAGCAGCAATAGCAATTGCTACTTCAACATCGGCCGAAACATTTTTAACAGCCGTTTTAGCTTCTTCAATTTGTTCGGGGAATAATTCATTTAATTTAGCTACAATTTTTCCCATAATTGTAACCGATGCCCACAGGATAATAAGAAACGAGAATACCGTTCCCATACCAGTGGCCATTAAAGTTAAACCTTCATTTAACATAAAACATCTCCTGTTATTATCTTACATTCATTATTAAACTCATCAATTACGGTTAATAAACCTTCATTATCAATCGATTTCGCAAAATAGTGTTTTTTATAATCAAGCTCTCTGACCGTAATATTTTTGCCCAAAAATCCGCATTTTCCGATATATTCGTCTTTTATATACGAAAAACCTGACTTAACAAAACCGGAATAATCTTTGAAAAAATAATCCGACAGTTTATTTACAATTAAATCAATATCATAATTTTTACCCGTTAAAACCGAAATCGAAACAGCCTTTTGGTCAATTAAGTCAAGTGTTTGTTTTGATAAATTGACATTTAAACCCAACCCCAAAACAACAGCCTTTAATTTATTATTTTCGGTATATGCTTCCGCCAAAATACCCGATATTTTACAACCGTCAACAAGAATATCGTTAGGCCATTTTATGAACGGTTTAATATTAAACTCATCTTCCAAAAGACGGCAAAGGACAACCGATAAATACTGTGTTAAATTAGGGAAAGGATACGTATCAATATTTTGAGGTTTTAAAACTACCGACATATATATATTTTCGGAGTCATCAGCAATCCATTTTCTGTTATGGCGTCCCCGCCCCATATATTGATGAGGTGTATAAATAACGGTTCCGTCATCAAACGACGATATATGCTCTAACGCATAACTGTTTGTTGAATCGACCTCATCTAACCTGACTAATGTATATTTATTCAAATTACCCATAATCAACTTTATGTTAACACAAACAAAAATTTTCCAACACAATTTATTGTTCAAAAAGGTAATGCGGAAATTACTCAAATAAGATAAATTCAAAAAAAGGAGAAATTTATGCATTATCTAAATATTGAACTTAACGGAATAGACGAAAACGGAGAAGAAAAGAAATATAAATTAAGTGATTTTCAAGGCAGAAATATTATAATTTATTTTTATCCGCAGGATGACACCCCCGTATGCACACAACAGGCACATGATTTTAGGGATTCTTTTGAAGAATTAAGTAAAAAAGCCGTCATAATAGGAGTAAGCAAAGATGATATAAAATCACATAAAGAGTTCAGAAACAGGCATAATCTGAATTTTATAATGCTGTCCGATAGAGAAAACAAGCTGAAATCGGCATTTCAGGAACATAGCAAATATATTACAAACCTGCACAGAGGAACGTTTATTTTAAATAAAACGGGAGAAATAATAAAATATTGGGATAAAGTGGATGCCGACGAACATATTGAAGAAATCAAAGATTTTATAAAAAACAATAATACATTTGATTAATGATTTCAAAAAATCCGGAAACACATATAATGATTTTATGAAAAATTATAAAACCATAATATCAATGATGTCAGGTACATCCGTGGATTCAATCGATACATGCCTGCTGAGAATAAACAAAGATTTATCATTTCGGGTAATGGAAAGTTATTCGCTAAAATATCCCGCTGATGTAAGAGAAAAGATTTTAAGGCTTGCCAATAACGAAGGTGACATAAAAGATGTATGTTATATGAATTTTGTTATGGGTGAGCTTTTTGCGAAAGCGGCGAACAATCTCATAAAGAAAGCGAAAATATCGAAAAAAGAGGTTGATTTCATATCTTCGCATGGTCAAACGGTATATC
Organism: Candidatus Gastranaerophilales bacterium; assembly: GCA_947588745.1. Classification (GTDB taxonomy): domain Bacteria; phylum Cyanobacteriota; class Vampirovibrionia; order Gastranaerophilales; family Gastranaerophilaceae; genus Avigastranaerophilus. The sequence goes on from CANPYW010000005.1 coordinate 75,192, forward strand.
ATATTCCCAAAGAAACGGAAATTGGCGGGATATCAACAAAAAGCACACTTCAAATAGGAGATATATCGGTAATATCTCAAAGAACAGGGATAATGACGGTAGGAGATTTCAGACCGAAAGATATTGCGGCGGGAGGTCAAGGTGCTCCGTTAGTACCGTTTGCGGATAAAATATTGTTTGGAACGGATAAAAACAGACTGATACAGAACATAGGCGGGATATCAAACGTAACGGTATTAACAAAAGAATGTGAAATATATGCATTTGATAACGGCCCGGGTAATATGCTTATAGACTATTTTACGAAAAAATTATTTAATAAATCATACGATAAAAACGGTGAAATAGCAGCAAAAGGCAGGATAGACACAAAATGGCTCAATAAACTTTTGGAAGAACCTTATTATAAAATAGAGCCGCCAAAATCAACGGGTCGTGAATTATATAACGATATTTATGCGGAAAAAATATATAAAACGGCACCAAAGAATAAATATGACGTTATATCGACAATAACGGCATTAACGGCAAAAGTAATAACAAATTCGTATAAAGACTTTATTTTAAACAAAATCAAAGCAGATGAGATTGTACTGGGAGGCGGCGGAGCATATAACCTTACATTAATAAAATATATGAAAAGCTATATGCCGCAAGCGGAAATAAAGACTCATGAAGATTACAACATACCGAATAAGCTGAAAGAAGCAATTGCATTTGCATATTTAGGCTATTATGCAATAAACAAAGAAGCTAATAACATTCCGTCCTGTACGGGAGCAAAAATGCCCGTTATAATGGGTAAAATTTCATACTAAAAAGTCATAAACACATTTATTAATATAAGTTAATGATATGAAACTTTCGCAGCCGAATACTGTCTTAAAACAGTAAGAGTAGATAAACAAATATAAAATTTTATATTATAATTAAAGAAGAATAAGGAGCGAGTTGTGAAAAAATCATTAAGAAACACTGCATTAATAACACTGGCACTGTTAATAACATGTATAACATGCTGCAGAAGCAATACAGCGTTAGCGGAATCTGATGCCGAATTATATGATATGGTATGGAAGGTAGTAAACACAAAATATTTAGACCAGACAAATAACGGACAAGATTGGAGTAAATGGCGTCATAAATATGACGATAAAATAAAAACACCGGAAGATGCCTATATCGCAATAGATACAATGATAGCCAGTTTAAATGACAGATATACAAGATTTGTACCGCCAAAAGACTTTGCGGAAGAAAAGTCATTAATAAAAGGCTCATTATATGGAATCGGGGTACAAATAGGATTACGTGACGGCAAAATTCTGATAATATCACCGATAGAAGATACACCGGGAGAAAAAGCAGGTTTGCTGGCAGAAGATGAGATACTTGAAATAGACGGAGTATCAACAAAGGATATGGCACTCGATCAGGCGGCAGACAAAATCAGAGGACAAAAGGGAACAACCGTAACATTACTGATAAAAAGAAAAGACAACCCAAATAAAGTATATAAAATAATAAGAGATGAGATAGAAATAAAATCCATTTCAACAAAACCGCCTTATGATTTTAAAATAGATGATAAAATCGGATATATAAGATTAAGTTCATTTATGGGAAGAAATGTGGGCAATGAATTTAAAGCATTAATGTCAAAATATAAAAATAAAGAAGGTATAATAGTAGATTTAAGAGGAAATACTGGTGGACTTTTAACAAATGCCATCACAATATCCGATATCTTTTTGGATGATGAAATAATAGTAAGTACGGTAGACAGAGACGGCTACAAAGATACGTCAAAATCGGGCAAAAGATACTATTCAACTCAACCGTTAGTATTATTAATCAACAGAGGCAGTGCTTCCGCAAGCGAAATATTATCAGGAGCATTAAAAGATAACCAAAGAGCAATTTTAGTCGGTGAAAATACATTCGGGAAAGGGCTTGTTCAGGAGGTTAAGAGTCTGACTCCGTTCAGTGCAGGCTTAAACATAACAGTACAGAAGTATTTAACCCCTAACGGAAACGATATACACAAAAAAGGCATAGCTCCCGATATTGAAGTCAAAATAACGGAAGCTGATATAAAAGCCAAAAATGATGTTCAATTAAAGAAAGCACAAGAAGTAATGCTCCAGATGATAGAGAATGAAAAGATGTCATCTAACCATTTATCTTCTGATAAATAATTTGAGCAGCATTTAAAACAGGATCAATAGCTGGAGAATACGGTGGAGAATATGGTAAATCCATATTGATAAGCGACTCCAGCTTTGTTTTACTTAATATAGCGGGAATAATTGTGTTAATACGTTGATTAACTTCACCTTCACCTATTCCCTGAATACCTAAAATAGTATTGGAATTTTTATCGGCGATAAGTTTTAGGGTCATAGTACCCGTTTCGGGCATATATCCCGCTTTATCCCGTTTTGTAACAATAGCATATTCGGGCTGAAAACCGAATTTTAAGGCATCCGCATAACTTATCCCTATAATGGATATGGTAAAATCAAAATACTTTGTAATTGTGGAATTTAAAATTCCGTCAAACAGGCAATGTCCGCCGGCTATGTTAATGGCGGCACAGCGTCCTTCTTTATTGGCGGTAGACCCCATAGGAACCCAGGTATACTTGTTGGTAACCAAATTAAAATTATCGGTACAATCACCAACGGCATAAACATCGTATTTGGAAGTTCTTAAAGTTTTATCAACCTTAATACTGTTATTAATGCCAAGTTTTATATTGCTTCCCTCAAGGAAATCGGTATTGGGTCTGACTCCCGTACCTAAAACAACAAAGTCCGTTTCAATAACTTTGCCCGAGTCCGTAACAACTTTTGTAACTTCATTATTTTCATTACCTTCAAAACGGATAACCCTTTCGTTGGTAAGAATACTAACCTGCCCGGGATTACGCCCGATAATATAATCGGTAATACGCTCGGCAAAATCTTCATCAAACATTTTTAAAATATGGGGATTTTTTTCAATGAGAGTGACGTGAAGATTATTATGAACAAAAGCCTCCAAAAGCTCAATGGAAATATAACCTCCGCCGAGCAGAACAGCCCTTTTTGACTGAAGCATTTTTTGTTTAATATTAATCCCGTCCTGAACCGTTCTTAAAGTAAAAATATTCTTGAGATGAAGATTATCGATATCGGGAATTAAAGGTTTAGCACCCGTTGCAATAACAAGTATATTATAATGAACGTCATATTTATTATTTGAAGTCAGATCATGAATTGTGACAAATTGTTCTTCCGTATTTACCTTTAAACACTTTTGTTTTGTATGAACATGAATATTTTGTTTTTCAAAATCATCGGGAGTTCTCAGAATAAGAGTTTCGTGATTTTTTATGACATCTTCAATATAGTAAGGAAGCCCGCAAGCGGAATAAGATATAATATCCTCCTGCGTATATAAATCAATTTGAACATCAGGTCTTTCCCTGCGAAGTTTTGCGGCAGTTTTGGGGCCTGCAGCACCTCCGCCTATTATAACTATTTTTTCCGGCATATTTTCCTCTTAAAAAATCATTTTTTGCAGTTCTATTCCGCTGATTTCAATAAGTTCGTTTTCCAAATCAATACAAGATTTTTCATCATCTATTTGCAAAAGAACAATACCGAAATTCACACAGAATATGGAAGTATTATTAATTCCGACACGCATTTTGATAATGCAATTAAATTTCGTCAGAATTTTTTGAAATTCAATCGCATTATCAACTTTGTCGGCAAGTTTAATCCCTAAAATCACAGTCATAAGATTAATCTTTTATTTCAAGCTTTTTAGTTTCCTTATCATCCGTATGTAATTTTGGCAGTTTAAGCACCAAAATTCCTTTTTTTAAATCGGCAGTCGATTTTTCAATATCTATTTCATAAGGGAAATACAAAGTTCTTGAGTAATTTCCGTATCTGAATTCCGATTTATGATATTTATGTTTATTATTTTCTTCATTCTCATAAGATTTATTTGCCTCTATTTTTACATAAGATTTATTAATATCAATATTAATATCCTCTTTATTAACTCCCGGCAATTCGACTTTTAAAACAAAACTGTCATCATACTCTTTAACGTCAACAGGCATTGCCATACCGTTTAATTCTTTATGAAATATATATTCGGGGAATATATTATCAAAACTTTTTTGTAAAATCGCATTGATATCATCGTTTAACGTATTTAAAAAAGTGTCCGGTTTTTTAATTAAATATTTCATATTATTCTCCTATACAAAAAATACGGATAAATAAAATTATCCGTATTAATTCTTAAATAAAATAACAATAAAACCATTCACCAAACAGATACAAAAAATTTAATCATCGGAACTAGCCGGAATATCTTTCATCTGTTTTTGTTTTAATTTATTTACAACACAATCAACTAAATATGAATATGATTTTTCATCTTTTATTCGTTCGGGGAACTCTTTTTTTATAATACTTTCAACCATCGCTCTAATTTTCATATCCTCTTGAATAAACTTATTTTCAAGCATTAAGGAATTTAAAAATTCATCTTTATAATTTAATTGTTGAGTTGCGGAAAAATTCAACCAGTCGATGTTCGGCTGAAAGTTTTTTAATTTTTTAACAAGCTTAAAATGTTTTAAATTGAACATTTTATATTTATATCTCCATTTTTAAACGATATATCATTTATTTGTTTTATCTTTGCTTCTTTTATATATGATAAAACATTTTCCATTGTTTGTATAGTGTTCACCTTTTGAACAAGCGAATATAAAACAAGATTACACAACATATCTTTATTCTTAAAAAATGGAAACTCATCATTTATAATTTTATAAATTAAATCGGATAACTTTTTTAATTCGGTTGAATTTTCTTCAATCGGGTTAGAAGCAAAACTTATTAAGCCGTTTTCCGATTCTAATCTTACATTCCTGTTCATTTTTAACATGCTCACTGCCTTTTACTAATCACATATATAAAAATTTCATAAAATTACTCAATTTACTAATTATCACATTATCTTTACACTTTGTTACAAACTTTTCCAAAACAAATGAAAATCATAAAGAATATTTAAGTTTTGAAAAAAAATTCCGATATATAGAATAAAAGAAAAAGGGGTAAGATAAATGGCTTGGTATGACAAATTCCTAAACGGCACTAAAGAAACTCAGAGTGTAAACAAAAGCGAGACATCAAAACAAACAAAACAGAAAGCAAACGAAGTACAATCAGGTACTATATACGATAACATCGAGTATAATCAAGGTGCTAAAAGTTTAGATGCAAGCGAACAAGAATTTTTAGAAGCCTCAAAAAATTTTAACAAATACTCCGACTTTGATAATACACATTCTCGCCCCCCGCAGGATGTTAACACAAAGCCTGTTATGCCATCCCAAAATCTGAGAAATACAAATTCCGCAGGAATAAAAAGTGCCGGAATAACCGGAAACGAAACCATATCGCAACTTCGTTCAAGTTTAAGCGATGCACAGGCTCAACTTAGTGAAGCCGAAGCACAAAAAGCAAATAATGATGCAATAAACGAAGCTCAAAAACAGGCTGATACAGATAAAACGGCTTATGATGAAGCCGTAGAACAAATGAAAAGCGACGATGAACAGGTACAGGCACAAATTGACGATATTAAATCAAGAAAGAGCGAAAATGATAATGCAGTATCGGAACAAAAAACCCAAATATCGGATATAAATTCGGATATTTCGGATAAAAAATCCCAAATAAGCGGAATTAATTCGGAATTGGGAGGACTTGTACAGCCCTCGCAAAGCAATTATATGACAACCGATGAAGAAGGTAATCAGATAGTTGATACATCGGCATACAATGCCGCAATGGCTCAATATCAAGCACAAAAATCCGCACTCGAAGAACAACTTTCCAAAGCTGAAAACGAATTAAACGATTTAGAAACTCAATTATCCGATGCCGAAACTCAATTGGATGATTTAGAGCAGCAGGGAAGTGAAATAGAGCAGGAATTAAGCGATTTAATACAATCCGAGGACGGACAAAAAATCCAAAATCAACAACTGGTACAAGATGCGATGCAAAAATACAATGATTCGCAGCAAAATTTAACACAAACAACACAGCAACAAACGGTTGAACTTGATTCTAACATAGCTCAATTACAATCAAATATAGATGAATATAATAATGCTATTCAGCAAAAAGAAGCTGAAGAAGCTCAAAAAACTTCTCAAACAATGCAGGACAATACGGAAGAAGGTGCTTTAGACCCTCTGACATTACAAGTCGGAGATGAAGAATATACCCTTTTAGATGCAGGAGTAAATGAGAATACATTTGATTCCACAGATGATTTTCTTGCCGATAAAAGTTTGGATGAAGCAATAGAAGATATTCCGGGCAACCACGATTACGTACTTTCATTTGAAGAACTGGAAGCGGCAGGAATAAACGTAATTGATTCGGACGGTGAAATAAAAGGCATAGGCGAAATAAGAAGCGAAATTGCCTCCGAACTTGATATCGAGTCATCGGAAGTATCAAATATCGGAATATCAATAAATCAAGATATGATTGACAAATATAATAATCAGGAAAATCAAGATTTAACAATAGTTGATACTTCTAAAAAAGATGAAGCGGGTAATTTTAAAGAAGTAGACGGAATAGAAGCAACATCAACATTTGAAGATGCCGATAAACTTCGTGAACAATACAACCTGCCCGAAAGTTCAAGCATAAAATCGGCAAAAGATGCCGCACATTTTTTAAGTAAAGAAGTAACCGAGGATACGGAAACTTTACTTTCCGATGCAAGAAAACTCTTACACCCCGAAGAATATTCACAGGAAGAAATAAAAGCGGCAGCGGAAGAAATAAATGAAACAGCCCCAAAACTGAAATCCGAAAATAAAGAAAAGGAAGTTAACCCTAACGAATTCGGTGCAGGTAAAGCGGATGACAATACGAGTGCAACAATGGAAAAACTGGTAAAATTATCAAATGCACTGCAAAAACTCGACCCCGATAATGCGGAATCAAAAAAAGAAATAAAATCTTTAATGCTGGATACGGTTAAAACGTTTAACATTGAAAACGGAGTTTCGCCCGTTGTAGCAAATGCAATATCCATGGCATACGGCGAAATAGGCGTGGGCGAAGACTATATTGCAGCAGAAGTACAAGGCGGCATGGAAATTCCGATATATGACGAAGCAGGTAATTTGCAGCCGCTTGACAAAAGCAAAGGCGGTATCAAAGCAAATACCGGAGCCATGGAGAAATACGGCGGCAAACAAGGTGATGCTTGGTGCGTAAAATTCTTATCCTGGTTATACGGTGCAGGTCAGGGCGTTAATTTTTCCGACACATTTAAATATGATAATGCGGATATAGCGGTAAGAGCCATCAGACAAGAAGCAGCCGATAAGAATGTATACAGTCCTGTTTCACATGAAGCTAATGAAATAAATAATAATTATGAACCTGTTCCTGGCGATATAATGGTGCTTGAAAACAATAATGCTTCACATGTTGCAATGGTTATAAACAGTGATGACGAGTACATATACACAATTGAAGGCAATGCGGATAACGAAGTAAGAGCAAAAAAATATTCCAAAACAGGCGAAAAGTATAATGATGTATCGGGATACATAAGAATGAACGAATTATACGGAAGCAGTGCAACACCTATTAATATAGACTATCTTGCAAAAAATTTGGATGAAAACATCGCACATTCCGATACCGCAACACAAGAAGAAAAAGAAGCTTTTCTTTTGGCGAAAACACACGAAGGTACAATATAACGGATAAAAACGGCATTGTTACTGTTTCGTTACAATACCGTTTTTTAACTAAAGTTAATACAAAAAATTTCGATATAAAAAATATATTCGGTAAATGTAAAAGGAGTATGCTTTTAAGCATATAGAAGGTGTTTATGTCTGATTTTTCAATTAAGAGCAGAGATTTTTATCAACAAAGTGAATCGGAAAATATTCAAAATCAATCCGAGTATTCAAAAATGAAATCAGAATATAAGGAGTTTCAAGAAAAATCAAAAAAATCAGATTTTTATAATTCTCCGGTATATCTGGATAAACAGCTTGAAATGCTGGAAAAACTTGAAGCACTTGCAATAAAAGACGGACTTGAGGATGAACTTGAAAGTATACAAAAAGAAAAAGAAAGTTTGACTCAAGCAGCCAAACAAAATTCAGAAAAGCAGGATCTACCGGGTAATAACTATTACATGCCTGTTAACATTCAACCGCAGAGGCAGGAAAGTACACATACAATAGAAGAAGTTGAATCACTTTTTGAAGATAAAGAAAAAGTAAATTTGGAAAATTTAATAAAATACTGCTATACAACAAAAGGAATAACCAATAACAATTTTCAAGCAATATCAATTTTGGCGTCAGTCAAAACATCCCCTCAAACAATTTTACAAATAATAGACAAAATATCATCAAACAATAAAAACGAGAAAGATGTAAATACGCAAACATTCAAACACCTTGCCGATTTAAAACGGAAAGGTTGCAATGATGAGGAACTGTTAATATTTTCAAAGCTTCTTAATCGGGATTTTGAAGATACCGAGCTGATAAAAAACTCAATTTTAAGAATGAAAAAAGCGGATATTTCGGCTGAAACAATTGTGAAGTTAATTGAAATATTATCCGTTAATAATGAAGAAACTAAACAAGAAAGTATCAATGAAAATGATGTAAATGCGATTATAAGCATAAAAAGGAATTTAGCTTTAACAAGAAACAACGAAAGAAACGAACGTAATAATCCGATTAATCAACTCGGGGTTGTTAAATTTGACATGAGCGAAAACAATCGTGTCATAATGAAAAACAATGAAATTATTTATGTTTCGCCCACAGAGGGTGAAAGTTTTCACAGTGCGACTGAAGAATATAATAAACTAATTAAAGAAGCGGAAGAAAACTTAATTATAGACTTAGTAAAGGAATTTAAAAGCCAAAACAGAGAAATTACTCCGAACCACATAAGAACAATTGCCGTATTAAGAAAAAACGGAATTACATATCCGCAGATACAGGAAATGCTGAACTATTGTATTGATGATGACGGAAAAATCAATACCAATAAACTGGCGGCAATATCACAATTAAAAAAATCAGGTGCATTGGGTACAGACATAATAACAATACTAAATGCGTGCAGAATTAATGATGATAAGACTTTTAACCCCGATGATATACAAACAGCGTGTGATTTAACTTCAGCGATAATCGGTGGAAATGAAGTTGTAACATTATTACAAGACGTCAAAAATAATCCTGAAGCAAAAGAATTTTTTATCAATTTTTCACCGTTTTTTCAGGATAAATCAAATTTGTTGAGATTAAAAGAATTAATAAAAGATGAAAACAGTAAAATTGATAACAATAAAATGGATATCATATATAATTTAGAACAAAATTTATTTGAACGAGAAGGATATACAATAAATGAAACAGAATTTTTAAAAATATCCGAAGAAATAATATCCGAAGCTCAAAATGAAGGTGAATATACCGTAAGTGACGATGCGGCAGGTATATGTGCAATTATGTGTCGAAACAGAATGAGCATTGAGGATATAAAACATGGTCTACAAATATGTAAAGACAATAACGGAAATATTGATGAAGATTTAGCAGAAATCTTATGGGATTTATGTTTAAATGATGCGGATATAAACGAAATAACTCAAACAATAAGCCAATGCAAAGATGAATATAACAATATTAACAAAGAATATGTAAAATCAATTCTAAATAAATTCTAAATACACATTTTCCTTACTACATACTTTCCCTGTTTGCGGGGAGGGAAAGCGTTATATCGAAAGATTTAAACAAGATTATTTTCAGAAATCAAATCGGAAAAGGAAACGGGACTAAACCCCAATTTTTGAAGATTATCTCTAAAATTCGGGGTTTTAGTTATTAAAAACTCTCTATAATTATTCATTCTTGTTGAGGAAGATAATTCAGAAGGTAAATAAGGATGAAACAAAACCTCCGTAACGGAATTTTGATTATTAATTTTTTTTAATGCATTATATATTGATTCTTCATCCATATATCCGGTATATAAAACCCCTGAAATAAAATCATTTGAATAAATACCATCCGAATTTTTTAAATTACAATCGGTTAAATAATTAAGCAAAAGGTTTTTAATAACATTAATCGGAAATCTTTTATTAAATATTTTGCTTTTTACGATATAAGGAAGCTCTCTTTGTGTCCGTATATACTTTATATTGTACTCTGCCGCCAATTTTAGAATTAAATTGAATATGGCAGGAATAGCATGAACATGAACATGTGAATCAATATGCGATACAGAATGTAATCTGAGTATTTTTTCTATTTGAACTCTAAATTCAATTTCAATCTGAGAAAGAAGGTCATGATTATTTTGATTAAAAAGGAAATAAAGGAACCCTTTATTGAACCTTCCGTCCGTATCGGAAATCAAATGCGGATTTGAAAGAGATTTACCCTCAATAATATTGAAATGAAAACCTATATCAATATCGGGTATTTGAGGAATAACCTCATTCACAGCATTTTCAAAACCGTCCATATTTGCCATTAATCCTACGGATGTTATATTTTTAGAAAGACACCCTAATAAAACCGCATCATTATTTTCTTTGGAATAACCAAAATCATCCGCACTTATAATAACTCTTTTCATTTGCATATTACTTTATTATATTTTATTATTTTAATATAGATTTTAACACAAAAGGATTTGAAGAATGAGCTTACCTGTTTTAGCAATAATAATTCCCTGCTATAACGAAGAGTTATGTATTGATATAACAACAGAAAAACTTTTAAGTATTATAAATAATTTAATAGACGAAAATTTTATATCAGATAAAAGTTATATACTATATATAAACGACGGAAGCACCGATAAAACCTGGGATTTAATTGAAAAATACAATAAAGAAACAAACAGCAGAGTAAAAGGAATTAAGTTCAGCAGAAATTTCGGCAATCAAAAAGCAATAATAGCAGGTTTAACCGAATCGCAAAAATACGATACGGACTGCTGTATATCAATAGATGCAGACTTGCAGCAAGATGAAAACAAAATAAAAGAATTTGTAGGAAAATACAACAACGGAGCTCAAATTGTATTAGGTATCAGGAATAACAGAAAAACAGATAATTTTTTTAAAAGCTTCACTGCAATAACTTTTTACAAACTAATGAATTTATTGGGCGTACATATAAAAATAAATCATTCAGACTATAGGCTCGTAAGTAAAGAAGTAATACAAACATTATCAACTTTTAAAGAAACAAACATATTCCTTCGGGGAATTTTTAACGAACTGGGGTATAAAAAAGACTATGTATACTTTGATGTAAAAGAAAGAATTAACGGCAAAACAAAATTTACACCACTATCACTATACAGCTTAGCTATGAGCGGAATAACTTCATTCAGTATAATGCCGCTAAGATTTGTAACAATTTTGGGGCTTATAATGTCAATATCAAGCTTTATAATGGGATTATGGACATTGTATGACAAATTAACGGGTCAGGAAATGGTACCCGGCTGGGCAACATTGGTTGTAATCATAGGTTTTACGAGCGGTATACAAATTTTATGTTTGGGAATAATTGCGGAATATATAGGTCAATTATTTCAGGAAGTTAAAGCAAGACCACGTTATATAATTGAAGAACAATTGGATTAAACATGGATATTATAAGTTCAAAAAAACCAGGATTAAAAGGGAGAATAGAAATACCCGCAGATAAATCTATAACACATCGAGCATTTATGTTTTCAGCATTAACAAAAGGAAAAAACATAATCACAAATTATTCTAAAGGAGCCGACTGTATGTCAACCCTTAAAATAATACGTCAACTGGGATGTGAAGTCGAATTTATAAATGATAAACAACTCATAATAAACGCTAAAAATGCACTTATAAAACCTTTATCACCGCTGGATTGCGGAAATTCCGGCACAACAACAAGATTAATGGCAGGAATGCTTGCGGGTCAAAAATTTAACACAGAATTGTTTGGAGATGAAAGTTTATCACTCCGTCCGATGAAACGTATAATTGAACCGCTTGAATTAATGGGTGCAAAATTTGAACACAATAATTATAAACTCCCCATAAAGATATCGGGACAAAATCTAAACGGAATTACATATAATTCGCCGCTTTCATCAGCACAGGTAAAATCCTGCATTCTCCTTGCAGGACTGTTTGCAAACGGGAAAACAACATTTATCGAACCGTATAAATCAAGAAACCATACGGAACTGATGTTTGAATATATGAATGCCGATATACAAATTAAGGGTAATGAAATAACTGTTTCAAAATCGGAATTAAGCCCGTCAGCTATAACAATATGCGGAGATATTTCTTCAGCGGCATTTTTTATCATTGCCGCACTGATAACCGAAAACTCTGATATAACCTTAAAAAACATAGGCATAAATGAAACACGCACGGGCATAATTGATATATTAAAACAAATGAATGCAAATATAGAAATACTGAATGAAAAAACTGTATCAAACGAAAAAGTTGCGGATATAAGAGTAAAATACTCAGACTTAAAAGCAACAACGATAGAGGGTTCACAAATTCCGAGATTAATAGATGAAATACCTATTATAGCAGTGGCTGCCACGCAAGCTGCTGGAACAACCATAATTAAAAACGCACAAGATTTGAGAAACAAAGAAGCAGACAGAATATCTGCAGTAACGGAATTTTTAAAGAATATGGGAGCCGACATTGAAGAAAAACAAGACGGCTTTATAATAAACGGGAAAACAAAACTTAAAGGTAATTGTGAAACAGACACAAAACACGACCACAGAATAGCTATGAGTGCATTTGTGGCAGGATTGGTCTGCGAAAAACCCGTTAAAATAAAAGAATTTGAATGGGTAAATATTTCATTCCCGGAATTTTTAACACTTATGGAAAAATTATATTAATAAAAAATAAAGCCCGTTAGATAAAATCATACGGGCTTTAAATATAAACAACATAATTTTCTATCTTGATGACGGGAAATAAACTTTGTTAGACCCGTCCGGATTAACAGTAAATGCGATAATAATCTTTTGTCCTTTATAATCATCAGGTGGAACATCAAAACTTTTAACTCTGGAGATTAAAAGTAAAACAGAATCATCCAAAGTACGTTTATTTGAAGCCGCTGACATTGTATTTAATTCAAGAACACCGTCTTTATTAATAGTAAATGTAACTCTGCATTCACCTGCTTCTTTAACGCCGTTTCTATCCCAAAGCCTATTATACTCAGACCCAACTCTTCTTAAATAATCTTTCATATCAGCAGAAAGAGAACCTAAATTTGAATTTAAAATAGGCAAGTTAGCATAAGGATCTTTCTTTCTGGAACTTGCTGGTACGGAAGAATCCCAATAAGAATTAACATCAATGATTTTTGAACTAACAGGATTTGCAGCTTCAGCCACAGTGTTATGAACCTTTTTAGTTCTATGCGGTGGAAGGAATAGAATAACAATACACAAAACTAATGAAACAACAACTGTAATCATAGCTTTTTGTTTATCACGAGCTTCTTCTTCCATTTCTGCACGTTCTTGAGGAGAAATCTTTTTTACAGCTTTCTTCTTAACGGGCGGCACATAGTGATTTTCTTGATATACACTATCATCTACTTCTTCAAAAGAATCATTACCGCATTCGCAGAATTCAGGACACTCTTCATATTCAGTATTACATTCAGTACATCTATACATTAATAATTTCCTTTAATTTTAATTAATCTAAAAATCTTTATCAACTTTTTCCAATAATTCTTCTCTTATAATAATCTCAAACTTTGTATTACCGAGCATTGTAGTTTCCGCAATCAATAAAGAAGTAGGAACTAAAGCGGCAATAAAGCTTATTATGATACCCATAACATCACCGCCCATAACGCCCATAAAGTATGAAACGTTCATCGTAACTTCTATGAATACAACGCATAAAGCAATCATAAAGAACTTTTTAGCTTCACGTTTTAAGTTTTTACTGCTTTCAACACCATGGAGCATAACACCGTGAACATTATAATCGCTAAATCCGTCCTGCTTAATTACATTTGAAGCATATAATCTTTTTGTAGTAGCAAACGAGGTCGAGAAGCAATGGAATGCAAATATAATCATAAAGCTGGCAAGACCTAAGAATATGGGTGATAATTTAAACCCGTCACCGAGTCTTAACCAACCTGCTGCTTCTGGGAAACATTCAGCCAAAGTTTGTGAAACACCATAAGCCAACAACGGAGCGGTTGCAGCACCCATAACATATTCACCTGCAGATTTAATCTGTAAATTAAATAATTTATTATTAATATCTTTAAGTTTTTTCTTAGTAATATTGTTTACAAATAACCCAATCCATTGTTGATAATCTTTTACTACAGATTGAAAATCTTCTCTGCTTTCATAGCCGTCAAGTTCTTCACCGGTTTCAGCAATTGTATTTTTTGAAATACCGGAAAAGATACCCAGGAACAGACATAAAACAGTAGTTAATAAAAGCATTTGAGGTATCAATGGCGGGAGTGAATATACATGCGTTGTCATTTCTGCGACAGAGAATGCCAATACGGCAAGGAAAATACCGCCGGAAGTTAATAAACTTAAATGTTGTATTAAAACTGCGGAAGGTGAAAGCCTTGATTTTCCTTTGCCTTGAAACATAAGGAACTGACCTTGTTTCAGCAATAAGGTAACAATAATAAACGCAACAGCAACTAAAAACAAGATTTTATTTTGAAGTTGACCGTTGTGGGTATTGATTGCAATTACATCTTTTAAAATATAAGCCATTGAAAGAGGTACAAACACAATAAAGAAATTTAAGAAAGCCAAAATCAATTCATTTTGAGATAATTTACCTCTTAAATAATTAGCTTTATAAGCAATTTCCTTAGTAACTAAAGCACGTCTGCGTTCAATATCAGCTTTTTTTCTGTCAATTTTAATTTTTGTTTGAGCAGAAGCTCCCGAGCCATATAATGTAGCTATATCTTGCTCGTTAAGTTCTTCATCCTCAATCATTGTTATGGTTTTTTTACTTTCAGATGTTTTAATTCTTTCAGCACTTTTACGATTAGCCAATTCCAAAGAACCGGGAACGACTTTCGGGTTAACTCCGGCCGCAGTAATTTTAATACTGATAAATTCATCAGTGCCGGCAATCATTAACTTGCATAAAGAACCTATTTCAAGAGAAGGGCCTAATGGCTGCCCTCTGAACAGGACTTTATCACTTTTAAAATTATTAATAACCTGCCATTTTCCGTTAGGTTGTCTTTGCAGTGAAATTAATAAATCAAAATCCAAATTAAGTTTATAATGACACTTAGGAGCTGTACCTATATTAATAACATTTGAATCATCAAATATTTTTTCTTCGTTTTTAGATGCTATGGTAACTTTCATTATAATCCCCTATCTTCCTAATACTTCCAGAAGTTTTTTAGTTGACTGCTCAACATTTTCTTCAGATGCAACTATAAGATTATTTGACTTTTCCGCAAAAACCGGAAGAAGTAATTGTCTAACTTCATCGAGTTTTTCAGGATGTGCATAAAGGAATGCAACTTTCAAGTCAGGTACATATTGTAATGTTTTACGTAAATTTGAAGGAAGCGTATTCCAATTAAGTTGTTTAGTAATATCACCTTCATTTTCAAGGTCACCCAAAACAACAATTAATGGGGTATAACCTTGAGTTTGATATCTGAGTGCATCGCCTACCGCTTTTTTGAATGCAATACCATAAGCAGTACCGTAAGCTTTATTATCATAAGCTCCTCTTTTATTAATTGCTTCTTTAATTGCAACCAGCTTATGAGGATTACCGTCATATACGTTATAAGTGTTTTCAGAAACGATATAAACCAATGCAGTATCTTCAGAATCCAAACGTTTTGATATTTTTAATATAGTACCTGTTTGTTTATCTATTAAACTTCTGTTGGAAGCAGAAACATCAAGTAAGAATATTGCGGATACAGGCTTAAAATTTGCCAGCTTAATATTACTAAAACCCCAAAGTATTATCTTAACCCCATAAAATACAAGGGGTAAAATAAGTCCTAAAATTAACGCTCTTCTAAACATATTATTACTAACTCTCAAAATTACTAACCAACATCAAAATTGTATCATATTTTTATATATTTGTACAAGTCATTTTATTTTTCTGTAACTCCAAAAATCAGGATGTAAAAGTGCCAAAAACGGTATTAATTCCAAACGACCAACCAACATATTCAAAATACAAATTAGTTTAGATAGTGTATGCAAGTTTCCAAATGAATACATTGGCCCAATCTGACCGAAGCCGGGGCCTACATTACCTAATGAAGCTATAGAGCCTGTTACACCGACAACTACGTTTTGTTCGATAAAAACGAGCAGAAATGCAGTTATAACAAAAATCGTGTAATAGAAGATAACAAACGAAATCATTTGTCTGACAGTATCTTCGCTTACTATTGTTCTGTTAATTTTTATGGGATATACACCGTTCGGATGAAATATTTTGGAAATTTGTCTTCTTAAATACTTAAATATAAAAATTATTCTTAACAATTTAAGACCGCCGGATGCCGAGCCTATTGATGCCCCGCAGAACATAAGCATAAAAAGCAATATTTTTGCTCTTAAATTCCATTCATTATAATCAACGGACACAAAGCCGGTTGTTGTAATAATTGATATAACCTGAAAGAATGCCGCACTGATTGATTTATAAATATCATAAATATTATGCGTATATAAAGTCAAAGCAATAAAGACCGAAAAACCAAGAACTATGAAAAAATACAGCTTAAATTCATCATCTTTAATAATACTTTTAATATTCCTTTTTACGTAAAGTTTATACTGTAAAGCAAAGTTCATGCCCGAAAGGAACATAAAAACGGTAATAACCCAAACAAATTTGGATTGTCCGTATTGCATAATACTTTCCTGAGCAGGAGAGAACCCTCCGCCCGCAAGAGTTGAAAGTGAATTACAAACCGCATCAAAAAGAGGCATTCCCAATACTTTTAAAATAATTACTTCAAGAATTGTAAGAACGAAATAAATACTCCACAAAGCTGCGGAAGTTTGTCTTATTCTTGGTGTCAATTTACTGTCCGTAGAGCTTGCCCCGGGGGATTCGGCAAAAAACATTTGCCTGCCAGCGATAGCGAACTGAGGCAGAATAGCAATAAACAAAACAAGAATACCCATACCGCCCAGCCATTGACTCAACGAACGCCAAAAGAACATTGTTTTCGGATATAAAGAAAAATCATTTATTATGGTGGCACCGGTGGTTGTAACACCAGAAACACTTTCAAACAAAGCGTCAATCGGTTTTAAACCGAAGAATAGAAATGTTAAGGCAGAAAGAAGCGAAAAAAGTATCCATGTAACAAGAACAACGGAGAGTGTTTCACCCCTGTTAATATTGTTAAATTCCTCAAGTTTTTTTTTGCTGCCTGCAAAAAGCAAGCTTAAAAGAAAAGAAATAAGTGCCGTACCAAAGAACGGCAGAGCGGCATAATATTCTTTAAGCAAAAAGGCACATAATGCGGGAAGAAGCAATATAACCGAAAAATATTTTAATATAAATCCGACGGTACTAAGAATATACTTTAAATTCATTTATTTCACGCATTTCTTAAAATATTCGAGAACAACATTTTCGTTTTCCTGAGTTGTAAAAATAATCAAATTATCAAACGGCATAATTTGGGTAGTACCTCTCGGAATTATAACACGATTACGTCTTTGAATAATTGCGATAATTGCCTTACAAGGCATTTTTAAATTCATAATCATATCCGTTTTAAAATTAAACGGAACACAAATTTCAAGAACTCTGCCCTGTCCACGTTCTACCGTTGCCAAAATTTCTATTTCGGTTTTTATCAAATGATTTTCTATATCATCGATTGCGGCGGCATTTTGAGATATTGCAACATCAATTCCGACTTTTTCAAACAGATTTGCATTGGCATTTTTGGAAACCCTTGTAATGACTTTCGGCACTCCAAGCTGCTTAGAAAGAAGCGAACATAGCAGATTTTTTTCATCATTGTTTGTAACACTGACGACAACGTCCGATTCTGCAACACGTTCTTCTTCCAAAAGTGCGAAGTTTGCCCCGTCACCGTTAATTACAAGCGTACTTTTTAAATTTTCCGTAAGCTCCACACATCTGTCATAATCAAATTCTATAATTTTGATTTTTATATTAGCCTTTTCCAGATTTTGTGCAAGCATTAACCCGACATTTCCGCCGCCGATAATGGTAACCTGTCTTACGTCGGTTTTTTCTTCAAAAAATCTGTTTGCAAGTATATCCAAAGAATAAACCGAGCCCATAAAAATAACCTTGTCATTAATCATAATCTCGGTATCGCCGTTAGGGATAAAAAGCGTGTTATCTCTTGTTATACCTACAATTAAAGTTTCATCGGGGAAACTGCAATCTTTTATTTTTTTATTCAAAAATTTTGTATTTTCTTCAACACGATATTCCAAAAGTCTTGCTTTTCCGTTGGCAAAATTTTCAACATCAATGGCATTCGGAACGGTAATAATTCGGAAAATTTCTTGGGTCATCAATTCTTCTGGCCACAATACATAATCAATCATAAGTTCACGCTGATATTTAGAACCTCTAACAAGTGATAAAGACTCGACATTTTCTTTTTTGCTAACAAAGCAAACCGTTTTGAGCTTTGTCATATTTGTAACGGTTAAACATGCCACAATATTTGCTTCATCATTGTCGCTGCACGCAATAAATATATCCGCATCCTTAATTCCTACGGATTCCAATACGGAAATGTTAGCCCCCGAACCTTGAACGTATTCAATATCCAATTTTTGGATATTTGCACAGGGAGAATCTTCATCATTTATAACAATAATATCATGGTCTTCAAACAATTCGGCAGCAATCAAAGAGCCTGTTTCATTTGCACCGTATATAACAATTTTCATATAATATCCTTTTTACATTTGCACCGGGCATTATTTTGTATTTAAAATTTATAATAAATACATTCATAAGCTTGTACATATACCTATAAAAAATTAATTTATAAGTCTATACAACTTATAAACGAAAAAGGATTTTTTGTCTATATTTTACATTTTCATATTAAAAGTTGAAACAGATTTTCCTTCACGCATAACTTGACCTAAAGTATATATTTGAGATTGATACTTCCTAATTTCAGAAGCAACTTCACCGGAAAAAACCTTATCTCTTTCTCCCAAATAATTTACTAACGGATTTAAAGTATTATCTTCAAATTCCTGTTTCGCAACTTTTTTAACTTCCTCTAAAGTTTTTTTTGGAAGATTTACATTTAAAGAAAACGGATTATTAAATATTAATTTTTTTTCGCTCATATATTATTTCCTTAACAATTAATTCGGCATTTACTATTATAACTTTAATTTTTTTTGTAGAATTGTAAAGAAAAAATAAAATATTTTTAATATAAAAAAATTTTTGAGCAAATTTTTTTTTGAGCAAACATTAAAATAAAAGATAAAAGACAAATAAACATGCCAGATAAAATTAGACCATACAGTTATAATTATAATATACAAAAAGCAAAACCCCAAAAACAGCAGAGTTTTAAAGGGCCTGTGACAGGTACACTTTCAGGATTAAGATTTTTAAATAACAGTCCTGCTATTGGGGCATGTGCCGTAGATTTGGCTTCCATGGTTATTCCGAGAACGGTTATAGAAACCAAAAACAGAGGTAAACAGTCAGGGTTCGAAACGTTTTTCAGAGAAGTATCAAGCTGTGTTGTACATGCCTGCGTTGGTGTGATAGGACTGGCTGCTGCAACCGTAATATCCAAAAACTTCAACAATAAATACGGAATAAAAGCTCAAAATATATTTGCAAGCAGAGAAACCATAAACAGCATGTCAACAATATGGGAAAATTCTTCCGACAAAAGGGAATTCTTCGGGTCATTTGTTGATAATATAAAAGGTTTAAACGGAAAAAGCTGGCAAAACGTATCCGATAGTGCAAAAGAAGACGTAGTAAACACGCTTGTTAATATTTCGGAGAAAACAAAAGCACTTGCAAATTCCGATAAAAACGGTAAAAAAGCATTAAAACAAGAAATAAAAGAATTAAAAAGTACGGTTATTGCAAAAATTACGAAAGATACTGGTGCTCAAGCCTCATACAAACTGAATGCCGTTTCAGCAAATACAAAAGAGATTTCATCAAGCTTATCGGAACTTGTTGATAATGCAGTGGGGTTATCAAATTCATTTGCATCGACCACAAAAGAAAAATTACCGGAATTTGTAAAATCCTTAAAAAAGAACAAAACAGCTTCAACTTTGATAGGGCTTGGAATATGTTCCGCAATTTGTATGTCAATACAGCCGTTCAACAGATGGTTAACAAAAAAGAGAACCGGGCAAGACGGTTTTGTGGGTGTTGAAAATAAAAAAAGCGATAATTCCAAAAAATTTAAGACTTTAAAAACCCTATTGGGAGTTGGATTTCCTCTGTTTGCCGTAAGCACGATAGGTAAACCCTCGGATTTACTTTCCAATATACAATTCAACAGCAAAGTTCCGACCTTAAACCAATTTAAACTGATATACGGACTTACTATAGGTTCAAGATTTATGTCGTCAAGGGACGGCAACGAGCTTAGAGAAGGGGTAATTAAAGATACCTTGGGCTTTACAAATTGGCTAATACTGGGCGGAGTTGTTTCAAAACTGACGGCAAGAGGTTTAGGTGGAAAAGAACTGATAAACAATCCCATAAACGAAGAAGGTAAAAAAGGCTTAAAATATGCGGCGAAATGGCTTACCAAATCATCGGTAAAATCATTTGATGAAGTTTTACTGCCTGCTTCAAAAGAGCTGACAAAAGACGGCAGGCTTTTAAGCTTTTCAAAATTATTTAAAAATGCCGCTCCCGAAGTTAAATCTAAAATATTAAAATTGGCCGCATCACAAGTTGCAGGGTATTTATATTCGGGCATTGTATT
>CANPYW010000006.1 GCA_947588745.1 Candidatus Gastranaerophilales bacterium
GCTACGCTTGATTTTACTTCTGCGGACAGCGTTACAAATATGCACGACCTCAAATTTTCAGTAAAAGGGAAAGATTTAATAATTACTTATAATAACGACAATACAATTACTTTATCGGACTATATGTCAAACCCCGAAAAACATTCCGTAAAAGATATACAAATTAAAGACGATTTAAAAAGTTCCTTATATGAATACCTTAACAGCGAAGGATTTAAAGATATTAAATTCAACGGTCAACAAAACAAGAAAAATTCTCTTAAAGGTACTTCTTTAAAAGATGTTATGGATGGTGCCGAGCTTGCAGATACACTGAAAGGCGGCAGCGGAAACGACGAAATTAACGGCAAAGACGGCAACGACAAATTATATGGAGAAGCAGGCAACGACGTTATATCGGGCGGTGACGGCGACGATACAATCTATGGTGGAACCGGAAATGATACAATATATTCCGGCAGCGGTCAAGATAAAATTTATATTGACGGCAACGAAGATTTAATATATTTTGACAATAAAAACAAAGACATAGATACAACGATATACTCAGGTAAAGGCACAGCCACACTTAATTTCGGTTCGTCGGACAATATTTCTAGTATGAAAAACTTCAGCTTTTCGCAAAACGGCAAAGATTTAATCATTTCTTTTGATTATACAATTTCAGATTATGATAATGCCAATAAAATTACTTTATCGAACTATATGTCAAATCCCGAAAAACATTCCGTAAAGGATATACAATTTAAAGACGGTTCAAAAAGTTCAATATATGAATATCTAAACAGCACTGAATTTGAAGGTTTTAAATTCAGCGGTCAAGAAAATCAGAAAAATTCGCTTAAAGGTACTTCTTTAAAAGATGTTATGAATGGTGCTGAGCTTGCAGATACACTGAAAGGCGGCGGTGGAAACGACCAAATTATCGGTAATGACGGCAATGACAAATTATATGGAGAGGCCGGCAACGACGTTATAAAAGGTGGCAACGGAAATGATACAATCTATGGCGGAGCCGACAATGATTCAATTTACGGTGGAGAAGGCAATGACAAAATATATGTAGATGGCGGTCAGGATACTATTTACTTTGAAGAAAATACGAATACAGGTAATGCCGATATTATATATTCAGGAAA
Source organism: Candidatus Gastranaerophilales bacterium (assembly GCA_947588745.1). Taxonomy (GTDB): domain Bacteria; phylum Cyanobacteriota; class Vampirovibrionia; order Gastranaerophilales; family Gastranaerophilaceae; genus Avigastranaerophilus. The sequence continues at coordinate 1,140 of CANPYW010000006.1, forward strand.
AGGCACTGCTACGCTTGATTTTAGTGCTTTAAAATCTAATACAAATTTTGAATTTTTAGAGTTTGGAAATGATTTAGCAATCTATTATGGAGATGGAATTGAATCGTGGTCTACAAAATATATGAATTTTGATTGGGATGAAGTAGAATTTGACGGAAATATGGTTGTTTTAAAAGATTATCTCAAAGACCCTTATAAACATTCTGTAAAGGATGTTAAATTGCCGGACAACAAAGAACTCGACCTTTTAGAATATTTGCAGACTAAAAATACCTTTTATTTTAATGGTAAAGAAAATAAAAAGAACTCTGTTACGGGCACAAAAGTAAGAGATATCATAACAGGTGGAGAACTTGCGGACAAAATACAAGGCAGTGACGGCAATGATAATCTTTACGGTAAAGCAGGGAATGACACTATATACGGCGGGAAACATAACGACAGTATATATGGCGGTAAAGGTGATGATAAATTATACGGTGATGCCGGTGATGATACATTCTATTTCCAAGCAGGCGACGGAAAAGATGTTGTATATAACGGAACTACAGGCGATAATGACACAATTGTCATAGATAAATCATTAACAAGTGATTTCCAAAAATCCGTAAGAAATGCTACGCCGTTTGTAAGAAGCGGCAATGACCTTATCATTACGTACAGCGAAAACGATAAACTTACATTAAAAGATTTTTGTCAATCAAAAGGTCATACCGTAAAAAATCTTGTATTTTCGGAATATAACGAAGATAATGGATTTGAGAGTGCTAATTCAATAGAAGAGGAATACAGCATTGATTTATCTGAATTTATTACCCAATCCGTAAAAGGTATAAAAGAATATTACTACGGACCTGATGATTACGATATATTAAAAGGTCAAATTTATACGGGTAACGAAAAAGATAATTACGTGCTAACTGCAAAAGGCAGCAAATATATTGATTCTGGCAGCGGTAATGATTATGTTTACTTATCTTCAGGCACTTCTTTTGTAGAAGATAAAGAAGGAGATGATACTTATGTAGTAGCTGATTTAAAATCCAGAACCGAAATATTTGATTACCAGGGAAATGATTCAATGATTATTATGGAAAATTCCGATAATATGCATTTTCTTTTTGATGTCGGCAGCGGTTACAGTGAACTTTTGATAGTAAACGACAAAGATTTCAAAAATCTTATAAGCGGGAAAAAATATTCGGATACCGGAATATGGATAAATGACTACGATAATCTTTCAAAAAAAGGAGCAATTGAAACAATTATTACCAAAGACGGTAAAACAATAACAACGGATACAATTAACAGTATAAAATCTCAAGTAACGAGCTGGTTACAAGGTCACAGCGAATATGACAGTGCTGTTGATGTATTATACTCAGGTAATAAAAACGACATTAACGAATTACTTCAAATTTATGAGAGTTGGAAATCTTAGAGATTACAATAAAAGTCTTTGATTAAATAAATAACTAAGTCCGGAGGAAATCACCTTTGGACTTAATTATTAACGAAGGGATAAATATTTATAATGTTATAATTTGTTCTCCATAGATTTTTGTAATGATTTATATTCATCATCCCTATACATTTTTTCCGTACATTGTTCATCGTCGTACTTTTCCGAATACAATTTAAGATATGAATTAACATATTTCTTATTATTTTTTATATATTCGTCTACCATATCTTTTTGATGTTTCAGTACGGTATTAATATTATCGGGTGTTATATAGACAGTATATTTTTCATTCATCTTATTAAATAGAAGTAACTGGGAAATTTCATTTCCGAAGAAGTCATAATTTGCGTGTACAACATCTATAAAATAATACCCTATTGGTTTTATCGTATAATCATTGATAAAAGTATAATCATAAAACGGAGTAATTCTCACTGCATTTCTTTTAAATAATTCAACGCAATTATAATTACTTATAAGATATAAAGCATTAACCGGCGGTATAAAATATATAACATTCAAATTTTTTTGATTTAATAACTCATATATTTTTTTAAATTTATTTATATTTTTATATAAAGTTTTTACATTTGAGTAATATCTTCTTTTTTTATTGTATAAATAATAATTATTTGAAAACTTAATGTTTGTTCCTGTATCTATAATATTTTCCCGTTTAATATTTTTTTCATTTTTTTGATTAAATTTTTGATGACATAATAATATTACTTTATGAATTGACTTTTCTGTAGCTGAAAGAGAAAAGAACAAGTTTATAAAATCAGCAAATTTTCCGGGAGGTTTTTGCAAAATTCCATAACTATCATTATCGTGCATTATAAAAGGGCCATATTCCAAGGAATATAATACATTTTTTGTTTCAGGATGAACTTTAAAATAATATTTTAATACATCATGCACTTCCGCAAATGACATATTTTCTAATACAAGATAATATGTTTTTTTATCAGAATACTTGCTCAATGCACCAATAATTCCCAAAGTATTTGATGAACCTATTAAAATATAATCATATTTATTTTGCCTTGTACAATTTATATGCGTATAAACAAGCTTTTTACAATCAGGCATAGTATAAAGCAATTCATTACCTAAATTTTTTAAATTATACGGATCAACCTGTTTGTTAAATATGATAATAATAAGACTTATAAAAACAAGAAATGTTATAAATATTAAATTATGATACTTTTTTCGCTTGAAATATTCTTTACTAAACATTTTATTATCTTTACTATTTAGGTTTATTATATCATAATATTTATAAGCGGTATAACGAACTAAAATATACAAATAACGGACATTATACAGAGGTCAGGATGCTTTTTAATTCACTGGAATTTCTTTTTATATTTTTACCCGTTGTTTTTATCGTTTATTTTGTATTAAATAAGTTTAAATTATATAAATCTTCAAAGATTTTTTTGATTTTAGCATCTTTCTATTTTTATGGCAGTTATAAAATTGATTATATATGGATATTATTATCATCGATAATTTTTAATTACACCATAAGTCATATTTTAAATTCCGATATAAAAAAAGATTTAAAAAAGTATATTTTAATTTTTGGAATTACAGGTAATTTATTTTTATTAATATTTTTCAAATACTTTACCTTTTTGGCAGATATATTTCATGCTATGAACATAATCCCATTTGATACAATGAAAATAATTATGCCGTTTGGAATAAGCTTTTTCACAATCCAGCAAATATCATATATTATTGACTGTTATAGAAATGAAATAAAAAATTATAATATAATAGATTACATATTATTTATATGCTTTTTTCCGCAACTCATATCCGGCCCAATAGTAAGACATCAAGAAATAATTCCGCAATTTAACGATTTATCTAAAAAGAGTATAAATCAAGATAATATTTATTTTGGATTATTTATGATTACAATAGGGCTTGTAAAGAAAGTAATTTTTGCTGATAGTTTAGTAGATTTTATAGACTATTGTTCACTAAATTACGCAGTATTTGAATATTTTAATATTTCCTGGACATATTGTATATCAGTTATTCTTCAAGGATATTTCGATTTTTCGGGGTATTGTGATATGGCAATAGGTATTGCAGTTTTATTTAATATATATTTGCCATGGAATTTCAATTCGCCTTATCAAGCCTCAAGTATAACGGAATTTTGGCAAAGATGGAACATGACACTCGTACGTTTTTTAAAATATTATATATATTATCCTTTAGGCGGGGAGAAAAAAGGTTATTTAAGAACATTTATTAATACAATGAGCATATTTTTATTATACGGTATTTGGTTTGGAAATAATCCTTTAAAAATATTTTACGGGCTGATAAACGGTGTTTTAGTTTGTATAAACAAAATTTGGGATAAATTTAACATTACAATTCCCAAGGTATTATCAAAAGCAATAACATTTATCACAATTATTTTGATGGTTCCGTTTATTAAAGCGGAAAGATTTAATGATGCATTTAATTTATTAAAATCACTTTTCGGCATAAATTTTTCATTAATCAATACACAACCTGTTGGTTTATATATGATATTTATGCTTCAGCCTCCCCATAATGCAAAAATAAATATATTCATCTTTATAGCCGGATTATTTCTTGTATTGTTTTTTAAAAATTCAACTCAATTAGCAAGGTTATATATAAAATCCACAAACTTTATTTATACTATCATGTTGGTTGTTTTATTTATATTTTCAGCACTTTCAATAACAAAATCACATAGTTTTGTTTATTTCAATTTTTAAATCAAGTTTATAATTCAAATTTTTTAACGAACAACGGCGTAATTGTTTCCCACGCTTTAGCTGAAGGATGAGGATAATTTGGGTCTATACTTTTTGAAATTCTGTCCTCATCTTTATCCATTTTTCTGCCAAGAAGTTCCTCCGTAGATACAACCATCATGCCTGCTTGTTCAAGTTCATGTCTAAAAGAGGGAGAATACATAATATCAAATTCTTTTTGCAAAAAAGCAGGATTACCACCGGCAGCCTCCAAATGTCCTTCGCATAAATCTTTATTAATATCTGAATAAATCAAAAAAATAAATTTGCTGTTCGGAAACAGTTTATCGCTTTCATGTTTTATATCTTTAAATGTTCTCATCAATATTTTATAATTTTCTTCAGGATTATTAGAAATATATTCCTTATCTGCAATTATATTTTGAAAATATTGAACAATATGTGAGTTATACAAAAAGTTAAATTTTTGAGAAGGGAAATATTTTTGCTGCCGCATAAAATTATACATATATTTAATCCAGCCAAATCTTTGTATATGACTGAACATATAAACATAAATTATTGTATCGGGCAAATTTTCTTTATCTATAAATCCGTATTTTGTACCTTCATTTTTTAAAAGAAGTAAAGTAGTAAGCGGACCATGCCCTGCAACTCCATAATTATAAACAAATCGGTGAGTTATATTTGTTAATTGTGCAGAAAAATTTTCATTTTTACTAAGCTTTTCCCCTTCTGCATAAGAACATCCTAACAGAAGTATGGGCGGCTGCACAAAATCAGAAATATCAGTAGTTCTTTCATTTTTTTTATAAGAGAAATCCCATATATAATCTTTGTATTTCTGCATTATAAACGGTAATTTTGTATCAGCCTGTTTACAAAGAAATAAATAAGCCCCCATTTCTGCACTCAAGAGAATACATATCATTATAAGTAAATTAATAAATATAATTTTCTTAAATTTCATAATTAAAACCTTAATAAATAGTATAATATAAACTGTACAAAAATCTAATTTCAATTATAATTTAATCTATAGGTATTTTAAGCTGGGGGGGGGGAAAAAATACTGTTCCTATGTTAAAGAAGGTGGTATGCAGTAGTTTTTTAAAGGCATTATTTTGTTTAATTATTCTAGCCTCATATTTTTGTGTATTTTTTGTACTTCAATATGATGTCTTAACCCAACACGATTTAGTCTTTGCATACGGCAGAAAATTTCTTCAACCTGAACATGGCAGATATATTGCAAATTTCGTTACAAACTTTTTAACAGAAACTTTACCTGAATATATTAATATACACCCAAATGATTTACAACCGACATTAATGGCCTTTATAAAAGGGATATGCGTAATTATACAATGTTTATTAATAGCAAACTCTTTGTTTATTTTTTCAAAGAAAAAAAATAACGTATTAAATCCGGCATTTTTAGCAGCATATATTACTGTATTTTTATTATTGTTTAATAAATTTTATTTTTTCCCTCTTGAAGACAAATATTTTGAATCTTCATTCTTTTTTATATTCGAAAATATGGTATTCTTCGAATATCCGATGAGCATTATGCTATACGTAATATTATTTTCATTTTTAATATATTATCTTGTTAATAAACAAGCATTTGCAACAATCCCTCGAAAGTGGTACATTGCTATTTTAATTACGGCATTTTTTACCGGAATAAGCGTTGATCCGGTTAATGTTCCGGTTTTTGTTATGCTGACAATCATAGGTATTCAATTACTAATAAAACACAAGATTGAGCCTGAAAAATTTGTTTTGAAAAACTTTTTAGGGGTTTATCTTGCCTTTTTTATCGGATATTTAATATATTTTACACGTCCTATTCATCATGAACTCAATTATCATAATTTAACATTTTTGCAATATGTACACGAATACTTTGTTCCTTATTGTATTGAATTTTACAACTATTTTATTAAAGTTGAACTTTACATTCCAGCAATTAGTTTACTTTTGCTAATTTCACTTCTGCTTTTCAAACAAATCGGAAAAAATTACAAAAATAGAAATCAATTTATTTTCATAATTGCTGTTTGTGTTTTTACATACATATTATTTGAATTCAGTATCTTTATACTAGGATTTCATTTTGGTAAAAGCTACTTTTATTCTATGGACAAATGGATAATTATATACAGAGTAATTGAACTGTTTAATCTGATTGTAATATTCGGTTATTTAATTGATGCAAACCAACATATAAATGAAAAAACTTCTAATATTATAAAGATTGCATTGTGTATAATTGTGCTTTTAATTTTTCGCAATAAATTAATTATAGACTACGAACACAATCTTATAACTGCGGCTAATTTGAGTAAAGAAATAAGAATTAGTGCCTATAAACTTGAAAAATTAGCAATTGAAGAAAAGACAAAAGATTATATTGTGCCTAAAAAATACAAAGACCCATATTACAATCACATCTTCTTTTTAGAAGAAGATTTTTGCAGTTTTGCAATATACGTCAATAATGTTCATCCAGAAATAACAAAATCAATATATATAACTTATAGTGATAATATTGACGATGACAGCATATTAACTGAAGATGAATTAAAAGAATTAAAATTCTCAAATTTATTACAAAACAAAATGTATAGACACAAGAAAACTATACTTCGTTGTTATTAAAATAAATTTATTTATCAAGAAAAATAAATTTAACACCTAAATCAGCATTATCTGACGATGAAGCGGGTCTATTTTTCCATAATTTTATATATAACTGCGGTTTTTCGGACGTATTATCACCATAAATCGGTTGGAATTGCAAATCTCTCCTTGCTATAGACCAATTATTACATCCGCCCTCAACACGACAAGCTCCGCCTGTATGAATAAAATCGGTTATTTCTTTCACAGAAGTACTTATATTATCATCTGTAATATATTTAAGATTTAATGTGGATTTATCTTTATCAAGATACATATATCTATACCCAAAATCTCTTGCATTAATTGCAGTAACCTGATATGCACTTCTATCTGATAAAGCAGGTAGTTTATTATATGTTAACTCTAATTCTTTACGGGATTTTGAATATATAGCCTTTACAGGAAGAGCAGTTTTATTGATTTTTGGACACATTTCTTTATCCGGAGATATTTCGGGTATACAAAACGGATAATCTATAAATACCAATAAAGAAGGATTTATTAAGCTTCTGCTATGGTCTGACGGCCCGCCGATTTTTAAACTCCAATCATCCGGATGTTTAGGATCATATTCAAAACATACATCCGCACGCAACCATGGTTTAAAATCTTCTATTCCGCCAAATACTTCTTGCGAGGGTTGATAATCTTCACCTGCAAATATTGAATGCGAAGCATAAAATTTTCTTATTTTAAAAATTTCTTCTTTGGATTTATAACTTAATTCTATAGGTTTATTAATCGATATAGTTTTAATATCCCCATATTTATTTTCTAAATAAAATATAATATTTAGTACAGCCCAAATACCTAAAATAATAAATAAACCTATTAATACTTTTTTCATTTTATTTCCTCTTATTGATAATCTATTATATATTTTTTTTATAATAGTTTCAAATATAATTAATCTGATATAATAATAAAAAAGGAAATTTATGCCTGAAGAAAAAATGTTTGTTGAAATGTATACAGACGGGGCGTGTAGCGGCAATCCCGGTAATGGCGGTTACGGCTGTATTTTAAGATATAAAGATAAAAATTCAAAATATCACGAAAAAGAATTAACTCAAGGTTTTTTTAATACCACAAATAACAGAATGGAGCTTATGGCGGTTATTGTAGGACTTGAAGCTTTAAAAAAGCCATGCCGGGTAACAATTACCTCTGACAGTAAATATTTTATTGATGCTTTCGAACAAAAATGGATAGATTTATGGATAAAAAATAACTGGAAAAATGCCTCAAAAAAAGCAGTAAAAAATGTTGACTTATGGAAAAGGCTATTAATTGCAATGAAAAATCACGAAGTTAATCTTGTTTGGGTTAAAGGACACAACGGACACGAATTTAATGAACGCTGTGATAAACTCGCTCAAAATTCTTCTAAAAATCCTCAATTAAAGGATAACATCATTGAATAGCCTCTCAGGTAATATTTTAATCATTCTTTTATGTAATCATTACATAAAAAGGAGGAAATTATGCCTGAATTTTCACATCCGTTTAACGGAAATAAATATCAAAGAATACTTGATAGAAATGAATTAATAAGAGCAATAAGATATAGTATTGCTGCTGAATTTGAAGCTATACAACTTTATGAACAGCTAAGAGATTCAATCGACAATGAAGAAGCAAAAAAATTATTAACAGAAGTTTCGGGTGACGAAAAAGAACACGTGGGTAATTTTATGCACTTACTTAAAATATTAGCTCCGGAAGAAGAAAAATTTTTTATGAAAGGCTGGGAAGAAGCCGCAGAAGTAATGAATATAGAATAAAACTTCCCTAACTATTTTTCGTTTAAAGTATAAGGATTTAACGGCCCATTATTAAAATATGACTTTTCTTTAGGAATAAATTTTGTATCATAAAACAGACCAACCACCTCATCTGAAAAAAATCCGCCTTTTTCGGTTAATTTTATAGTTTTATCATCTTCAACAACTAAATCATATTCTTTTAATTTTTGTATAACAGGATATATTATTGAATTTTCAATATTTATGCCTGTTACTTTTTTATAATGCTGTTTTCGTATAAAATAATTTTTTAATGGTAAAATTGCAGCCCAACGCTGCTGTGCTTCTGAATTCCTGACATAACCACGATTAAACGGCAATAATCCGTTATTTATTCGTTCATAATATTCATTAAAATCGGGAGTATTTAATACAAACCTGTTTCTTAACGAAGAAAAAGCCGTCAGCCCCAGCCCAATCTGGTCGTACAACATACAACACTGATTATATGCATAAAGAGAAATATAAGATTTCTTTTTTGTAAATACCCTTCTTAAATTTTCTGTATAACCGTATTCTTTTAAATAATCAAATACCATTTGTTTCATTCGCATTGTATCTTCAGGTGAAGGCATTTTTGTAGGATTATGTGTCTTATAATATTTTATCGAACCTTGTTGATCGCCATAGGCTTCAATTTTTAATCTGTAAAATTGAATTTCTTCAGTTCCTAATTCAACAATTTGTTTTAAATCCTCATACCAATTTTTTAATGTCTGACCCGGATGCCCGTATATAAATTCGATATTGGTCTGAAATCCCATATCAAGAGAATTTTTAATAGACTCTAAAGCCTCACGTTTATTATGAGCTCTATTCATTAAATTTAATATTTCATCGTTTAATGATTGAATACCTATAGTTAATCTGTTAACTCCAAACTCTTTAAGCAATTTTAATCTGCCTATTCCATCCTTACCTATCAAAGTAGAAGGTGAAACATCATAATTAAATTGACGCATTGCCGACATATCACAATTTGCGGTAAAAAATTCCAAAAACAGACTAAGTTGTTTTAATGTTAAATCAGTCGGAGTTCCGCCACCAATTAAAATAGCCCTTGGCTTTATGCTGCCGCCAAGAACATTTTTATATATATGCATTTCTTTTTCTAATGCTTCAAGATATTTGTCCTTCTCCTCATCTGTAGAATTATACCTTGAAGGATAATGGCAAAATATACATTTTGATTGACAGAACGGAATATGTACATATACATCAGTAAAACCGTCATCTGAAATTTTGTATCCTTTAAACATTTCATCATAGTCAATTTTAGGATAATGAGTTATGGGAGGATAATGAACTCCTGCGGGTATAAACTCACCGTTATTTGTATGAACCCCAAGATTCTGCATTTCGTGAAAATCTTTAACTCTTTGTTCTGTTAAATTCACCAACCGTTCAAAATCCATCTACAAAGCTCCCAAATATACCACAACTATTCCTGTCAGAGTCATAAGTAACCCGATATACTCTTTTATTTTCGGCTTATACATGCAAAATATTATCATAAAAATTGTTATAAATAAAGGTTCTAATGTCATTAATGCACTGGCTAAAATTAATTGGCAGTATTTTATTGCGGATAAAGACAGCAAAAAACCGCCAAATGTAACAAGTGCAATAGTTGATGTTAATTTTAAAGTGTACGGTTTATCATTTAATATACATTTCCAATCTTTTAGTCTTTTTGTTACAACACCAAAACCAAATAAAAAAATTCCTGCCGCTAACATTCGATACATTGTTGCTGTTATTGTGGAAGTTTCAGCTAATACAGGCTTTATAATTACCATTGAATATGCACTGCACATTAAAGACAATATTGCAAATATTACCCCCAGAATTGTAGTTTTGACATTTTGACTGTCTTTTATATGTATGGGAAATATAAAAAATGAAAGCCCCGCAATTATTAATAAAATTCCAAGCCAATTTACTAAAGAAGGCATCTCGCTAAGAAATATCAGCCCAAATACACCATTAAATAAATCAGGGCCAACAAATAGAATAATTGATAATAACAGCGGCGATAATCTGTTAAGAGAAGCGAAAAATAAGCTATCACCAACTGCTATACCGATTATTCCACTTATTGCTGCAGGAATAAGGACTTCTTTATTTATGAGTAAATCTGTTCTTGTGATTACAATTGCAATAAATAAATATATAAAACTTAATAGTGACTTTACACAAGTCATACCAACAGGTTCTAATTTTTCACCCAGTTTTTTAAATATAATAGAGCATACTGCCCATGAGGCAGTAGATAAAAGAGCAAATGTTATACCTAAGATTGTTTTTTCCATAATTTACAGATTTGCTCCTTTAATAATTCTGTAAATGTAACAACATAACTTATATCATTAAATGGTATTAATTCTTTCTCAGCTTCCTTAGCATATTCATAATTTTCACCAAGTTTAAAAAGTCTTGAAGAATTTTGAACTAATGAAATACCATAGTTACTTACTAAATTTTTATTTATATAAGATAATTCCAAAATATAATCAGGAACAATCCCTTTATAGTATTTTGAATTCATAAAGGTATGAACTTTCATTATATGCACAGAAAGAGGTGATCTGGCTACTAAAACAAATTTTTTATTTACTTCTTTCATTATGCTTATAAATTGAATTATTCTTTGAGGATTATATAAATGCAATGAAAGATTCATTCCGGTTATATTGTCGGAATATTTTAAAATATCAGGCAGAACATCAATTTCTGCACCCGCTATATCCATTTTCAGAAATATTTTTTTGTTTTCCAATCCCAGTTCTTTTAATTTATCACCAAAATTATGTATTATTGTTGATGATTTTTGATTATTAATAAGATATTTATCAGTGCCGATGCATTCAGGGGCAAAAGTCAACCTCGGATAATTTTCGGGAGATTTTTCAATACCGCAGTCAAACATATACCCCGGCTGATTCAATGTAAGGACATAAGATTTTTCATATCCCATATCTTTATCAATTCCGTAGGATATTAATGCGGAAGCATTCTCTAATGCAACACTAGGAGCTAAACGAGTTTGCCAATCAAAAACAAGAAATTTCAATTTTTTGCCATTTGATTCTGCCTTATTAATTAACAATTCAGGAAGAAGCAAAGTAAATGCTTTTCCCATACATTCTTCATTATCTTTACTTGTACAAAATTGGCAATTCCTAATTATTTCGTCTTTCTGTGATAAAAAATGAAAATAATCAAAAAACGGTATTACAACCTTTTCGCCCATTACGGCTATTACAGCGATAGTAAGAACTATAAAAAAGTTTCTCTTGAACATAGAGTTATGTTATCATACTAAAAAAGGCGAGTCAATTTAACTATACAAACAAAATTATTTGTGGATTTTCTGCTTTAATAACTCAGTAAGAGTAACAACATAGCTTATATTATTATAGGTTATTATTCTTTTTTCTACATCTTTGGCATATTCATAGTCTTTACCAATTTTAAAAAGTCTTTTGGAATCCTGAACCAAGGAAATATAATAACGGCTTACTAAATTTTTATTTATATAAGACAATTCCAAAGTATAATCACGAATATTTCCGCTATAATACTTTGAATACATAAAACTCTGCTGTCTTATTTCTTCTGATAAAGGATGCCGGCCGACTAAAACGAATTTTTTATTTACTTCTTTCATTATGTTTATAAATTGAATTATTCTTTGAGGATTATCTATATGTAAAGCAAGGTTCATACCTGTTATATTGTCGGAATATTTTAAAATATCAGGCAGAACATCAATTTCTGCACCCGCTATATCCATTTTCAGAAATATTTTTTTGTTTTCCAATCCCAGTTCTTTTAATTTATCACCAAAATTATGTATTATTGTTGATGATTTTTGATTATTAATAAGATATTTATCAGTGCCAATGCATTCAGAGGCAAAAGTTAACCCGGGAAAATACGATTCCGGAGATTTTTCAATACCGCAGTCAAACATATACCCAGGAGGATGAAATGTGCTAACATAAGCTTTTTCAAAGGCTATATCTTCAAATATTCCGTATGAGATTAATACAGAAGCATATTCTGCAGCAATTTCAGCTCCAAAACGAACCCGCCAATCATAAACCCAAAATTTCAATTTCTTACCATTTGCTTCAGCCTTATTAATTAACAATTCAGGAAGTAACAAAGTAAATGTTTTTCCCATACATTCCTTATTTTTGTTACTTGTACAAAACTGGCAATTTCGAATAATTTCGTCTTTATGTGATAAGATATGAAAATAATCAAAAAACGGTATTACAACCTTTACTCCAATTACGGCTATTACAGCGATAATAAGAACTATAAAAAAGTTTCTCTTGAACATAGAGCTATGTTATCATACTAAAAAAGACTAGTCAATTTAACTATACAAAAGAAATTATTTGTGGATTTTTTGCTTTAATAACTCAGTAAGAGTAACAACATAGCTTATATTATTATAGGGTATTATTCTTTTTTCTACATCTTTGGCATATTCATAATTTTTACCGATTTTAAAAAGTCTTGAAGAGTTTTGAACTAACGAAATCCAATGGCGGCTTACCAAATTTTTATTAATTAAAGATAATTCCAAAGTATAATCACGAATATTTCCGCTATAATATTTTGAATACATAAAACTATGCTGGCTTATTTCTTTGGGCAAAGGATGCCTGCCAACTAAAACAAATTTTTTATTTACTTCTTTCATTATGCTTATAAATTGAATTATTCTTTGAGGATTATATAAATGCAATGAAAGATTCATTCCGGTTATATTGTCGGAATATTTTAAAATATCAGGCAGAACATCAATTTCTGCACCCGCTATATCCATTTTCAGAAATATTTTTTTGTTTTCCAATCCCAGTTCTTTTAATTTATCACCAAAATTATGTATTATTGTTGATGATTTTTGATTATTAATAAGATATTTATCAGTGCCGATGCATTCAGGGGCAAAAGTCAACCTCGGATAATTTTCGGGAGATTTTTCAATACCGCAGTCAAACATATACCCAGGCTGATATAATGTGTTAACATAAGATTTTTCATATCCCATATCATCAAATATTCCGTATGATATTAATACAGAAGCATTTTCTGCCGCAGTCAAAGCTCCAAAACGAGACATCCAATCAAAAACAAGAAATTTCAATTTTTTTCCATTTGATTCTGCCTTATTAATTAACAATTCAGGAAGTAACAAAGTAAATGTTTTTCCCATACATTCTTCATTATCTTTACTTATACAAAATTGACAATTCTGAATTATTTCATCTTTATGTGATAAGATATGAAAATAATCAAAAAACGGTATTACAACCTTTACTCCAATTACGGCTATTACAGTGATAATAAGAACTATAAAAAAGTTTTTCTTAAACATAGAGTTATGTTATCATACTAAAAAAGGCGAGTCAATTTAAGAACGATATGAAAAACATTGTTGAAAATATAAGAAACTTAAATAAAGAAAAAATAATTGAATATCTGCAGTATAAAAATGATAATCACAAAAATTTGTTAAAACTGGCTCGGGATATTCGAAATAACGGCAAATTTCAAAATAAAGCGGAACTTAGAAGTGTTATTGAAATTTCTAATATATGTGTACAAAAATGTAAATATTGTTCAATATGCAGTAACAATAACACATTCATCCTAAGTGAAAAAGACATAATAAACAGAATTAAATTACTGGCTGAAAGAGGAAGAAGAACTTTTTTGCTTCAATCTGGAGAAAACAGAACTCAAAAATTCATAGATACTATCTCTAATTGCCTCAAAGAAGCAAAAAGGATAAATCCAGATATTCAAATAATTTTATGTCTCGGCAATTTAACAAGAAAACAGTATGAGCAATTAAAAGATGCAGGAGCAGACAGATATGTTTTGAAATTTGAAACCTCTGATTCTAAACACCATAAATTTTGCAGACCATCCGACAGCATAGAAAATAGGCTAGAATGCATTAATAATCTGATTGATATAGGTTTTAAAGTTGGAAGCGGTAATATTGTCGGGCTTCCGGAACAAACCTATGAAAATTTATATCAAGATTTAGTTTTAATTAACAATCTAAAATTATCAATGGTTAGTGCCACAAAATTTATTCCGAATGAGAAATCGAAATTCAAAAATTATCCTGCCGGAGATATAAATTTAACACTAAACTTCATTGCAATATTAAGAATTTTAAAACCGGAATGTTTAATGCCTTCTACATCTTCACTAGCTGTAAGCAATGAGAACGGACAATATGAAGGTTTAATGGCTGGCTGCAATACCGTAACAATTCACGACGGCACACCAAAAGAATATGAAAAATATTTTTCAATTTATTCAGAATCAAGATTTACTCCAGCCGAAGAATTTTGCAGACAAATAATAAAAAAGGCTGAAATGTCACCTGAAAATTTCCTTATTATATAATAAGTTCAATACTTTAGTAACATTATGTAAAATCATTTATTGAATATCAAATATTCTTTTTATAAAATTACATTATAATTAGGAGATATAGGGATGAAAAAGTTCATAATTCTTATATTAGCTTTATTTATAATATTTTTCCCTGTGCCATCATCCGTTTTGGCTGATGAAATCAATAATAACAATATCAAAATCGAAGAAACATACATAAATCCAAAAATTAAAAAAGAATTAAAAGACTCAATAACGACTTTATACGGGCATGAACGGGCGGAAGAAGTATATGAAAACATAATAAAACACGCACAAACCGCTATAAAATCACGTTCCGAAGATTTAAAACAACATGATATAACAAGGCCCTCGGATTGGTATAAAAATGAAATAATATACATGTTTTATGTTGACCAATTCGGAGTAAGGAAACCAAACACGAACAATACGTTCAAAGATACGACCAAAATGTTTGATTATCTTGAAAATCTGGGTGTAACAACATTATATCTGCTTCCGTTTGCGGATAGTCCCATGAAAGATTCGGGATTTGACGTCAAAAATCCCCAAAATGTACGCAAAGATTTAGGCGGATTATCAGAATTTAAAATGTTCATTACGGAAGCAAAAAAACGGGGGTTTAAAATTAAAGGAGATTTGGTTCTGAACCATTTTTCCGATGAACACGAATGGTTTAAAAAGCTTGAAGCAGGTGATGAAAGCTATCTTGATTATTTTATATATAAAGAAGAAATGCCCGAATACATTAAATACCGTGATGAAAAACTTGGAACGGTTATTGAATACTTTGAACCGAACGGCAAGATATCAAAAAGAAGATTGATTTTCCCCGACAATACGGAAAATAACTACAGAAAGATAACAGTAAACGGCAAAAATTACTATCTTTATCATACATTTTATCCGTTTCAGCTTGATATAAATTGGGAAAATCCAAATGTACTTTATTATATGCTTGATACAATAACGAATTGGACAAATATGGGGATTGACATATTCAGAATGGATGCAATACCGTATTTATCAAAAGAGCCGGGAACCAATGCCGAAAATCGTCCGAAAACTCACGCCATTGTTAATATATTAAGCAATTATATTCAATTAACCGCCCCATCAACGGTCATTCAAGTAGAAGCATGCCAGGAACCGAAAAATATTCTGCCTTATTTTGGGAAAGACAGAGAAGTTGACATAAATATAAATGATAAAACGGTAAAATTAAAACGAAGTTCGGAAGCTCAAATTGCATATCATTTTCCGTATATGAATGCTATATGGGCAACGATGATAACAGGTAATAAGAAATATTTTATTGATTTATACAATAAGACACCTGCGATACCGAAAACAGCGGTGTGGGGCAATTTTTTGCGGGTTCATGATGAATTATCGCTGGAGATGGTCAGTCCGGAAGTAAGGAACATAATATTTAACGATTTAGCACCAAAAGGTGCGGATTTTAGGAATGGTTACGGAGTAAGCGGCAGGCTGGCAAATTTTCTTGATAAAAATCCAAACAGAATTATGCAGGCGTTTGCAATACTGTTTTCAATGCCGGGTATTCCGATAATATACTATGGTGATGAAGTAGGGGCTGCAAATAATTTTGAGAATGCAAAAAAATCGGCAGAAAAGCGTGCAAAGAAGCAGAAAGAAACATATTTAACATCTGCCTTCGATTCAAGAGATATAAACAGAGGTGAAATTCCGAGAAAATTGTTTTACGGTTCGACAAAAGGGTATTATGAATTTAATTCAAAAGTATATAAGCGTGTTAAGCACTTAATTGAGGTTCGAAAATCTATTCCTGTAATGGTAAACGGTGATTTTGAAATCTTGCAGACGAAATCCGAAAGTAATTTTTGTTATATAAGAAAGAACAAAGAGCAGCAAATACTGGTTGTGAATAATTTATCAAAAGACAAATCTGTTGCGGAAATAACAATACCTCCGTACATTATTTTAAAAAATAACGGACATATTACGAGTTTAAAAAATCTTATAAATAATGACAATGTATCGGTTAATATATCGTTAAAAAGCAGAACCATGCATTTAAAAATAGCACCGTATCAAGTATTATGGCTTCAATTATAAAGGGATTAAGAATGGAAAATAATATTGAAATACAACAAAAACCAAAAAAACAGTTTCTCAACTACATTAATGTATTCAGAGGGCTGGCAATTCTGTTAATAATAATGGGGCATACAATGCAATTTGGAACTTCATCAAGCCTTATAAACACAATAAATAAAGAAATTGTATGCGGAGGAACGGCTTTATTTATTTTTATTTCAGGATTTTTATTCCAACATTTATCCTATAAATTTGAGTATAAAAATTATCTTTCAAAAAAATGGACAAATGTAATTATGCCTTATTTGATTACGGCAATTCCCGGAATTGTATTTTGTTTTTACTTTCCGATAGCGTATAAAAATTCATTTGCGGGATTAAATCCCATAATACAAATACCCGCATTGTTATCAATCGGTCGTGTACACAATGTTCCGACCTGGTTTATACCTATGATTGTACTGTTTTTCTTATGTTCTTATTTGCTTTTAAAACTGGAAAAGAAAAATATACTATATAAACTTTTACCTCTTTTATTTTTAATTACATTTTTTCTGCAAAGAGGTGATATTGAATATAAACAGGTAATAAATTTAAGTTATATCGAAAGATATATGCAGTACATTGCATATATCTTTACGGGATTTATTCATTTCTTTTCATTGTACGTTTTTGGAATGTACTGCTCCAAAAATAAAGATATTATTGATAAATTTTATGATAAAAGACTTCTTTTATGGATATTAATGATTACGTTAAGCATTTTAGACATAATTTTCACTTATAAAAACATATATTGCAACTATACCGTATCAAAAACAATGCTTACAATGCTTTTGCTCGGTTATTTAAAACATTATGACGAATTTATACTTTCGCACAATAAAACAAACAAAACTCTTGATATAATTGCGAAATACAGTTTCGGACTATTTTTTATCCACTGGTATTATTTATTCATAATAAATATGATGTTCAATCTGCCGAATGTAATAACTCAATATTACGCAAACGGTTATGCTGCGGTGATTTTAATCGTTACATTAAGATTTTTGGCAGTAACCTTATGTTCATTCATAACTTTATTTATAATAAAAAGCATATTGAAAAAAATAAACGAGAACATAAATACCAGAGAGTTTTTGGGCATATAAAAACGGTTATGAATTATAAAGTTGTAAGCTGTTTGGAATGTTCAAAATAATGCAGTATAATTTAAGCTGAAAGAGTATACAAAAACAACACTTGCTATATGGAACAGGCTTCCGATACGGGTAAAACGCCAGATAAAAATAAATGATAAATACAGCCGGACACAAAATATTTTCAAAAATACTTTTAAAAAAAATACTGTTTTTTGCGATACCGCTTGCAACAAGCAGTATTTTACAACAGTTTTTTAATGCCGCAGATATAGCGGTAGCCGGACATTTCGCAGGTGCGGAAGCACTAGCAGCCGTCGGGGCGAATACACCTGTTATAAATCTTTTAATTAATCTGTTTGTAGGGCTTTCCATAGGTACAAATGTAATTGTTGCCATATTAACAGGAAAAAAAGATTATGAGGGTATACAAAAAGCCGTACATACTTCAA
The DNA here is from genome assembly GCA_947588745.1 of Candidatus Gastranaerophilales bacterium. Lineage (GTDB taxonomy): Bacteria > Cyanobacteriota > Vampirovibrionia > Gastranaerophilales > Gastranaerophilaceae > Avigastranaerophilus. Next base: position 20,007 of record CANPYW010000006.1, read on the forward strand.
TTATACTTGCTCTTTCAAGCGGAATTTTTCTTGCTCTTATCGGTATATTTTTTACGAATACAATTCTTAAACTTATCTGTACACCCGATAATATAATTGATTTGGCTGAAAAATATTTAAAAATATACTTTATCGGTATGCCTTTCGTAATGCTGTATAACTTTTCATCGGCAATTTTAAGATGCAAAGGAGATACCGAAAGACCGCTTATAGCACTTGTAATTGCGGGTATTATTAATATAATCCTGAATCTGTTCTTTGTAATTAACCTCAAAATGAGCGTTCAGGGGGTCGCTCTTGCAACAACAATTTCAAACTCGGTAAGTGCAGGCATGTTAATATATTTTCTTATTAAAGAAAAGGGCAATTTGAAATTAAATATAAAAAATTTAAGACTTAACCTTAAAATATTATGTCAAATAGCCGCAATCGGTATACCTGCGGGGGTTCAGGGTATGATGTTTTCACTGTCTAACGTATGCGTACAAAGTGCTTTAAACAAACTCGGTTCTTCAATAATAGCTTCAACAGCAGCGGCAATCAACTATGAATGCATTGTATATTTTATATTCAGTGCGTTTGCACAGGCATGTGTAACTTTCGTGGGTCAAAATTACGGAGCGGGAAAAATCGACAGATGTATTAAAATTATAAAATCATGCCTGATATGGAGCATTATAACAACAACAATGCTTTGTTTTGTTATAATAGCATTCGGAAAAACTTTTGCGGGAGTATTCACAAATGATGATTATATAATCAATTTGACAATTATCAGACTAAAATATATTCTTTCGCTTGAATTTTTGAATATAACCGTTGAAATATTATCGGGTGCAATGAGAGGTTTCGGACACTCTTTAATACCCGCTTTTATATGCGTAATTTTTATATGCATACTGCGTGTAATATGGGTTTATACCGTATTTCCGATGTATCCGAAATACGAAACAATACTTCTTGTGTATCCGGTAAGCTGGTTATTTGCCGCAATTGCAATAATCGTTGCATATTTAATTACGGTTAAAAACATTAAAAACAAAGAGTTGATAAATTAAAATTTTTCATTAATACATTAAATAGTGTATTCTCAATACGGTTAAAAAAGGTCATACTTATAATGTAGAAGGTATGCGGATTAGTGTAACTTATGAGGCAGTAAAACTTGTATAACGGAATTTATCCGAACTATGTAAAATCTTATTTCGGAACAGCAAATAGCCAAATAAACAGGAAACCTGAAGATAAAGAAAATTCTCAATCTTCAAAAAGTGCTGAAAATAATCTGCAAGAAAGAAAACCACAAAATCTGCAAACTAATTCAGGTGAAAGTTTTAAAGACTCATATTTCCCTAACGGCGAAAAAGTTGCAATTGATTATACAAAAAGACAGATACACATAGAACAAGTTCTTACCGATTTCAAAAATACCGCAAATGCCATCGGTGCACCCGACGACATAAAAGAAGAAGTAAGTTCTTACCTTGAACTTGTAAAAACTCAAGCAAAAAAAGATATTCCAAACCCCAATATAATTCAGAGCAATTTAAAAAATGCCTCTAAAATATTGGATGAATATATTACAAATACATTAAAAAAGAAATCTACAGTTGTTGAAAATTGGGTAGATGCACTGTTTCTTCAGCAAATTGACTATAAACTGCCTCAAATAACAGAACAAGAAGAAGTTATAAACAGGATTGAAGAACCCGAAACAATTGACAATATTGAATACACAGAAAGTAGGGAAGAAGAAACAAAGCCTCAAATATACATTCCACAAGATAATCAGCTAAAAAGAATGTTTATTCAGGCAAAAAAATATGAAGCAATAGACCAAAAAGAGAAAGCCTTGTATTCTTTCCAAAATGCAATGGATTATGCCGAAGAAATAGGCGACACACAAACCTGTGCATTAATTCATTTCGAACAAGGTTCTTTATACGACGATTTTAACCTGGTGGAAGATGCATTATACAATTATAATCGTGCTGCTAAAACCAGTAATGATAATAATGTCAAAGCAAAATCTCATATTCGCATGGGTAAAATTTATGATGATTATGTAATACTTGAACCCGCCATGGAACATTATGCCGCAGCCGTTTCATTCTCCGGTGAAAGCGATAATTTGAAGCTTCAAACTCAGGCATTAAATAACATTGCAAAAATTCATACGGAAAAATACGACAGAGATAATGCACTGCTTTTTATGTCAATGTCATCAACAATAGCGGATGAAACAAAAGACAATAAAGTAAAAGGAATTATAAACGGAAGAAATGCTAAATTCTGTGAAAAATTATCGGAAAACGCAAGAGCCTTAAACTATTACGGGAACTCGGCACAAGCTTATTCCGAAAATGACGATAACGAAAGCCTTGCAAAAAATTACAGAGATGCCGCAGAAATAATGCTTTCATACGGTAACAAAGCAAAAGCTCAAAAGTTACTTTCAAAAGCCTATGTTGCAGCTTATAAAACGGATAATGACGAATTAAAAAGCGAAATTACACAGCAAATAGCAATGTTATAGATTATTATTCTTTTTTATTAATTGTTTTAATATATAATTCATCAAAAAGTGTTAAAATAAGAGCCGCAATTGCCGGAGAGAGAATTACACCCCACACACCAATAAATTGAGCGGCAATCAAGAAAGCAAATATTATAACAACGGGATGTAAATCCAATAATTTTCCAAACACCAGAGGACGTACAAAATTATTGGATATCCACTGTCCTAACAGATAAACCAATACAGTAAGTACTACAATACCCCAGCTTTGTTGTGCCGCACACAATGCACCGAGTGCAAGTGCCAATGTAGGCCCTACAATGGGAACTATATCAAGTATGCCGGCAATTAACCCCAATAAAACAGCATATTGAACATTTAATAAAAACAGTCCGAGTGCAGTAAATACGGCAACGGTAGTCATGGAAAGAATTTGAGCCAATACATAGCCGCCTACTTTGCATTCAATGGTTTCATACACACATTTTGCCTTATTTTTCAACTTTGGCGGAAACAATAATAAAATAGAATCTCTGATAAGATATTTTTCATTAAGCATATAAAACACAATAACACTTATTGTAATAATAATAGTAATTGTTTCAAGAAATCCCATCGTAAAATCTATTGATTTATTTACAATTCCCGTAGCCATTTGTGTAGTACCCGCAGTAATCGAATTAATATCAATAAATTCGATAAGCGATTTCCCCATTATGGATTTGTTGCTTAGAAATTTGATAATGTTTGAAGCATAATTTGGAATATTATTAATAGCCTGATGAATTTCCTGAAAAGATATGGAAACAATCGGAATTAAAAATAACATCAAAACAAGCATTGTAAAAACAATAACCAGCGTTGAAGCCAAAGAACGTGGAATTTTGCTGCTTACCTTATCAACAATAGGCATTAACGAACAGGCTATAACATAAGAACCAAAGGCAAGAATGGCAACGTTTTGAATTCTGAAAATAAACCACAAAAAGAATATTGCGATAATAAAAAACAATAAATTTTTGTAATTTACATTTTGATTAAAAAACATGCCCGCTTCTTTCTTATATTTCCAAAGAAAAAAATACTTCAAAAAAATAAGAAAAACAATAGTATAATAAGCTATAAATCTTCGTCCTCAAACCCGGGAGAACGTGTGGGAAGCTGCTTATATCCGGGGTTTGTAAAAACGGCTTTTTTAATGTATTTGTTGGTATAGTCACCTTTTTCGTATAATTTTTTTAACATATTTTCTCTTGTAACAAGCGAAGACGGATTTTTTAAAACGGAGGGATTTTGCTCCGCCAGTTTCATCCAAACACCTGCTTCCAAAGTCCAGGCATAAGTTTCTTCATTTAAAGATGATAGAGCATCTTGATGTATGGCTTCATGTGCAAGAACTGCGGCTACCGCTTCAGATGGAGCATTGCGGTATTTTTCATTAACATAGATATACAAATTATAGCTTTTATCAGAAATACTCTGAGATTTAAACCTATCAGGTTTTCTCCAGCCCATAGCTTCATAAGAAGCACACGCAGGGTCTATTTCGGCAAGATTTTTAAATTCAACCTGAATTGGCTTTCCCGTAATATTATTCCCCATAATCGCATTATAAGAATATTTACCTAAATTAACTGAGCCTAAAAGCTCCAATGCTTTCATAACGGCTCCATCTTTTGTAACTTTTTTGTACTTTCTAGCGTATTGTTCCGTATCGAATTCGGGCTTATTGACGCTCATGCCCGAATTTTGAAGAACAGCTTCCATTCTTTCTGTATCAATATTCATATTTTGGGCAAAAACAGTACTTTGAAACAAAATTTCTGCCGATAAAATTAAAAATAATCCGTACTTTTTCATATATTCCTTACTCTGTTTAAACTTATAATATATTATGGACTATTTAATTTTTAAGGACAAATTTTTTTTAATCAAATAGATTAAATTTAACCTAAATTTAAAGATTTATTACAATTTAAAAATTTCGGTTATAAAAGTATACATTATGTTTAGTTTTATTTGAAATAGCAAAAATTTTAGTATATTCTGAAATAAGTATAAGATAAGTTGGGATTATACTTATAGTCAGAAGAAAGAGATAAAATGGAAGAACTTCTAAAAGATAATATGTACGTAATAGATTTAAGCAATGTTACTACTCCGGCAGAAATAATATTTGAATTAAGCTCCGTTTTAGATACGGAAGAAGCAAAAAATAAAAGAATATGTTTAAAACTCGGAAATGTCGGGTTAAATCAAGCTCAATTACTAAGTATAAAATCACTTATCAGCGGAATAGAATCAACTCTTTCAGGCTTAGATACAAAATCAGTTGACACAGAAAAAGTAGCACTATCTTTGGGGATAATTGTTTCTAATGTATCAGAAGAAAATACATTAGAAATAAAACCAACTATGCCATATAAAACAGCTGAGGAATTAAAAGAAGAATTACACAACATACAATCAGCACAGCAAAACAAAAAGCAGGATGAACAAATAGTTAGTTCTGAGCATATTGAACAACCGGAAGTTCTTGAGCAGACTGTACAACCGGAAGTTCTTGAGCAGACTGTACAACCGGAAGTTCTTGAGCAGACTGTACAACCGGTAGTTCATGAGCATATTGAACAACCGGAAGTTCACGAGCAGGCTGTACAAACAGTAGTTCATGAGCATATTGAACAACCGGAAGTTCACGAGCAGACTGCACAAACAGTAGTTCAAGAGCATATTGAGCAGCCGGAAGTTCACGAGCAAGCTGTACAAACGGTAGTTCACGAGCATATTGAACAACCAGCAAACTACGAGCAAACTGCACAAACAGTAGTTCAAGAACATATTGAACAACCAGCAAACTACGAGCAGACTGCACAAACGGAAGTTCAAGAGCATATTGAACAACCGGAAGTTCTTGAGCAGACTGTACAAACGGTAGTTCATGAGCATATTGAACAACCGGAAGTTCACGAGCAGACTGTACAAACAGTAGTTCATGAGCATATTGAACAGCCAGCAAGCTACGAGCAGACTGCACAAACAGTAATTCAAGAGCATATTGAACAGCCGGAAGTTCACGAGCAATCTATACAAACAGTAGTTCAAAATACAACTCAAATATATACAAATACTACAACAGAAGAATCATCAGCTTCATCAGACAACAGTTTTGTTCAAAATTCGTCACATAACTTAAATCAAAATACAAACGAGGAAAAACAATTACAAAATACAGAACTGCATGATACAACAGATAATACGGAAAAACAATCAGACATTCCGTCAAATGTAACATACATAACAAATCTAACAAACAATAAAGAAGAACAATCCACTCACCATGCACCTGAAGAAATAAACAACTCTGTGCCTCAAAAAGAAGAAATTCAAGACGAATTAGATGTCATATTCGGTTCAAATCCGGTTCAAACAAGTATATTTGAATTTAAAGATACAACAGGGGAACAATACGAACAACGTGAAGAACTAAATGATATTATTCCGGAACAGGAATACACAAAAGAAGATATTGAACTTGAAGAATTCCCGACAAAATATATAAAACAAACTATACGTTCAGGGCAAGTAATCAATTATGATGGAAATATAGTTATTATAGGCGACTGTCACCCCGGAAGTGAAATTACGGCAGCAGGCGATATAACTGTATGGGGTATATTAAGCGGAATAGCTCACGCAGGGGCAAACGGAAATCAAAAAGCGAGAGTTCGTGCATTAAAAATGAATGCAATACAATTAAGAATTGCAAATTGCTATTCAAGACGTCCGGATTCAATGAATACCGTTTATATAGAGAAAACAAATACATTTATACCGGAAGAAGCAAGAATAGTTAATTTTGAAATAGTAGTATTTAAAATGAATGATTAAGGAGCGAAATAAATGTCAGGGAGAGTTATTGTTATAACATCCGGCAAGGGAGGAGTAGGTAAGACTACTACAAGTGCAAATATAGGCAGTGCATTGGCAAAATGCGGACACAGCGTTGTTCTTGTGGATACTGATATCGGTTTAAGAAATTTGGACTTATTGTTAGGACTCGAAAACAGAATAGTATACACACTTGTTGATGTAGTAGAAGAAAGATGCAAACTTAAACAAGCACTTGTAAAAGATAAAAAAAATCCTAATTTATGCCTGCTTGCAGCAGCCCAAACACGTGATAAATCATCTGTAAGCGGTGAACAAATAAAAAAAATAACAGAAAAACTAAAAAAAGACTTTGATTATATAATAATAGATTGCCCCGCAGGAATTGAACAAGGTTTTCAAACCGCAATAGCCGGAGCCTCGGAAGCAATAGTTGTAACGACTCCCGAAATGTCAGCAGTAAGAGATGCCGATAGAATTATCGGACTTTTGGAAGCTGCTGATGGTATTGACAGTTATAAGTTATTGATAAATCGTGTAAGACCCAATATGATAAAATCTAACGATATGATGAGCGTTGAAGATGTGGAAAATATTCTTTCCTGCCAAAAAATCGGCATAATTCCTGAAGATACCGGAATTATAACATCAACAAACAGAGGTGAACCAATTATAAATAACGAAAAATCACCCGCAGGTAAAGCATACATTAACGTAGCAAAGAGAATTACAGGTGAAGAAGTTCCCTTTATGGATTTAAATGAACCAAAAGATTTTATTGGAAAATTAAAAAAATTCTTTTCCGGGTTGAAGAAACAAGGGAAGGAGTAATTAATGAAAACACTTTTTTCAGAAATTTATAATAAAATAATGGATTTATTCCAGATAGAACACTCCGAAAATACGAGTGAGTGTGCTACAAACCGACTCCAAGTTATTTTAATGCACGACAGAACTAAGCTTGACCCGCTTATTATGGGAAAAATGAGAGAAGAATTAATTGAAGTCTTTTCAAAATATGTTGTAATAGATAAAGAAGAACTTGAAATAGGCTTAAAAAATGAAGGCGATGCCGTTGCCCTTATGTTAAACATCCCGATTGTTCGTGCAAAAACAGAAAAAGAACTTGCAGAAATTAGAAAGAAACTTCAGGCAGAAGAAGAAAAAGTTAACGATAATGATGAGGATGAAGAAAAACAGAAAGAAGTTATTGTTGAAGGTGAAGTAACAGAAGTAATAATCGAGTCCACTACTCCTCAAACACCGACAGAAACAGCAGAAACAGAAACTAATGTTCAGGTAATCAACTCAGAAGAACAAAATTAAAAAGAAGCAAATTTGCTTCTTTTTTTATAAGCTCTCAACTACAGCTTTTATGTTCAGATTGTTTATTTTCTCTGAAATTGACTTTATATCAACACCGTCAAGTTTATTTATACTTTTTAATGTTTGAAGTGCATTACATATAATTATTTCATTATCTGAATTTAACAACTTTATTAAATCCGGCTGTGCATTTTCAATATTAAACTCTTGAATTAATTCAAATGCTGTCATAGAAAAATCATCTTTACATTCTAGCTGTTCTACAACATAATTTTTCTGTAAATTCCAAAAATCATCGTTTTGTTTCTTTAATAGATTATATATGTTTGAAATTTCAGTTTTGACTTCTTTTGATTCATCAAAAGTATATTCATTGTTATCGTTAAAAGTAGAAAATTTCGATAAAGCTAACAACAAAATTACGGCTGTTTTTCCCTGGTCTGATGAAGGGAATAAATCACTATTAATTAATTTTTCAATAACTTCATATAATTCAAATTGAAATACATCAGCCAAAGGCAAAATTTCGCCTAAACCCGCAATAATATTCAAAATGACAAGTAATGAATCATCTTTATATTCTGTTTTAAACAGATCAAGTAAACTAATCATATAAGGGATTTGCCCCGAAATATTTTCTTTTAGCTTGGAAGATTTTAAAGACTGAAATATTTCTTTAAACGGAAAATCACGACCATAAGCAGCAAAAAATTTAACAGCTTTTAATCTTTCAAAATCATCTTCTGAAACCAAATTACCAAGTGCTAAATCAAAAGAAACATCATCTTGCATTTCACCAAGTGCCGCAGCAGAATTATAACTTAAATATTCATCATCAGAAAAAGCATATTTACCAAGTAACTCAATTGCTACAGTGTCAGGAATATAAGAAAAATATTTTGCGGCATAAGTTTTTTGAGAAATATTGCCTTTTTCAAGTAAATCAAACATTTCATCTGTTAAATCCTGATTAGCACGCCTTGATAATATATCAGCAAATAAATCATCATAATATGGTGAATAATAATCGAAAAAATTAATGATGTTCTTATAATTTGTTTCATCAACGGCATTTTCAATACGTGAATATACATTATTTCTTACAAAATCAAATAAAAAATCCGTTTTATTCACTAATTTTTTAAATAATTCCACATCAGAAGAATTTATAAGATACAAAGCAGCACTTTCAGCTCTTTTAGTATCTTTACCTGTTAAATTTGTTAAATATGTTTCAATAGTATCCATACCAATATTATAAATAGAAACAAAATCTTTTACAATAAAGAAACCTCCTAAAATAGGAGGTTTCTTTTAATTTTTCTAACTAATAAATTATTCAACCGGATTTGTTGTTGTAGTGGTGGTTGTTGTAGTTGTTGTCGTATATTGTTGTACATAGTCATTATACAAACTGCAATCAACTTTTAATTCAACAAGAACATCTTCATTAGCTCTTGCCTTGTAATTAACACCAGGAGTTAAGAAACCAGTAAGTAAACCAACACCAGCACCGGTTGGGAAACCAATTGCCATACCATCACCGGATCTGTCATTAGCTTCGCCAATAGGAAGACCGATAGCAGCACCACCGATAGCAGCACCTGCTACTGTGTATTCTAATGGTTTTAACCATTTATTTTCCATTAAAACACCTTCTTGATTGTTTAATACTCTTGCTATAAACGGATATTCATTACCATTCGGGAATACCATTTTAGTAAAATGTAAATAAACTTCAGCATTTTTGTTAATCCATCTTTTATCTCTTAATTCTTCGATGGTTGCATATAATTTAGTATTAGCAGGAATAATTAAAGTGCCTTCTTTTGTTACAACATCTTTTTTGAAATAGAAAGGAATAACATCACCAATTTGATGCTTTGTTGAATTAAACGGTTCAACAAAAGAAACTTTAAATACGTTCTTAGCTAAAATAATTCTTCTTAAATTAGTTATTGAAACTCTGTCCACAACTGCAAGTTTGTAATCATCCAAATGTTCTACAGATAATACATATTCTTTCGGTTCTTCGGGAACAGGAGTTTCATCAGCAGCTTTATATTGATCTTCAACTATAGATAAAGCTTTCATTAATCTTGCCAAAAGAACGGCAGCTTCTGCTCTGTTTAATTCTCTATTCGGATTTAACTCTGTTTCTAAAGGATAGTTTACATACAAACCATATTTAATAGCCTTTGAAAAAGGAATTCTACCCCAATCAGGAATTTGTGCAGAATCTGCAAACTGATCTAAAACAGCGGTATTAACTTCGGTATCTTTTGTAATATGACTCATTATTGAAGCTGTTTCTACTTTTGTAATAAATCTTTGAGGTTTAAATTCGCCATCAGTATAACCATAAATCAAACCAAATTGATCAGATCTTGCGATATACGGATAACCGTACGTTGCTGTTGTAACGTCCGAATAATCAGGTTCTGATGTTATTGGTGCTTCACTTAAACCTAAAGCTCTTAGCAACATGCCTGTCCATTCAACACGAGGAACTTTTTCCAACGGACGATAAGTATTATCGCCATACAAAGGAATAATTTTCTTTGTGACAACGTCATCTATTTCTTCTGCAGCCCAGTAATCATCCGGAACATCGGTATAATCTTTAGCTATAGCAGTAGAAATACTTGTTAACAACAATGCAAAACTAAAAAAGATTGCTGCTAAATTCTTTCTAATGTTCATTTGTACCTCACTTAAACTATAAACTATTTGTTATTTTATTCCACTATAAAAAATTATATTCCTAAAACGGTATTTAGGCAATATAACTACATTTAACAATGTAGAAAATTAAACTTTTATAACAATCTTTACAAAAAAATGTTACGATATATTACGGAGTATGATATGAAATAAAATATATTGGGTATACTAATAGCATAAGGAGTATGAAATAAATGAATAAAAAGAACAAGCACTTTTTTAAATTTTTTGCTTACTGTTTTGCGGCATATTTACTATTAAATAATATAACATTTGCTGAAGAAGTAAATAATCCGGCAACAAATATTAAAGCTATCAAACAAGAGATAAAAGAAAATATAAGGAATAAAGAGCAAGACCGCCAGAAAATAATAGATTTATACTGGCAATTGTTCATTTCACAAATGGATTCAAAACTGTATGATGATGCGATTAAAACATCATTAAAACTTGAAGCTTTGAATGCAGATTTACACGGCGAAAACTCAAACGAAGCGTTTAATTCCAAAATGGAAACGATACATTTGTATACAATTACAAAAAATGAACCGTTAAGAAAACAAAAAATTGAAGAAGTAGGTAATTTAGTTACAGATGCAGACAACAATCTAAAATATGCATATTATAATGCATTATATGAATTGTATGCCACACAGGAAAATGAATACGAAGGAAATAAAGTCTTAAAAAAGATGTATGATATGCCTTCTCTTACTAAAGAGGAGAAATATAACGTTATTTCTAAATATATTAACAATTATTCATACATGCGGGATATAAAAAATACAAATAAATATATTGAAGAATATTTAAAACTTGTAAATACTTATGATAAAAATGACCATTTAAAATATAGTTACATTTTTGAAAAACAAATATATTTGAATAACGACGTACAACATTTATATAAAAATTTTATGCGTATATATACAAAAGCATACAATTATATTTCACAATTTTCTGATGCAGAATCAAAAGACTATCTTGTAAGATTAGACTCTTCACTTATTAATAACTATTTGATTTTAGGAGAACTAGATAAAGCAAAAGCAAAAATTGAACAATATCCGGAAAGAAATAAAGATGATATTTATACCAAAAATTTCCTAAATTATGCATATTATAGTGCATTAAGAGATGATAAAAAGCAAGAAGAGATTCTTAATAATTTAGAAAAATTATATAAAGCAAATAATGATTACAAATACAGTGAAGAATTATTGCTAAATGAATTGAGAAGCAATATTTATATGTCAAGACGTGACTATAATGCTGCAAAAAGATTATATTTAAAGAATGTTAATATCATTAATAAAACCTTAAACGGAAGTCCTGATAAAAAATTAACAAATTATTTATACCTTGCTGAATTATACATATCACTTAAAGATAACGATAAAGCTGAACAATATCTGGATATGGCAGCAAATTGTTGCAACGGCACTGATACTCTTGAATATTCAAGAATTCTGGCACTTAAAAGCAAGATTGCAAAAGATAACAAAGATATTGATAATGCTATTAAATATTCTTTAAGAGCAGAAAAAATACGTTCAAAAGTACCTACAAGCTCAGATATAACAGCAACATACGAAGAATTATTTGATTTATATATGGATAAAAAGAACAGAGAAAAAGCTGCAGAATATTTAGACAAAATACTTAAAGTAAAAGCATTACAATATGGAACAAATAATGTAACTTATTATTGCAACTTAATAAGAGAAGCTCAGTTCTTAAATGTAGGAGAAACAAAAGCTGAGGCTGAAGCTATAATGAATAAAATTTATTCAGATTATTTAAATAACAAAATTCAAGGCAAAAATTATGATTTTGACTTCTGCATAAATTACTCATTGGCTGATAAAAATTATAAACAAGGTAATTACAATCAAGCTATCAACTTTGCTGACGATGCAGTAGAATATGCATACTCCTCAAGCTTAAAGAAGCAGATATATACTTTAATGGCTACAATATACAAAAGACTGGGCAATAAAAACCAAGAAGATAAATACAAAACATTGGTAAAAAAATTAACATAAAAGAGGATTTAAAATCCTCTTTTTTTATCTTTTTAATTTATAATTTATATCACCAATTTACTAAAATCTGCGATTTTCGCAAATTTAGTTTTAGTCAAATTTAAAAGATTAACTCTGTTTTGTTTTATAGTTTCATCTTTATCCATTACAAGCACTTTATCAAAAAATGCAGTAATATATGGAACAATTTTAAATAATTTAGTTGAAAGTTCCTGATAAGATAATTTTGTTTCATCAATCGATTTCACAGCATTCCATAAATCATTTTCTTCATCCAAAATAAACAGCTCCGGATTAACATTTGAGAATATAGTTTCATTTTTAATTATTCGTATAATCCGATTAATGCCTTCAAGAAAATAAGTAAAATTTTCTGTTTTTATCATATCAGAAACCAAGTTCAATCTGATAATAAAATCTTTTAAATCATCAAGAACATTTTTTTCACTTATACAAGCCTCAATAACAGAATATTGATACTTATCTGACAAAAGAACAATTAATCTTTGTTCGAAAAATTCCTTAATGTATTTATACAATTTGTCTTTATCATCAATCTGAACAGGTAAAAGATTAATAGAATATTTAATTAAATCAGATAAATTAATATCAAGATTTTTTTGAATGACGGTTTTTAGAATACCCAAAGTTGCACGCCTTATACCTAAAGGATCTTGAGAACCGGAAATTTTCCTGCCATCTGCAAAGACAGCAGTAACAGTGTCAGTTTTATCCGCAATTCCGACAACCTGTCCTTCAATTCCTTCTGCCGTTTCAGACTCAGCATTCAAAGGGAAATAATGCTCTTTAATACCAAATGCAACTTCTTTTGCTTCTCCATTTCTTATCGCATAATCCGACCCGATATAGCCTTGAAGTTCAGTAAATTCAAAAACAAGCTTTGTAACTAAGTCTGCTTTGCAAAGAAGTGCTGTTCTTTCTATTGTTTCAAGCGGAGCGTTAATTCTCTTTGCAATAAACTTTGAAAGTTCCAATATTCTGTTGGTTTTATCATAAACAGAACCTAATCCCTTTTGGAAAGTTACGCCTTTTAAGTCATCTAAATAAGCAATTAAAGGTTTTTGAGTATCTTCTTGTACGAAGAATACGGCATCTTCAAGCCTTGCTCTTACAACACGTTCATTCCCTGCTTTTATATTTTCAAAATCGTTGCCGAGGTAATTGCTTACGGTAATAAATTTATTAATAAGTTTGCCGTTTTTATATAAGGGGAAATACCTTTGATGAACAGCCATAACTGTAACGGTAACTTTTTCCGGAATTTGCAGATATTTTTCATCAAAAGAGCAGATAACAGGTACGGGCCATTCAGTAATAAAAGTTATTTCATCCAAAAGACCTTCATCCATAACAATATCCGCACCGATTTCTTTTGCTTTTTCACGTGAGGTTTGTATAATTTTATTTCTGCGTTCTTCAGCGTCGGCTATAACATTTACCGTTTTTAATTTTTCAATATATTCATCTGGAGAATTTATAACAATCTCAGTATGAGCAGAAAATCTATGCCCTTTTGAAATATTCGATGCGGTAACATTTGCAAGTTCAAATTCCAATACTTCATGATTATAAACGGAAACAATCCACCTTATGGGGCGTTGAAACTTAATATCCAAATCAGCCCAACGCATAAAATGAGTACCTTTAAGGTTTAAAATAATTTGAGGTACAATAGTTTTTAAAATATCTTTCGTTGAATTGCCTTTTTGTTCTATTTTTGCCCAAATATAATTATCTTTGGTAATAAGAGCATCACTTGAAATATTATTTTTTGCTGCAAAACCTATAGCCGCCTTAGAAAAGTTACCGGAAGCATCGTAAGCAATAGAAACAATAGGCCCTTTGACTAATTTTTCAACATCATTTTGTTTATCAGGCAGACCTTCAATTATAACTGCTAAACGACGGGGAGTTGCATATACTTTAATATCCGAAAAAGAAATTTTATAATCTTCCAATAATTTTGAAAAATCAGATTTTAACTGTTCCATAGCGGAAGGAATAAATTTATAAGCAAGTTCTTCCGTACCTATTTCTAATAAATATTTATTCATACTGCCCCTTTTATAATGTATTAATACTTAAATTATATTGCAAAAAGAATATTAGTAAAATATTAATAAATAATTATTGTTGCAATTTTTTTTTTCTTAGCATATAATAATTTTGCAGTTGGGATCATAGCTCAGTCTGGTTAGAGCGTCTGCCTGTCACGCAGAAGGTCGCGAGTTCGAGCCTCGTTGGTCCCGCCATTTACCAAAAGGCACTATATGGTGTCTTTTTTATTGTTCAAATTTCGTTTTTGCATTTTTGATTTAACAATTTTAAATTGCAAACTTTTTTTAATTCATTAAAATCACATCAAGCTAATTTACACAACTAAAAAGTAATATTTTATTTCATCATAAATCGAAATTATAAAACTAAATCAAATTTTTTGTAAAAAAATGTAACGAAGAATAAAGTTTTTGTTTAAAAATTCCGATAAAAAAATAGGTAAGAGAAAAGGAAAAAGTTGTGAATTTAGAGTCATTAAAAGCGGGCTTCATGTCCTATTTAGCTGAAAAACTTGAAGAAGAAGGAAAACCGGTTTCACCGGAGAATTTAAAAGCTTCAGCAGCAAGTATTTTTATGAACGGCGATGAATTTAAAGAATACCTTGTTCAGGAGTACAATGCAGATGCATCTATATTTTCAAAAAGCATTAATGAAATAATGAACATGGATTTTGTGAACGGAGAACTTGTGGAGTCATTTGATGACGGAAGTTCACCGAAAATATCTAATGAAGATATTGCCGCATTCTTAGAGATTATGAATGATTTTAATAATACCTCATTTGATATAAATGCTGATGAAAGTCCGCTTTTAGGCTCTCAAGCACTTGAAAGCGAAGCACAAAATCTTTTTGCTTCAGATTTTGAAGCGGCAGCTCAGGGTGAAACACCCGCAGAACAATCGTTTGACTCTGCACCTGATGTAAACGGAGAAGCCGTTCCAAACGAAATTTTACCCGAAGTAAATTCGGATATCGCCTCTGAAGAAGTATCTGGATTTGAAAGTGCAGATGTAAATTCCGACGGTTCCGCAGTCGATGAAACAAATACTGCGGAAGGTGAGATTGCCGGAAGCGAAATTACGGAAGGTGAAATCGCTGAAGGAGAGATTACAGAAGGTGAAATCACTGACGGAGAAATTACGGAAGGTGAGATTACTGAGGGTGAAATCACTGATGAAGAAATTACGGAAGGTGAGATTACTGAGGGTGAAATCACTGATGAAGAAATTATTGACGATGAATTTTCAGACGGTGAAATCGAAGAAGATGCCTTAGCGGAAAAACTTGAAGAATTTTATTCAAATCCGGATGTTCTTAATGCACTCGACTATGATAAAGACGGTGTTTTGAGCGATGAAGAAAAATCGAGATTTGAAGATTATGTAAAAAATAATTACGATGAAACTGGCAAAATTTCGGAAGAAGATTTGGATAAAATACTAAAAGAAATAGAGGACGGTGAATTTAATTATGATAATGCACCGGTTGAAAACGGAGAAATTTCAACAGACGAAGAATTAAAAGCGGATGATGAGGCTGAAGATAATAAAGAAGTTGAAAAAGCTGACGAAACAGCTAACGCTGCACCTTCTACAAGCCCTGCTGCCGCAGGCGGGAGTAGCGGAGGCGGCGGTGTTGGCGGAGGAGGAGGAATTTCCTCCGGAGGTTCATCAGTAACACCGGCTAAAATTGATGACGGTATGTCACTTGAAGAATTGGAAGCTGAAAAAGACACAAAAGAAAGTGAACTTTCAGATGCTCAAAGTGAATTATCCGACGTATATTCGGGCAATGACAGCGAAGTAAGTGAAGCCCAAGGTGATTTGGACGACAAAGAACAGGCTTATAAAGAAGCAGCAGAAAGAGATCCTGCATTGGAAGAATATAAAGATGATATTGCCGCAAATTTGGAAGAAATAGATAATGCACAAAAAGATATAGATACATCAAAAGGACTAATAAGTGAATGTGATGCGAATATCAACGACCAGAAAGGTGTTATTTCAGGGTTAGAATCTCAGCTTGCCGGAGCTAAAGCGGCTGTAGCAAGTTATTCCGGAGATTTAAGCGACGAACAAAAAGCCAATTTGGATGCCGCTCAAGCGGAAGTAACAAGATTGGAAAATGAAATAAAAGCAGCAAATACGAAGTTGAATAAATACGAAAAAGATAAAGAAGATGCGGAAAAGAAATTATCCGATGCAGAAACAAGATTATCCGAAGCGGAGGACAGAAAAGCCGAATTGGATAAAATCGTAAGTGAAACGGCAAGTGAAGAAACAAAAGAAGCACTTGATGCATATAATGAAGCAAAAGATAATCTTGCGGAAGTAAAAGAATCGAGAGCTTCGGAAATTCAATCAACGATAGACTCGGTTCAAGACGAAATTTCAGAATTGGATGCACAAATTAACGAATTAAAACAAAAAGAAACGGAAAGAAAATTCTCTAATTCGTCAATTGATATGGATATTGACCTGCAAGAAAATCTGACCGACGCACAAAAAGCGGAATTATCACAAATTAAAGGAATATATAAAGAAAATGAAGATTTATATAAAGATATAGCAGAACAGGTTAAAGCGGATACAGGTATATCCGTTCCTCCGGAAGCGATTTGTGCAATCCACTACAGAGAATCAAGCTGTAATTTCGGAACATATCTTCACAACGGTCAAAAATTGGGTCAGGTTACCACAATTGAGCCAAAAGGTATATGTTTTAATAATTTCAGAGATGCTGCAGTTGATGCACTTGAAAGAGAACTCGACTCAACATACAATAATTACTGCACAAAATACGGTACAAAGAATGACTGTTCGACAATGTCAAGTGTCTTATTGTATACGGAAAGGTTTAACGGTTTCGGATACAGAGATAACGGGCGTACATCGGCTTATGTTTATTCCGGAACAACCGAATATCAAGGCGGTATGTACGTGAGCGACGGAAATTACTCGGCCTCTGCAAAAGACCCAAGATGCGGAACTGCGGTAATTATAAAAGAATTAATGAACGCATAATAAACATTTTAATAAAAATATGTTAAAGTATTGATATGATTAAGAAATTTTTAATAAAATTAATTAATATATATCAATACTTTTCCAAATTTAAACCGCCCGTATGCAGGTTTTATCCGACTTGTTCCGAATATACAAAACAGGCAATAATTAAATACGGCATTTTTAAAGGCTTATATTTGGGCATAAAAAGAATATTAAAATGTCATCCGTTCCATCCGGGAGGCTACGACCCCGTACCATGAAAAAGAATATTTTAACGGTTGTATCTTTTATACTTATATTTATATACGGCTCCGATTATGCGTATTGTGATAATTTCAGCTCTGCGGACGAATTGGTACGAAAAGCGAGTACGGCTTCATCCCAGGAAGAAAGCTATGATTATTTGCATAAAGCGGAAAGATATTATTTGGAAGAATACAATAAAAATCCGACAGATATAAGAGCGTTGCTCGGAATTTCAAAGGTTAATCAAATGCTTCAAAACAGGAGCGAAGCAAAATTGTATGTTTTAAAAGCGTATAATATGAAACCCGATAATCCGAAGCTTCAAAAGGAAATGGGGGATTTTTACTACAGTTTTCAGGAATATTCAACCGCTGTCGAATATTATAAACTTGCACTTGCCTCGGGTTTATTAAAGGATTTCGAAACCAATTTGCAAACAGCTAAATGCTACGAAAAACTGGGCGATAAAAAGAATGCCGAGCTGTATTACAAAATCAGTCTGCACGTAAACAAAAAATCAAGAGAAGTTTTAAACAAATTAAATGAATATGACTCAGAAAAACATCCCGATAACACTCAAGAGCTTGAAAATGCAAGATATAAATATCTTTTCAAAGATAAAAAACCGACGGAACAGGAACAAATCGAAAAAGATACAAATGAAATCATAAATAATTTAAACGGAGAATGATAAAAATACAATCCCGCTTGATAAATGTTTGTGTTTTAACTAATATCATTATGTTAGTTACAAATGAAAGAAGGTAGTATTATGGCAAGAAGACCCGTTATTGCAGGGAATTGGAAAATGCACAATTTACAACAGGAAGCCGCAAATTTAACAAACGAAATTATGCAGGCATTAAAAACCGAAGATAAAGAAAAATTACCGGAAGTTATTATTGCACCAACCTTTACATCATTATATGCGGCAAATAAAGCATTAAAAGATTGCGGATGCGGAAAAGTAAGATTGGCTGCACAAAATTGTTTTTATGAAACAAAAGGTGCATTTACGGGTGAATGTTCCGTAGAAATGCTTAAAGATGCCGGATGTGAATATATAATTATAGGACACTCTGAAAGACGTCAATATTTTGGCGAAACCGATGAAATGGTTAATAAAAAAGCAAAAGCAATTTTGGCAAACGGATTAATTCCTATCATTTGCTGCGGAGAATCTTTGGAACAAAGAGAAGCAGGTGTTACCGATTATCATATAGCTTCTCAAATAACAAAAGCATTAAGGGATTTATCAAAAGAAGAAGTTGCAAAATCCATTATAGCTTATGAACCCATTTGGGCTATCGGAACAGGTAAAACTTGCGATGCGACGGAAGCAAACAGAGTTATAGCAATGATAAGAAATACAGTAAAAGGTTTATACGATACAACAACCTCGGAATCAATCAGAATATTATACGGTGGAAGCGTAAAACCCGAAACAATAAAAGAACAAATGTCTAAATCTGATATTGATGGGGCATTGGTAGGCGGTGCAAGTTTAAAAGCCGACAGCTTTGCTCAAATAATAAAAGGTGCTATGTAAAAAAAATTATTTAAGATAAAAAACAGAGGTATTAAAGCCTCTGTTTTTTTGTTGAATTATTAATTTTACACTCTTTTTGAAGTATTTTATTTAATATTCAAATTTGATACAATTTATAAAAACGGAGGATTAATATGCGAAAATTAACATATTTGGGGCACAGTGCATTTTTTATTGAAAAAGACTGGGACGGTATATTAATCGACCCTTTTATAACAGGCAACCCGGTTGCAAAATTTGATTATACAAAAAAACGAATAACACATATAATTGTAACACATGCTCATTTAGACCATTTGGGAGATGCAATTGCAATTTCAAAAAATACCGGTGCTGAAATTATAGCTGTTTTTGAACTTGCAAATTATTGCATAGAAAAAGGAGCAAAAGCTATAGGTGTAAATATAGGCGGGAAACTTGAATTTTCCTGGGGAAAAGTAAAATTTCTTCCTGCCCTGCATACAAGTTCAAACCCTGATTTACCGTACGGAGGCTTAGCAGCAAGTGTTCTTATTGATATAGAAGGAACAACAATATATCATGCCGGCGATACGGCATTAATGTCGGAATTTTCATTAATAGGAGAGCTTTATAATCCGTATTTTGCACTACTTCCGATAGGTGGATACTACACCATGGATATGGAAGATGCTGCGGTAGCGGCAAAAATGCTGTTTTCAATGGAAATAATTCCAATGCATTATAATACATTTAATAATATAAAAGTAGATATTCAAAAATTTGTTGATTTAATTGAATCACAAGGGCAAAAGTGCTTACCTTTGAAAGCTAATGAATATGTTGAACTTTAAAGATAAACCGATAGTCGCATTTGTAGTTCCAACGGGGATTGGAGCTTCCATAGGCGGGTTTGCGGGAGATGCTTCGCAGGCGGCAAGGGAGTTTGCAAAGTATTTTAATTTAATAGTAAATCCGAATACTGTTAATGCGGCTTGTTTTTCGGGTATAACGGAAAATATGTTATATACTGAGGGTTGGGCATTAAGCCAATTATTTAAAGGAAATATCACATTAAAACCGGCAGAGAATAACAAAATAGGTATTATATTCGATAAAGAGATATCACAAGAGATATTAAACGTACACATTAACACAATCAATGCCGTAAAAACCGTATATGGTTGCGATTTAGCAGAATATGAAATAACAGATGAACCCTGTAAAATAAAATTTTTTAATACATCCGAAGGAATTTCATCAGGAAGTGTATTAAATGAAAAAACGCTTGTTAATGCAGGGAGAAAACTTATAGATAAAGGAGCGGATGTTCTTGCCGTAGTATGTAAATTTGAAGAACCGCCCGAAGATAATTATCAAAACGGAGAAGGAGTTGATATTGTAGGTGGAGTTGAAGCCATAATTTCTCATTATCTTTCAAGAGAACTTCAAGTTCCTGTTGTACATGCTCCCGCCTTTGAAGATATAACAATTACAACGGATATTGTAGATGCTAAAGCGGCGGCAGAATATATAACTCCGACATTTTTACCTTGTTTGTTACAAGGCTTAAAAAATGCACCGTTAATTTCCAGAGAAAAAGTGGAATATAATATTAGTAGAAAAGATATCAAAGCTTTAGTAATGCCATATAACGCACTTGGTTCTTCAATAGTTATTGATGCAATTAACAGCGGTATAAAAGTATATGGAGTAAAAGAAAATAAAAGTATACTTAATATTACTAAAGAAGTTATAAAATATGACGACATTATTATCGTAAACACATATAGAGAATGTATAAAAATATTAAAGGATTCATTATATGAATAAAAATAAATTAGGTTTTACAATGGCTGAAGTACTTGTCAGTATGGTTATAATTGGTGTAGTAATGGCACTATCAGTTCAAACAATTAATGTGGTTAGAGCCTCTTATACATCTTTAACATATTATACATTAGAGAATGTAAAATCAATGATTACAGCTATATATGCTGGTGATACACCCGACACACAAAGCGGTAAATCAGGGATTTTCAAAACAAACGCAGATGGTTCTACGCAAGAAATTGATTCTCCAATTACAAAATGTAAAATGAGTAGCGGTCAAGTTAAAAGTGTATTAAAAGGCGTTGAGACAAATTCTCCGGCATGGGACATTCCAAGTTGCAATAATATAAAAGGTACACAATCTAATATATTTTGCGAAGCTATAGCAGCCGTTTCAAATACATCAGGTAAAGTTAATTGTTCCAAAACATATCCTATACAAATGGTAAATGGCGAACCACTTATTAATGCAAATTTTGAAAGCGACCAACCCAACTTTAAGACTACAAATGGTCAAAAATACTATATATCCGATTGGAAAATAGACAATTCAATATCAAATACTTTTGGTTTTAGAGTTATGGCAATTGATTTAAACGGAAACAGTAAACCAAATATAGGGAAACAAAAAGGAAGACAATATCCCGATGTTGTTAATTTTGTAATTTTTGATGACGGAGAAGTATTCCCCGTTGGTGTTGCCGCCGATAATATTAAAATAGGTACAAAAAAAATCAGTTATCTGGCTGCAAGAGTAAAAGGATATTATTATAGCTACAATCCGGCAAGGAAAAACAACGTTCCAACAGAATGTACTTTCACAACAGCAACCGGAGAAAAGAAATCATCCTGCAATTTCGGTGTTGTACTTATTGGGAATGATAATGAAGTTTCTTCCTTACAATCAGATGCAGTCGTCAGAGTATTTACATACAGACAAGCTTATTGCACAGTTTTGGGTACAAAACAAAATGACACAATTTATAATAATTACTGTTCCAGTGTAGTAATGTCATCAAAAGCAAAATACTGCCCGCCGTCAAACGATCCGAGTGCATTTGATTTATGCCTCGTAGATACAATTAAACCTGCCTTCAGATTTAACCTTAAATAACAAAAATTATTAGATATATAAAAAATCCCGATTAAACAGTTTGAGTTAATCGGGATTTAACTATACTTAACATACAATAAACGGCTATTGACAACAATTTTATTAAAATATAAAATGTCAAAGTAGAGTATCACACTGGCTTCTATTTGGGGAAGATAATAAGGTTCTCTTTTGAGAGATGGATTTTCAAATGAATACTACAATATCAAAAATTGAAAACGAAAAATTAACAACATCTATTGAACAATTATTTCAAGATGCATATAATCTTTCAAAATGGGAAAAAATCAAAGAATTTTCCATTGCAGGACACTCCTTAATCTTTCAAAATAAAATTATTGATATTTCATTATACAGAAAATTCTCTAATAAAAATTATATTGAAAAATATATGCTTAAAGATTCAAAAGAAAAACTTCTTGCTAAAATGGATGTAAAAGTATATAAGGATTCTTTATACATAATTAGTTTGCAAATATATACACGTAAATTTTTTGACCAGGTATTGCTTGCATTGTTACAGGTTTCTGTTGAAAAATCCATGTATAATACAACAAAAAAAGAAGTTTATATTAATATTCAAAAATCGTTCTTTAAAAGCAGAAGATTAAGGAAGGCAATAATTGCAAATTCGTTTATACCTTTAAATAATCAAAGTAATTATGAAAAAGAATTATTTGGTGAAGCTTTTCAATTGAACATTTCGAATTCGCCCAGCTGGTTAAATAAAATCAAATATTTTCAGTTATTGACCAATAAATAAATTTAAACTTCATATATATATATGATTTAATACTTGCGTTATATGAATACAATTTAAGTAGGCTTGTTATATCAGCTTAAAGAGATAAATAATGAGTGAAAATACAGCATACAATTCATATAACAATATAAAAAGATTATCCGACGAGGAGTTGGAATTATTATGGCATAATTATCTTGCAGATAGAACAAATAAACAATTCAGAGATAAACTTATTGTTCAATATATCTATCTGACAAAATATGTTATTAACAGAATAAAACTAAATCTGCCTCCTAATATTGCTGTGGAAGATATTTCAAGTTTCAGTGTGGAAGGTTTAATTGATGCAATAGAAAAATTTTCACCTGAGAAAGGCTTAAGATTTGAAACATACGCAATCATGAGAATAAGAGGGTCTATTATAGACAGAATACGCTCTCAAGATTGGATTCCACGCAGCAGAAGAAAAAAAATAAAAGATATAAAAAATGCAACAGAAACATTAAGACAAGAATTGGGACGAACCCCAACAACTCAAGAATTATCAGAATACTTAGATATTCCAGCAGATAAAATAACCGCCATAATGTCTGAAGATACATCCGTCGGTTCATTATACGATAAAAAATATGCGGGAGATGAAGGCATTGAACTTATCGATACTATTGAGGATACAAATTCCGTAAATCCGCTGGAGAAACTTGAAGAAAAAGATGTTAAAAATGAGCTTCAGGCTGCATTAAAAAAATTGCCCGAACGTGAAAGAATGGTTATGGTTCTTTATTATCACGAGAATATGACTTTAAAAGAAATAGGTAAAAATATAGATGTGTCGGAATCAAGAGTATGTCAAATACACGCACAGGCAATTATGAAACTGAGAAATATTCTTAACGAGAATAAAAAAGGTAAATAAATAAAAAAAGGAAGCTTAAACTTCCTTTTTTATACACTTGTCAATTGTTTTGATTTTAATTCATAATTTTTATTAACGGCATTAATCAAACCTAAAAATAACGGGTGAGGTCTTTCGGGTCTTGATTTAAACTCCGGATGGAATTGGCAAGCCACAAACCAATCATTTTTAGGCAACTCTACCATTTCACAGAGCATTCCGTCAGGAGATAATCCTGAGAATACAAGACCTGCTTTTTCTATCTGGCGGCGATACTCATTATTTACTTCATATCTGTGTCTGTGTCTTTCCCATATAGTATCAGCATTATACGCCTCATGAGCTTTTGTACCTTGCTTTATATTACAAGCAAATTTTCCTAAACGCATTGTTCCGCCATAACCTTCCACATTTTTCTGCTCTGTCATTAAATCAATGACCGGATATGGAGTATTTTCGTTAAATTCCATAGAATTTGCCTCTTTAAGCCCCACAACATTTCTGGCATATTCGATTACGGCACATTGCATACCTAAACACAAGCCTAAAAACGGAAGATTGTTCTCTCTTGCATATCTTATTACGTTTAACTTGCCTTCTATGCCTCTTATGCCGAACCCGCCCGGAACAACCAGACCGTCAACATCAACCAGTGCTTCTTTTGCTTTTTGAAAATCAATACATTCTTCCGAATTTATCCATTTTATTTCAATTTGTGCATCGTGGGTATAGCCGGCATGTTTTAGTGATTCCACAACAGAAATATAAGCGTCGGATAATTTTGTATATTTACCTGCGATAGCTATTTTAAAAGTTTTTTGAGGATTTTTAATTTTATATACAAGCTTTTTCCAATTTTCCAAATCAGGTTTTACATCTTGAATAAACAAACGCTGAAGAACAACACCCGCAAGATTTTGTTCTTCAAGTGCAAGCGGAACTTCGTAAATACTTTTCATATCTCTGCATTCGATAACCGCATCTTTAGGAACAGAGCAGAAAAGAGCCAGTTTTTCTTTTTCTTTTTTGGGAATAGGTTTTGTTGTTCTGCAAACAAGAATTTCCGGCTGAATGCCATAGCTTCTTAAATTAGTAACACTATGCTGAGAAGGCTTTGTTTTCAATTCACCGGAAGTAGGAAGATAAGGAAGCAGAGTAACATGAATGGAAAGACTGTTTCCAAAGCCTGCTTCACTTCTAAACTGCCTTATAGACTCAATAAACGGTAAACTTTCGATATCGCCTATCGTTCCGCCTATTTCGGCAATAATAAAATCTGGTTTAAATTGCTGGGTAGCCTTTTTAATTCTTGATTTTATCTCATTGGTAATATGGGGGATAGTTTGAACGGTAGCACCCAAATAATCTCCGTGGCGTTCTTTATTGATAACCGTTTGATAAATACTGCCCGATGTAACGTTATTGATTTGTCCGAGGTTGGTATCGGTAAATCTTTCATAATGACCGAGGTCCAAATCGGTTTCGGCTCCGTCATCGGTAACAAAGACTTCACCATGCTGAAAAGGACTCATTGTTCCGGGGTCAACATTAATATACGGGTCAAATTTTTGAATAACAACGCTGAAGCCTCTTGCTTTAAGCAGACGCCCCAAAGAAGCGGCTACAATCCCCTTCCCCAAAGAGGACACAACACCGCCTGTAACAAATATATATTTTGTACTCATCAAACCCTCAATTCTTAATTTATTTTCGGTACTCTGAAGAACCCGTCTTCTTCATAAGGTGCATTTGCCATCATTTCTTCTTTTGTTTGTTCATATTTAACAACATCTTCTCTCATCACATTATAAACAGGTATAGGATGAGGCATAGGCTCAATATTTGTTGTATCAACTTCATTCATTTGTTCAACGTATTTTAATATATCACCCAATTGTTTTGAATATTTATTTATTTCATCTTCCGTAAGCTCAAGTCTTGCCAATTTAGCAACATGCTTTACATCATCAGTGCTAATCATCAATTACCTCCAAATATACTCTATAAAATTCTATCATGATAATATTCAATTTGCTAATTATATCTGATATTGCTTTGAATTCTATAAGCTTTAAATTTTTCAAGGGATTGTTTAAGTTCATCTTTATTAAAAACGGAAGTTTTTTCAAATGTTCTTTCTTTATCAGCATAAAGAGCAGAATCATATAAATCGTACGTAATACCGTTTTCCTTGCAAAAATGTTCTATATAATCCATAAGAATGTAAACGTGAGGAGAAATATTACCTTTATTTGTATTAGCATAAGCATATTCAACATCAACAATAACGCTTTTTATATCGAGCTGTTTAATTTTTTCCAAAAACAAAGTAACTTCTTCATAAGTATCATTAACCCCCGGAATGATAATATACTTTACTTTTACCAATGATTGTAAATCACCTTTAAGATTACGTCTGTAGTGTTTTATATTTGCCCATACTTTATCCGATTTATCAACACGTTTAACAGTTTTATAAACATCTTTTGAAGCGGAATCAGGGGATATAACAACAGTAACCTGTCCTTTTTTTATACCATCTCTGATTGAACGGCTGAACAAAATACCGGATGAATGAATTCTTATTTTAACACCTTCATTTATAAACAATTTAAGAAGCTGGTCAAATTCTTTCAATATAGTAGGCTCGCCGCCCTGAAATGTTATTTCACCGGTATTTCTGAATTTCTTTTGTTTTATTAATTCTTTTATTGCATTTAAAACATTATTTTTTGTTTTAGGCTTATATCTTTGAACACCGCAGTATATACAATTAGAATTACATTGACTCCAATGGTCAAAATTTATGTATGAAATGTAATCTTCTTCATCCCAATCTTCTTCTCTTAGATTATAACAGCCTTCGCAAGCATCTAAATCACTTTCTTTCTGCAATAAACGCTGATATCTTTTTATTTCAAAGAGTTTATCCCATATTATAATGTTATCATAATAAGAAGGAACAATCATTAATTGACCTTTATTAAAATCCCTTGATAAACAACAAGCTTTAATTGAACTTACATCAATGGATATTCCATGCTCTATCAAATGACAACTTCTATATTTCATAATAATTCCTTTAAACTTATAAACATTATATTACATAATATTTATTATAATATTGAAATATTGTAAAGATTATTGTAAAGTTAATAAAGATTTAGCAAAATTTTTTTTCACGGTTTTTAAAAGAAGTGTAGCAATAATAATTCTAGGAGTATAAATATGACACCAATGCCAGTTTCATCAGTTAAGGAAAATGTTAAAACACCGGATTTATCCGTTGCAAAAAAAGGTTCAAAGGTAAAAACAGCCGCTAAATTGGCTGCGGGTGCCGCAGTTATCGGCGGTGCCGTTTACTTGGCTAAAACAGGTAAATTTAATGCCGCAAAGAATTTGGTTGAAGATACGTTCCAATCTGTTGCAAAAGGCAATCCGAACGTAACGGAAGCTCAACATAATGCTAAAGTTTTAGCAGAACGTGCCGGAAAGATTTCAAAACAAGTCGGCAAAGTCGGCAAAGAAGTCGGGAAAAAAGCTTTTAATGTTGCAAAGAATGTTTTTGAAAAAGCATCAAATGCAGTAAAAGGAATTACACCCGAAAAAATCAATCCTGATATAGCAGATGAAGCAGCAAAAGCAGCTGAAACATTTAACAACTTTGTTAAATAGAATAAAATTATAAAAAGAAGAAGCCTGTTGTGCTTCTTCTTTTTATTGACTAATAAATATAAAAGCTTCCAAGATTTTTAAAATATTCGACGTGTTTTAAAAGTTCTTCTATAGCGAGTTTTATTTTATAATCGTTTTCAAATCCTTCCAATTCCATAAAGAAAAGATATTCACCCAAATGTTTTTTATTCGGTCTTGAATCAATATAAGCAAGATTAATGTTATATCGTGCCAAAACGGTTAATACATCGCATAAAGCACCGGGTTTATTTTTTGTGGCAAAAATTATTGCTGTTTTACCTTTTTCTTTATTCAGCAATTCTTCTCTGCTTAAAATATAAAACCTTGTTTTGTTATCGTGTTCATCATTAATTTCTTCATCCAAAATATTAAGACTAAATATGGAAGCACAGGCGATATTTGCGATTGCCGCCATATCGGAAGATTGCTCCACAGCTGTTTTTTGAGCGGCATAGCTTGTGGAGGAAACCTCTTTTAATTCGGCATGCGGGAAATTTTTATGAATATAATCTGAGCATTGAGCAAGTGCCTGCGGATGAGATATAATTTTTTTAATATCATTTTTATTTTTGGTATTTGCAAGGAGATAGTGTTTAATCGGGATGGTAATCTCTCCTCTTATTTTGATATTATTATCTTTAAGATTTTGAATATTATCAATTGTTTCTCTAACAAGCCCTTCCATGGAATTTTCAATGGGGAGTACACATATTGAAGAATAATCGAAAGATATATTTTCCAATGCAGATTTAATTGTACGCTGAGGAAAATAATTTTTTATTTTAATATCGGCGATTTTTAAGAATTCCATAACCGCAAAATGAGCATTAGAGCCATCAGGGCCTAAATAGTACATATTTTCAAATTCATTGGCGGGCATATTAAAATCCTTTTTAATATATAATGGAATTATATTTATTTTACACAAAAATCAAGGAAATATGAATAATGGCACAAATCAAATTCGGTACGGACGGCTGGAGGGCAATAGTCGGAAAAGATTTTAATTATTATAATACAAACAAAGTTATTTGCGGAATTGCTCATTATATATATAATTCCGATAAATATGACAAAAAAATCCTTATAGGATATGACCCTCGTAATAAAGCGGACGAATTTGCGTTTTATATTGCAGAAAAGCTTGCCTCATACGGTTTTGACGTTGAAATAAGCAATAATATTGTTGCAACACCGGTTCTTGCATATTCCGCATTAAGAAACAATGCTTATGCCGTTATGCTTACGGCTTCTCATAATCCGCCCGAATATCTGGGAATAAAATTTATACCTCCTTACGGCGGGCCGGCAGAAGATTTCATGGTCGAACAAATAGTTTTAAACTCGGAAAATGAATTTATAACAAAAAGAGAAGCAAAAAAATATACAAAAGTTTCGTTTGAAGATGATTATATCGAACATATAAAATCATTAATTAATTTTGAGATTATAAAAAAATCGGGGTTAAAAATAAATTATGACGGACATAACGGAGCTGCGGCAAAAATATTTGTTAAAATTTTAGAAATGAATAACATTGAATACAATGCAATTAATCTTGAACGTGATATCAATTTCGGCGGAACAATGCCCGACCCGAAAGAAAAATACCTGCCCGAACTTAAAGCATTATGCAAACAAAATAACCTGACAGGATATAGTAATGACGGCGACGGTGACAGATTCGGAGTATTTGATGAAACGGGAGCTTATATAAATGCGAATGATATTATAGCAATGCTTCTTAAACACCTTATCAAAAATAAAAAACTTACGGGTAAACTTGCAAAAACGGTCGGAGCAAGTTTAATGCTTGATATTTACGCCGATAAACTCGGCATTAAAACGGTGGAAACACCTGTAGGCTTTAAATGGCTGGGGTCGGCAATGAGAAAAGAAGATATAATTATTGCGGGAGAAGAATCGGGCGGATTAAGCATAAAAGGACATATTCCCGAAAAAGACGGAATACTTGCAAATCTTTTGATAACGGAAATGACGGCTTATGCAAAGAAATCATTACATGAGCTTCATAAAGAGTTTTTAAACGGGTTAAATCGCACATTTTTAACGGACAGAACGGATATTGAACTTGAAAATGACGGTGAAAAAGATTTAATAATAGATAAATTCAAGTCATATTCGATGATAGGGGGATATAATATTATACGAAAGAACACACTGGACGGATTAAAGTTATATTTAGACGACGGAAGCACCGTTTTAATAAGAAAAAGCGGTACGGAACCGCTTTTAAGAGTGTATTTTGAATCGGATAAGGAAGAAAAAATGTGCAAATTAAAAACAGAAATTAAACAATTGTGCAATATATAAAAATACTCGAAGTTCATTCTTGTTTTTTGTTTTTTAAAGCCCGATTTTGATATTTTTATCGTTTTTTGGTTTATCGGATTTTAATGATTTTTTCTGATTTATTTTATCGGTATTTCCCGCTTTTTCACGTACTTTGGGGATTGGCGGCTGCTTTAACTCTTTATTTTGCGGATTTTCAATCATCAAATCGGATATTTTACACGCCGTTTCACTGTGGCACGAAGCATATACGGGCGAATAAAACATGGTTAAAGAAGTTAATAAAGCAAAAATCATAACCGATTTTTTTAATTGTTTGGGAAATATCGGGCAGAGTAAATTCCGCCTTAATATTTCTTTTGATTTGGCTTTTGTTTGTTTTTTATACTCTTTTGCAAATAAAATTAAATATAAAATTATACCCGCTAAAACTTTCATATTCTACTCCTTTAAAATTTATAACCGGTCTCCTTTCTATATTTTGGAGTACATTGTAAAGATTTTCATTGGACTTAAGGGGTAATTGTTTTATCGGAAAAAAGTTTAATGTAAAATAAAAATATTACAAAAAGATAAAAAATTTCGAATAAAGTAGAAAAAAAATTTTTTTGGAGCATTATAATAAGTATGAATTTCCTGTTAGAAAAAGAATTTGAGAACAGCCCTAAAATATCTAAACCTGATTTTTCTACTCTGTCAGGACGTGAGCTGTTGGGTGTATATTTATATTCAAAATTTAAACAAATTTTAGAATATGACAAGGAAAGCGAGACACCTGTTTTTCAAAGCATAAAAGCAGATTTTATGCCTAAATTTACAAAAAGATTAATCCACTATCCCGAAAAAAGAATACTTATAGGAATCAGCGGAGAATCGGCAAGCGGGAAAACAACAATCTGCAACACAATAAAAAGCGTTACGGAGCTTTTAAACATGCCTGTCGAAATAATGAGTGCGGATAACTATTTTCGTGATATTTCGGCATTAATTAAAGAATACGGTTCTTTTGACAAATTATTGGCTTCGGGGTTTGACGTTGACTCTCCCGATAATTTTGATATGGAACAATTATATACGGATTTGGAAATGTTATCGTCCGGTCTGGATGTAAAAATACCTCAATATCTTGTAAACGGAACAGGTATAGTAGTACCGAAAGCGATACAAAAACGTTCCAAAAAAATCATAGTAGTAGAAGGTATGGCCACAATGCATGGTAAAGCCGCCGATTTATTCGATATCAAAATATATGTGGATATTGACCCCAAAATACAGGAAAAATGGTTTATTTACAGGGCAAAGACATCCAGAAATCAAAACGAAGAAAACGCAAGAAAACAATTAGCTTATGTTCGTGAGGCTTCAAAAAAATACATTCTTCCCAAAAAAGATAATTCGGATATTATAATTAACGGTGCGGTATCTCTTGACTATTTTAAAATTATTATTAATTACATATACAAAATAACAAATAATTATTCGGGTGACCGTAAATAAATTAAAATAAGAGAAAAGCCCCTAAACAGGGGCTTTTTATATTATATGAAAAGAAGAATTAATTTGTATTGGTATAAAATTTCAAACAAAAAATTATTTGTTAAACACAAATATATTCTTTACAATTCTTTAAATTGAACAATTTTTCTAAAAATTATTAAGATTTTTTAAAATTTTATCTTTGATTTTATCAACGGATAAAGACTGAATATCAAACCAATTAATATCTTTATTTGCATTAAACCAGCTTATTTGCCGTTTTGAATAACGACGTGTATTTTGTTTTAAAAGTGAAACAGCTTCATCAAGCGTCACTTCGCCGTTAAAATACGGGTAAAATTCCTGATAACCGATTGTATTAAGCAAAATTTTATTATTTTTATACTTGTTAAAGAGTTGTTCTGCTTCGGTCAAAAGCCCGGAACCCATCATTTTATCGACTCTTAAATTAAGCCTGTCATACAAAAAATCCCTGTCGGTTGCATTTAATCCGCACCAATACACATTATAAAAGGTATCTTTTTTCTTTTGAGCTTTACTCATCGGAATACCCGATTTAATGCATACTTCAAGAGCCCTTATTATTTTAACTTTGTTATTATAATGGATTTTTTGAGCATATTCGCTGTCTTTTTCAATCAGCATATTATATAATTCTTCGGATGTTTTTTGTTCGAGTTTATTTCGCAATTCAATATCGGGAGGGATACGGGGCAAATCAAAGTCTTGAAGCAAAACTCTGTAATATAAACCGGTACCGCCTGCCAGTACGGGTATTTTATTATTATCAATAATTTGTTTTATTTTCAGATTGGCATCGTCACAAAAATCGACAACCGTATAATTTTTTGTAACATCGGTAACATCAATAAGATGATGCGGAATGTTTTCACGTTCTTTCAAATCGGGCTTAGCCGTACCGATATCAAGTTCTTTATATATCTGCCTCGAGTCAACGGATATTATTTCGCCGTTAATTTCCTTGGCAATTTCAATCGCCAACTTGGTTTTGCCCGTCCCGCTCGGCCCCGTTACAGCTATTATTTTCGGATTTCTCATAATAAAAACAGAATATCAAAAGCAAATAGTAATTTAAATATATTGTAAACAGTAATATAAGAATTACAAAAGAAATTATGCCGGAACTCAATATCGGAACAAGTAAATACCAAACAAGATATAAAAATCCCGTAAATAATATTAAAAATATTGCATTAAAAATATTTTTTAATAAAAACTTTAAAAATTTAAAAAAGACAGTAAATTTATTTTCAAATATTAAAACGGCAAAGAACAAAATCACACCGAAATTCAAAAATGCATTTAATGTAACAACACTTAAAACCCATGCTGAAAAAGATATTTTATCGCTATCCGTAATTGTGTTAATAAACTGAATTAATTCTTTTTCCGAAGTCGGATTTTGCAACTCTGCCAATTGATAAATAAATTGAGGTATGCCTATATAATGTTTTAATCCTTTATACAGACAGTAATAAGAAACGGCATATAAACAGGTAATTAAGATAAGAGCCACCAAAACACGAATAAAATTACAACCTACGCCTTCAAAAAATTTTTTAAAATTTTGAATTGATTTTATTGTAACGGTTTCTTTATCATCGGAGTCGGAATAATTTAAAATGCCTTCTTTATTAATATAAAACCAACCTGATAAAAAAGCACAGGTAAGCAAAAAGACGGAAAGTGCCAACATATAATGTGCAATTGTAAAAGCTTTTACCCCGACAGTATAAGATAAAGCAGTTAAAATTATGAGCATAAACAGCATCGGAGGCTGTATAAAAATCATATTATTTTGTAAAATTTTAAAAGATTTTTTTATAATGTTAATCATTGAATAATTATAACATAATTTTTATAAATGTTTATTTTACCCGAAATGCTATATTTTTTACATTTATAAATAAATTTTAAAGTTTTTCAAAAAAATATCGATAATATTAATAAATATCGTATTTTAAAAGGAATTGTTATGACGGACGGAATTCATAATATTCAAGGCGGAAAAGGATTATGGAACCGGCAAAATATGGAAGCCTCAATTGAAAATGAAAATGACATAACACTTTTCAACTCAAATAATATAGAAAATGTGAATAATGACTTTGAATATTACGAAAATGAAAATGAGCCTGCGGAGGAGAATAACACACAAACAACAATTGATGAACAGGCAGAAGAATTGTATTCAATGCTTGGTGATATCAAAGAAAAGCAAGGTGTTGTAAGTTCCGTTTGGAATTCGTTAAAATCATTTGTCGGGGCGGGTACAAGCACTAAAAAATGCGAAAAGGCAATAGAAGATTTTAAATCGGGCAAATTGTCTTTTGAAGAAGCACAAAGTAAAATTTCGGAATTTGAATCTAAACAGGAAAGTTCCGTAAATATGTTTTCAAATATTGTAAGCGGTATCGCCGTAACCGCAGCAGTCGGTTCCGCAATAGCGACAGGCGGTCTGAGTTTAGCGGTGGTAGGCGGTTCTGCACTATTGGGTGGTGCAACAAAAGCAGGACTAAAATTTGCGGACAGAGCAACAAACAGAGTAAAAGGTGATGCTCTGAATAAGAAACAGCTTGCAAAAGACGGACTTTCGGGTGCTGTTGAAGGTGTTGCAACGGCAGTAACAATGGGTGTGGGAACTGCGGCAAAAACGGCGGGAACAGTTGCGGAAGCAGCAAGTTCAACGGCAAAAGCGACACTGGGTCAAACACTGAAAACAGGAATAAAAGAAGGAGCAAAAGCCGGCGGAATTGCAGGTGCCGTAACAGGTGCGGGAGAATATACGATTGATGCGGCACTTGAAGAAGATGTTGAATTTGATACGGGTGATATGTTTGAAAATACGGCAAAAACCGCATTCGCAGGAGCAATTACGGGTGGAGTTATGGGCGGTATTACAAGCGGAATAGGCTATGCGAAATCAAATTTGACCGGCGAAAATAATTTACATAACGAAGCAGCAGATATAGAGGCAGAAACAAGACTTAAAAAGCCTGAAAATGGAGATGTAAAAGCCACAGCGGAAGAAATTTCCGCTAAACTTGACGATACAGCCGCCATGGGGAATAATACAGCAGACGTTTTGGAAGATGTAAAAACTTCTGCAGATGAAATTTCTGCTAAGTTTGACAATACAGCCGCCATGGGGAATAATACAGCAGACGTTTTGGAAGATGTAAACGCCACAGCGGAAAAAGTTCAAACAAAAGATAACAATATCAGCGGAAATAACGACGAAGCCGTAATAACCCCCAATGTTGAACAGGAGCTTAACGAAAACACTTTGGCTATTTCGGAACAAACCAAAGCACATATACATGAAGCAAAAGAACAGGTCACCGATATATTTAAAGATGTAAAACAGGTTAAAGAGGGCGGTAAAATAACAGCAAGAGCAAAAACCGACAAATCAATCATGGCAAAACTCATCAAAAAGTTTAAAAATCATAAACTTAAATCAACGGATTATTATGATTCCGAAGCTGCAATTGCCGATGCTTACGGTTCTCGTGTTCAGCTCAGGAGTTTAACGCCCCAAGAATCAAAAAGCATAATTGATGACTGCCTTTACGGATATGATATAAATTATGATGATTTCATCAAATATATGCATGGTGAAACAACATCACTAAACGCTTCTCAAATTGAAACTTTGGATGAAATAAGCGATACCGTTATTGATTTATTGAAAGAAAAACAAACACAAGACGCCGTTGACAGTCTGATAAAAGCAATAACCGACCCCGATAATCCGATATCAATAACGGAACTGAATAACTATGGAGATAATTTATCTTCATATTTTACAAATCGTCAGAACCAACAAATTGCGGATGCTTATGCAAAAGCAAACCCGGGTAAGAAGCTTGATATAGTAACAAAATTTGATGCCGATACAAAAGAATTTACATTCACACCACAATATGATTCGGAAACAGGTAATTTATTATGCTGTAACGATACACAAGGAAATATATTCATTCCCGATAAAGACGGAAATCTTGTATCACCTTCGGGAGATTTATACACTCCGGAGGGAAAACTAATACGAAAGAACGGGAAAAATGCCGTATTCACAAATAAAGGGGCTGAAAAAGATTCCGGTTATTCATCATCCCACCTTAATACCGTTCATAAATTTAAAGACGGAAGAACCGGATTGGGCGAACTTCAAATCAGAGGTACGGAAGTTAATGCATTTGCGGATGCAGAACATATTCCTTATGATATCAGGATGGGAAAAATTACCGAAACGGATGCGAAATACGCCGATGTTTGGAAAACAATAATCAGCATGGACGAAAACAGTTATAAACTGTATAATCAATATATAAATGATACTTACAAGGCCTTAAGATTAAATGAACTCGGTATTCATACCGAACTTCCGACACTTGATAATATGAAATTTACTGCAGATATTCAATTCGGAGGTCATGACATAACCAAAGCGGTACAAAAACTCGATATGAACGGTTTAATAGAATTAAGTAAACGTCACGATTAAAAGGCAATAAAAATTTTTCTCTGTGTTTATACAAATAAATAGGAGTTCAATAACAAGTATGGTAAGATTAAATAATAACGGAGATAATAATTACAATAATTATGCAAACTCGCTCGGAAAATTGAACAAAGGTGATATCGTAATGGAAAACAATGAACAGGTTTTCAAAAAAATCGTAAATACAAGTAATGAAATGCTTGCAAATCTGGCAGAACGCCTGGTTCCCGAAAACGGTAAATTTAATTCTGTAGCAATCGATTATAAGCTTCCGAAATCAAATAACATGGCAAAAGTTATGATTGAATGCGATTTGGAAGACCCTAAAACACAAAGAAGAATTTCAGTAGGAGTTCACCACAAAGACAGGGACAGGCTCATATCCAATTACATCTGCAAAGGTACGAAAAAAGAAGTATTGGATTATCTGAAAGCGGAAGAAAATAAACAAACCTTTTTCGATACGATAAATGAACTTTCAGCTAAAACGAACGAATATTACGATAATATATAATAAAAATTTTTTAATCCGAAAGCAGGGAAATTTATATCCCTGCTTTTTATATTGTTACATCTTGTAAAAACGAATTAAAGCATATAAAATAAAATGGTAGGTAGTTTTTAAGGATATGTGAATTATGACTTATTGCGATGAACAAAAAACATCACCATTTTTAAATGTTGAGGCTAAAAATATCATTAAGGAAGCTTTAAATGTATTAGGGAAAAAACACTTTGCATTTATTTCGCATGCCAACAGTTTTCCCGCAGAAAACGGTAAAAATACGGGGTTCGGAACATCAAACAGCAATGCCGCAAAAAATTTAATCGATTATCTTTCGGGAATTTTCACCGATATACAGTTAGGGCCGTCGGGTAAAACAAAATCCATTGATGCTTCACCGTACACAGGCACAATTTTTTCAAATAATCCTTTATTCATTGACTTGGAGCAATTAACAACGGATGAATGGCACAATATTCTTTCTTATGAAACATATAACAAAATAACTCAAAATAATCCGAACAAAGATACAAACAGAACAGCATATTCATATATCTTTAATGCACAGGAAGAAGCACTTAAAGAAGCATTTGAGAATTTTAAGAAAGCGGATTGCCCGCAATTAAAATCAAAATTCGAAACATATAAGCAGGAAAATCAATTTTGGCTTGAAAAAGATTCTTTATATGAAGCATTGACCGTTGAACATAAAAACGATTACTGGCCGATGTGGAAATCGGAAACAGATAAGTCACTGTATAATCCTCAAACGGAAGAACAAAAAGCAGAATATGCAAACAGAATTAACGAATTAAAATCAAAATATGCCGATGTAATCGAGTTTTATTCGTTCTGTCAGTTCGTAATATCAGAACAGAACACAAAAACAAGAGAATATGCCCAATCAAAAGGAATGAAAATGATTGCGGACAGGCAAGTAGCATTTTCCGATCGTGATAACTGGGCATATCAGTCATATTTCTTAAAAGGATGGTATTTGGGCTGCCCTCCGGATTATTTTTCAAAAGACGGTCAAATGTGGGGTTTCCCCGTTATGGATCCCGAAAAACTGTTCAATAAAGACGGTTCTTTGGGTGAGGGCGGCTTACTGATGAAAGAACTTTATAAAAAAATGTTCAAAGAAAATCCGGGCGGTGTGCGAATTGACCACATGGTAGGTTTAATTGACCCCTGGGTATATGTTGCGGGTAAAAAACCGAAAATAGAAGAAGGTGCGGGAAGATTATATTCTTCACCCGAACATCCTGTCTTATCAAAATATGCCATAGCAACTACGGATGACTTAAATGACGAAGTTGAGGCCGATAAAGAAGAACGTATACTAAAACTTACAAAAGAACAGATAAAAAGATACGGAGCCTTGGTTGAAAAAATTGTTATAGCTGCAGCTCAAGAGGTCGGGCTTGATAAAGACTCAATTGTATGCGAGGACTTAGGCACTTTAACTTATCCCGTTGTAAGCGTTATGAAAGAATACGATTTACAGGGCATGAAGTTAATTCAGTTTGTAGTACCCGAAAAACCCGAACATCCCTACAGATGTAAAAATATTACACCGAGAAGCTGGGCAATGGTTGGTACTCATGACAACGAGCCTATTGCAATGTGGGCCGATTCAACCGTATTTAGTGAAGCGGGATATTTAAACGGTAAAAATCTCGCCGAAGATTTATACCCCGATGCAACGGATGAAGAAAGAGAAGAAATAGCCGTCAGAATATCAAAAGATGCAAAATTCTTAACTCAAAATAAATTTGTAGAATTGTTTGCGTGCAAGGCGGAAAATATTCAAATATTCTTTACAGATTTATTCGGATTATATGAAGTATATAACCGCCCCGGAACATCAGGCGATTCAAATTGGTCATTGAGAATACCCGACAATTATGAAGAAGTATATTGCAATAACCTGAAAGAAGGTAAAGCTTTAAACTTACCGTACATTTTAAAACTGGCTATTGAGGCAAGAGGTCATGAGTTTGCTGCCGACCACAGGGAAACAATAATGAAATTGGAAAGCATAATGTAAAAGTTTAAGAGGGAAGCTTCTAAAACGGCTTCCCTCCTTTCGGGAGATTGTATAATGTACGAATTAAAAGTTGAAAGTTATTTTTCCGCAGCACATCACCTGCTGAATTATAACGGAGAATGCGAAAATCAACACGGGCATAACTGGAAAGTTGAAGCATATATAAAGGGCGATAAACTTGATAAATCAAATCTTTTGGTTGATTTCAAAGTATTAAAAAAAGAGCTTAACGCAATTTTAAAAATGCTTGACCATAAAGACATAAATAATTTGGAAGAATTTCAAAATATCAGTCCGTCGAGCGAAATTATTTCAAAATTTATTTATGATAAACTAAAACAAGTAATACCGAATGTATCCAAAATTTCGGTGTGGGAAACACAAAATTCGTGTGCAAGTTATTTTGAGGAAGAATAATGCATATAATACAAGCAATAATAATGGGAATTGTACAGGGTTTGAGCGAGTTTTTACCCGTATCAAGTTCGGGACATCTTGTGATTGCCTCAAACTTATATAAAGTATTCAGTGCAAACGAGCTTCAAGCACAGTCATCCCAAGAAGTATTTCTTGATATAATGCTTCATTTAGGTACTTTAATAGCGGTTTTAATATATTTCAGGGAAGATGTTTTTCAAATAATAAAAGCCTTATTCAATGCGGTTAAAACAAGAAATTTTTCCGATAATAATGCAAAAATGGGTATTTATATAACTATAGGAACAATAATTACAATAGGAGTTGCTTTGCCGATTTCGGATATTGCGGAAAAATTACTTTTTAACCCGATAGCAGTCGGATTTCTGTTAATCGGAACAGGGGTTTTACTTTGTTTAAGTGAATTCTATTCTAAAAGGTTACCCGAAAAACAGGATAATATCGATTTAAAAACCTCAATTATAATGGGAATAGCACAAGGATTAGCGGCTTTTCCGGGATTTTCCCGTTCGGGGTTAACGATATCATCCGCACTGTTTAATAAGAAATCAAGAGTTGCGGCTGCAAGATACTCGTTTCTTTTAAGTATTCCCATAATTTTGGGAGCTTCAATGGTTTATCCTCTTTTTAAACTTGATTTAAAAGAAACGCTTACTTTTAATTGGACGGCAATTATACTCGGAACAATTGTATCGGGTGTTGTGGGCTATTTGTGCATTAAATATTTTCTTCAATTTGTAGGTAAATACTCATTATCATTTTTCGGGTATTACTGTTTAATAACGGGGGCTTTAACATCGGCATTTTTCTTATTTATATCTGTGGGGTTATGATATGGAAACAGCAGTAAATTACATTAAATCCAAAATAAATGATTTTTTGCCCGAAATCGGAATTATTTTAGGTTCAGGGCTGGGTGATTTTGCGGATTCATTCAAATCAGAGGCTATTCCTTATAAAGATATTGAAGGATTTGAAAGCTCAAATGTGTTAGGACACAAAGGCAGGCTTGTTTTTGCCGAAATTAACGGTAAAAATGTTGTAATGATGCAGGGCAGATATCATTTTTACGAGGGATATTCCATGGCTACAATTACTTTCCCGATAAAAGTGTTAAAAATGCTCGGTATTAAGACATTAATAATAACAAATGCGGCAGGTGCGGTTAATAAAAATTTTACTCCGGGTGATTTAATGTTTATTACCGACCATATTAATTTTATGGGTACTAATCCTTTAATAGGAAAGAATGACGAAACATTAGGCGTAAGATTTCCTGATATGACAAAGGTTTATTCGGAGCAATTGATTAATATAGCGGAAAATTCTGCCGAAAAATTAAATATTAAGTATCAAAAAGGTATTTATGCAGCCACTACGGGGCCGAGTTATGAAACTCCGGCTGAAATAAATATGTTCGGTATTTTAGGTGCGGATGCCGTAGGTATGTCAACTGTTCCCGAAGCTATTGTAGCAAATTATGCGGGAATAAGTGTTCTCGGCATAAGCTGCATTACAAATTATGCGGCAGGAGTGACGAATAATCCCCTAAATCATCAGGAGGTAATTCAAACGGCAGAAAAAGTTAAATTAAATTTTAAAAATCTGCTTTTGGAAATTATCGGACGATTATAATCTATTAACTTTTGTATAATAAATTTGACTAATAAATATTATCTCATTATTATATTAGTAGATATGTGGAGATAAATATGCGACTGGTAGATAAATTAAAATTATTTGAAAGACAGCTTGTATTTATGAAATGGGGTGCAAGCGAGGGATACGGAAGAATAAACTATGTCGGTGCGGATTTTCTCGAATTTGAAATTTTTGATACCGATACATTGGAATACACCGATAAAATTTTAATTAATGCACAGCTTATTCTTGAAGTTGTAATAAAAGGCTCCGATATTGCAAGAATTTTAGCCGAATATTCGGCATCTCTTCCTTTTGATAAAGATAAAGACGAAACAACCAATTAAATAATATAAATCTAATTTTGGTCTTTAAAGTTAGGAAACATGTTTAATGTTCCGTCATCGTTACGCCAATTAAACCAGCCGACTTTGGCTTGTTTTGTCATATCGTTAACGGAAACGAGCATCCAATTGCCTCTTATTACCGTAAAGGTAATAAATTTGGGATACGTTAATTTTTCAATTATTTGAGAGTCTGTGTCTTCTTTTGCATATAATACTTTTTCATCATTGGTTAAATCACTGAACATTCTTATGCCGTATTTTTTACCAAAGGTATAAAACAGTTTTCTGTACGTATAAAAAGCATTGGGACTGTCATTATATACCCAGCCCGTTTCGCCGGTTTCCTGATTTAAAAATACACAGTACCAATCGTTACCAGGGTTTAAATCAACCGTTAAAAGAGCTACGTTTTCGGACGGGACATAAGCCACATAAGATACTTTCCTCATATCAACCGAGTTTACAATGGCTGATTTTTTCAGATTATCATAATTTACTTCCCGCAATATTTTTGAATCCCAATAAGGATATTGATAAACTTTATAGCTTTGCGGCATATTTAAAACGCCTATTCCGTAATGCTTAATATTTTGGGAACTCAAAGGAATTATATCCGCCCTTGCGGGTAATACAACCAAACAAGAAAATATAAAAAATATTATGCATACAATAAATTTTTTCATAGTTCAATTATATCAAAATTTTTTATCTAAGAAAAGAAACATCTTGCAACAACAACGGACATAATAATTCCGACTAAATCGGCAGATAATCCGCATATCAACGAATAGCGATATTTTTTTATACCAACGGCACCAAAATAGACCGTCAAGACATAAAAAGTAGTTTCTGAACTGCCCAGCATTATGGCTGCAAGTTTTGACGTGTAAGAATTAATATCGTTATTGGCTATTATGTCGGAAAAAATTCCTATGGCGGCACTTCCCGATAACGAACGGATAAATGCAAGTGGAAGAATTTCCGCAGGCAAATTAATTTTATTCAATAATGTTGAAAAAATCGCCGCAACGGATTCTAAAGCCCCTGATGCTCTCAGCATTGATATTGCAACAATCATTGCAACAAGATACGGTATTACATTAAAACTTACTTTCACCCCGTCTTTAGCACCTTCAATAAAAACCTCATAAACGGGAACTTTTCTTACAAGTGCAACCGTCAAAATTATCAGGATTACTGACGGAAGAAGTAAAACGGATATTAAATCAATAACTGCTTTAACCGACATCGCTTACCTCTTGCCGGTTTTGCGGCGGAAATATTTTTTGCAAAAATCGTGATAACAAAATTGCAGAAATAAATGCACTGCCGGTAACAATAAGAGTCGGCACAATTATTGACGTGGGATTTTTACATCCGTTGGCGGCAAGTATTGCAATAACAGTGGCAGGGATTAATTGAAACCCCGCAGTATTCATTGCCAAAAGCATGCACATAGAATTTGAAGCACTCTCTTTATCGATATTTATTTCCTGCAGTTTTTCCATGGCTTTTATGCCTATGGGAGTCGCCGCATTGGCTAACCCTAAAGCATTAGCGGAAAAATTCATTGCAATATCACCTATAACGTTGTTGTGTTTATCAATTTCGGGGAAAATCTTAATGGCAAGAGGTGTAATAAGTTTGGAAATAAACTCTGCCAAACCTGATTTCTCGGCAACCTTCATTATTCCGAGCCAAAAAGTCATAATGCCGATTAAAGTAAGTGCTATCCGAACGGCAAGTTCCGTTCCCGAAAAAATAGCCAGTGCAACTTCATTAAGTTTACCGTTAATCACACCAAAAACAATTGATACCAATATTAAAAAATACCAAATATAATTCATACCCTGTATCCCATAATAATTTTATTTGATATAGCTCATAATGTAAAGTTTTTAATCAGACAGATTTATTTTTTTATTTTTAAAGACTTTAAGATAAAAAGAATATAATTTAACCATATCAATAATAATTAACTGATGTTTCGGTGGCGTATTTATAATTTTTTTATCGGGAAAAGAGTCTTGAGAATACAGGTTTAAAATAACAACTTCAGGGATATTCCCAAAACGAACGGGCATCCAGCTTCCTAAACCGCTTGTAACATAGATATGTTTATTATTCTCGACAACATAACCTTTTATAAAACGCTGTTTATACATGGAAGAACAAAACAATCCACCGATTAAAGGCAAATATACCTGACCGCCGTGAGTATGCCCGCTGAGTACCAGTGAAACATTTGGGGGAATAAAAGGAAATGCATCTGGATTATGAGATAATACAATAATTGAACCATTTTGATTAGTTTTATCTATAAGCCTCTTCTTATAAGCTATATGCCAAAAGTCGTCTAATCCATAAATATATATATCCTTACCGTTAACTTTTACTTTTGCTAAAGCACCTTTTAGTAAAGTTATATCGGATTTTTTTAGCAATTTATCTATTGTTTTATCTCCGTTATAATCATGATTTCCCAAAACGGAATATACCCCGTATTTAGCATGATATTTAGAAAAACTGTCAATTAAACTGTTTTGGTCAATTTTATATTTAAGAATAGTTTTGCAATCAATATCACCAAGTATAAAAATAAAATCGGGATTTTGGGCATTGGTTTTTTCTACGATTTTTTTAATTTTGCTCTCGTTAATACCGTATTTTAAAACATGAAAATCCGAAACAATCGCAATTTTAAGTCCGTTATGTTCTTTATTAAAATTCGGCAGGTAAAGGTCTTTGGAATAAACCCTTAATAAATTGGGCTCGATAAGTATAGAATAAATGATTAATAATATAGCAACAACGCATAGTGCTTTAACTATTATCGTACAAATTTTTCTAAATTTATTTTTCATATTATTATTTTAACATAATCTATTGACGAAAGTGAACTATCATTTTAATATATTAATATAACGTCGATGTGGCGGAATTGGTATACGCGCACGTTTGAGGGGCGTGTGGATTTTCCTTGCGGGTTCAAGTCCCGCCATCGACAGTTTCTTTTAAAAAAATAAAATTAATGATTTGGGACTTTCACCGCATTGTTTGCTCAAAAATGTTCGCAAACAATGGGGTTCAGCTTACGCATACTTATCCCGTACGGCTCGTATTTCATATACTCGCCTACGGTCTAAGCAAATTCCCGCCATCGACAGTTTCTTTTTGCCTTTATTTAAACCAATCCCGCCGGTTTTAAATTTCTCTTGTGTCCACTCTGTGTCCGTTTTTAAATATTGTTTAATAAATATAATTATCTGCTTTTTGATATAATAATAGACTTATGACAAAGGCTTTAGAAGAAAATTTAGTAAAATTATTCAGTTCAAATCGTTTGAATTCTTATAAATAGTTTTATAGTTTAAAAAAATTTAAAAATAAATATTAGGCACTCTTTCAATCATAATAAGTTAGTAAAATGTAATTTTTCTATTTCTTCTTCCGCAAAAATGTTTTCATAATCATAGTCATCAGTAAAAATTACATCTTTTTTATTCGATAACTTACTATTAGCGTTATTAAAATATTCTATATAACACGTATCATATATAATACATAATCTTTTATAACTTAAAGGCATATATACATATTCTGAATTGGAATTTAATGCCCATTTTTCGGTTCTATATATATTTTCTTTGAGTTCTTTTATTTGATTATGCTCTGTTTTAATATCTTTAATTGCCTGAACAATCAATGTTTTATGGAACAAAGCTAAAATAATCACACACATAATTATTTTTATAATATCAGATTTTGATTTCAATTTTTTATTCGTATCCAAAAAGTAAGAAACAGATAGGATAAAAAATAACATATTAACTAAATAGAAACAAATTTGCCATTTTATATCAAAAAAATAAAAATGATTACTTTCACAGAACCCAAACAAAAATGAAGATAAAAAATACAACATAAATACCAATATATT
This sequence comes from Candidatus Gastranaerophilales bacterium, assembly GCA_947588745.1. Taxonomy (GTDB): domain Bacteria; phylum Cyanobacteriota; class Vampirovibrionia; order Gastranaerophilales; family Gastranaerophilaceae; genus Avigastranaerophilus. The sequence continues at coordinate 64,894 of CANPYW010000006.1, forward strand.
TGTTAATATAATATATATAAATTTTTTGTTATTTTCTTTTTGCGAACGATTAAACAATAAAATTAAAAGAATTAAACCTAAAATAGAATATATAAAAATTCTTACTTTATAATAAAAAATATAATAAAAATACTTAATAAAATCTAACAAGTTTGAATGTATATAATCAACAAAACTTCCTTCATAGTTGAAATCTACATCATTTGGGCTTATATAATAAACCAGTAACGAAAAGAGGTATGTAATATACAATACCATAAAAAATTTTAAATTAGCTTTTTGAAACGATTGTTTTTTTAGCAAAATAAATAAAATTACTAAAGAAAAGCCAAAAAACGTGGGGCAATTATAAATTTCAACACTAATCCCCAAAAGGAAAGTCGCAAGTGCCAAAATTACTGCAGTTTTCTTATTCAATTTTTTATCAGTTACAAAAATATATGTTATGCTGCTAAAAAATGGAATAAAATATATCATACTAAGCGGATATTCAAAAAATACCATAGTTTCAATAAGAGAAAGATATTCTGTTTCGAACCTCATTATTAAAGCAAATATTAATATGTAGCATATAACAAATGCAGGTTTAAACATATTTTTTATCAATAGTTTAAAGCTAAATACATCAGATTGTTCATTGGAAGAATTTTCATCTTCTTTAAATAAAAAAGCACAATGAGTAAGAAATAAACATATTAATATTGCTAATATTGATTTAAAAGGAGCAACAGCGACTGATTCAAAATCATTTGTATGGATTTTAAAAAAGCGGGGCAGTTTTTCTATTAATAATTCGCTAAGAAAAGTTGAAACATAACGTCCATGCTCAGGGCTAAGAAATGTTCTGTTAAAACATAATGTTTGATCATGCCTTATTAAAAGGTCATATTGTAAATAATACATAATATATAGGAAGCTGCATGCCATTGTAAATATGAAAAACAAAATTGACATTATATTTAAAAATTTAATTTTCATACTTACCTCCCTACCGCAAACCCCAAACTACAACATTAATTTATTTATTTTTTTTTGATAATAATTGCACCCGGGGCAAATGATACCATTTCCATGTCCAATTCAATATCTTGAATATGTTTTGGAAGTTCAGAAAATAAAGGTCTGTGCTTTGCCTGTCCAAAAAGTTCAGACCCTCTAAAAATAGAAAGTCTATCTCTCATATAATCGAAAAATGGCTGTGCATCAAGAACTGGCGGTTCCAGCCACGTACCGGACGAGCCAAAGATTAAATCTTCTACAATATAATAACCGCCCGAATTTAATAACGGAAAAAATGTTTCAAACAATACTCTTTGTGTATACCAGGAATGATTACAATCATCAATTATACAGCCGATAGTTCCTTTGTAAGGTTTTATTTTTTTTGTCAATTCTGGCAATTTTCTTACATCAGCACATATAATATCAATACGGCTTTCTTTTACATTAATTTCTTTTAAATCAATACCAACAATCTTTGCATTAGGGAAATATTCTTTAAAAGTCTTTAATGATGAACCTCTTAATGAACCAAATTCAATTAATGTAAAATTTTCATTTCGTATATTCTGCAAAAAATATTCATAATATTTTAATAAATTATGACCTTCTAATTCTTCGTCATCCCTAATATAACGTGTTGCTTTGTCTGTTCCGTATTTTTGTCCGATTTTATCCAGACTATTGTTATAAAACATAGATATTCCTTACAAAATCATGATTTATATAAAATATTAATAAATAATTAGCCATATTTCAAGAATAATTCTATTAAATAATTGTTCCAGTTTTGATTTTTAATAATTATTCATCGATTTCATCTTCGACTTCTTCAATATATTGAGCTACTTTGTCAAATTCTGCATCGTCTTCTATTTGTTCAAATGAATATTCTTCGCCGTCTTTTTTTAAACGCATAACAAGTACTTCATCATCACAGCAGCCGCATTCGCATTCATCATCGTGTTTATGTTCTTCATCTGACTTTGGAAGCAATAAAGCATATTCTTTATCATCAACGGTCACAACGTCCAACAGTTCAAATTTAACTTTGTTACCTTGTTCATCGAGTGTTTCAATCAATTGTTCTTTTTCGTTTGTCATATTATCTCACTTTCTATCTAAATATTGTTGTAAAATTAAACACGCACTTTTTAAGTCAACAAGCTGTTTATCTTTAGTATACTTTCGCCCGGTTGCAGCCAAAATATATTCTGCCTGCCTGCTTGTAAGACGTTCATCTTCATATATTATTTCAAATTCATCTTTAAAATTTTCACAAAAATTAATGCAATCTTGTGCCTGCTCACCTATTGTATTATTCATATTTTTTGGCAATCCGGCTACAATAATCTTTACACAGTTATCTTTACAAATTTGTTTAATTTTTTCAATTGATTTTTCGTCCGGTTCTCTGGATATAGTTTCTACAGGATGTGCTATTAAGCCCATTGCATCACTTATTGCAATTCCTATTCTTTTTTTGCCTATATCAAGCCCTAAAATTTTATCCATCTAACCAATTTCCTCTCAAAAATTCAATTAAATTCTCAATTTTTTTCATATCATATTGTTTTTTAACATCATTATTTTTTGTGAATATATTTACAGAATATTTTGCGTCCTTTAAATTTTCTTTTAGTTTCACTGCATAATTAAATATACTTCTTTGCATTATAATTGTTTTAAACAGATAGAATAAATCATTATTTTTTATTATAGCATAATACATTTCAGCTTCTTTTTGTTCATTAGATGTGTTAAGCAGGTAAATTAAGTTATATAATTTATTTTTCCACAATTTTTCGTTATATTCGTCAAAAATAGTACTTATGTTTTCTTTTAAATCATTGTTTAATAATTCGATATCAAAATTTTCTAAATTATAGAATTTGTCAAATATAGACTTTATTAACTTATTATCACTTTCAGAAATAAACCACCTAAAAGTATGCTCTTTAGTCAATAGAATACAAATTTCATCTTTTTGAAAATTTTTAAGATTAAAATTTTTTTCAACATAATCGCTAATCGAATATTTAAGGGGTTCTATATCGAATAGTAAAGGCATCCAGCATATAAATTCATAAGGAAATTTTCTTTTATTGTTTATTGTAACTTCAATCGCATCATTAATTCGAGTTTTGATATATCCGGGAACAACACTGTATTGACCTTCCGACTGATAGAATTTGGCAATTACCTTTAATAACTCATCAGAAGTTATATTATAAAAACCAAAAGCGTCAAGAATACCTATACTATCATTTATAACAACTGCCATTAATATATATTTTTTCTCGTTTGTTTTTCTTGATATCAGCAATGCCTGATTAGAATTTCCGTCGGGAATTGTAGTATAAAATTCTGCAGGAGAGGACTCTCTCATTATTTCAGCAAAATATTTATCAGCCTTTATTTCGGAAGCACCTGCAAGTTTCAGTTTTTTCAATCCGGTTTTACAGGAATTTACAATATTTTTATTATTTGATGTTTCAATCAAATAATTAAAAGGGGCAATAGCTAATGACGATTTTGAATTTGATAAGATTTCTATGGCCGATAATATAAATTCATCATCAAAATCGGAATACAATATAGGATAAATAATATTTGCAAGCATATTTCCCTGATAATCATTTGCAAGGGATTTTAGTAATATATTTCTGTCATTAGAAGATACTGCCGATATAAAATCCAAAAAATCAAGCATGGACTCCGGGTTAAATGTTGCTTTTTCAAGTAATTTTTGGGTTTCTAAATCTATAACATCTTCCGGTTTTTCAAAATACATAGGAAGTTCATTAAAATCGCAAGATACACCGGCGACTCTCAATAATTGCACCAGTTTATATTTCATCTCATCCGATAATAACTTTGATTTAATTTCTTCCAATGTAACCTCTGAAATTACATCAAGCGGTATAATTTCTTTTAGAAGGTAAGAAATAAACAAACACTTTTTTTCTTCAAGCTTAATATATTCCTTTAAGAATATTGAAAGAAGAGCTTTTTTATCATCTATTTTATCTAAACAATCAACATATTTTTGTAACAGTTCAACATTATATTCTTCAACCGACTTAATTTCAGATATAACGGCCATTATTTTAGCCCGAATTTGGAGTTTCGACAATTCCGGCATTATTTCACCTTACTCCAAAAAATATCGAGGATTTTTTGAGCTTCTCCAGACGGAAGTTTATCTTCCAATATTAAATATTGAACTGCAATCATTGTACATTCAGAGCATATATTAACCCCGGGACCTTGCACCATCTTTGCAACCTGGGTATTTGGTCTGTGGCAAAAACTGCAATAAACAGGCTCTTGTTTTTCTCCCGTTTCTTCATTATTCTGTTTTACTGTTTTTCTTGCGTTTTTTAACGAAACAATTTTATCCGATTCACTCATGATAATCTCTTTTCTAACTTATACTTCAAATATTGTATCTTATTTTTAAAATATTGCCAATTATTCATTTTAAGTTTATATTATTATAAAAATTAGGTGATTTATGAAAAAAACTTTATTACTTTTAACTATACTGATTATGTCTGTTTTAACAAGTGCATGCATAAATAATCTAGCTATTCAAGAACTTAACAACAAAGCACAGGCTTACATGAATAAAGGTGACGCCGAAACAGCTATTTGCAGATTAAAATCCAGTCTTGATTTGGATAATGAAGTTTATCAAACTCATTATAATCTTGGTGTTGCTTATGCAAGCATTGGTAATTACGAAGATGCAATAACAGAACTTGAAAAAGTTAAGGAATTAAATGCTGATTTTGCAGATACATACTATACACTTGCAATGTCTAAAGAAGCATTAGCTTATAAAATTATAGAAAAAGCACCGGATACATTCGGAAATGTTCCAGAACTTTCTATGGAAGAAATTGAAGAATTTACAAATAAAGCCACAGATGTAATTGAAACTTACAATGAATATCTGGTAAAGAAAACTAATGCACCTGAAACAGAGCAAGTTAACAACAAAATTTCAGAATTAAATCAAAAAATTAAAGAATATACTGAAATATATGATAACAAACAATCATCAACAGATGAACAAATTCAGAATGAATTAAATTATTCAGATAATAATGTTCCCGTTAACGAGAATGAGGGATAAATGTTTAAGTCCCCCGGTGATATTGCTTTTACACTTTTCGGTTTAGATGTTCGCTGGTATGGCGTTATGATGTCTTTAGCCATGCTTACGGGTATTTTGGTTATACTACTTATCAGACGTAAATATTTTAAAGATATTTCGGTTGATATTATTTGTGATATTTCTTTTTTGCTGATTTTTGCGGGGCTGGTTTCCGCAAGACTTTATTATGTAATTATGGATTATAGCTATTTCTTTCGACATCCAGAAGAAATACCCGCTATTTGGAACGGTGGAATTTCCATACAAGGTGCGATAATTGGAGGTATTATTTTTGGGCTTTTTTATACAAAAAGCATGAAAATAAGCTTTTTAAGATATGCTGATTTGTTTTCATTCGGAATTATTACGGGTCAGGCTATAGGAAGGTGGGGAAATTTCTTTAACTCCGAAGCCTTCGGACTTCCTACGAATTTACCCTGGAAACTCTTTATTCCTTTTGCTTCAAGGCCTTTAGAATACAGAAATTATGAATTTTTTCATCCTACTTTTCTATATGAATCTTTGCTTAACATTTGTATTTTTATAATTTTGTATTTGGTTCTTAAGAAATTTACAAACAGGCATGACGGTTTTATTTTCTTTCTTTACATAATTTTATATTCATTGGTAAGAATTATAGTTGAATCTTTAAGAATTGACAGTGTTTTAAATATCGGCTATTTCCATATTGCACATATTACATCCGTTTTATTTATTCTTGCCGCTTCAATCGGTATATATTACGTTCAAAAGAATAAAAAGACTACAGACTAAAGTTTTTATAAATTTCGGGTAAATGGGTTTGTTTTATATACTCCGGTGTTGCCCCATCTTGTTTATGCTGTTTATTATACCTTATCTGTGTTGCAAAACGTGTAAGTGCAGATAGTGCAAGCCCCATAAATACTATACTGAAAGCATAGGGAACTAAAGATACAACGGCTTTTTCTTTAGTTAATCTTTCAAGTTCTTTTTGCGGTAACGTATTACGTTCCGCTGCAAGCTTTCTTGCCAATTTCGGAAGTTCATGTCTTTGAGGTGTACTGACTTTTCCTTCGGCATTTTTTGTCAATAAATCGGGGAAAATATTTTTCTTATTGAGAATATTTCCGAACAGTTTTTCAAACAATTCGCTTCCTACGATAGTATAAAATACAACGAGGGGAACTCTTGTCCAAACTTCCATAACATCCAATTTTCCCCTGTCCTCCGCAGCTTTTGAATATCCGAAAAGTCCTAAAATCGCCGTTAAACCTAATTGTCCTTTACTTAATGCAAGTTTTCCGTTTTCATTCTTAAAATCAAAACTTATTTTCTTTACTGCTTCAGTAAATTTATTCGGTTTTACGTTATTCGAATGTAACAAATCCGTAAAAGACTTTCCGGGGTTTAATATTGTTTCCGATAATTTTTGCAGTTTATCGGATTTATGTCCGTTAACGGCAAGCAAAGTGCCTAAAATAATTCCTGCGGCAGAAATTACACCGGCTTTTTTCAGTTGATATTTTGAATGGGCTTCCACCCTCTTTTGTTGTTCTTTATCTTCTTTTACGTCACTTTTGTTTAAATTTGCAATACTGTCAAAATTACTTTTTTTAAACGTCTTAAGTGTAAATAAATTTTTGGCAAAACTTAAAGTATACTCCGCAACGGGAATAGCCGTACATGCCAGTACAATACCCGCTTTTTGAGCTATGGTTCTTTTCTTAATTTCATCTGCCAAATTTGAATTTTTTATCTGTTCAACCGTTTTGGGTATATTTTCATTAATCTGTTTTCGCAAATTTTCGGGGGCAAAATTTTTAAATACTTTATTTCTGAAAAGTTTTTCGCCCAAAAGAGGTGATGCAAAATAAAATATTCCCGATTCCAAAAACTCTAAAAAACTCATTTCGGAAAAATCGGCAATGCTTCTTGAAAATACGGCTTTAGGAGCCCAATTGGTTATTGTATCCTGTATAAAACGAGTGGAAGATAAATTTTCCTGTGATTTTATAAATACATCCGCAGCCTTTGTAATACCTTTGAAATTACCTTTAAATGATGTATTATACGCTTTATTGCTTTTTGATTTATTAAAATTATTTTTTTCAGCTAATGTTATCATAATTACTCCTTTAACTTTTATCAACAAAAAAAGCCGCCTGATTTAGGCAGCTTTTTTATTATTTTAAACGAGTAATTTCACATTCGTACAAAACAATGACTGCCTGACTTAACGCCTTGCATTTGCATCATCATATTCATCATTTGTACGTTGTTAAATAACATTAATTTTCCTTTATTTTATATTCAGGTTATCTCAACTTTATCATATTGTCAAGATTATATTAAGTTTATATATCTTTATATGAATTTACAAACTTATTGGTATATTCGGTATGAAGCAGGTGATGTGCCTGTTCACTTCCAAACTTCCCGCCTAAACATTCCGTATACAACTTTAATATATCGGGATTTTGATGCGATTTTCTCAACGGTAAATCTTCATCTTCTTTATATAATCCTGCGGCACGTTTTGCTTTTATTAAAGAATTTAAACAGCTTACGGGCTGTCCTCCGCCGTTTACACAGCCGCCGGGGCAAGCCATAACTTCCAGCATACCAAAATCGGCTTTACCTTCTTTTAATTCTTTAATTGATTTTTCAGCCTCTTTTAATGTTGATACGACTCTTACTTTTACTTTTGTACCTTTAATATCAATAACGGTATCTTTGGTTCTTGAATTTGCACCTACGCCTCTTAATTCGGTAATATTTACATTTGACAATTCTTCACCCGTTATTATATTATAAGCGGTTCTAATCGCTGCTTCAGCTACTCCACCGGAAGCTCCGAATATTGTTCCGGCTCCCGAATATAAACCAAACGGTGAATCGGCTTTTTCATCTTTTAATTGTTTAAATTCAATTCCCGCATTTTTTATCATTTTGGCAAATTCCTGAGTAGTTAAAACATAATCCGTTTCGCCTGCCATTTGTTCTCTTGTAATTTCATACTTCTTTGCGGTACAAGGCATTACGGATACAATAACAGTATTATTCTTATTGTATTCCGGATAATATTTGCCCAAAAATCCCCTCAGAACAGCCGACATCATACCTTGAGGCGATTTACAGCTTGAAAGATGATTTATTAATTCGGGATGCTGAGTTTCCACATATCTGACCCAAGCGGGGCAACAGGATGTAAATAACGGAAGGTTTTTCTTATTCATAAACCTTTGAACAAACTCTGCAGCTTCCTCGGTTATTGTTAAATCTGCCGAAAAATTAGTATCGAAAACAAGGTCAAAACCTAATTTTCTTGCGGCTGAATATATTTTTCCGATTGTATTTTCTCCCGGTTCAAGGTTAAATTCCTCACCCAAAGCAACTCTTACGGACGGTGCAACCTGAACAACCACCTTCTTTTCAGGATTATTTATTTCACTCCATACTTTTTCAATATCGGATTTTATTGATATTGCCCCCGTCGGACATACAGCCTGACATTGACCGCAATAAACACAGTCAACTTCACTTAATTTTCTTCCGTTCATAGGCTGTACTTGTGTATTGGAACCTCTGTTTACAAATCCCAATACGCTATGACCTTGAAATTCCGTACAAGCTCTTACACAAGCTCCGCATAAAATGCATTTTGACGGGTCACGAACCAATGACGGACTTGATGTATCCGTTTCCAAATAATTCTTTTCTTCCAATTTGGGAAATCTTATGTCGGTAATACCATATTCTGCCGCATACTTTTGAAGCTCGCAGTTTCCCGATTTTTCACAGGTTAAACATTCTCTTTTATGGTTTGCAAGCAGCAGCTCCAATATGGTCTTTCTTATTTTTCTTACTTTTGCGGAATTTAAATGTATTTTTATTCCCGCCCTCGGAAGCATTGTACAAGATGCCTGAATGCCCCTGCCTTCCTGCTCTACAATACACATTCTGCAAGCTCCGAATTGAGTTAAATCGGGACGGTCACAGAATGTCGGAACATTAAAACCGTTGTTTCTGATTACTTCCAATACGGTTTTTTCGTCCGTAAATTCAACTTCCAAATTATCTATAAATAATGTTTTCTTATCACTCATTGATTTTATCCTTATTCTGACTATTTTGTTACTATCGCATTAAACGGACAATTTTCCATACAAGCACCGCATTTTATACACTTTTCCTGATTAATTTTATGCGGTTCCTTTATTGTTCCTTCAATAGCACCCGCAGGACAATTTCTTGCACATTTTGTACAACCTTTACATTTATCTTCCTGTATTTCATAACGCTTTAATGCACTGCATACACCCGCAGGACACTTCTTATCTCTTATATGAGCAATATATTCATCCCTGAAATATCTTAATGTTGATAATACCGGATTTGGTGCCGATTTACCCAAACCGCACAAAGAGCCTTCTTTTATAACACGCCCTAGTTCTTCCAGCATATCAAGGTCTTCCATTTTGCCCTGACCTTTTACTATTCTCTCTAATATTGCAAGCATTTGCTTTGTACCCTCCCGGCATGGAGTACATTTTCCGCAGCTTTCGTGCTGCGTAAAGTTCATGAAAAATCTTGCCACTTCTACAATACAAGTATCTTCATTCATTACAACCAAACCGCCGGAACCGACCATTGCACCCACTTTTGTTAATTGGTCATAGTCCATAGGCATGTCTAAATGTTCTTCCGTTAAGCAGCCGCCTGACGGCCCGCCTATTTGTACGGCTTTAAACTTTTTACCGTTTCTTATTCCGCCGCCCAAATCATAAACAATTTCTCTTAATGTAGTATTCATAGGTACTTCGATTAAGCCGGTATTATTTACTTCACCGGTAAGTGCAAATGTTTTTGTTCCTTTTGAAGTTTCCGTTCCCATTTTATTGAACCATTGTGAACCGTTTAGAATAATTAAAGGCACATTTGCGAATGTTTCAACGTTATTTAATAATGTCGGACGCTTAAATAATCCTTTTTCTGCCATGTGAATGTTCTTTGGACGGGGCATACCTCTTTCACCCTCAATTGAAGCTATTAAAGCTGAAGATTCACCGCAAACAAAAGCTCCGGCACCTTCTTTTATATGTATGGTAAAGCTGAATTCGCTTCCCATAATATTTTTTCCGAGCAGGTTTCTTTCCTCGGCAGCTTTTATTGCCATTTTTAAACGTTTAATCGCAAGCGGATATTCGGCTCTTACATAAATGTATCCTTCGTCCGCTCCTACTGCGAATGCCGCAATTGCCATACCTTCAAGAAGTTTATTGGGGTCATCTTCCATAACGCTTCTGTCCATAAAAGCACCGGGGTCACCTTCGTCACCGTTACATATAACATAAGATTTACCGCCTCTATGCTGATATACGCTTCTCCATTTCTTTCCGGTTGCAAAACCGCCGCCGCCTCTGCCTCTTAATCCGGAGTCCTCTATTTCTTTTATTACACCTTCAGGATTATTTTCCTGAAGAACTTTTGATAATGCACTGTATGCACCCGCAGCTATAGCTTCATCAATACTTTCGGGGTTAATATGACCGCAATTTTTTAATGCCGTTCTTGTTTGCTTTGCATAGAAGTTCATTTCTTCATTATTTACAATTCGCTTGTTTAATGCGGGGTCTACGTACAACAAACGTTCGATTATAGTGTCCGTCTTTAACGAATTGTATATTTCTTCAACATCCGCTTCCGTTACGTGAACGTACGTAAGTTTTCTGTCAGGAATTACGACAAGCACGCCCTGTTCGCAAAAACCGATACAACCCGTCGGTATAACACTCATTTTTTCCGCATTATTTAATACGGATACATCAGCACCGAGTTTTTTAAATTTTTCGATGATTTCCAACGCACCGTTTGCAATACATCCCGTACTCGCACACACAAGTATTCTTCTTCCCTGTTGTTTAATCTTTTCTTGTGCTTTTCTTTGTTCTTCTTTTATATCAACGTTTAATTTTATCATTTCCATACTATTCATTCTCTTTCAATAATACATCAATTATCATACTTACGGCCTCTTCCGTCATTTTCGGGTATATTTTACCGTTTATTACCATTGCAGGTGCCAAACTGCAAGCCCCTAAACAACTGACTGTTTCTAACGAGAACAAACCGTTATCCGTTGTCATTTTACCGTCTTTTAATTGTATTTTCTTTTTTACGGCATTTAATACGGGCATTGAACCTCTTACGTGGCAGGCTGTACCGTCGCATACCTTAATTTCATATTTACCTTTAGGTTCAAGCGAAAATTGTGCATAAAATGTTGCAACTCCGAATACCGTTGCGGGTGACAACCCTTCTACCTTTGTGCCTATATACGTAATTGCTTCTTCGGGCAAATATTTATATATTTGCTGTACGCCTTGAAGCATTGCAATAAGATTTGATTTGTTATAATCATAATCCTGCATAATTTTGTCAAGTTTTGCCGTATCAATACGTGAACTTACCAAAGTCATTTATATCTCCTATCTGTCTTATTTACTCTACTTCCTTAAAAATTTATCTTTAACCTCTTCAGCTTTATCATCTTTTCCATTTTGTCTGTATGCGGATATTAACATTCTGATATATATTTCATCAATATCCGGATTTATCTGAAGAGCTTCTTCTATATGTTTTTCAACCATTTCAGCAGCTAATTCTTTATCATCCATTTCCCAATATTCAGCTGCTAATTTACAATGAGAAAGTGCCTTGTCATCGCTGTATTCAACATATTTATCAAAATTTTTTTCAGCTTCTTTTCTATCACCCAATAAAAATTTTATTACACCAATTCCCTTATATAATTTTGGTGAATACGGAGATATATTAAGTGCCTCTTTCAAATTAGAATTCATCAAATATAAATATTCTTTATTTTTTGTCTTTATATACTTTTCGCAATATGAACCGGCAATACCTAAATAAATAGCAGCATCCAACTTATTAATTTGAACAGCCTGATTAAAATACATCATTGAAATTTCATCATTTATACCTATATATCTGAAACCAAGCTCTAAATTAACTTCCACATTATAAGGGAAAAATTCATAAAGCATTTTTAAATCGTCTATAGACATATTTGTAACCGATAACTTTTCGCTTTCTTCTGCCTTGAACGGGAATTTTTCACTTTCTATGGCTGCTTTATTTAAGTATTTGATATATTTGTCTTTGTTTTTTCTGTCATTTTCATAGCATTTTGCTAAATTGATATATATAGATGCAGATAGAATAGGATTTTCATATTGTTTTAAATTATTTACAATTTTTATTGCTTCTTCTAAATCAGTAATTGACTCATCTTTATTCTCATTTTTGGATTTTAAGTTTTGTTCTGCTTTATCATTTAATATCGCTGCTTTGATAAGAAGAAAACGCTCGTCATCTTTATCTTTTACTATATCTAAAGCTTTTTGCCTGTATTTTTGAGCTAAATCTGTTTCATTAGCCTGAAAATATGTCTTGGACATATTTCTATACAATTCGGCAAGCTCATATTTGTCTGTTTTATCTAGATCTTTATTTTTTAATTCCTCGGACTGCTTATAATAATCTTTAGCAATGTTATTGTTTCTATATGCCGATTGATATATATCGCCTAAAGATGACAAAATATATGATTTTATCTCATTCTCCGGAGTTTTACCTTTATCTGTGATATCTAAAGCCTTTAAGCAATACACTTTTGCTTTTTTATTATCATTTAAAGAATGCAAGACTCTACACATATTCAAGTTATTTTCGGCATTCGAATTATTAATCAATGCATTATTATAAAATACATAAGCCTTTTGCATATCCCCTTTAAGCATAATATCATCATCCTGGGCATAACAAACCGTGCCTATTAAAAAGAAAGATATTATATAATATACAAAAAAATTTACTCTCTGATACATATATGCCCCCATTCGTATATATATATTCTATCTTCTTTTTGTAATTCTTGCAATTTTTTTACCACATTTATCACCTGTTCATACAGCAATTTTTATATTTTTTACCACTGCCGCAAGGACATTTATCGTTTCTTCCGACATTTGAATAATCTATATTCTTATGTTCTTCCTTAATTTCTTTATTATTTACCAAATTCATCATTTTTTCAAATATTTTTGATGCATATAAAACGCTTGCAGATGAATATATCTTTTTATAAAAAGAATCGGGCTTATAAAAATTCAGCAAAGACTCTAATGTGTATTCCGTTTGCAATATTTCATTAGTTCTTGAAATAAAATTATCATACTTTGCTGCAGCTCTCTGTATTATATTTGCAGGTATTTTATCATTTTCAAGAAAACTTTTTATACAGTCTTTATACCCTTGAATTGTTTTATAATCCTCCGCTTCATATATCTTGCAGAATGTCTGATAAAAAGGAAGTACAAACAAACCTAAATCTTTATCATATACAATTCCTATATCGTAAGTGGATGAATGAGAAGAAAAGCCCTCAAGCGATTTTTCCATAAATGTGGAATATGAATTTTTAAAATCGGAAACGGTAAAATA